>JAWSVJ010000003.1:0-578002 GCA_033851975.1 Hyphomonas sp. | reverse complement strand
TCCATCTGGGCAGCCCCTTTTTGATTCCGCAAATTCCTAGAAAACTGTGCGGCGGAGCCTTGCTCTTATGGGCGATATGGGGCACTAAACCGCTTCGTCTGTAGGGGTATAGCTCAGTTGGTAGAGCATCGGTCTCCAAAACCGAGGGTCCCGGGTTCAAGTCCTGGTGCCCCTGCCAGGCGGATAGTCTTTTTGAGATATCTCAGTTCAGGCTACAACTCTCTCTTACCATTAGGTCTGTTGGTAGGCGTTCGGAGCGCATTGATGCGCCGTCGCTGGAGGCGAGAAGTTTTGACACCATGAGGCGGCCAGCTTTGGCGAGATCTTGGGAGACGGTTGTCAGCGCGGGCTGAGTGTAGGCAGCGAGTTGTATGTTGTCGTAGCCTATGACTGAGACTTTCTCCGGCACGCGGATGTTTGCGCGGGACAGGCTACGAATGACGCCGAGGGCGACGAGGTCGCTGCTGGCGACGACGCCGTCAAATTTTACGGCGCTGGAGATGAGTTTATCGATGGCGGCCTCTGCGGATTCAATTTCGAAACTGGCCGATACGATGAGTTCTGGGTCAACGTCCACTACGGCGTTTTGATGGGCGGCTAGATAGCCGGTGAAGCGCTGGCGGGCCTCAGCAGATTCGGTCGTGCCGACGAAGGCGATGCGGCGTCTGCCATTGTTGATGAGGTGGGTTGTGGCGCGCTGGCCGCCGCGAACATTGTCTGAGCCGACGGAGCAGTATTTTTGGTCTGGCAGTTCGGCGCCCCAGACGATGAAGCGATTTTGCGTTTCGGCGAGCTTGTTGAAATGATCATGATAGGCGCTTTGGCCAAGGAAAATGATGCCGTCGGCGCGGTTGGCTGTCATTAAGGAAGCGAGGTCTTTATGGTCGTTGAGTGTGATGTGCGTGATGAGGACATCGCAACCGACGTCTCGCGCGGCTTCGCTGATGCCGCCAATGAGTTCTTGGTGAAACGGATCGAAGGTTTGATCGCGTCGTCCTTTTGGGTGGGGCATGACGATGGCGATGGTGGAGGATGAGCTTGAAATCAGCGCCGGCATAGACGGTCGAAAGTTGTAGTTTAACTCACGGGCGAGCTTCCAGATTCGTTTCTTGGTCTCTTCATTGACGGCCGGGCTGTTGTTTAGGGAGCGTGAGGCGGTGGCGATTGAAACGCCGGCCGCCTTTGCAAGGTCCTCTAATCGTGTGCGTGCTCGTCTCATGATATGTGTCTCAAACTACGGTGAACTCGGTTCGACCCGCCCGAATCTGGGCGACGGTTTCGCATGGCTTTGCAAATTACCGCAAAAATCGGTTCTTGCAAAGATTTGCGAAAATCCGAATCTAAGTACACCTATGATTTGATGTGTATTTTTAGATGATATTCGCGATTGTGATGCGCAAGAAATTTGGAAATTTTCATGAAAGTTGCTAAACTTAGCGCTATGACATACGTGCCGTCAGCGGCGCTGAAATTGAAAGTTCACTAAATGGCGAAGTTTGTTCCCGTCGATCCGTTCGACATTGTTATTTTCGGTGGAACGGGTGATTTGTCCCGCCGGAAATTGCTTCCGGCTTTGTTTCATCGCTGGCTGGATGGGCAGATCCCTGAGACGAGCAAAATTATCGGTACTGCGCGGTCTGACCTCGACACCAAAGCGTATCGCGCGAAGGCGAAAGAGGCGTGTCAGGCGGCCACGGGTGACGGGTGGAACCCGAAAGAGTGGATGCGATTTGAAAAGCTTGTCCATTATGTATGTATCGATGCGATGGATGAGGCGGCGGATTGGCCGAGTTTGACCGCCTTGCTGAGTGATGAAGACGCCCGGCCATGCGTGTTCTATCTTGCGACGTCGCCGCGATTGTATGTTGGCATTTGTGAAAAACTGGGCACGCAGGGGCTGGTACGGTCGAGCACGCGGGTTGTGCTGGAAAAGCCAATCGGGAAGAACTTTGAATCTGCCCAAGAGATCAATGATGGTGTCGGGGCCGTCTTTGAGGAAACCCAGATATTTCGGATTGACCACTACCTCGGCAAAGAGACCGTTCAGAACCTTATGGTGCTTCGTTTCGCGAACATATTGTTTGAGCCTTTATGGTCCCGCAATCATATAGACCATGTGCAAATTACGGTCGCTGAAGAGCTTGGTCTCGAGGGGCGAGCGGACTATTTTGATCGGTCTGGTTCGTTGCGCGATATGGTGCAGAACCATTTACTGCAGCTATTGTGTTTGACGGCGATGGAGCCTCCCAATCGTCTGGATGATGACGATATTCGAACTGAGAAGATTAAGGTGTTGAACGCGCTTGTTCCCATTGCTGGGGATGACGTGAGAAAATTCACCGTGCGGGGGCAGTATGTGGCAGGCCTGCACAAAGGCGTGTCTGTGAAGGGGTATCGTGAAGAGCTTTCCGATGATGTGGAGAGTGAGACGGAAACCTTTGTGGCGATTAAGGCGACAATTGATAATTGGCGCTGGGCGGGTGTGCCATTTTATTTGCGCACGGGTAAGCGCATGGCTCATCGCCATTCAGATATTGTGATCCAGTTTAAACCAACCCCGCATAGCATGTTTGGTGCGCAGGCGGGTTCTGTGAATCGACTTGTTGTGCGGCTACAGCCTGATGAAGCCGTGCGTTTGTATGTGCAGATTAAAGAGCCGGGGCCGGGTGGGTTGCGCGTTATCTCGCTGCCGCTGAATCTGTCGTATGCGGAGACATTTACCCTTCGCTATCCGGACGCTTATGAGCGACTATTGATGGAAGTTGTTCGGGGGAATTTGTCCCTGTTTATCCGCCGTGAGGAAGTTGAAGCGGCATGGAGCTGGGTTGATCAGATGATTGCTGGTTGGAAGGCGAGTGGATCGGCGCCAGAGGCATATCCGGCGGGAGCGGACGGGCCATTGGCGGCTGCGATGATGATGGACCGAGATGGCCGTGAATGGTGGAATTTCTGATGCGCAATGTTCCGATTTTTAACGAGTTTGAGACGCGCGATGCCGCGGCTGATTATGCGGTGAAACTGATGCTGGGTGCGTTGGAGGTTGCCATTGAAGATCGCGGTTGTGCGAGCTTGATGGTGTCTGGCGGTTCGACGCCAGGACCAATTTTTGATCGCTTGCGGAAGACACCATTGAGTTGGGATCGGGTAACAGTCGGCTTAGTGGATGAGCGCTGGGTTGAGCCGGCGCATGATGCGTCCAATGAGCGTTTGGTGCGTGAGCGTTTGTTGAGGGGACATGCCGGCGCGGCGGGATTGATACCAATGAAGACGAGTGCTGAGAGCGCTGATGCGGCAGCGGCGGATCGTTCCGCAGCGTATGGGCCGCATTGCAACCCGATTGACCTTGTCATGCTGGGCATGGGTAATGATGGCCATACGGCGAGCTGGTTCCCCGGGTCGTCGGGACTAGAGACGGCGTTTTCTCACCCGTCTAACCAAGCCGTGACCGCAATTGATGCTACGGGGTGCGAGGTGGCGGGAGCGTATACAGAGCGTTTAACGTTGACAGGTGATGCCGTGGCTACGGCTAATTGCGCGGTGCTGGTATTGTTCGGCGATGAAAAGAAGGCGGTCTACGAGGCGGCGTTGACGGCGGACAAATTTGAGATGCCTGTGCGCCATGCTGTGGACCTGATTGGATCAAAACTAACCGTTATATGGGCGCCATAAATGACCAGTATTTCCCCAAAATTGCAGGCCGTAACTGAGCGCATTATTGAGCGGTCGAAAGCGTCTCGGGCTAGCTATCTTGAGATGGTGGCGGCGAGGCGACCGGATGACTTTGCGAGGCAGCGTTTGACGGAGGGCAATGTGGCCCACGCGTCCGCCGGGTGCGCGATTATTGACAAGACCCAATTGCTGGGCGCGAAGTGGGCGAATATTGGGATTATCACTTCTTATAATGACATGCTGTCGGCACATGCTCCGTTTGAGGATTATCCGCAAATTATTCGTGACGCGGCGCGGAATGTGGGGGCAGTTGCGCAAGTTGCGGGTGGTGTGCCCGCGATGTGTGACGGGGTGACCCAAGGCCAAGAAGGTATGGAGCTGTCGCTGTTCTCGCGCGATGTGATTGCGATGGCATCGGCGATTGGGTTGAGCCATGATGTGTTTGATGCGGCTTTGCATTTGGGCGTGTGCGATAAGATTATTCCGGGGTTAGTTATTGCTGCTTTGCGGTTTGGCTGGCTGCCGTCGGTCTTTATACCGGCGGGGCCGATGCCGTCTGGTATGCCCAATCCAGAAAAGGTGAAAATTCGCCAATTGTTTGCCGAGGGCAAAGTGGATCGCAGTGAGTTGTTGCGTGCGGAATCTGAAAGCTATCATGCGCCGGGGACTTGTACGTTTTATGGGACGGCGAATTCCAATCAAATGCTGATGGAGATGATGGGTCTGCATTTGCCGGGTGCTGCGTTCACGAACCCGGGGACGCCATTGCGTGAGGCGTTGACGCGCGCAGCTGTTGAACTCGCTGCGGGGATTACTGCGCAGGGAGATGATTATCGCCCGGCCGGTGTGATAATTGATGAGCGGTCGGTCGTGAACGGCATCGTTGGCTTGATGGCGACGGGTGGATCGACCAATCATGCGCTGCATATTCCGGCGATGGCGGCTGCGGCGGGCATTCAAGTGATACTGGAGGACTTTGCGGACATTAGTGCCATGACGCCTTTGCTCACGCGGATTTATCCGAACGGCCCGGCGGATGTGAACCATTTTCATGCGGCCGGGGGTATGGGCTTTTTGGTGCGTGAGTTGCTGGGGGCTGGTTTGATGCACGGCGACGCGGAAGGCGTAGCGGGGCGGATGGCTGACTATGCTGTGGAGCCTGTGCTGGACGATGGACGGGTGGTTTGGCGTGGTGCTCCGACTGAAAGTTGCGATTTGGATATTCTGCGCCCGGCGAGCGACCCGTTTCAGGCTGAGGGCGGTTTGCGTCTTATGTCTGGTCCACTTGGGCGCGGGGTTAGCAAGGTGTCGGCGGTGAGCCCCGATAAATATGTAATCAAAGCGCCTGCTGTTGTTTTTGAATCGCAAGAGGCGATGAAGGTGGCGTTTGAGGCCGGAGAGCTGGAGCGCGACTTTGTTGCGGTTGTGCGCTTTCAGGGGCCAGCGGCGAACGGAATGCCTGAGCTGCACAGCTTAACGCCTGTGTTGGGCGTATTGCAGGATCGCGGATTTAAGGTCGCGTTGGTGACTGACGGGCGCATGTCTGGCGCGAGCGGGAAGGTACCCTCGGCCATTCACATTAGCCCAGAGGCATCTCGAGGTGGGCCTCTAGCGAGAGTGCGCGATGGCGACATGATCTCGTTTAACGCGGAGACGGGGATTGTTGATATTGAGGTCGACTCTGCTGAGTTTGATGCGCGTGAGGCGGCGGCGTTCCGGCCTAACCGGGAGAATGTGGGGCTTGGTCGCGAGATGTTTAATCATTTCCGGTCTTCTGCCGGGAGCGCAGATATAGGAGCCAGCCACTTTGATTTTATTGGCGGGAATGACGACTGATGAGTAAGCGGCAAGTTTTGGTGGGAGATGTTGGTGGCACCAATGTGCGTTTTGCTATCGGGCATCGTTATAAGGGCCAGATCCAGATTGAGCAGTTTGTGAAGCTGGAGGGCGATAAGTTCGTCACTTTCTATGATGCGCTTGCAGAATATTTGGAGCGCACCGGTGTTGAGCTTACTGAGGCAAGCTTTGCGTTGGCTGGGCGAGTTGAAGGCGATGAGGTTACGCTGACCAATCGCGAATGGCATGTGTCTACTGCGAAATTAAAGTCTCAGTTCGGTTTCGAGGACGTGACGCTGATGAATGACTTTGCTGGCATGGCGCGGGCTGTTCCAGAGCAGGATATGTCTACACTGGAGCTGATTAAGCCGGGAAAAGCCGTAAAGAATCGTCCGATTCTTGTGGCAGGATTGGGGACGGGGCTTGGTGTTGGGACTGTGATGCGTGTGGGCCGTCAATGGGCCATCGTATCTGGTGAGGGCGGGCATGTGGCGTTTGCGCCAGAGACGCCGCTTGAGATCGAATTATCGCAAGTTATGTTGAAAGACCCTGAGCGAGACTATGTCTCGGCTGAGCTGGTTGCTGCGGGCGTTGGGCTGAATGTCGTTTATGCAGCGTTTTGCGAGATTTATGGGCGGACCGTTGAGGCGCTTACTCCGCAGGAAATGCAGGAGCGAGCGAAGCAGGGGGACCAGATGTTTGATGATCTGATCCGATTGCGCGCTCACACGCTAATGCGCATCGCGGGTGACATGATGATGGCGAACGGCACCAGCGGAGGCGTTGTGCTCGCTGGCGGCGTGACTGAGCGAATTTTGGATTATGTGAAAGCTGAGGACGCGATTGCGCGATTTACCCGTCGCGGCATGCAACGAGACTATGTGGCGGCGTGCCCAATTCACCTAATGCGAGACCCGATGGCACCTTTGATTGGTGCGACTGCGTATCATTTTCAGAGTGATGCGTAATGATTACAAGTTTGTCGCTGGGTTAAGCTGGTGAAGTGATCTCAGGGTGTGCGATATTAGGACATTGATAACGGGCTGGCGGGTACGTGTTTACGTGTGAATTTGTCCGTGACGCGGCGCCGCAGTACAGCCTAGACGGTCTGGAAAATTAAGTCGGATGGGGCTAAGGCTCTGCGTTATGTTTCTGTGTGGATATTGCGCTGTAGCGAAAACAGTCTTATCCCGCGCCAAACAGGTCTGGAGACTTAGGGAATGAATGAGATAGAACAAAAAGCTGTCCAGAGTTTTGAGGCCGTTCAAGGGCTCGCACTCGACTATCTTCCCGTGGTGTTTTTCCTCATCTTGGGCGCTGTAATTTCATGTCTTTTTGTGGTGGGATCGTTTTTGCTCGCGCCGTCGAAACCTGATCCGGAAAAGAACTCTGCTTATGAGTGCGGGTTTAATGCGTTTGATGACGCGCGGATGAAGTTTGATGTGCGTTTTTATCTCGTCGCAATCTTGTTCATTATCTTTGATTTGGAAGTCGCGTTTTTGTTCCCTTGGGCAATTAGCCTTGGGAAAATTGGATTGCTCGGATTTTGGTCAATGGTTGTGTTCCTCGGCGTGTTGACGATCGGATTCATATACGAGTGGCGCCGCGGCGCACTGGAGTGGGAATAATGGCCGACGATTTCAAACCGTATGCTCTGGGTGGTGCTCGCTCTGATGTTGAGGGTGGCTTTAAGCCCGATGCCAATGATCCGTTTTATTCGGGCCTGTCAGATGAGCTCGCCGATAAAGGCTATTTCGTAGCGGGCGCTGACGATCTGATTACGTGGGCGCGGACGGGTTCACTTATGTGGATGACGTTTGGTCTGGCGTGCTGCGCAGTAGAGATGATGCATGCGGGTAACCCGCGTTATGACTTGGAGCGCTTTGGTATGGCGCCGCGCGGTTCCCCGCGTCAGTCTGATGTGATGATCGTGGCCGGAACGCTGACCAATAAGATGGCCCCAGCGCTGCGCAAAGTTTACGACCAGATGCCCGAGCCACGTTATGTGATTTCGATGGGAAGCTGCGCCAATGGCGGTGGCTATTACCATTACAGCTATTCAGTGGTTCGCGGCTGTGATCGGATTGTGCCTGTAGATATTTATATTCCTGGGTGTCCGCCAACTGCTGAAGCGCTGGTTTATGGCTTCTTGCAGCTTCAGAAGAAAATTCGGCGTGAAGGCTCTCTCGAGAGATAGGAATCGGATTGATGACGAGCATTGAACAAAGCGAAGCGCTGAGCGATTTGGGCGCGCATCTGTTTGGCAGGTACGGCGACGCTGTAAAATCAGCCGAGGTCGTGCGCGGCGAGCTGGTGCTTGTGGCTGAGCGCGAGCACATTCTTGGGCTGCTGCGCGTATTGCGCGACGATCAGCAGTGCCGCTTTGAGACCTTCATTGATATTTGCGGTGTTGATTACCCTGAAAAGGCCGAGCGCTTTGAGGTTGTCTATCATCTGCTATCCATGCGCATGAACCACAGGGTGCGTGTGCGCGTATCGACAGACGAAGAAACGCCGGTGCCAAGCTGTGTGGAGATTTGGCCCGCTGCGAACTGGTTTGAGCGCGAAGCCTTCGACATGTATGGCATCCAGTTTAGCAACCATCCTGACCTTCGCCGGATTTTGACGGATTATGGCTTTGAGGGTTTCCCGCTTCGCAAAGATTTCCCGCTGACTGGGCATTATGAGGTGCGTTACGATGCGCTTGAGAAGCGTGTTGTGTATGAACCAGTGAAGTTGACCCAAGAGTATCGCAACTTTGATTTCCTTTCGCCGTGGGAGGGCATTCAGGCTGATATTCCCGGCGACGAGAAAGCAACATCAGATGAGGCGGGCGAATAATGGCTGACACTGCATTTATCGCTGATGAGCATGATCGCAAGTTTACGCTGAACTTTGGTCCTCAGCATCCGGCGGCACATGGCGTGTTGCGGATGATCTTGGATCTGGACGGCGAAGTTGTGACGCGGGTGGATAGCCATATTGGGCTGTTGCATCGCGGCACTGAGAAGCTGTTGGAATATAAGACGTATCTGCAAGGTATGCCTTACTTTGATCGGCTGGATTATTGCGCGCCGATGAATCAAGAGCATGTCTGGTGCCTTGCGATTGAGCGCTTGGCCGGCATTGAAGTACCGCGCCGTGCAAGCCTGATCCGCGTGCTCTATTCAGAGATGGGGCGGATTATGTCCCACATGCTGAACGTGACGACACAGGCGATGGATTGTGGCGCGTTGACCCCCATCACTTGGGGCTTTGAAGAGCGCGAAAAGCTGTGTGTATTTTATGAGCGCGCGTCTGGCAGCCGCATGCACGCAGCGTATTTCCGACCGGGTGGTGTCCATCAGGATCTGCCGCAAGCTTTGATCGACGACATCGAGGATTGGTGTAAGCACTTTCCAACAGCGATGGACCGAATTGAGGGCCTGATTACCGAGAACCGGATATTCAAGCAGCGCAATGTTGATATTGGCGTTGTGGATGAGAAGACCATTCTTGATTGGGGCTTCTCCGGAGTGATGGTGCGCGGGTCTGGTTTTGCTTGGGATTTGCGCCGGTCGCAGCCTTATGAATGCTATAACGAGCTAGAGTTTAAAGTGCCTGTCGGCGTACATGGCGACAATTATGATCGTTATGTCTGCCGCATGGAAGAAATGCGCGAGTCGACGAAAATCATGCAGCAGTGCATCGAGATTTTGAACCGCGAAGGGCCGGGGCCTGTGCTTCCTGCGAAGTCTAAAGCGTCACCGCCACGCCGTGGGGATATGAAGAATTCGATGGAAGCGCTGATCCAGCATTTCAAGCTTTACACTGAAGGTTTTCATGTGCCCGCTGGCGATACATATACGGCCATTGAGGCACCTAAGGGTGAGTTTGGCGTATATCTGGTGAGCGATGGCTCTAACCGGCCATATCGCGCGAAAGTGCGCGCGCCGGGGTATCCGCATTTGCAGGCAATGGACCACATGTCTCGTGGGCACCAACTGGCTGATGTTTCTGCGATTTTGGGCTCACTTGATATTGTGTTTGGGGAGATTGACCGGTGATTAAACTAACCGAGCGATCTGTCATGGATTTCGTATTGGCCACTCTGGCCGCGAAAAGGAATTAGGACATGGCTGTACGCCGCTTTGATCTGGAAGCTGGAGGTGACACATTCTCCTTTAAGCCGGAAACCGAAGAGACCATCACGTTCTGGCGGAATAAGTATCCGGCGGACCGTCAGCGGTCTGCGGTTATTCCTATGCTGTGGCTTGCACAGAAGGATAATGCTGGCTGGTTGTCTGAACCTGCGATGCGCGAAGTGGCGGATCGGTTGGAGATGCCATACATCCGCGTTTACGAGGTGGCGACGTTCTACACGATGTTCCGCTTGAAGCCGGTTGGTAAATATCATGTGCAGCTTTGCGGCACGACGCCGTGTCAGCTGCGCGGCGCTGAGAGCTTGCGCGCGGTTTGCAAAGAAAAAATTGGCGAGGCCATGTACGTTCCTGATGATGGCAAGCTGTCTTGGGAGGAAGTTGAGTGCTTAGGCGCGTGTGCTAATGCGCCAATGGTGCAGATCAATGATGATTATTTTGAGGATCTGACGCCAGAGTCGTTTGGTGCAATTATCGGCAAACTGCAAAATGGCGCTGAGGTTCAGGCTGGGCCGCAAATTGACCGCGTGACGAGCGCACCAGAGGGCGGAAGCGCTACACTTAGCGACCCGAGTTTGTTTGATTCTTCGCGTAATGCGATCACGAAGCTGCCGAATCTACCACAGGCAGAGAGCGCTGTTGAGGAAACGGCCGCACCTGTGGTTGTTCCAGTGAAAACGACGCTTATTCAGGCGAAGACCGAGCCGAAAGAAGCCGAAAAGGCATCTGATAGCGAGCCAGCGGGGCAAAGACCTGAAGCTGTTAAAGTTGCGCCGGGCGAGCATGATGATTTGAAGCGTATCAAAGGTGTTGGTCCAAAGAATGAAGAAGCGCTCAACGAGCTTGGCATCTTCACTTTTGCGCAGGTCGCAGCATGGACGCCTGAGAATATTGATTGGATTGAGGACTCTTTGTCATTCCCCGGACGGATTGAGCGTGAAGACTGGATTCTTCAGGCTGTTCAATTGGCGTCTGGCGAAGAGACAGAGTTTTCGAAGCGTGTAGACGCTGGCGATGTGCCCTCCAGTAAGGGAGACGAATAGATGCTTCAGGATAAGGATCGTATTTTCACGAATCTGTGGGGACTGCATTCTCCGGGACTGGAAGCCGCTAAGAAGCGCGGTGCTTGGCACCTGACGCGTGAGATGTTGGCGCAGGGCCCTGATTGGATTTGTGATCAGGTCAAAGCGTCTGGTTTGCGTGGCCGTGGCGGCGCGGGATTCCCGACCGGATTGAAGTGGACATTTATGCCCAAAGAGGTGCGCGAGCGCCCTCATTATTTGGTTGTGAACGCCGATGAATCTGAACCCGGCACATGTAAAGACCGTGAGATTATGCGTCATGATCCGCATTTGCTGATCGAGGGCTGCCTGCTCGCGAGCCGGGCGATGCGCGCGCATGAATGCTACATCTATATGCGCGGCGAATACATCAATGAGCGCCATGCTTTAGAAGCGGCGATCAAAGAAGCGTATGAAGCCAAGCTGATCGGTAAGAATAATGTGAATGGATGGGATTTTGACCTCTACGTCCATCACGGTGCTGGCGCCTATATTTGCGGCGAAGAGACTGCACTGCTTGAAAGCCTTGAGGGCAAAAAGGGTCAGCCACGTCTCAAGCCTCCATTCCCGGCCAATGCGGGCCTGTATGGTTGCCCGACGACAGTGAACAATGTTGAGTCGATTGCTGTGACGCCGACAATTTTGCGCCGGGGCGCAGGGTGGTTCGCAGGGTTTGGCCGTCCGAATAATACGGGAACGAAGGTGTTCTCGATCTCTGGACACGTCAACAAGCCGTGCAATGTGGAAGAAGAGATGTCAGTCACTTTCCGTGAGCTGATTGAAACACATTGCGGCGGTATTCGTGGTGGCTGGGAGAATTTGAAAGCGGTCATACCGGGCGGTTCATCCGTTCCGATGGTGCCTGCAGATCAGATTATGGATGCCTATATGGATTTTGACACGCTGCGTGAGTTGCAGTCTGGTCTGGGCACGGCGGCGATTATCGTCATGGATAAAGACACCGATCTCATCAAGGCGATTGCGCGACTGGCGTATTTCTACAAGCATGAGAGTTGCGGACAGTGCACGCCGTGTCGTGAAGGTACGGGCTGGATGTGGCGTGTGATGGAACGCATGGTTCGCGGAGAAGCGCACCATGAGGAAATCGACATGCTGCTGAGCGTGACCAAGCAGGTTGAAGGGCACACAATTTGTGCACTCGGTGATGCTGCGGCGTGGCCAATTCAGGGCCTCATCCGTCACTTCCGTCATGAAATTGAAGAACGCATCACCCAATACAGATTGCCTCGCGCCATGGTGCAGGGCGCTGTTGTGGCGGCGGAGTAAGAGATGACTGACGATACTTTCAAACTCAATGTAGACGGCAAAGAAATTGAAGTGCCGAAGTCTTACACGCTGATGCAGGCGTGTGAGGAAGCGGGCGCAGAGATTCCTCGTTTTTGTTATCATGAGCGCCTGTCTGTGGCGGGCAATTGCCGTATGTGTCTTGTGCAGTGGGAAGGCGCGCCCAAGCCGATTGCCTCTTGCGCGCAAACCGTTGGTGAGATGCGGCCCAATCAAGATGGTTCTCCGCCGAACGTGCGCACCAAGGGTGATTATGTCGAGAAGGCCCGCAATGGGGTGATGGAATTTTTGCTCATCAACCACCCGCTAGATTGCCCAATTTGCGATCAGGGCGGCGAATGTGATTTGCAGGATCAGGCAATGGCTTATGGCCGGGCCGGTAGCCGTTACGAAGAACCCAAACGCGCCGTTGACGACAAGCATATGGGGCCATTGGTCAACACGATCATGACGCGCTGCATTCAGTGTACCCGCTGTGTGCGCTTTGTGGCAGAAGTTGCTGGTGTGGAAGAGATCGGCATGATTTCGCGCGGTGAGAGCGCTGAGATTACGACATATCTTGAAAAGTCTCTGACGTCAGAGCTGTCTGGCAATGTGATTGATTTGTGCCCTGTTGGCGCGTTGACGTCTAAGCCTTATGCATTCAATGCGCGCCCTTGGGAGCTGCGCAAGACCTCATCAATCGACGTGATGGACGCTATGGGCGCGTCTATTCGGATTGATGCCAAAGGCGATGGTGTGATGCGTATCATGCCGGAGATGAATGAAGAGGTGAACGAAGAGTGGCTGTCCGATAAGGCGCGCTTTGTTTGGGATGGCCTTGGTCGTCAACGCCTTGATCGCCCCTATATTCGTGAGAACGGAAAGCTGCGCCCGGCCGATTGGTCTGAAGCGTTTGAAGCCACGAAGGCGGCGCTGTCTAAGCCTGCTGAGAAGATTGGCGCGATTGCGGGTGACCTGATTGAAGTTGAGCAAGCTAAGGCTGCGCTGGACTTGCTGCGTGAGCTTGGCGTGCAGAACACAGATTGTCGTCCTGCTGGCGCTGCATATGGCGCTGACGGTGTACGTGAGGCGTATTTGTTGAACCCAACGCTTATGGGCGTTGAGGAGGCTGATGCGTTGCTGTTGATCGGCGTGAACCCGCGTGCTGAAGCACCGGTTTGGAATGCGCGTATCCGCAAATCATGGCTTTGGGCTGATCTTAAAGTCGGCATGATCGGCGATGCGCCGGATCTTACATATTCTTACGACCATCTCGGCGGCGCTGAGGCGCTGGCGTCTATTGCATCAACTGGCTTTATGGACGTGTTGAAGAATGCGAAACGCCCGATGATTGTGCTGGGCGAAGCTGCGCTATGTCATGCATCTGGCGCACAGATCGCTGCGGCGGCTTTGCAGCTGGCCAAGGATGTTGGCGCTGTTACTGAAGGCTGGGCCGGATATGGCGTGCTGCACAATGCGGCGGGCCGTGTTGGCGCACTCGATGTTGGCTTTGTGCCGGGTGAAGCGGGGCTGGATACTGGCGCTATGCTTTCAGCTGAGTTGGAAACGCTCGTTCTGCTTGGCGCTGATGAAGTAGACTTGTCAGGTGTGAAGGCGTCGACGGTTATCTATGTCGGCTCACATGGTGATGCAGGCGCTTCGCGCGCGGACATCATTTTGCCAGCGGCAGCCTACTCAGAATTGGCAGCGACTTTTGTGAACACTGAGGGCCGCGTGCAGATGACGACGCCGGCAGTTGCGCCGAAGGGTGAGGCCCGCGAGGGTTGGGCGATCTTCAGAGCGCTTTCTGACGTGATGGGTAAGACGCTTCCTTATGATACTGCCGATGCACTTCGCGGTGTATTGCGCGGAACAGAGGGCGAGAACACTGTTTTCTCAGGTCTAGGCTATGCGCCAGGCGCTGCGGGAGCTGACGCCTTGTTGGCCTATTCGCCGGTATCAGGTGGAGCGATTGAGGGCGCGGCGTTTTCGCGCGTCGTTGATGATTTCTACCTGAGTAACCCAATTGCACGGGCATCGAAGACTTTGGCTGAATGTTCAGCCTTAGCCGCGGGCCTAGACACTCAAGTGGCAGCGGAGTAGGGCGGCGATATGAGCAACCTTATTGAGTCTTTTGGTCCAACATGGGGCGTATGGATGGTGCTGGGGCAGATTGGCCTGTTTGCGCTTGTCTTGCTTATCTCCATTGCGTTCCTTTTGCTCCTTGATCGTAAGGTCTGGGCTGCTGTCATGATGCGCAAAGGGCCGAATGTTGTTGGCCCGTTTGGATTGCTTCAATCCTTTGCTGATTTCGGGAAGTTTCTCCTCAAAGAGATCGTGATCCCCGCTGGCGCGAACAAAGTTGTGTTCCTGATGGCGCCCATACTGACGTGTACATTGGCATTTGTGGCGTGGGCCGGGATACCCGTTGCGCCGGGCACTGAGCCGGGCACGAGCTGGGTTGTTGCTGACCTGAATGTAGGAGTTTTGTATCTCTTCGCAATTTCATCTCTTGGGGTCTACGGCATCATTATGGGTGGTTGGGCGTCTAACTCTAAATACCCATTCCTTGGCGCGCTACGCTCTGCTGCGCAGATGGTGTCCTATGAGGTGTCGATTGGCTTGGTGATCGTGACGGTCATTCTGCTGACTGGATCAATGAATTTGGCTGATATTGTGAACAACCAAGAGGGCGGTTTCTGGAATTGGCATATGTTCAGCCTCCAGTATTTCCCGATGATCTTTGTTATGTTCCCGATGTTCGTGATTTTCTTTATCTCGGCCTTGGCAGAAACCAACCGTCCACCGTTCGATCTGCCTGAGGCTGAGTCTGAATTGGTTGCGGGTTATCAGGTTGAGTATGGCTCAACGCCGTATTTGCTGTTCATGCTGGGCGAGTATCTGAACATTGTTTTGATGTGCGCCATGCTGACACTTTTGTTTGCAGGTGGCTGGCATGGCCCAGTCGCGCTGGGGCAGGACTTTGTTGATAAGTTCCCATTACTAAACAGCATGGCCGGCCTGTTCTGGTTCATGTTTAAGCTATTGTGTTTCTTCCTTATGTTTGCGCTCGTGAAGGCCATCGTGCCGCGTTACCGGTATGATCAGCTGATGCGCTTGGGCTGGAAGGTCTTTTTGCCGACGGCGCTCGTCGCAGTGGTGATCGTGGGTGGATTTGTTGTCTATACGGGAGTTCAATTATGAGCCTCGCACAAACCATTCGCGGCGCATTTCTGACTGATTTTCTCGGTGCAGCTTGGCTGGCTATTCGGGAAATGGCGCGTCGCAAGCCGACGGTGAATTATCCGTTTGAGAAAAACCCTTTGAGCCCACGCTTTAGAGGCGAGCACGCGCTGCGTCGCTATCCTTCAGGCGAAGAGCGCTGCATCGCTTGTAAGCTGTGTGAAGCGATCTGCCCTGCGCAGGCGATTACGATTGAGGCCGAACCACGTGCCGACGGCGCGCGCCGCACAACCCGCTACGACATCGACATGGTGAAGTGCATTTATTGCGGGTTCTGTCAGGAGGCTTGCCCTGTCGACGCGATTGTCGAAGGGCCGAATTTTGAATTTGCTACGGAAAGCCGCGAAGAGCTTTTCTATGACAAAGACCGCTTGCTCGCGAATGGCGACCGTTGGGAACGCCTGATCGCGAAAAATCTCGAACTCGACGCGCCATATAGATAGCGCCGAATTGAATTGAACCGGAGCGTGGCTCCATAACTTAAGAGGCTCTGAGGGCTTTGGCACAGATTGCTTTCTGGACACTCGCCACAATCGTGGTCTTGTCTGCGCTATTCGTAATATCGTCGCGCAACCCGGTGCATTCGGTGTTGTGGTTGATCCTGTCGTTCTTCACGTCAGCTGGTTTGCTGGTGCTGATTGGCGCTGAGTTTTTGGCGATGCTGCTGGTGGTCGTTTATGTCGGCGCGGTGGCGGTTTTATTCCTGTTCGTCGTGATGATGTTGGATGTCGATTTTGTTGAGCTGAAGCAGGGATTCTTATCCTATCTGCCGTTCGGATTGTTAGTCGGGATCGTCTTTGCCGCTGAGATCGTAATGGTTTCGATTTTTGGGATTGAGCCAGACCAAAGCAAGTTTGATGCAGCGCCGGGGGCGGCAACGAACGCTGAGGCCATTGGGCTGGTTATGTACACCGAATATTTGCTGTTGTTCCAACTGGCGGGAATAATCCTGCTCGTGGCGATGATCGGCGCGATCGTGCTGACACTTCGTCATAAGCCAAATGTAAAACGGCAAAATATCGCAGCGCAGGTATCTCGTCGCCGGGCGGATGCGATTGAGTTGAAAGACCCGAAACCAGGGCAGGGGATTTAGGATCATGGATATTGGATTGACCCATTATCTCGCCGTGTCAGCGGCATTGTTCACCATTGGTGTGGTGGGCATTTTCGTGAACCGTAAGAACATCATCGTTATCTTGATGGCGATCGAATTGATCTTGCTGTCAGTGAATATCAATCTGGTCGCTTTCTCTGTGTTTAACGGAGATATTGCGGGTCAGATCTTCGCCATGCTTGTGCTGACGGTCGCGGCGGCTGAGGCTGCTGTCGGGCTCGCCATTCTCGTTGTTTACTTCCGCAATCGCGGTGATATTGCGGTCGAAAATGTCGACCTGATGAAGGGATAGCCCAGATATGCTGCCTGACTCACTTCTTCTCTTTATTGTTCTCGCGCCAGGTGTCGTTGCCCTGACGGGGCTTGTTCATAAGATTATTGGCGACAAGCTCGTAATGCTGATGACTACGGGCACCGTGCTCACAGCGGGTGCGTTGTCACTGTACCAATTGTTTATGTATGTCTCCGGTATCGGTGGGCACGAGGCTGACGCTGGCGCGCATGGCGCGGCGGTGGCTGAGCATGGCGCTCACGTCATCAAGCTGATGACCTGGATTGATGTCGGCGCTTTTGAAGCCGATTGGGCCATTCGGGTTGATACACTGTCTATCGTGATGATGGCAGTGGTTACCGGCGTTTCTGGTCTCGTTCACTTGTATTCATGGGGATACATGACCGAGGAGCCGCACAAGTCGCGTTTCTTCGCTTATCTATCGCTCTTTACCTTTGCGATGTTGATGCTGGTTGTTGCTGACAATTTCATCCAGTTGTTCTTCGGCTGGGAAGGCGTTGGCTTGGCGTCCTATCTGTTGATTGGTTTTTGGTACACGAAGAAGGCGCCGAACGACGCGTCTATCAAAGCTTTTGTAACCAACCGTGTGGGCGATTTTGGTCTCGCGCTGGGTATCATGGCGGTGTTCTGCGTGTTCGGCACTGTTGAATTCGCGCCAGTGCTAGAGGCGATTAAGTCGAATGCGGTCGTTGTGCCTTTGGCGTTTGCTGAGGCGGCGGGCGCGCAGGATGTCGTGATGACCTTCCTCGGGCAGCAGGTCTATGCGCTAGAGCTGATCGGTGTGCTGCTATTTATTGGCGCGATGGGTAAGTCAGCCCAATTCTTCCTGCACGTTTGGTTGCCCGATGCGATGGAAGGGCCGACCCCTGTATCTGCGCTTATCCACGCGGCAACGATGGTTACGGCTGGTGTCTATCTTGTCTGCCTACTCTCACCCATTTATGAGCACGCACCGATTGCCGCCGGAATGGTGACGATTGTCGGTGCGGTCACCGCGATCTATGCCGCGACGGTTGGTATGGCGCAGAATGATATTAAGCGCGTGATTGCCTACTCAACCTGTTCACAGCTCGGCTATATGTTCTTTGCGGCTGGCGTTGGCGCGTATGAAGCGGCGATGTTCCACTTGTTCACGCACGCATTCTTCAAGGCGCTTTTGTTCCTCGGAGCAGGGTCCGTCATTCACGGAATGCATCACGAGCAAGACATGCGGAATATGGGCGGATTGGCGCGGTTTATGCCGTTCACTTATGCGGCCATGATGATCGGGACGATTGCGATTATCGGCGTTGGCATTCCGCACTCATTGATCGGGTTCTCTGGCTTCTTCTCGAAAGATGCGATCATCGAGAGCGCGTTTGCAGCAGGTAGCCATCACATCACATTCGGTCAGGTTGCGTTCTGGTTCGGCCTGTTGGCAGCGTTGCTAACGAGCTTCTATTCTTGGCGTCTGATTTACATGACGTTCCACGGACCACGTGCTGAGGCGCCGGCGCATGATGACCATGACGATCACGGCCATCATGGCGAGCATGTTCCGCATGAAAGCCCGCTGGTTATGTTGATCCCACTGGGGCTACTCAGCCTAGGCGCGATGTTTGCTGGTTTGACGTTCTACGAAGCATTCATCGGGCATAACGAGACTGCGTTCTGGGGCAATACGATTTATTCGGCTCCGGACAATCATGTTCTGCATGACCGCCACAATGTGCCTGAGTGGGTGCTGTGGGCACCGTTGGTGGTGACGATTGGGGGCTTCTTGATTGCTACGTTCACATACTTCTTCAATCGCGGCATTGGTAAGCGACTAGCTGACAGTGGAGGGCCTTTGCACTCCTTGTTCTCTAACAAGTGGTATTTCGACGAAATCTATAACGCGACGATCATTAAGGGCCTCGCCTTCTTGGGCGATGTGTTCTCAGTCGGGGATAAGAAGGTCATTGATGCCATCGGGCCAGACGGAATTGCGGAAGTGACACAAGGCGCGAGTAAACGCCTGTCACGTATGCACACAGGTTATCTGTATCATTATGCCTTTGTGATCATTTGCGCGGCGCTTGTATTCGGCGCAATCATTTGGCTCAAGGCTGGAGGAGCAAACTAATGGGTGGTTTCCCCATTCTTTCGGCAGTCACGTTTCTGCCATTGATCGGTGCGCTGATTGTTTTGGCCATTCGGGCTGCGACATCAGGTGGACACTCTTCTGACGAGAGCAAGTCTGAAGGACGTGCAGCGTTAACGGCTGGCCTAATAATTTCAGGCGCAACCTTTGTCGCATCTTTGGCTGCGTTCTTTAACTTCGACGCGACGCAAAGCGGCTATCAACTGGTAGAGAGCTATCCGTGGTATCGTAATATCAGCTACAAAGTCGGTGTAGACGGCTTGTCCATGCCGTTGATTTTGCTGACGACGTTCTTGACGCCTATATGTCTTTTGGCCAGCTGGGGCTCGATCAATAAGCGGGTGACCGAATATGTGGTCGCGTTTCTCGTGCTTGAGACGTTTATGATTGGTGTGTTTGTCTCGCTGGATCTGGTTTTGTTCTACATTTTCTTCGAGGCAGGTCTGATTCCGATGTTCCTGATCGTGGGCATTTGGGGCGGCGTGAACCGTGTGTATGCGTCTTATAAGTTCTTTCTCTACACGCTGCTTGGGTCGCTGTTGCTGTTGATCGGCGTTGTGTACATGTACATTCAGGCTGGCACTGCTGATGTTGAAGTGCTGGAGCATTTCGTCTTCGATCCGGGTGTCCAGAAATGGCTGTTCGTGGCGTTTGCAGCATCCTTCGCCGTGAAACTGCCAATGTGGCCTGTCCACACATGGCTGCCGGATGCGCACGTTCAGGCACCGACGGCGGGTTCGGTTATTCTGGCCGGTGTGTTGCTGAAAATGGGCGGTTACGGATTCCTGCGTTTCTCGTTGCCAATGTTTCCTGATGCGAGCCTATTTTTCCAGCCGGCGATGTTTACTCTAGCGGTGATTGCTATTGTTTACACGTCGCTGGTGGCATGGCGCCAAACCGATATGAAGAAGTTGATCGCGTATTCGTCCGTGGCGCATATGGGCTTTGTGACTTTGGGGATCTTCTCATTCAATGAGACGGGTATTCAGGGCGCTGTGTTTCAAATGCTCAGCCATGGTTTGATCTCAGGCGCGTTGTTCCTCATCGTCGGTGTGGTTTATGACCGGATGCACACACGAGAGATTTCCGCTTATGGCGGCTTGGTCAATCGTATGCCGATCTACGCGTCATTCTTCATGTTGTTCACAATGGCCAATGTTGGCCTGCCGGGGACGAGTGGGTTTGTTGGCGAAATTCTTACAATGGTCGGCGGGTTCCAGGCCTCAACTTGGGCCGCGGCTGGCGCGGCGCTCGGCGTGATTTTCTCCGCGGTTTATATGCTGTCACTATATCGGCGGACTGTGTTTGGTGAGATCACCAACCCGAAGCTCGACAATATTAAAGACATGAATGCAATAGAGTGGGTCTGTATTGCGCCGCTCGCGTTCTTGACCATCCTTTTCGGTGTGGCACCGAATCTTATTTTCGACATTACAGAAGGCGCGACATTGCGAATTATGTCGCTCATGGCGGGAGCCTGATCAAAGATGCTTGATTTTACATCTATCATTCTGACCTTGGGGCCTGAGCTTTGGCTTGCGGGTGCCGGGCTGCTCGGCGTTTTGCTGGGCGCATTGATGAAGGACAATTTCAACGGGGTGTCATTTAAGTTTGGTGCACTGGTTTTGTTCGGCGCGGCGGCTTCGGTTATTGTGTTCTATGAGGGCGGAGAAGCATTTAACGGGCTGGCGCGGACCAATCCTTATGTGAATTTTGCCAAGTTTGTTTCGTTCGCGATCGCGGGTGTGACGCTGATTATTTCTGAAGGCTTTTTGCGACGTCATCAGACTATTCGGTATGAGTATGTGTTGCTGATGATCTTTGCTTGTTTGGGCATGGGTGTAATTTTGTCTGCTGCAGACCTGATGACATTGTATATGGGCATCGAGATCCTCAGCCTGTCATCTTATGTGCTGGCGGCATTCCATCGTGATTCAGCTCGCTCGTCCGAGGCTGGCTTGAAGTATTTTGTGCTGGGCGCTTTGGCCTCCGGCATGTTGCTCTACGGCGCGTCACTTGTTTATGGGTTCACTGAGACGACACAGTTTGCCGGCATTGCCGCGGCCGAAAAGAGCATGGGTATGCTGTTTGGCATGGTGATGATGATTGTTGGTCTCGGCTTCAAAATATCTGCTGCGCCGATGCATGTGTGGACTCCGGATGTCTATGAAGGCGCGCCAACGCCGGTTGGAGTGTTCTTCTCCGCTGCGCCGAAGTTTGCGACGATGGTAGTGTTTGCCAATGTGATGTTCACAGTGTTTGGCGATGTTATGGACGAGTGGCAGTTGATCATTGCGATCATCGCGGCACTTTCCATGATTGTTGGCTCCGTTGGTGCGCTGACACAGACCAATGTGAAGCGCTTATTGGGGTATTCATCCATCGCCAATGTTGGTTATGCGTTGATTGCTGTTGCTGCGGGCCAAGAGTTGGGCGCTGGGCCGTTACTGATCTTCATGACAATCTACACAATAACATCACTAGGCTTGTTTGCTGGTGTGTTGGCTATGCGTCGTCGCGGTGGAATGGTTGAGGGTATTGAAGAACTGGGCGGCCTTGTGCGCACCCGTCCTTGGCTTGCTGTTGGACTGTCCATATTGCTTTGGTCGGTTGCGGGTCTGCCACCGTTTGGGGGCTTCTTCGGCAAATGGGAAGTGTTCATTGCTGGTGTCGATGCGAACCTCATTTGGCTTGTCGTAATTGCTGCGTTCGCGTCGGTGATTTCTTGCTTCTATTATCTACGCCTAATCAAAATTATGTGGTTCGATGAACCGCAGGAGAAGTTTGAGTCTGTTGATGGCTCTGTAATGCTCACTGTATTGCTCAGTGCGCTATTAGCCGGGATCATCTTTATGTTCTTCATCTCTCGTTTGGCTGGGCTGACTGATGGGGCTGTGTTGGGGCTTCCTCTTTGAGCCTCGATTGGCCTATTTTCCAGTTAGGGGCCATCGATAGCACGAATTCGGAAGCCAAACGCCGGGCCGACGTTGAGCATTTTAGTGATTGCTGGCTGGTCGCTGAAAGTCAAACTGCTGGGCGTGGCCGTTTGCAACGCAATTGGGTTTCCCCGATCGGCAATCTGTTTTGTACCGCCCTGTTTCGAGAGCCCGGCGGGATAGGGATTGCCACACGGTTGCCGTTCGCGATTGCACTGGCTGTGAGTGATGTGTTCTTACAACTCGCGCCGAATAAACCCGTTCAAGTAAAATGGCCCAATGATGTGCGCTATGAACGCCGCAAGCTATCGGGTATTTTGATCGAAACAGGTGAGAACGATGGCCAGTTTTGGGTCGCGGCAGGGATTGGGATCAATGTGGTTGTGGCCCCTGAAGCCGCGGGCCAGCAGGCGTCTTGTCTCGCAGAATTACGCGGTGACAATGCTGTAGATGCGCTCGTCGTATTGGGCGCGTTACGCCAGGCGTTCGCTCAAAGGCTAGACCAAGCGCGCGAGGGGTTCGATCAAGTAAGGTCAGATTGGCTTGAACGTGCTGAAGGGCTGGGCCATACGGTGTCTGTAACAGTGGGTGATACAGTCGTTGAGGGTGTATTTTCTGACATGAGCGCCGATGGTGCGATCGTGTTGACCCTCAAAGATGGGACGGAAACCCTTGTACGTGCGGGCGACGTCAATTTGATTGGGAGTGTATGAGCCAATGCTGCTGGCGATTGATGTGGGTAATACGAACACAGTTTTTGGTGTTCATGACGGTGATAAATGGGTCAATCAGTGGCGGTCTGCTACTGATCCTCGCAAGACAGCCGATGACTACGCATCGTGGCTGATGCGGTTGGCTGATTTGGATGGCGTGGACCTTAATGAGATTGAGGGCTGCATTATTTCATCTGTTGTACCGCAAGCACAGTTCCATTTCCGTAATCTTGCACGGCGTTATTTCAACATAGATCCGATGGTGGTGGGAGATAAGTCACTCAAATCGGGCGTTGATGTACGCATCCGCCGCCCTGAACAGGTGGGTGCAGACCGGATAATTAGTGCGTTGGGCGCACACGTTGCTTATCCGGGAAATCTGATCGTTATCGATAGCGGAACAGCGACGACGTTTGACATTGTTGCCGAGGATGGTGGATTTGAAGGTGGCATTATTGCGCCCGGGATCAACCTGTCCATGCGAGCTTTGCATGATGCAGCAGCGCAGCTTCCACGCATTGCAATCAAAAAGCCGGATCTGGTGATAGGGCAAGACACAGTTTCAGCTATGCAGTCGGGTATATTCTGGGGCTATATCGAATTGATTGATGGGCTGGTGCGTCGGATTAAAACCGAGTACGGAAAACCCATGAAAGTAGTGGCCACGGGTGGAGTCGCGTCTCTATTTGAGGGTGCAAGTGAAACGATTGACTTTTTCGACCAAGATTTGGTCATTCGGGGCTTGTTAGAAATGTATCGATTGAACCGTAAGGCGTGATGATGGCTTCTTCTAAGGGAACCGATGAACTCGTATTTCTGCCACTAGGCGGGTGTAACGAGATTGGGATGAACCTCAACGCGTTTGGGTATGGCCCGGAGAATGATCGGCGCTGGATTCTCGCTGATATCGGCGTGACTTTTGGCGGTGATGATACACCGGGGATCGACATAATTTGCGCTGATCCAGATTATCTCATTGGAGAGAAGATTGAGGCGGTTTTCCTAACACACGCGCATGAAGATCATATTGGCGCTGTTGGGTTGTTGTATCCGCGATTGCAGACTAATGCGCCGATCTATGCGACGGCGTTCACGGCTGAGCTTGTGCGCGCGAAGATGGATGAGCAGGGCGTTGATACTGGCGTGCTGAAAGTGGTGCCGCTGGGCGCAACCGTGCAGGCTGGGGTATTTAACGTGCAGTATGTGACGTTGACCCACTCTATTCCTGAGCCGAATGCTTTGGCGATACGCACACCGCTGGGACTAATCCTTCACACCGGCGACTGGAAGATTGATCCCGAACCCCAGATTGGCGAGCCGACAGATATCAAAGGCCTAACCGCGATTGGCGATGAGGGTGTTCTGGCAATGGTGTGTGATTCCACCAATGTGTTCGAAGAAGGCGAAGCCGGATCGGAAGCTACCGTTTTTGATGGGCTTGCGCGACTAATCAAAGAGCAAAAGCAAGCAGTCGCTGTGACGACGTTCGCGTCTAACATAGCGCGGGTTAAATCGATCATTGATGCCGCAGAGCTGGCGGGACGCAGTGTGTGCCTCGTTGGGCGAAGCATGCATAAAAATACGACCGCCGCGAAAGCGACGGGTATTCTGCCAGCGAACACCGAATTTGTGGATGAGTCTGATGCGAAGTCGCTTCCGGCTGAGAATATTTTGTACCTGTGTACCGGTAGTCAGGGCGAGCCCCGGGCAGCATTGTCGCGTATGGCGCGCGGTGACCATCGCCATGTGCAGTTAGTGCCTGGAGATACGGTGATCTATTCTTCACGGGTTATTCCGGGAAATGAGAAGGGTATTTATGCGCTTCAAAACCAGTTGGCCGACCAGGGTATTCGTATCATTACGCCGCGCATGGTGGATGAGCCTATCCATGTGTCAGGGCACCCGTGCCGGGGTGAGCTGAAACGCATGTATGAATGGGTGCGCCCAGAGATTTCTGTTCCCGTGCACGGTGAACGTCGCCACATTATGGAGCATGCATCATATGCCAAATCCCTTGGGGTGAAGCATGCGATTACACCGCGAAATGGTAGCCTGATAAGGCTGGCGCCCGGTAAAGCTGAGATTATTGATCTCATCCCCACAGGGCGGCTTTACAAGGATGGCGGACGGTTGGTTCCAGAAGGCTCACAAGGGCTGGAAGAGCGCATTCGTTTGGGAGCCTCCGGGATTATCTTTGCCAGTGTCTCAATCAATAATGCCGGCGAGGTCGAGGACGGCCCTGTGATCGTTGCGCGAGGGTTCTCTGAAGAAGACGGCCGCTTGGCTGATGAGAGCCTTGATGCGCTGGATGAGGCCGCTGAGGCAGCAGTTTACAAGATGAAGCGTAAGGATCGCATGGACGATGATTCCGTAGAGCGGGTTGTCGGGCGTTCGATTCGCAAAGCTTCCGAAAAAGTGTTTGGGCGCAGGCCCATGATTGATGTGACAGTATTGAGGAGTTGATACGATGAGTGAGTTTAAAATTGGGCCATTGAACCATGTGGGCGTAGCCGTGCCTAATCTGGAAGACGCGTGCGAAACGTATCGCACTATCTATGGCGCAACAGATATTACGACGCCGTTCGATATGCCTGAGCAGGGTGTGAAGGTGTGTTTCGTGAATTTGCCGAATAGCCAAATTGAGCTGATCGAGCCGCTTAACGAAGAATCGCCGATCCATAACTTCATTCAAAAGAACCCTAAGGGCGGGCAGCATCATGTCTGTTTTGAAGTTGATGATATCAACGAAGCGGTCGAGGAAATGGGCAAGCGCGGTGCGACTGTACTAGGCAAGCCACGCATTGGCGCGCATGGTACGATGATTATCTTTGTTCATCCAAAGAATTCAAACGGCGTTTTGGTTGAGTTGATGGAAACACCTAAAGGCGACCACTAATGGGAATTGCGGGCGGTATTGTTGTCTTTGTTATCACGTGGTGGCTGTGCTTTTTCATTGCGCTGCCTTTTGGCGTGCGTAGCCAATTGGAAGAGGGTGACACCACACCGGGAACAGAGGCCGGCGCGCCCGCAAACCCACAATTGCTGAAAAAGGCGCTTTGGGCTTCGGTTGGCGCCGGAGTGCTCACGGTTATTGTTGGCTTGACCATTCCACAATTGCTTGCGCAGTAACTAAAAATAATATTACCAGTTTTTGATGTCTAGATTGCGGAGCCATTATGCGTCTGTCTCAATTTTTCCTGCCAGTTTCTAAGGAAGCTCCGGCTGAAGCGTCTATCGCCTCCCACCAGCTTATGCTGCGTTCGGGAATGGTTCGCCAAAATGGGGCGGGCATTTATACTTGGTTGCCGCTGGGCCTGATGGTTTTGCGGAAAATTGAGCAGATCGTGCGCGAGGAAATGAACCGCGCTGGCGCGATTGAAATGCTTATGCCGACACTGCAACAGGCTGATTTGTGGCGCGAGAGTGGTCGCTACGAAGCCTATGGCAAAGAGATGCTGCGGATTACTGACCGGCATGATCGGGATATGCTGTTTGGGCCGACCAATGAAGAGCTGGTGACTGATGTGTTCCGCTCTTACGTCAAAAGCTACAAACAGTTGCCGCTGAATTTGTATCATCAGCAGTGGAAGTTTCGTGATGAAATTCGTCCACGTTTCGGCGTGATGCGCGGGCGTGAATTCCTGATGAAGGACGGCTACTCGTTCGACCTGAATGAAGAAGCTGCGCGTAAGTCATATTATAAGATGTTCTGCGCTTACCTGAACGCGTTCTCCCGCCTTGGGCTTACAGCAGTTCCAATGAAGGCTGACACCGGACCTATTGGCGGCGACTTAAGCCATGAGTTCATTATTCTTGCTGATACAGGCGAGAGCGCTGTGTATTGCGACAAGACGCTGCTCGATATGGCTCCTCCGGGACTTGATCTTGATTTCTCATCTGACCTGTCTGGTGAAGTCGAGAAGCGGACACAATACTACACTGCGACTGATGAGATGCACGATGAGGCCGCCTTTGCTACACTGCCCGAGGATCGCCAAGTGGCGGCGCGTGGTATTGAGGTTGGGCACATCTTTTACTTCGGAACGAAATACTCTGACCCGATGAATGCCGTCGTGCAGGGGCCTGATGGCCAAGTGGTTCCCGTGCATATGGGTAGCTATGGTATCGGGGTGTCTCGTCTGGTTGGCGGGATCATTGAAGCCAACCATGATGAGAACGGAATTATTTGGCCTGACGCCGTCGCACCGTTTGAAATCGGTATTGTAAACATGCGCAATAATGATGAGGCCTGCACACAAGCTAGCGAACGTTTGGAAGCAGAGTTTATTCGCGCGGGTAAAGACGTGCTGCACGATGATACTGACGACCGTGCGGGAGCAAAGTTTGCACGCATGGAGCTGATCGGTGTGCCGTGGCAGATCACTGTCGGGCCGCGCGGGTTGAAGGAAGGCAATGTTGAGCTTAAGAATCGCCGTACCGGTGAGAAGCAGGACGTTGCTCTAGATGCTATCGTCGCGAAACTGACGGAGAGCTAATGTCTGACGCCGCTGCACCGTTCGGTAAACTAGAACGCACGCTTGCTTGGCGTTATTTGCGGGCAAAGCGTGAGCATGGCGGCGCGAGCTTGATTTCTGTAATATCGTTTGTCGGCATTTTTCTGGCGGTTGCTGCCCTAATCATCACCATGTCGATTATGAGCGGGTTTCGCGCGACATTGGTTGATGCATTGCTTGGTGGCCAGCCGCACGTTTATGCCGCTGTTAGCTCTTACACGGAAGAAGAGTCTGAGGCGCTGGTGGATATTATCGCGCCGATAGAAGGCATCTCAAGTGTCGCGCCATACATTGAGCAATATGTTCTTGTTTCAGCCAATGGTCGGAAAACTGGCGCAGCGGTACGCGCATTGCGATTGGAAGATTTGGAGACGATGCCGTTTCTGGATGATGGCGGACAAGCAGCGCTTGATGCTGGATTCGGCGCCGGGCGTAATGGCGGCAACGTTATCATGATGGGTAAGTTCTTGGCGTCTGGTACGAATGGCCTAGGCCTTCGACCGGGTGACAAGGTCGAGATAACCACGGCGAGTGTGAACTCTGGTCCGATGGGCGGCACGCCGCGTTCGAAATCTTACGTTATGGGTGATACGTTCTCGACGGGGAGCGTTGATCTAGATTTACTCTACATCTTTATGCCGATGGAGCAGGCGCAAATATTGTTCCAGTCAAAAGACGCTTACAGCATGTTGGATATTCGGTTGGACGATCCGGACAAAACCGATGAGGCCATGGCCGCAATTTCAGAAGCGACCGGCAATGCCATCTATATGTATGACTGGAAAGCTCAGCGGGCCGGATATTTGAACGCGCTGCAGGTGGAGCGCACAATGGTGCGGATGCTGGTTATGGTGCTGCTGGTGATTACCACGCTCAACATCATCGTTGGTGTTGTGATGCTGGTGAAGAACAAGACACGCGACATTGCCATTTTGCGCACCATTGGTTTGGGGCGTGGCGGCGTGATGCGTGTGTTCCTTATGGTCGGTACGACACTTGGAACGCTTGGCGCGGTGTTGGGGATGATTTTTGGGGTGCTGGTTGTGTTGAACATTGGCGCGGTCGAAGGGTTTTTGAACCTGTTTGTTGATGGCGACATTTTTGATGCTGAGACTTATGGCGTTGAGGGGCTCCCTGCGATTTTGGATTGGGGGGAAGTGATCTCCACCGTTGCTTACGCGCTGATTATGTCTGCTGGTGTTTCCATTCCGCCAGCGTGGTGGGCCGCGCGCCAAGATCCTGTTGCAGCGTTGAGGTTCGAGTAATGGTCAACGTTCTTGAACTTGTTGATATTGACCGGACGTACACGACCGGGGCTGGCGCATTGCAAGTGCTGGAAAAGGCCAACCTGAACCTGAAGCAGGGGGAGCTGGTCGGATTGATCGGGCCGTCTGGATCGGGCAAATCGACTTTGCTACATACAGCGGGATTGTTGGAGCGCCCAGAGAGTGGGTGTGTCTTGCTGGAGGGTGAGGACTGCCTCGCGCTGGACGATGCGGGCCGCACAGCGTTGCGCCGCCACAAGATTGGGTTTGTCTATCAGTTCCACCATTTGCTGGCCGAGTTCACCGCGCTCGACAATATTGCGATGCCCTTGATGATTGGCGGGCAGTCTAAAGCGGTCGCGCGTGAGAAAGCGCAGGCTTTGTTGGAAGATATGGGCCTTAAAGAGCGTGGCCATCATCAACCGGGCACGATGTCAGGTGGTGAACAACAGCGCGTAGCGATTGCGCGCGCGCTCGCGAATGATCCGCGCCTGATTATCGCTGATGAGCCGACCGGCAATCTAGACCCAGCAACGACTGAACGTGTGTTTGGCGCTCTGATCCGGCTTGTGAAAGAAGAGGGCGCTGCGGTGCTGGTTGCGACGCACAATATGGCGCTGACCAAACATATGGACCGGGTTTTGACGCTCAAAGATGGTCAGCTCGTCGACCACGTTGCTGAGTAAGCTGTGAATAGGTGCCTCTAGGGAATGGCTTCTGAGCGCTGTTTGCGCCAGATTGGCTTTAACCCTTAAGGACGACTGTGATGACGACTCCACAATTTGTGCATTTGGCCGTTCGCTCCAGCTATTCGCTGCTCGAGAGCATGATCACGCCTAAGAAACTGACAGGGTGGTGTCAGGGGCAGCAGATGCCTGCCATAGCGGTGACTGACCGCAACAATATGTATGGCGCTTTGGAATTGTCGCTGGGCCTTAAAGACGCTGGCGTGCAGCCGATCATGGCGTGTTGTTTTGATATTACTGATGGAACTCCAAAATCTGAACCTACGCGCGTGTCGCTTTATGCGCAGAATGATGCGGGTTATTCGCGCCTGATGGTTTTGTCATCTCGCGCTTATCTAGATGCGGCGGACGGGGTGCCCAAGCTACATCGCGATTTGTTGCTGTCTGAGACTGAAGGACTGATCTTGCTGGCGGGCGGTTCTGAGGGACTAGCCGCGCGCTTTGTTCGCAAAGGTAAGATGGAGGACGCGCAAAACGAATTGCAGGCATTGTCGAGCGCTTATCCGGGCCGCTGTTATGTTGAGGTAACACGGCACGGAACCCAAGCGGAAATAGAGACCGAAGCCGGGTTGCTTGAACTGGCCTACAAATTGGAACTGCCAGTCGTAGCCACGCATGATGCGCGATTTATGAAATCGAGCGACAATGGCGCGCATGACGCGATGATGTGTATCGCGAACGGTCAGTATTTGGGTCAAGAAGATCGCAGGCGGGTGGAGCCATCGCAGTATTTGAAAATGGCGTCCGAAATGGTCGAGCTGTTTAGTGACTTACCGGAGGCGATAGAGCGCACGGTGGAAATTGCGCAGCGTTGTGGTGTTTGCGCTGAAGTGCGCGATCCTATTCTTCCAAATTTTAGTAAAGGTGGAAGGTCAGAGCCGGAAGAGTTGCGTAAACAGGCTACTGAGGGGTTGGAAGGACGGCTCGCCGCGGCTGATAAGTTGTATGCGGAGCGTAATGTTTATTTTGAACGGCTAGATTATGAGCTGACAATCATTGAGCGCATGGGGTTTCCCGGTTACTTCCTTATCGTTTCTGACTTTATCAAATGGGCTAAGGATAACGACATTCCAGTAGGGCCGGGCCGTGGTTCTGGTGCGGGGTCATTGGTGGCGTGGGTCCTGCTGATTACCGATCTTGACCCTTTGCGGTTTGATCTACTGTTCGAGCGGTTCTTGAATCCGGAACGTGTGTCCATGCCTGACTTTGATATCGACTTCTGTCAGGAGCGGCGCAGCGAAGTCATCCGATATGTGCGAGATAAATATGGCGCCGATAGCGTGGCGATGATTATTACGTTCGGGACGTTGCAGGCTAAGGCTGTGCTGCGTGATGTGGGTCGTGTGATGCAGATGTCTTATGGTCAGGTGGACCGGCTCGCGAAGCTGATCCCGTTTAATCCTGCCAACCCACCAAAGCTACAAGAAGCGATTGATGACGAACCTCGCTTCGATGATGAGATATCGAATGACCCACGTGTGGGCGAGCTGATTGAGATCGCGCTGAAGCTTGAGGGTATGTACAGAAATGCCGGTACGCACGCGGCTGGTGTGGTTATTGGTGATCGTCCGCTAGATCAGTTAGTTCCTCTGTATAACGATCCGAGAGCTGATCTTCCTGCGACGCAATTCAATATGAAATATGCTGAGATGGCCGGGCTGGTGAAGTTCGACTTTCTTGGGCTGAAAACGCTGACGGTTATTGACCGGGCGCTTAAGTTTATCCGGCGCGACGGGCGTGACGTGGGGCCAGAGTGGCAGGGCCTTGATGATAAGGCGACTTATGATCTGATGGCGAGCGGCGAGACGCTTGGTGTGTTCCAGCTAGAGGGCGCAGGGATGCGCGATACGCTGCGCAAAGTTCGACCCAACGATATTGAAGATGTTATCGCGATCATCTCGCTCTACCGTCCGGGACCGATGGAAAATATTCCGGTTTATGTACAGGGCAAGGACGATCCGAGCTCAGTTAAGTATCAACATCCCGATTTGAAACCTGTTCTGGAGGCTACCTATGGCGTGCCGGTATATCAGGAACAGGTTATGCGTATGGCGCAGGAGATTGCTGGATACTCGCTAGGTGAAGCAGACATGCTTCGCCGCGCGATGGGTAAGAAGAAAATCGAGGAAATGATTGCCCAACGCAAGCGCTTTGTTGAAGGCGCCGCGGAAGGCAAGGGGATGGAAGAACGCCTCGCAAACGAAATTTTTGATACGATGGAGAAATTCGCTGGCTACGGTTTCAACAAATCGCACGCGGCGGCTTATGCGCTGATTGGCTATCATACAGGTTATTTGAAACGGCATTTCCCGGTTGAGTTTTTGGCGGCGTCGATGAGCTTGGATTTGGGTAACACGGACAAGTTGGCGGCGTTTTTCCAAGAAGCGAAGCGTTTGAAAATTCCGGTACTGGCGCCGGATGTGAATTCATCGACGGCTGACTTTGACGTGCGGGACGGAGCGATCGTTTATGCGCTCGGCGCACTTAAAGGCGTAGGCCTAGAGGCGATGAAGCATTTGCTGGAGTTGCGGGAGAGTACAAAGCCCTTTGCGGATGTTTTTGAATTTGCCGAAAAAGTGGATCCGCGCCACGTTAACAAAAAGGCGTTCGAGTCTTTGGCGAAGTCGGGGGCGTTCGACCAGTTGGAGCCTAATCGCGCACGAGCGTTAGCAGGCGCGCCTTTGTTGGCTCGGCTAGCTGCAAGCGCGGCAGAGGATCGGCAGGGCGGACAGGGTGGTTTGTTCGGTGAGGCGGAACCAGCCTTGCGCCCTGAGATACCCAAAGTGAAAGCTTGGAATGGCCAAACCAAATTGGATGAAGAGTTCCGTTCGATTGGGTTTTATTTCTCAGGCCATCCGCTCGATGATGTTTTGGAGGGAATTGATCGTGAGCGAGTCACGTTGGCGATGGAAATTTTCGACAAGGCCGCAGATGGTAAACCGATCGAGATGATCGGCGTCGTGCGCGCCAGAAGTGATAAACCGGCCCGAAATGGTGGCAAATTTGCGTTTTTGACGCTGTCTGACCCGACAGGAGAAGTCGAGATGATGGTGTTCCCGGAAACGCTGTCTCAGAACTTTGATCTTTTGCAGCCGGGTAAATCGGTCGCGATTACTGTTGGCGTTAAGCGTATGGGCGACGAAATCAAGCTAAACGCCGAGCGATGCGTACCTTTGGAGAAGGCAAGACTGTCCAAGCGAAGCGGGGCGATCAAAATACGATTGGCTGTTGGCGCAGATGTTCAGGATATCGCCGGTATCGTGAAGCATTTGTCCGGCTCAAATGACCCTGAGCGCGGGGCTATATTGCTCGAAATGCCGCTCGAAGATGGGCGAACAGTCATACTCAAGCTTCCCGATGTTTACACGATTGGGATGACAGCGCAGCGGGCGCTAAAAGATGCTGCCGGTGTGGAGCGCGTTGAGCCAATGCGCGCGGCCTAAATTGGGTGGCGCGTAGACCTTGAAGATCACGTCAGAATATGTATAACGCGCAGTTCTTTAAACCAGTTCACGGGTGCATCCGGTGCAGACGGTCAGTTATTGGCAATTTGTTCCACCCGTGACGGCCAACCGGATGGAGAAAACCGATGGCACTACCTGATTTTACCATGCGCGAACTGCTTGAAGCAGGCGTACACTTTGGTCACCAAACACACCGCTGGAACCCTCGCATGAAGCCATACATCTATGGCGCGCGTTCAGGCATTCATATCATGGATCTTTCGCAGACCGTTCCAGCGCTTCACCAAGCGCTCGTATTCGTGCGCGATTCCGTGGCAAAAGGTGGTCGGGTTCTGTTCGTTGGAACCAAGCGTCAGGCGTCAGAGCCTGTTGCAGAAGCAGCACAGCGCTGCGCGCAATATTATATGAACCATCGTTGGTTGGGCGGAACGCTCACAAACTGGGCAACTGTTTCAAAATCTATCAAGCAGTTGAAAGAATTGAACGCGATGTTTGATGCTGGTGGCGGCGAAGGCCTCACCAAGAAAGAATTGCTCGACCTCTCACGTCGTCGTGAAAAACTTCAGCGCGCATTGGGTGGTATCGCAGACATGGGCGGTCTTCCAGCTGCTATGATCGTTATCGATACGAACAAAGAAGCGATTGCTGTTCAAGAAGCACGCAAGCTGGGTATACCGGTTATTGCTGTCCTTGATACAAATTGTGATCCGTCAGACGCTGACTATGGCTTTGCGGGTAACGATGATGCGGCACGCGCAATCTCGCTTTACTGTAACCTATTCGCAGACGCAGTTCTTGACGGTTTGGCTGAATCTTCCGCTGATCTAGGCGTGGATTTGGGTTCACTTGAAGACATCGAGGGTCTTACTGAGGCAGACGTTGCCGCAGCAGACGCTCAACCGACTGAAGAACCAAGCGGCGCCTAACCGCTTCTGATTTTTGACTTAGATACTGAAGGGATTTACCCCATGGCACAGATTACAGCTGCGCTTGTTAAGGCACTACGTGAAAAGACCGGCGCCGGCATGATGGACGCCAAAAGAGCGCTCGTCGAAACTGAGGGCGACGAAGAAGCAGCAACAGAATGGTTGCGTGCTAAAGGCTTGTCTAAAGCTGCTAAAAAGTCTGGTCGCACAGCGGCAGACGGTCTCGTGGCTGTCGCTGTCTCTGCAGACCAGAAGGTTGGCGCTGTCGTTGAGCTCAACGCTGAGACCGACTTCGTTGCTCGCAATGAAACGTTCCAGAACGCCCTTGCGGGCATCACCAAAGCGGCTCTCGACACAGATGGTACGTTGGAAGCTCTTGCTGCTGCGCCCGCGCCTGAAGGTGAAGGCACGGTAGATGACATGATCAAGCGTATGATCGCGACAATTGGAGAAAATATTTCTCTTCGCCGCGTGGCTAAGCTGACCGCTGCTGGCGGAGTTGCATCATACATCCACAATGCCGAGAGCGATGGCATGGGCAAAGTGGGCGTTCTTGTTTCACTCGACGGCTCAGGCGATGCTGTTGAGATCGGACGCAAGGTTGCAATGCACATTGCTGCGACCAATCCTGCGTCGGCTACGGCTGATGATCTTGATCCAGAGATCGTTGAGAAGGAAAAGAAGTTCCTTACTGAGCAAGCACGTGAAAGCGGCAAGCCAGAGAATATCATCGAAAGCATGATTAAGGGCCGGATCAACAAGTTCCTGAAGGAAGTTGTTTTGGTTGAGCAGCCATTCGTCATGAACCCAGATCAAACTGTTGGTGCTTACTTGAAAGAGCAGGGCATGACGTTGAACGGTTTTGTGAACTTTAAACTTGGTGACGGTATCGAGAAAGCCGAGGACAACTTTGCTGACGAAGTTGCTTCTATGACAAAAGGTAGCTGATAGAGCTTGCCTTTCCTCGCATTGCGGGTTTTCAAAGTCCCGGCTACCGAATACAGGTAGCCGGGATATTTTTAGGAATCATAGTGTGTTTCCAGTTTAAGGAGTGGGGCCATGTCCACCGACGGTAATTCGCACGGGACGTTGAAATACAAACGGGTGCTGTTGAAGCTTTCCGGTGAGGCGCTGATGGGTGACCAGCAGTTTGGTATTGATATTCCTACGTGTGAAAAGTTTGCGAAGTCGATCGCTGAAGCGCAAGCTGCGGGAACCCAAATTTGCTTGGTTATTGGCGGCGGTAATATCTTCCGCGGCGTCGCTGGGGCCGCCAAGGGGATGGAGCGAGCGCAGGCCGATAGTATGGGTATGCTCGCGACCATTATGAACGCCTTGGCGATGCAGAGCGTGCTTGAGAGCCTTGGTGTTCCCACGCGAGTACAGTCAGCGATCTCTATGGATCAGATTTGTGAGCCCTACATTCGCCGCCGGGCACAGCGCCACATGGAAAAAGGTCGAGTTGTGATCTTTGCAGCTGGTATCGGTAACCCGTTCTTCACCACGGATACAGGCGCCGCGCTGCGTGCGATTGAAATGGAGTGTGATGCGTTGCTCAAGGGCACTCAGGTGAATGGCGTGTACACCGCCGATCCTAAGGTGGACGCAAATGCTGAACGCTACGAGCAGGTCGATTACCAGGAAGTGATGGTAAAGAATCTGAAAGTGATGGATCAGTCTGCGATTGCCTTGATGCGAGACAATAGCATTCCGATTGTGATATTTTCGCTTAAAGATGAAGGCGCTTTGCTTAATGTACTGCATGGTAAAGGAACGTCGACCATTATATCCAATGAAGGAAACTCAAAACCATGAGCTATGAGAAATCAGACCTAGATCGCCGCATGGAAGGCTCACTTTCGTCATTGGCCACAGAATTCAGTGGTCTGCGTACCGGGAGAGCGTCTGTTAACCTGCTCGATTCTATCCACGTGCCTGCATATGGCGCAAAAACACCGCTCGCGCAGGTTGCATCGGTGACTGTTTCAGACACGCGTATGTTGTCCGTGAATGTTTGGGACCAGACATTGGTGAACGCAGTTGATCGCGCCATTCGCGAATCAGGTCTTGGGTTGAATCCTGTTATGGACGGCCAAAATTTGCGCCTTCCCATTCCTCCTTTGAATGAAGAGCGCCGGGTTGAGCTTACCAAAGTGGCAGGAAAATACGCTGAGGCCGCCCGTGTGGCGATCCGTAACATCCGTCGTGATGGGATGGATAGCCTCAAAAAAATGGAAAAAGACGGCGACATTAGCGAAGACAAGCATCGTTCGCTCTCCGATGAGGTTCAGAAGCTTACGGATGTTTTTGTCTCAAAAATTGATGATGCGCTGAAGAGCAAAGAAGCGGAGATCATGCAGGTCTGATGCGGAATCCGTCCCCCTTATCTTCGCATGACGCCGGGGCGGTTACTTCGTCTGAAGCGTGCCATGTGGCCATAATAATGGACGGAAACGGCCGGTGGGCCAAGGCGCGCGGGCTACCCCGCGCAGTCGGGCATGAGCGGGGCGTCGAAGCATTGCGCCGCGTGGTCGAATGCGCTGGCCAATTTGGCATCACGCATATGACTCTCTTTTCATTCTCCACAGAAAATTGGCGTCGCCCTGCTGACGAGGTTTCAGCCCTTTTTGGATTGCTAAAGACATTTGTAAAGCGAGATATGAACCGCCTTCACAAGGAGGGTGTGTGCATTAAGGTCGCTGGACGCCGGGAAGGGCTGCCAGCAGACATATTGAAACTTATTGAGTCTGCTGAAACGCTGACTCGTGACAACACTAAATTTCATCTTTGTATCGCGTTCAATTATGGCGGGCGGGAAGAAATTGTGCGTGCAGTCCAAGACATCGCATCGAAGGTGGAAGCAGGTGAAATGTCGCCGAAAGACATAACCGAGACGTCTATTTCTGAACATATGGACACTTTTGGTTATCCTGATCCCGATCTTTTGATACGAACGAGTGGTGAATGTAGAATCAGTAATTTTCTGCTGTGGCAATTAGCTTACTCTGAGATGATCTTTATGGATGTGTTTTGGCCAGATTTTGACGCATCACATCTAGGTGCAGCGATGGAGCAGTTTCGGCTCCGGGAACGTCGTTTTGGCGATGTTACGTCAGGTGGTGCCTGATGGGCGATTGGACACCCGAAAATAGTCAGTTTTCAGAACTCGGCCTCCGTGTGGCGTCAGCTGTGGTTCTTATACCGATTGCGTTTGTGAGCGTGTGGTATGGAGGATGGCTGCTTGCGATTTTTTGCGCCATTCTTGCCGCACTTATGGCGTGGGAATGGGCGAAAATGGGGGGCGTGGGCTCATCATGGTTGGTAGGCGTTCCTGCCGTTCTAGCGTGCCTTTCGCTGCTCTTGGAGCCAGTGTGGCTGTCTCCGGCTATACTAGCGGCGGGCGTGACCCTCAATTTTGTTATTCGTAAAGGCGGGCTGCGTGCGCGGTCTGTCGCCGGGTTCGGCGTTTTGTACGTTTTTGCCTTATCTGGCAGCTTGCTGCTGTTGCGGGATGGCGCTTGGGATGGCCGCGAGCTGGCACTGTACGTTATGTGTTTCGTATGGGCGTCTGATGCCTCTGCATACTTTACCGGGCGCAGCCTAGGCGGTCCGCGTCTACTGCCGAGTGAGAGCCCAAATAAAACATGGTCTGGTGCTATTGGTGCATTCGTGGCCTGTGTTATTTGCGGAATATTGGTTTCAATGTTGGAGCATCAGGCAATGATAGTCTGGGCGATATTCGGCGGCGCAGTATCCGTTGTCGCGCAGGTAGGTGATCTTTTTGAAAGCGGCCTGAAGCGGCGGTTCAAGGTGAAAGATTCTAGTGCGCTTTTGCCAGGACATGGCGGCGTGCTTGACCGGGTTGATGGCTTGGGCGCTGCGTGTCTGTTTGCCGTTGTGTTGTTCTACGCCAATCCAACACTGTCATACTTCCTCGGTGTCGGGGCCTGAGCGTGATTAAGCGCGTATCGATAATGGGATCCACGGGATCCATTGGATGCTCGGCTCTTGATGTTATCAGGCACTCAAACCGAGAAACTGAGCAGTTTGAATTGGTTGCCTTATGTGCCGGTCAAGACGTTGGCGCGCTTGCAGCTCAAGCAAAAGAGTTTGAGCCCGAAATCGCTGTTGTCGCTGATGAATCCAAATATGGTGAACTTAAAGCGCTACTCTCGGGATCAGATATTGAAGTCTCAGCCGGGGAGAACGCCATTGCAGAAGCGGCGGCTCGGCCATGTGACAAGGTGCTCGCTGCTATAGTGGGTGTAGCCGGGCTGCGGTCTACGCTGGCAGCTGTTCAAGCAGGAAATGACGTCGCCATAGCCAATAAGGAGAGCGTTGTTTGTGGCGGTGATCTGGTGCTGGCTGAGGCGAAACGAAAAGGTGTCACGGTTCTTCCGGTAGATTCTGAGCATAGTGCGATCTTCCAATGTCTCGGCGATGGGAAGCTATTGTCTAAACTGGTTATTACCGCCTCAGGTGGTCCTTTTAGAACGTCGACTTTAGAAGAAATGCGCATTGCAACGCCGGCGCAGGCCGCAGCGCATCCGAATTGGTCGATGGGAATCAAGAATTCAATTGATTCGGCCACGTTGATGAACAAGGCGCTCGAGTTTATCGAGGCATCGATATTGTTTGATACGCCAGAGCACAAGATTGATGTTTTGGTGCACCCACAGTCGATTGTGCATGGAATGGCGCAATTTGAAGATGGGTCTGTCATCGCCCAGCTGGGCGTACCAGACATGAAAACCCCTATAGCGTATGCTTTGGCGTGGCCAGAGCGGGTGGCGACATCAGTTCCGTCTCTCAATCTGGCAGAGATAGGCGCGCTAGACTTCTCAGAAGTGGATGCGGATCGATTCCCGGCCATTGAACTTGCGCGGGAAGCATTAAGAGGCGGTCGGGGTGCTACGACGGTATTAAATTGTGCTAATGAATCAGCCGTTTCTGCTTTTATAGCAGGCCAATGCGGGTTTCTCGACATAAGCTCAATTGTAGAAAAAGTGTTGAGTCGGTTCCTGTCAGGCAATATGGCGGCTATGACCTGTGAGACACTTGAAGAAATTGCATTCTTTGATCGTTACAGTCGTGATCAGGTGAGCAATATTGTTGGAGCCGAATAGCCGGTTCATAAGGAGAGAACATAGTGGGTCAATTATTGAGCCAAGGACCACTCTTTATCGTTTGCCTCGTCTTTATGATGGGGATTGTGGTCGTTGTTCACGAATATGGGCACTATGTTGTCGGTCGATTGTTCGGCGCGGCTGTTGAATCGTTTTCAATAGGATTTGGCCGTTCGGTTTTTGAGCGTACTGACAAACACGGAACTCGGTGGCGGGTGAATTGGATGCCACTTGGCGGATTCGTGAAATTTGTAGGTGAGGCGCAAACGGCGGCAGATATTGGCGTCGTGGAGCAAGGACCGATAGGGAAAGCTTATAAGGAGTTGTCTCCACTCAAAAGAATTGGAGTTAGCTTAGCTGGACCGATCGCGAATTTCATTCTGGCAATTGGGATTTTTGCACTCGTTTTTGGCGTGCATGGGCGCGCTGAGTACAAAACTGTTGTCGTGGAGACTCAAGAGGGGCTCCCAGCCGCAGCGGCCGGATTTGAGCCGGGTGATGTTATTGTTGCGATCAATGGAAAAGAAATTCCCAACGCACAAGCAATTAGCATTGCGATCATGCTAAATCCCAACACCCCGCTAGATTTCATTGTGGAGCGAGATAGCGCTCCGGTGCCTTTAACTGTCGTGCCTAAGGAAATCGTTCGTGAGAATGACTTTGGACAAGAGACGGCTCAGAGCACAATTGGAATCTTAATGGGCCGCGTTGAGGGAATAGAGCGTATCCATTACAACCCGATAGAAGCGGTTGGGCAGGGCGCGGTTGAGACATGGGCAGCTATAACTCGCACTGTGACCATGCTGGACCGCATAGCGACAGGACGAATGTCGATTCACACAATGTCGGGCCCGGTTAGCATTGGTGACATTTCTCGGCGCGCGGTTAATCAGGTTTGGGCGCAAGATGAAGCGACCACTCTTCAGAAGATTGAACAAATGTTCTGGATGCTGGTTAGTATTTGTGCCGCGATTTCTGTCGGGATAGGTTTTTTCAATCTATTGCCGCTGCCAATTTTGGATGGTGGCCATATAGTATTCAGTATATTTGAGTTGATTACAGGTCGGGAGTTGCCCGAAAAGGTACAGGAAGCTAGCCTGACTTTTGGCGTAATCCTGTTGTTAGGAATGGTAGTCGTTATCACTTGGGGTGATATTCTTGAAACGGGTGTTTTCAGGGCCGTCGGTGGTTAATGATGGGTCAGATAAGGTAGTTCAGTGAGATTTAAGATGCGTAAGATTCTTGCAGCCACTTTGATGGCAACCAGTGCGTTTGCCTTTACCGGGATTCCCGGCAGTGGGACTATGGCAGAGGCCCAACAAGATGACCGGTATGGCGGTGTAATTCGCGCTATTCAGGTCGAAGGCAACCAGCGCATTGAGGCACGCACAGTGCAGTCATATTTGCTCGTTGAACCGGGCGACCAGTTTGATGCTAGCCGAATCGACTTGTCCCTAAAGACATTGTTCGCAACGAATTTGTTCGCGGATGTGACAATAGATCGAAGCGGCGACGATCTCGTTATTCGCGTTGTTGAGAACCCAATCATCAATCGAGTGATTTTCGAAGGAAATAGTGCGCTTGATGATGACAAGCTACGTGAAGAAATTCAGGCGGAACCGCGCGGAATTTTCACCGCAGCCCGCGTTCAGTCTGATGTTCAACGTATTCTTGAGCTTTACCGCCAATCAGGACGGTTCGCCGCGAAGGTTGAGCCACAGTATAAGCCGCTTGAGCAGAATCGTGTCGACCTTGTGTTTGAGGTCACCGAGGGTCCTGTGACAGGCGTTCGTGCGATCAACTTCATCGGCAATAGTGAATATTCAGACTCGCGCTTGCGCAGTGAAATTGTAACTCGCCAGTCACGCTTCTGGCGCTTCTTCAGCTCCAACGACAATTATGATCCATCGCGTTTGGAATACGACCGTGATTTGCTACGTCAGTTCTATCAGAATAGCGGCTTCTACGATTTTCGCGTTACGTCAGCAGTTGCCGAGTTAACGCCAGATCAAAAAGACTTCTACATCACGATGACTGTTGATGAGGGACGTCAGTTCGATTTCGGTGATATCAAAGTCGAAACGGCTTTGGAGAAGCTGGATAAGAACGCCCTTAGACGCGCCGTGCCAATTCAAGATGGTGACCTGTTCCGGGCTGACCTTATTGAAGATACCATTGATGCGTTGACTTATGCCGCCGGTATAGCAGGCTACGCGTTCGTTGATATTCGTCCCCAAATTGATGTTAACCCGGAGACGGGCAAAATCGATGTGACCTTTGCTGTTGATGAAGGTCCGCGCGTTTATATTGAGCGCATCAACATTATTGGGAACACACAAACGCTTGATCGGGTTATCCGTCGCGAATTGACGATTTCTGAGGGAGATGCGTTTAACCGTATCCTTCTGGATCGTTCGCGTAATCGGGTGCGAGCTCTTGGTTACTTCAAAGATGTCGAAATTGTAGAGACACCGGGAGAACGCCCGGATCGCACGATTGTTGATATCGAAGTTGAAGAACAGCCAACCGGTGAGCTGGCATTTTCTGCGGGCTTCTCCTCCGTCGATGCCTATTTGTTTGATCTGAGCGCGTCGCAGCAAAACCTTCGTGGACGTGGGCAATCAGTTGTTGCGCGAATTTCGACATCAAGCCGTCAGCAAATTGTCGATCTGCGCTTTACAGAACCGCGCTTCCTCGATCGAAACCTATCTGCTGGTTTGGATATCTTCGCGACCAAGCAAGATTTTGAGGAGTTTACGGGCTTTACCAGTGACACATATGGTGCCGGTGTTCGTTTCGGGTTCCCGATCAACAATACAATGCAATTGGGTCTTCGTTATCGCCTGCAATCTGATGATGTGAGTGTAAGCAACGTACCACTCCTATTAAATCCTGACGGATCTTTCGCTGCATCTGTTGTGCAAGTAGCTGGAGGCGATACATCGGATCCAAGTGATGACGAGTATCAAGCAATCAGTCCTCTAGGAGGGGTAGTGGACGGTCTAGTCGATTCTTCTTTGGTCGTGGATCGTTGTGATCCAGCATTCATTTTGCGCGAAACAATATGTCGGTCAGAGGGATCTTATATATCCAGCATCTTGGGATATAATTTCTTTTGGAACCGGACGAATGATCCAATCTCACCAACAGGCGGATTTGACTTTAGCTTGAGCCAAGACTTTGCTGGTATCGGTGGTGACGTGAAGTATCTCCGTACGGAGACAAGCGCCTCTTTCTATAGGGGCATTTGGAGAGACGTTGTTGCTAGTGCGCGATTATCTGGCGGCTATGTATTCTCATTTGATGACGATCAAGGGGTACGGATCAATAATCGTTTCTTCCGTGGTGGCAGTACGTTCCGGGGCTTTGATGTGGCCGGTCTAGGTCCACGTGAAATTCAAACGATTGTAAATCCGACAACCGGTGAGCAGCGTACAGTTCGTCTCAACTCTCAGGGTGGTAATGCGTATTATCAAGGAACGTTTGAACTCTCGCTTCCAGCGGTTTTACCAGAAGAATATGGTATCAAAGGCGCGTTGTTCCTCGATGTTGGTTCACTCGGAACACTCGATGACAATGATATTTCCCCAACGATCTATTTCAACGATGCATCAACAGGTCTTCCAGCGGTACGCTACACTAAGGAGGCGCTATCACTTCGCGCCTCTGCAGGCGTAAGTCTCTTCTGGGACTCACCGTTCGGACCTATTCGTTTCGACTTCTCTCAAATTCTTCGTCGTGAAGATTATGACCGCACAGAGTCATTTAGATTTTCCACGTCAACCCGCTTCTAAGAAGCACCCTCCCAGTAGAAAGGAGACTAAAATGTCCCTGATCAAATCTCTTGGCGTAGCATTCGCTTTAGCTATTGCATCTATCTCGATTGCGGGTCCGGCCGCCTCTGCTCAAACGATTGTCACAATTGATGAAGGAAGAATTCTTCGCGACAGCAAAGCGGGCAAACACATCCAGTCTCAATTGAAGTCGATTGAGACCCAAATTCAGGGTGAGCTGAAACCAGCTCGTACGGCGTTGGAATCTGAGGCACGAGCACTTGAGGCGAAGAGCAAAGATAAGACTCCGGAACAGTTAAACGCTGACACAGATTTCGTTTCAAAATATGTGGCCTACCAGAATAGTGCGCGTAGCTATGCGCAAAAACAGAAAATTGTGGCGAATGAGTTTGCTATGACCGAGCGCAAAGCATTGATTGAGTTCAACAAGGCGTTAGAGCCAGCGCTTAAAGATGTTGTTGCCGACAAGAAGGCAGACATTGTGCTCGCGCGTAGCCAAGTGGTTTATAGCGGGCCGACAGTGGATGTTTCTGCTCTGGTGATTTCAAAGCTTGATAGCAAAACGCCAACAATTGCGGTGTCACGTCAGCGGATGCCGACGAAGTAAACTCTGGGAAGATAGTTCATTGCCTGTTGATACTCGTTTCTATGCACCCCTTGGAGGTGTGACGCTTGCGAACATTGAAGAGCTAACAGGTTTAACAGCAGAACGATCTGCCAATAGTGACATTTCCAGTATCGCCGCGCCGGCAAATGGTCGTCGTGGCGATATTTCCTTCTTGGATGGAGACATAAAGAAGGTTTCAGATGTTAGCACTAATCTATCAGCATTGATCGTGAATGAGGCTAATAGCGAACACGTTCCCGATAATGTGGCCTTCTTCCTGAGCAAGACCCCGCGCTACCACCATAGCCTCGTCGCAAGGGCATTGTTTTCAATTCGGCATCAAGAAACGTCTGGCGATTGCCCAATCGCGGTAGATGCAGATATCGATTCCAGTGCGACTATCGGGCCTGGTGCAGTTATTGGACCGGGAGCTGTGATTGGCGCGGGTAGCTACATTGGCTCAAACGCGGTCATCGGCCCGGGCGTTCAAATTGGTCGCGATTGCCGAATTGGTGCAGGCGCGAAAGTGTGTTGTGCGCTCTTGGGCAATAAGGTCACGCTCCTTGCTGGCGCAAGTATTGGTGAAACCGGATTTGGCGTCATGGCCGGGCCAGAGGGGGCAGAAGATGCGCCCCATTATGGGCGTGTGATTCTCCAAGATGGTGTCACCATTGGTGCAAATACGTGTATCGACAGAGGCGTTTTCGATGACACAATCCTTGGCGAACGAACTAAAATTGATAACCTTTGCCAGATTGCTCACAATGTGGTTTTCGGGCGAGGCGTGGTGATGGCTGCATTCGGGGGGATTTCAGGATCCGTCCGCGTTGGTGATAATTGCCAATTGGGCGGCCGGGTTGGCATTGCCGATCATGTTGTTGTCGGTGAAAATGTGAGACTCGCAGCTTCTTCAGGATTATTTCGAAACGTTCCAGACGGCGAAGTTTGGGGCGGAACCCCGGCAAAGCCGTTAAAACAATGGATGCGTGAAATTGCTTGGGTTCAAAAACACGCGGCGGCACGAAAGAAGCCTGATTGATCTTTAACGCTCGGCATAGATGGAAAAAATCATGAGCGACTTGATACACCCGACAGCAATAGTTGAAGACGGCGCCAAATTAGGGGCGGGCGTCCAAATTGGACCGTATTGCTATGTCGGCCCAAACGCAGAATTGGGTTCGGGCACGGTGCTACACTCGCATGCTATCGTCAAAGGCCACACAATATTAGGTGAGAATTGCGAGTTAGATTCTCATGCGGTCTTAGGCGGCGCGCCCCAAGTGATTGGTTTGGCGGCGACATCAGAAAGTCGTTTAATCGTCGGTAACCGGAGCGTATTTCGAGAACACACAACAGTGAATACTGGCTCACCGGCGGTCGGCGGGATAACGCGCGTAGGCGACGATTGCTATATTATGATTGGGTCACACATTGCTCATGATTGCCAAATTGGGAACAAGGTCACCCTTGCGAATAGTGTAGCTTTGGCGGGTCATATTTACGTCGGAGATAACGTCATCTTCGGCGGGATGGCCGCGGTGCATCAGTTTACTCGTATTGGACGCAATGCATTTATTGGTGGCGGCGCCATTTTGGTTGAGGACGTCATACCGTTCGGTGCCGTTCTGGGAAATCGCGCTAAATTGTCGGGACTAAATGTTATTGGGTTGAAGAGAAATGGCTACTCGAGAGAACAGATCCAAACGATCCGACAGGCTTATCGAGGAATATTTTTTGGGGAAGGTACCTTTCAAGATCGAGTTGAACAGGCCGCAGTTGTTTTCGTTTCAAGTGAGCTCGGCCTGGAGATCGTTGAATTTATACGGGCAAGTGGCAAACGCGCCATCTGTAAACCGGCGACGTAGTTCATGACCAAGCCACTTGGAATCATATCAGGATTAGGTGACTTGCCCGTCTCCATCGCTCAAAATTGTATCGATTCAGGCCGCGATGTTTTTGTCGTTCGTTTAAAGGGGTTTATTGAACCAAAGCTGGAAGCCTTTCCTGGTGATGCGGTTGGTCTCGGAGAATTGGGGAAATTGTTCTCGCTTCTGGGCGCTGCTGGATGCGAAGAAGTGACATTTGCAGGTATTGTGAAGCGCCCGAATTTTACAGATTTGAAACTGGACTTTAAAGGCGCGAGATTGCTCCCAAAAGTATTGTCGGCTGCGCGAAAGGGCGATGATGCGCTCCTTAGTCTGATGGTGGAAGAATTTGAGCGCAACGGGTTCAAGGTTATCGGTTCAGGCGCAGCGAATAAGGCACTGTTGATGACTAATGGTTGTTTGACCGAACGTGAGCCAAGTGAAAGTGATTTGGAAGATATCCGAAAAGGCGCACATATCGCGGGAGAAATGGGGCGCTTAGACATTGGGCAAGGCTGTATCGTAGTCAATGGCTTAGTGCTCGCGGTCGAGGCGCAGGAGGGGACCGATGCAATGTTGATCCGGTGTGCTAGCTTACCGGATGAATTGAAAGGCAGCCAACCGAACCAAGAAGGAGTTTTGGTCAAACGAGCTAAGCCACATCAGGAGCGTCGCATCGATTTGCCGACCGCAGGAATGTCGACAATAGAAGAAGCTGCCGCAGCGGGATTGGCGGGAATTGCTTTAGAAACAGAAGGTTCTTTGTTGTTGGATAGGAAAGCGGTGGTTTCCCGCGCGAACGAACTGGGCTTGTTCATTTACGGTTTCTCACCGGATATTCCCGATGAGTAATAGCCCCATCTTCTTTGTGGCAGCCGAGCCTTCAGGAGATTTGCTGGCTGCGGAAGTTATCGATATCGCTCGGGAACTAAATGCTAATGTTGAAATTCGGGGAATTGGTGGCGAAGAGATGCGCGCACGGGGCGTTTGTTCGGAGATCGATACCTCGCCGCTCAGTGTACTGGGGCTGTTCGAGGGGTTAAAGGCGTATAAGGACGTTGTGCGGCTGGCTGACCAAGCCGCTGCGGAAATTATAGCGGCCAAACCTCGTGCTGTCGTGCTGGTGGACTCGTGGGGCTTTATGTTGAGAGTCGCACAGAGAGTGCGAAAAATGGCGCCGAGCATTACAGTGATTAAGTTGGTTGGTCCCCAAATTTGGGCGACACGTGCTGGTCGCGCAAAGACGCTCGCTGCAACCGTCGATCACTTGTTGTGCATCCATGAAATGGAAGTGCCATACTACCAGCCATATAATTTACCGATCACTGTGATTGGCAACCCAGCGATTTCTCGAGCCCAAATTGGCGATGGCGCCGCATACAGAGCACATCGTGGGATTGCCAGTGATGCACAAATCATTGTCATTTTCCCCGGCAGTAGGAAAAGCGAACTAAAGCGCGTGGCACCCACTTTGGTCGAGGCTGCGAAAATTCTCAAAACTCAAGACGAACGCAGACATATCGTATTTGCACCAGCGTCGAGCATCTCCGCTGCGTTTGCAAATGAATATGGTCATGTGGCGTCTTGGGCTTCAATTGAGGCCGACGCTACGCAACGCTACAGCGTGATGGCGGCCGCTGATGTGGCATTGGCTTGTTCCGGCACAGTGACGACTGAAATTGCCATGCAAGGCACGCCAATGTTGGTTGCTTACAAAACTGGGTTTATCACTTGGGCCCTGGCTCGCGGATTTTTATACAAGAAGACGCATATCACTCTTCTAAATATTGCGAGTGATGATACCCCTGTTATCCCAGAATTCGTTCAAACCAAGCAGCGTCCCGATGCTATTGCTTCGCTGGCAGACGATTGGTTACGAGACCCATCCTTACTGGACGATCAAAAGCAAGCGCAAGAAAAAGCCCTCCTTCGATTGAAGGAGGGCGATAGAAATTCTGCTGAAATTGCCGCTGAAACTATATTAAAATTGACCCGCTAGCGTTTAGCTAAATCAACAAAATCTCGCTTCGGTGCGCCAGTGTAAATCTGACGCGGACGGCCAATGCGCTGGGTTGGATCGTCAATCATCTCATTTAGTTGAGCAACCCAGCCGACTGTGCGGGCGAGGGAGAACAGTACTGTAAACATTTGTTTCGGGAAGCCAATGGCGTCCAGAATGATGCCTGAGTAGAAGTCGACGTTCGGGTAGAGCTTTTTCGATACGAAGTATTCGTCTTCTAGAGCAATACGCTCAAGCTCCATTGCAACTTTCAAAATAGGCTGATCGCGTAGGCCAAGTTCGTCTAGCACTTCATGTGCGGTTTCACGCATCACTGTCGCGCGCGGGTCATAGTTTTTGTAAACGCGGTGACCGAAGCCCATCAATCGGAAGCTGTCATTCTTGTCTTTTGCGCGCGCAATATACTCAGGAATTTTAGAGACATCACCGATTTCATGAAGCATGTCCAAGCAAGCTTCGTTTGCGCCGCCATGACTAGGGCCCCAAAGGCAAGCAACGCCTGCAGCAACAGCCGCGAAAGGATGCGCGCCGGAAGACCCAGCCAGACGCACAGTCGACGTAGAAGCATTTTGCTCGTGATCAGCATGAAGGATGAAAAACCGGTCCATCGCTTTGGCGATTTTTGGATTGATTTCATATTTTTCAGCGGACACTGAGAAACACATATTTAGGAAGTTTTCTGCGTATGTCAGGTCGTTGCGTGGATCGACGAATTTTTGACCTGAAATGTATTTCAAGACTCGGGCACTGAGCGTCGGCATCTTCGCGAGCAGGCGAATAGTCGCCAAGCGGCGCTCTTCAGGGTCTTCACTATCCATAGCGCCGGGATAGAACGATGCCAGACCGCCAACAGCGCCGGTAAGCATCGCCATTGGGTGGCTGTCACGACGGAAACCGTCAAAGAAGCTATCCATTTGCGTATGCAATAGGGTATGTTGCTTGATATCTGAGTTGAAATTGCTCAGCTGTTCCTTAGTTGGGAGTTCACCGTTCAGAACGAGATAACAAACCTCTGGAAATGTAGATTTTTCAGCAAGTTGGCCGATTGGGTAACCGCGGTGAAGCAAAACGCCTTCGCCGCCGTCAATGAAAGTGATCTGGCTTTCACAGCTTGCAGTGGACGTGAAACCAGGGTCGAATGTGAATTGACCCGTTTCTGCAAGGAACTTGCGAATATCCATCACGTTAGGGCCGTGAGTACCAGCCAGCATGGGCATTTCGTAGGTTTTTCCGTCGATCTCGATTTTTGCGATACCTGCGTTCGTTGTTTTATTTTCCATCATATATGCCCTTCTTTTGGTTTTCTCTGGTTCGCTGACTGTGTTTAAGCGTCAGTTCCAGAAATTTGATCTTCTATGCGGCCCAGTGCTTCTTCACGCCCGAGCCATGCGAGCACCGGCACGATATCCGGTGCTGGGCGGCCACCCGTTAGCGCAGCGCGCAACGGAGAGCCGACTTGTCCCATTGATAAATTTTCCGCCTCGCAAAAATCTGTGATAGCAGCGGCCAACTGATTTTTTGTCCAATCGGGAAGGCCTTCGAGTTTGCTAGCCAAGCCAGCCAAACGTGTCGCACCATCTCCTGACAGTGTTTTACGGGCCTTCTTGTTGAGTTCAAGAGGGCGCTTGCAAATAAGAAACTCAAATGCCGTTGCCAATTCAGGTAATGTTACCCCTCGATCTTTCATTGAGGGCAGGGCGGTTTTAATGCGCTCAGCCTCAGCGGACGACAGGTCGGTGTTTTGTTCAATGATTGGAACGATTTGGCTTAACAACCACGCATCGTCGGCGTCCCTAATGAATACAGCGTTGGTCGCGTTAAGCTTATCAAAATCCAAGCGAGCTGGGGCTTGGTTTAGGCCGTTGATTGAGAATTTTGAGACAGCATCTGCCTGGGTGAATATCTCTTGGTCTCCGTGGCTCCAGCCGAGGCGCAGCAAATAGGCATTCATCGCATCCGCGAGGTAACCCATATCGCGGTAGGCGAGCGTAGAGAGCGCACCGTGGCGTTTGGAGAGCTTCTTTCCATCGGGGCCATGGATGAGTGGGACATGCGAGTATTTGGGTAGGTCCCACCCCATTGCGCTGAAGATAGGCAGTTGTCGAAACGTGTTTCTGAAGTGGTCATCGCCACGTATCACATCGGTTACGCCCATATCATGATCATCGACAACGACAGCCAGCATATACGTGGGGGTGCCATCGGCTCGTAAAAGGATGAGATCGTCAATTTCTGAGGCTTGGATTGACACCGATCCTTGCACGCCATCGTCTACAGAAATTTTGCCATCATCTGGCGCGCGAAGGCGGACGGTATGAGGCAGTTCCGTGCAGTTTGATGCAGTTTCGTCGCGATATGGGGACCGATAGGGGGCCAAAAGGGCGTTTGCCTCTTTCGCGAGTGTTTCGCGCTCAGCGTCGCTAAGGGCGTCGTTTTTTGCCTCTTGGCGTTTGCTTTCGCCCAGTTCCCGTCGCTCCGTAAGTTCTTCGGGGGTGGTGTAGCATTTGAAAGCGGCGCCGCTTTCCAACATTTGTCGCGCGACTTCCTGATGACGCTCCATGCGCGAGGACTGGAGAATGGGAGGCTCGTCGGGCGTTAGACCTAGCCATGACATTCCGTCAATAATGGCCTGCGTCGCTTCTTCCGTAGATCTAGCCTTGTCAGTGTCTTCAATTCTCAGCAAAAACTTCCCTTGATTGTGTTTTGCCAATAAGAAGTTGAAAAGTGCTGTACGAGCTCCACCAATGTGCAACATGCCGGTGGGTGAAGGGGCAAAGCGCGTCACAACGGTCATATTGAGGGTAGGCTCCACTGGGCAAAATCAATCATTCTGTGTGCACAAACACGTGTATGAGCCCGTTGGCAAGTGGTCGCAAAACCGCATGGCTCTCATGAGGTTAAGGCCGCCCATACAAAGTTTGTTTGATCTACAGCCAATTGTCTTTGCTATTTCGCTTGCAACGGGAGCAGCGTTGTATTTTTCCGCATCTTTTGAACCAGTTAGCGCCTTTGTTCTCGCCACCATACTTATAATATTCGCCTGCACTTTCGTTGCTTTCAGGGTTTCTACCAGTAACCTTATAAATATTGCGATCCTTGCAATATTGGGGGTGAGCGCTGGCGTAGGCGTTGCGCAATTGCGAACAAGCACCGTTGAGTCGCCGCGAATTGAAGCTTTGACAGGCCCCGTTATGATTGAGGGGTGGGTTCGCGCCGTTGAACCGGGCGCCAAGGGCCCAAGACTCCTGATTGATATTCATGCCATGCAGCGCAATAGCGCCGAGCATACGCCTGCTTTTGTAAGACTTACCCACATGTCGAGATTGGAGGTTGCGCCGGGGCGCTTCGTGAGGTGTTGGTCTGTATTGAGGCCGCCGCCACGCCCGACGCTTTCAGGCGATTACGATTTTGAAAGGCAAGCGTATTTTCGGAAACTAGGGGCGGTTGGATATGTGCAAGGGCGATGCAGAGGCGGGACAATAGGCGCCCCGAACGACCTTGCTAGCAAGGTTAGTTTGAGAATTGGCGCCTTTCGTCATCAATTAGCGCGGCGCGTCTATGAGGCCGCTGGGCCAGAGGCGGGAGGCTTTGCAAGCGCTGTTGTTTCAGGTGATCGGAGTTATCTGACCCAGACTGTGCAGGAAGACTTGCGCAATTCAGGCTTGGCGCATTTGCTAGCAATTTCGGGCTTACACATGGGGCTAGTAGGCGGGTTAGTGTTCTTCATCGTCCACCGCTGCCTTGTCATGGTGGAGTATGTTGCCCTTCGGGTAGCTGTTCAGAAACCCGCAGCTATAGTGGCGCTAATCGCATCGCTCGCCTATCTGATCGTGTCAGGCGCGAGCGTATCCACGCAACGGGCTTTCATTATGTCTGCAGTTGTCTTTGGGGCGCTCCTAATTGATCGGTCAGCTATAAGTCTGCGTACTTTTGCGATCGCCATGATACTGGTTGTGTTGACGCAGCCTGAATCTGTTGTGACGCCAGGCTTTCAAATGTCCTTTGCGGCATCTGGTGGATTGATTGCAACTTACGAGGCGTGGAATGCAAGACGGGCGCGGGCTGAACGTCCTCTTGGGAAAATCCCATTCTTCATTGCGTCGTTAATCGTCACGTCCACTGTAGCGACGGTGGCCACGGCTCCTTTTGCTGTATTTCACTTCGGTCGCACTGCACCTCTCAGCATTGTCGCAAATTTGGTTGCGATGCCGGTCATCACATTTGTTTCGGCGCCGCTCGCAGCTGTTTCACTTTTCTTGTCACCCTTTGGATTGAGCGAATTGCCTTTGAGATGGTTCGGTCAGTCTTTGGAGTTAGTGCAGAATATAGCGGCATACTTGTCCGCGTATGAATTTGAAAGTTTTAACCTCGCCAAACAAATGCCAGTTGGAACGCTATTATGTTTGGTGGCCGGAATGCTGATGGCCGCGTTAACTCGCGGTTGGTGGCGCGGCGCTGGGGCGGGTGTGATGCTGATGGGAGCAGGTGCTATTTGGTGGCTATCACCGACTGTTGTGTTTCACTGGTCAAAATCTGGAGACGTATTTGTGTCCGCGGAAGGCGACGGGAGAATGGTCAGTGCCTCACTTGAGGATGGGGACGCATTGCCGCCGCTTAGCTATTCAGATGTGCCTAAGATTGGCGCTGAGGTCCTAGGCACGCCTTTAGCGCTGGCGTGGGGGACACTTCAGTTCAAACGCCCTGGCGACGCGTCAGTCGCAAGTATCGAACGGCCTTTAGGTGAGAGCTATGAGATAAGATGGCCGGAGGTTCAGAGGGCTAATGGTGTCACAGCTTCCTTGACCCACGGAGGGCGACTACAGTTTCACACGATGGAGTGCCATACCCGGCCGTGGCGAAACTGCAGGTAACCAAACTAATCGTATGATCGAACCAGTGCGAGCAGACGACCCTGTACTTGAACCCGATCAGGGCCGAAAATGCGTGTTTCATAAGCCGGGTTGGCCGCTTCAAGTGCAACAGACGCGCCCTTTTTGCGTAGGCGCTTGAGCGTTGCTTCTTCGCCATCGATCAGGGCAACGACAATGTCACCCGTGTTGGCGGTGCTTGTGCGCTGGCAAATGACGAGATCGCCTTCAAGAATGCCCGCGTCTTTCATGGAGTCGCCTTTAACTTCCAATGCGAAGTGATCATCGCCATCGGGGAGCGTGATTGGAGGCATTACGAAGCCATTCTCTTGCTGGATCGCTGAGATAGGAACACCCGCAGCGATGCGCCCAATAATTGGCACGCCGCGCGATGGGGCGGGGGCCGCGCCCTCACCAGAGGTAACGATTGCAGGTTTGAAGTCTTGGCGGCCGCGGGGCTTGCTGTCTGCCACAGCAGATTCTGGCATTTTGAGCACTTCGAGCGCGCGTGCACGGTGAGGCAAACGGCGGATAAATCCACGCTCTTCCAGCGCTGTAATCAGCCGATGGATGCCCGACTTAGACGCAAGATCAAGCGCCTCTTTCATTTCATCGAATGAAGGGGAGACGCCGGTCTCTTTGATACGACCATTGATAAAGAGCAGCAGCTCTTTTTGTTTTTTCGTGAGCACTTGCAGTTCTCCTACCAAGCGAATCTATGATTCTTTGTTCACAATTGTTCTACATGCGTTCACGGTTCGGGTCAATCAGCTGCGAGCCTCAGCGCGCGAACATGGGCGGAACGATCAATAGTGCGCTTCATCAGGCTTTCGCCGATCAAGAAACGCCGTGCGCCTGTCTTGCGCAAGCGGGAGATGTGTTCAGGCTCAGCGATCCCGCTCTCTGACACGAGGAATTTGTCATCCGGAATTAGATGATAGAGATCTTCTGTCGTGGCTAGATCGGTGACCATTTTGGTGAGGTCGCGATTGTTTACGCCGAGGAGTGGGCTTGAGAGTTTTAAGGCGCGTTGTAGTTCTTCCTCGTTGTGGGTTTCGACGAGAACGTCCATTCCGAGATCTATCGCGTAGTCGTGTAATTCCTTGGCTTGAGCGTCAGTAAGGCAAGCCATGATGACCAAGATGCAGTCAGCTCCGTGGGCCCGTGATTCTGCGACTTGGATTGGGTCGATCATGAAGTCTTTGCGTAGCATTGGCAGGCTGACGGCTGCGCGGATTGCCTCGAAATCGGAGAGGGAACCGCCGAAGCTTGGTCCATCGGTGAGAACTGAGAGGCAGGTTGCGCCGCCGTTTTCGTATTCCTGGGCAATATCGCATGGGTCAGCGCCGGGCAGTATTTCGCCGGCGGAAGGGCTTTTTCGTTTGAGTTCGCAAATGAGGCCGTTTTCGCCAGAAGCCGCTGTGTTCGTTAGGGCGTGGGAAAAACCGCGAATGGTCGAGAGTGCTGGGAACGCTGCCTCAAAAGACGCGATTGAACGCGTTCGCTTTAGCGCCGAGACTTCGTCTTTTTTGTATTCGATGATGCGGTCGAGCGCGTTGGGCATTTGGGTCTCTAAGTCTTTCGTCCATTGGAGGCAGCTACGAGCGTGCGCAGGGTTTCGCGGGCTTTTCCGTTATCTATTGCGGTCTGTGCCAGCTCTGCGCCATGCTTTAGATCTGTGGCTAGGCCGAGGATATGCAAGGCCGCGCCCGCATTTAGGACGACCACATCGCGGAACGGGCCTTGTTGACCGTCTAGCAATTCTTCGATGGCGAGGGCGTTATTGGCTGGGTCTCCGCCTTCAAGTGAAGCGAGGGCATGTGAGGATAGGCCTGCATCTGCCGGGGTTACCGTAAACTCGCGGACGCCGCCTTCGGTGACTTCGCAGATTTTCGTTTCGCCTGAGATGGATATCTCATCGATGCCGTCGATACCGTGGACAACCCATGCCCGTTCCACGCCAAGCTGTGCGAGCGCTTCGGCCATTGGGCGGACCCATTCGGGAGCGTAGACGCCGAGAATTTGGAACTGAGCGCCTGCAGGATTGGTGAGGGGGCCGAGTAGGTTGAAGATTGTGCGTATACCGAGAGCCGCGCGCACCGGTGCGACGTGGCGCATTGCGGCGTGGTGGGTGCGTGCGAACATGAAGGCGACGCCTGCTGTTTCTAAACAGGTGTTAAACTCTGCTTCGGTGACGTCGAGATTTACGCCGAGCGCTTCGAGGACATCTGCTGAGCCCGTTTTGGGTGGCACAGAACGATTGCCATGCTTAGCGACTTTGCCGCCTGCTGCGGCGATAACAATTGCGCTGGCGGTAGAGGTGTTGAGTGATTTCCAAGGAAGGCCGCCGGTGCCGCACGTATCGATGAACTTGCCGGACACTTTTAAGCGTCGGGCATGTTTGCGCATGATGCGGGCGCCGCTGACGAGTTCTTGCGCGGTTTCTCCTCGCACGGTGAGGCCCATTAGGAAGGCGCCAATCTCTTCTGGAGCCGCTTTGCCGTCGAGTATGAGGTCGAAGGCTGCTTCAAGCGTGTCGGCATCAAGCTCAGAGCTTCTACTGATGGCCTTGAGGGCTGTACCTAGCGCGGTGTCCGTCATGTTTTGACCTGATCTAAGAAGTTTTTGAGGAGGGCGTGCCCATGCTCAGTGAGGATAGATTCCGGGTGGAATTGAACGCCGTAGATTGGCCGTGTTTCGTGATGGAAGGCCATGATCTCTCCATCGTCCGTCGTCGCATCAACGATGAGGCATTCGGGGAGGTTGCCCGATAAGACGGACAAAGAATGGTAGCGCACGATTGTGAACTGCTCTGGCAGGGCATTGAACAAGTCGCCACCCGTTTGTGTGAGTGTCGATCGTTTGCCGTGCAGGATTTCTTTGCTTTGGGCAACTTCGCCGCCAAATGCTGCGCCGATTGATTGGTGGCCCAAGCAGACACCGAGGATTGGCATAGTGTCTGGCGCCGACTTTACGAGGTCCACGCAGATGCCAGCCTCAGTGGGAGAGCACGGGCCGGGGGATAGGAGGATGGCGTCTGGTTTTAGCGCTAAGGCCTCTTCAACCGAAAGCTCATCATTGCGAACGACTTTGGTGCGGCCGCCTAGCTCTTCGAGATAGTGGACAAGGTTCCATGTGAAGCTGTCATAATTGTCGATAACGAGGATCATTGGTCAAACTCGTAACTCGCGGAAAGCTCTGCGGCGCGTTTTAGGGCGCCCGCTTTGTGTAGCGTTTCATCATACTCATATTGCGGAATGGAATCGAGCACCACGCCTCCGCCCGCTTGGATGTAGAGCGTCTCGTCTTTGATGACTGCGGTGCGCAGGGCAATGCAGGTGTCGAGGTCGCCATTCCAACCGAAATAGCCAACCGCGCCGCCATAGATGCCGCGCTTTTCAGACTCCATCTCGTCTATGATTTGCATGGCGCGGATTTTAGGCGCGCCTGAGACTGTGCCTGCTGGGAATCCAGCGAAGAGGGCATCGACACTGTCTAGGCCTGCGCGAAGGTCGCCCTCGACGTGGCTGACGATGTGCATGACATGGCTGTAGGTTTCGACGATGAAGCTCTCAGTAACCTCTACGCTGCCATAGGCGGCAACACGGCCCACATCATTGCGGCCAAGGTCCAGCAGCATGAGGTGTTCGGCCATTTCTTTCGGGTCGGCGAGGAGGCCTGATGCGACTTCAGCGTCGACCATCGGATCACCCGTGCGAGGACGTGTGCCTGCGATCGGCCGGATCGCAACGCGACCATCCCTGACACGCACAAGGATTTCAGGGCTGGAGCCGACGAGACGCACATCACCGAGGTTCATGTGGAACATGAAGGCCGACGGGTTGAGGCGACGTAGGGCGCGGTAGTAGCTGATTGACCGGTAATTGAACGGAGTGCTTAGACGCTGACTAGGAACGACTTGAAAGATGTCGCCGGCTTTGATGTAGTCACGGCACTTTTCGACGATCTCGAAATAGGTCTCTTTTGACGTGTTTGATGTTAGTTCAACAGGTTGTGGCGGCTGGTCTTTTGGAGACTGGTCGGGCAGTTTTTCCAGACGCTTCTCCACATCATCAAGCAGTTCGTTGATTTCAGTTTCATTGTCACCAGTTACGCGGCCAATGAAAAGGATCTCCTGAAAAATGTGATCGAAGACTAGAACTACTTTTGGAACGACAAGCAGGACTTCTGGGACATTGAGGCAATCATCGGCGCTCAGTGTCACGGGTTCAACATGCTGGATCATGTCATAACCGACATAACCAAATGCGCCGGAAGCCATTGGCGGTAGGTCTTCCTCTGTCTCAGCCTTTGCTTGTTCGACAAAGGAACGAAGGGCTTCCGTCGGTGTGAGGTCAACTTTGTCGCCAGAGCTGAAGCCGATGTCGGCAGAGGTTTCTGCAACGCCATCTCTGATACGGAACCATTTTTCTGGAGCCAGACCGATGAAGGAATAGCGGCCTAGGCGTTCGCCACCAGCGATCGACTCGAAAAGGAATGTGCCCGGCTCATCAGGGCCGAGTTTGAGCATCGCACTTACTGGGGTCTCTAGATCACCAATACGGCGGCGAACGATGAGGCGGGATGTCGTCATAAGGGGTCTGCTAGGCCAGCCTTGTACGCATTGAACGCTGGTGTATTCACCTTCACATCGACGGAATTCATTACCTCCGAGCGTAACGCGGCCAAGATGTCGTTCTCCAAGGAGGTGGTCATCGCTATGTCGGCCGTGCTGGACAGAAGAGCTGTTTCTTCTTCGGTTGGTGCGTTGATCTTGTTCAATTGTGCCACAAGATAGCGATCGCCGGAGCGACTAGGAATACTGAAAGTTCGGCCTTCTTCTGCGCCAAACACACCGTTGATGAGCGCGTTTGGAAGGCCGCTTTGCTCAACATTTAGGCGTGTGACGGGAGCAGCAGGGCTTTGAAGAATTCCTTCTACGGCCTCAGCTTCTGCGGCTAGCGTCGATCCGCCAGACGCAATACGCTCTTCCATGTCTGCGATCCATGTTTGGATAGCTGTCGCTCTGTTGCGCTGTATTAGGCCAATCCGAATTTCCTCTTCGAGTGTTTCGAACTCTGGCGTATATGGCTCAACAATCGAGCGGGCTGAAGCTACATAAATAGCGCCATCTGCGTCGCCGCGATAAGTGACTTCGCCGATGGGCAGTTCAAACGCCTCTTCGAACGGCTCTGGTGATGCCATCAGTGATGAAAATCTTAGACCGTCTTCTGAGACGCCCTGTGCGTCTACTGGAGTATAACTCATCACGGGCAAGACCATTTGAGAGGCAATCTCGCTCAATGGGTAGCCGGCAGCTATTAGCTCATCCAAGAGGTTGATCTTCTCATTCATAATGTTTTGTGCTTGCTCGCGCGCACGCTCTTCACGAATGATGTCTGACACAAATTCCAGACCTATAGCGGCGCCGGGTTGAATGGAAATGAGCCGCGCGACTTGCCATTCACCATTAACTTCGCGTGGGCCGATCATGGTTCCGGCTTGGCGGCCAGGGCCAAACATGCCTTCGCGTAGGGCTGAGTCCATTTCAGCAGACTCTAGACCGGTCTTGGTGTCGCTAAAGGTTACGCCCTGCAAGTTGGCAATATCGGAGCCGCCAGCAAGTTGGCCGACGGCGGCTTTTGCGAGTTCGCGGTCATCAAAACTCAGCACAGTGTAAGTACGTTGGTCAGGCTCTGAAAAGCGTGAGGATTTTGAGGCCTCGTAGATTGTTGAGATTTCTTGCTCTGTGACTGTGACGGAGGACACGAAATCGTCTGAGCTCATTTTGAGAAGATCGATGCCTCTGCGCTCTGGCTGGGCGAGAAGGGCGAGGTTTTTGTCATAGTAGGCTTTGACGTCCGTAGCTGTCGGTGAGTCTGGTTCAGGGACCTGAGCCGTGTCGACAACAAACCACTCGACCTCGCGCGACTCAGCGAGATAAACGGCTTGGATGCTGGATAGCAGCTTTGGCGCGACAATGGCGCTCGACGCGGCGGTATCTAGCGCGCTTAGCTGAATGTCATCAGAAAGCTGCTGCTCGAAATCTTGCGGGCTGAGGCGATTTTGTAGAAGGACATTCTTGTATTGTGCTTCGTCGAACTCACCTGACAGCGGGTTTTTGAAATCCTCATAGGCTTCCAGTTTGAGTTTCACTGCATCAACAGAGGGCTGGACACCAATCGTGTCTGCAAAACCAAGCGTGCCTGTTTGAAGCCGCACAATGTTGAACACTTCGTCCACTTGGCCGGATTCTGCTGCTTGGCCTTTTGTGAGCGGCGCCTCAGAATTTGAGTTCATGTTGCGCAAGTAATTCTCGATGCGACGATCAAAGTCGAATGGAGAGATAGTGCGAGACTTTGCGACGATGAAATTAGAGCCTGTACCCGCAAACAATGACCGTAGGGCTGGCACCCCAGCACTCGCGCCCCAAAGGGCCATACCCGCGCAGATGAGTACGAGAAGGGATTTGAACAGGAAGGACTTCACGAAGCCTTGATTTGATGAACTCATGGGGACAGCGACTCTCTGGCACTTTGAAGGTTGGCTCATAGCTTGCTAGGCGAGGCTGATACTAGTTGCAAGATGGGGAAGACGCCATGACACGGACGCTAATCGCGGGAAATTGGAAAATGAACGGCCTAAAAGCCGCTCTAAACGAGATAGACGCTGTAAAAAGTGGCGTTGGTAGCGGCGTCGACGGCGTCGATGTTTTGCTGTGTGTACCGGCAACTTTGATCAGCGGCGCTGCAAATAAAGCTGCAGGTAGTGCGCTCTCTATTGGTGGTGAGACTTGTCACGCGGCTGAAACAGGTGCCCATACCGGCGATATTTCAGCTGAAATGCTAGCGGATGCTGGTGCGAGCTACGTGATTGTTGGCCACTCTGAGCGTCGTGCAAATCATCAGGAAAACGATTCGGTTGTGCAATCTCAAGCCAACGCTGCTGCGCGGGCGGGTATCGTGCCTATCATCTGTATCGGTGAAACCCTCGAAGAGCGCGAGGCGGGTGAAACTGTTGCGCGTATGACGTCGCAGCTTGATGGCTCTGTCCCACATGATGCGGATCCGGCAAAATTGGTCATCGCGTATGAACCAATTTGGGCCATCGGGACCGGTAAGGTCGCCAGTACGGATCAAATCGGCGAGGTCCATGGTGCGATTCGTGCGTGGTTGGTCGCTAAGTTTGGTCCAGCGGGTGAGACAATTTCTATTCTGTATGGCGGCAGCATGAAACCAGGCAATGCGGGTGAAATTTTGGCCGTTAATGATGTAAATGGTGGTCTTATCGGCGGCGCTAGCTTGAAAGCCGCAGACTTTCTCTCCATTTACGAAGCTGCTAAATGAAATTGACTGAATAGTAAGGCTTGGCGTTTGCGCACAATAGCGATATGCGGGCCTCTTGTTTTCGGGAGACCGCCTCAACCATGATGAATGTCATTCTTGTTATTCATATTATCGCATGTGTCTTGCTGACGGGCTTTGTGCTCATTCAGAAGTCTGAAGGTGGCGGGCTCGGAATGGGCGGCGGCGGCGGTGGCGGCAATGCGCTATTGTCCGGTCGTGGCGCGGCGAGTGCGATTATGCGTATGACACTGATCGTGAGCGGAATTTTCTTTGTAACCAGCCTTGGCCTGACTGCTATTGTTAGCCGGGGCATGGACGCAAATCAGTCTATCTACGATGAGCCAGGTGAAGAAATTGTGGCGCCTGAGGTGCCTGATTTGTTCGATAATTCTGCGCTGATCGACGAAACGGTCACGCCAGCGCCTGTCGAAGAGACTGATATTGTTGTTCCGGAAGCAGAAACAGACACACCTGCGGTCGAAACGCCGGAATTACCCACAGAATAATTCATCGCTCGGCGATATTTAGCTCGCCCAACTTTAACGAATCACTGAATCAGGGTCCCCCATGATCCGCTATATTTTTATTACAGGCGGCGTGGTGTCTTCCCTCGGAAAAGGCATTGCCTCAGCCTCCCTCGGTGCGTTGCTTCAAGCACGTGGTTATAAGGTTCGTTTGCGTAAGCTCGATCCTTATTTGAACGTTGACCCCGGAACGATGAGCCCGAAGCAGCACGGTGAAGTGTTTGTTACGGATGACGGCGCAGAGACCGATCTTGATTTGGGCCATTATGAGCGCTTTACCGGCGTATCAGCCCGCCAGTCTGACAACATTACGACAGGTCGTATTTATCAGCGCATTATCGAAAAAGAGCGTCGCGGCGATTATCTGGGCGCGACGATCCAAGTTATTCCGCACGTTACTAATGAGTTGAAAGACTTTGTGCTTTCGAGCCCCGGTGAAGATGTTGATTTCGTTTTGTGCGAAATTGGCGGAACCGTTGGGGATATTGAGGGCTTGCCGTTCTTCGAAGCTATTCGTCAGCTGGGCCAAGAGCTTGGGCCTGAACGCACGTGCTTTATTCACCTCACACTGCTGCCATATATTCCGGCGGCGGGAGAGATGAAAACGAAACCGACCCAGCACTCAGTGAAAGAATTGCGCTCTATTGGTATTCAGCCGCAGATTCTGCTGTGCCGTGCTGACCGCGAAATTCCTGAGACGGAAAAGGGCAAGATTGCCAGCTTCTGTAATGTTCGCCCGGCGAGCGTTATTCAGGCGCTGGATGTGGGTCATATTTATGATGTGCCGACCGCATATCATGAAGAAGGCCTAGACGTTGAGGTGTTGAAGCACTTCAGAATTGATGATGCGCCGGCGCCAAATTTGGCAATGTGGAACGAAGTCTCTGAGACAATCCATAACCCTGATGGCAAGGTTTGTATCGGACTTGTTGGCAAGTACACTGATGTTCCTGACGCCTATAAATCAGTCATGGAAGCACTCGTGCATGGCGGGTTGGCCAATAAGGTGCGTGTTGAGATTAAGCTGATCGATTCAGAGCAGTTTGATGATGAGCAAACACCGCTTGATATCCTTGAGGGCGTTGATGGCGTGATACTGCCCGGTGGTTTTGGCGAACGTGGTGCGCGCGGAAAAATGCGCGCAGCTCGGTTTGCTCGCGAGCGGCAGGTGCCATGCTTTGGCATTTGCTACGGGATGCAATTGGCTGTCGTAGAAGCAGCCCGCAACCTGGCTGGGCTGTCTGGCGCATCTACAAGCGAGTTTGGCCACACGGATGAACCGCTTGTCGGTCTGATGGGTGAGTGGACCAAGGGCAATACGAAAGTTAAGCGCTCCGCATCCACCGATAAGGGCGGCACAATGCGCCTGGGTGAATATCCTGCGCTTCTAACCAAGGGCAGTAGGGTTGCTGAGATTTACGGAACGCTGGAAATTTCAGAGCGCCATCGCCACCGGTATGAGGTGAACGCGGCCTATGTGAAACGGCTGGAAAAAGTAGGCGTACTGTTTTCGGGGATGTCCCCTGACGGGAAACTTCCAGAAATCATCGAGCTTCCAGATCACCCTTGGTTCATTGCTGTTCAGTTCCACCCGGAACTGAAGTCTAGACCGTTTGCGCCACATCCATTGTTTGCGAGCTTTATCGAAGCTGCTGTTAAGCAGTCTCGTCTGGTTTAGACCATATGAGAGTATCGGTGCACGCCATCGATACGTCCCAAGCTGACAAATAGGTTGGATTCGTTGCGGATTTGGGCAATTTTGGATTCGTAGCTCCATTACCAAACCAGTAGGGTACCCGAAGCCAATGACCGACAAAACACTTAGAGACCTTATCGCATCCGCACAAGGCAAGCATGTTGTTTGTGTCGGCGACATTATGCTGGACAGGTTTGTATATGGTGATGTTGGGCGAATTTCACCCGAAGCGCCGGTGCCCGTTTTGCGTCATTCGCGGACGGTCTCCATGCCCGGCGGTGCGGGGAATGTTGCGCGCAATCTTATTAGTTTAGGTCTCAAGTGTACGTTGCTTGGTGTTATAGGAGATGACCCTGAGGGCGTAGAGTTAACCAACGCTTTCTCAGGCGTTGAGTTAAAACTCACGGTTACATCGAAGCGGGAAACGGTTGTGAAAACGCGATTCATCTCGGGGGGGCAACAATTACTTCGTGTGGATGTTGAGACTCCGGAAGCTTATGAAGACACCGTATCGCAGCGACTGACCGCGAGTGCGATTGAGGCCATTGAGTTCGCCGATCTGTTGATATTGTCAGACTATGCAAAAGGGGCGCTGACGGAGAGTGTTATTGGCGATTGCATCGCCGCGGCTAAAAAACGCGGCATCCATGTTGTAGTTGATCCGAAGTCTGATGATTTTGCCAAATACCGCGGCGCGGACGTAATCAAGCCGAATGCTGCAGAATTACAGGCCTGCGTAGGCGCGTTGATCGAGAGTGACGTCGATGCTGAGGCAGGGCTTAAGGCAGCGTTGGCTGAAGGGCACGCGCAAAACATCGTTGTAACTCGCGCGGCGAAAGGCATGTCTGTGATCACCGCCGATGGATCCGTGGCCCACAAAAAGGGTACGGCTCGGGAAGTTTTTGACGTGTCAGGAGCCGGCGACACCAGTATCTCCGCCATAGCGCTGGGACTTGTCGGTGGAGGGAGCATCAACGAGGCGGTTGATTTGGCTATTTTGGCGTCTGGCCTCGCAGTTGGTAAAGCTGGGACTGCCGTGGTCACCACAGATGAATTGGTCGCTCAAGTCTCCGGAGACGGACGAGCATGGAGCGCTGCGGATTTCGATCGCAAGGCAAACGTCGCCAAGGCGCATGAATGGCATGATGAAGGGTATCGCGTTGGGTTCACCAATGGTTGCTTTGATATTTTGCACCCCGGCCATTTGAAAGTTCTGGAAGAGGCGCGAGGACAAAGCGGAAAGCTTGTTGTTGGGCTAAATTCTGATGCGTCGGTTCGGCGATTGAAGGGACCAACGCGACCAGTGAATGACGAGATATCGCGCGCGATCGTTCTTATGGGATTGGCGAGTGTCGACGCGGTGGTGATTTTTGATGAAGACACGCCGCTTGAGTTGATCACGGCGCTGCAGCCTGACTTATTGGTCAAGGGCGGGGACTATTCAAAAGGCGAAATCGTCGGCGCTGAAATTGTTGAAGCGCGAGGCGGGCGGGTTCACATCGTTCCGCTGGTGGAGGGCCACTCAACCACCGCTACGATTGCTCGTGCTGACAGCTAGGGGATGCCTAGTTCGCAGCTAGTTTTTTAAGTGCATACAAGCCATCATCTTGAAGCGTGAAAAGCTCAGGAATATCTGGATGATCGACTGGCTGGCGGCTGGTGTCTTCAAGCAGATTTTGCTCTGAGACATACGCGATATAGTGCGTGCGACCATTCTCAGCAAACAGGTGATAAAATGGCTGGTCCTTATGGGGACGCACTTCTTCAGGAATTGATTCGTACCATTCCTCAGAATTTTGAAACTCTTGATCCACGTCAAAAATCACACCGCGAAATGGGAACGCTTTGTGCTGGACGACTTGGCCTATTTGGAATTTGGCGTCGCGCTTCGAGATGGCATTGTACTGGCGTTCCTCTGCAACCCTGTTTTTGAGCAACAGGGGCGTGGAGTCGCCCTTAGGCGTTTTTCTGAATAGGTTCGAAACCCAGTCATAAAACTTCATCTTACTAGTCATTTCTTGCTCCTGTGATACACATAACATCAAAGTAAGAATTTGGGCCACAGCATGGCTGATAAAACACCGCGAAAGCGCCGAAATGGGCGTTCTAACGCGCGTAAAGTAAACGGGTCTCAGCTCTATGGAGCTGTGGACCTTGGAACGAATAATTGCCGCTTATTGATAGCGGAACCCAAAGGGCAGTCCTTTCGGGTCGTTGACTCACATTCACAAATTGCGCGTCTCGGAGAAGGTCTGCATGAAACGGGCCGATTGTCAGATGGTGCAATTGAGCGAGCTGTAGCGGCGCTGACAGCTATTCGCACAAAATTGAAACATCATGGCGTTGGTCGAATTCGTTGCATTGCCACAGAGGCCTGCAGAAAAGCTGAAAATGGTGCTGATTTTATTCAGCGGGTGCATGACGAAACTGGCCTGACTTTCAAAATAATTACAGCAAAAGAAGAGGCGCGGCTCGCGACGGTTGGGTGCCACGACCTTATCGCGACGGATGCGACGTCTGTCTTGGTGGTCGATATAGGTGGCGGCTCTACCGAACTTTCTTGGGTGAACGGCGCCCAAGCGGTCAATGATGGTTTCAAAGCCATGGTGGAGCGCGCGCCGATTCAGGGTTGGGTAAGCCTGCCAGTTGGTGTTGTGACCCTTTCAGAGGCTTTTGAACACCTCACCGACGAACAAGAATGCTTCACGGCGATGCGGGATTATTCGCGCGAAAAATTTGCGTCGTGGAAGCAGATCGAGGATGTGAAAGCAGCCCTAATGTGTGAACAGGCGCACATGATTGGCACGAGCGGAACGGTAACTTGTTTGGCTGGAGTACACCTTGGTCTGGAACGCTATCGCCGAGACAAAGTTGATGGGACGTGGCTAACGCGTGATGAAACGTTTGACGTGACAGAGCGCCTACGTGTTGCAGGGTTGGCGGGGCGCGCAAAGTTTCCGACGATTGGAGAAGAGCGTGCGCCATTGATGCTAGCTGGGTGCGCCATTGTTCAGGGATTATGGGACGTGTTTCCGTGTCAGCGCATGCGCGTAGGTGATAGGGGCCTTAGAGAAGGTTTGTTGCTGTCCATGATATACGGACCAAAGAAGAAACGTTCACGGCGCGGTCGGCGTGAAAAATCGTCACCGATAGACGCAGGATCAGAATAATGTCAGATGATGAAAAACGCCGCTGGACAGGACCAAAAGACACAAAGAGGTCTTCTGGCCGGCAGATGGATCAGCGCAAAGTCATCGCCCACCGTGCGAAAAGCGAGAGCTCTAAACGCTGGATCGAGCGGCAATTGCAAGATCCGTATGTTCGCCAAGCCAAGAGTGAAGGCTTTAGGGCGCGTGCGGCGTATAAGCTGTTAGAGATCGATCAGAAAATGGGCCTTATGCGCCCAGGCATGCGGGTTGTTGATTTGGGCTGCGCACCGGGCGGTTGGCTTCAAGTTGCACAAGCAAAACAAGTCAAAGAAATCGTTGCCATTGATTTGCTGCCCGTTGAGCCGATCGCGGGCGTGCATATCGTAGAAGGTGATATTGGCGAGCCTGAAGATGTGGCGCGAATGTTGGCGGGGCTGACCGGAGCGCCAGATTTGGTGCTGTCTGACATGGCCGCGAACACGACCGGGCATAAGCAAACAGACCATTTGCGAACTGTTTCATTGGTGGAAATGGCCGTTGATTTCACTCTAAATTATTTGACCCCTGGCGGGACGTTTTGCTCGAAGGTTTTTCAGGGCGGCGCAACGCGAGACATATTGAACACGTTGAAAGACAATTTCGACACCGTCAAACACTTAAAGCCACCAGCAAGCCGAGCTGGATCGCCGGAGATTTTTGTCATCGCCAAAGGGTTTTACGGGAATCGTCCTCCCAAACCGACGGAAAGTGAAAATACTTAGCCGAACGGGTCGAGAATTGCGTTTGTTGGCAAGTAAAGGACTTCACAAGCACCTGCGACTCCCTTAGGAGATCAAAAAGGAAGCTCCTCACATGAAAATTCGCCAAGCGATTACCTTCGACGACGTGCTACTTCAGCCCGGCGCGAGTGAAGTTTTACCCGCAGAGGTAAATGTCTCCACGTTGCTGACCAAAAGCATCCCACTCAACATCCCACTTATATCAGCTGCTATGGATACGGTAACTGAAGCGCCCTTGGCCATTGCGATGGCGCAGGCAGGTGGGATTGGTGTGATTCACCGCAATTTATCGGTCGACCAACAGGCTGGCCAAGTCGCCATGGTGAAGAAGTATGAGAGCGGCGTGGTGATGAACCCTGTTACGATTTCTCCTACGGCCTTGCTCGGCGATCTTGTCGAACTCAAAACCCGCACTGGGTTTTCTGGAATTCCAGTTGTTGAAGCGAGTGGCAAAGTTGTTGGTATTATTACAAATCGGGACACCCGGTTTGCGGACGACATGAACCAAAAAGTTTCTGATTTGATGACAACGAATGTCGTGACGATCAAAATGGATGCGCCGCAAGCTGATGCACGCACATTGCTGCATCAAAACAGAATTGAACGGCTTGTGATTGTCGACAATGACGGCAAATGCCTCGGTTTGTTGACTGTCAAAGACATGGACAAAGCGGCCGTGAACCCGAATGCGGCCAAGGACATGGCTGGGCGGCTTCGCGTCGCAGCGGCGTCTACCGTGGGTGATGAAGGTTTTGAACGTACGCTCGCGCTTATTGAAGCGGGTGTAGACGCTGTGGTTATCGACACCGCTCACGGACACTCAATCTCTGTCGCGCAAGCGGTGACGCGTGCGAAGAAAATATCGGGCACTGTGCAGATTATTGCCGGCAATGTTGCGACGGCTGAGGCCACTAGAGCGCTGATTGATGCTGGTGCTGATGCGGTGAAAGTTGGCATTGGGCCGGGTTCAATTTGTACCACCCGCATTGTTGCTGGTGTTGGTGTTCCGCAGTTGACTGCGATTGAAGCGTGCGCCAATGCTGCCCAGAAATCAGGCATCCCAGTGATTGCGGATGGCGGGATCAAATTCTCTGGCGATTTTGCGAAAGCCTTGGCGGCGGGCGCCGCGACGGCCATGATGGGCAGCATGTTTGCAGGCACTGAAGAAGCGCCGGGTGAAGTGTTTCTTTATCAGGGACGATCTTACAAGTCATATCGTGGCATGGGCAGTCTTGGCGCAATGGCGCGCGGGTCTGCTGACCGCTATTTCCAGAAAGATGCCGCGCAAGACAAGCTGGTTCCAGAAGGTATTGAAGGACAGGTTCCCTTCAAAGGGCCGTTGGCGCCAATTATTCACCAGATGGTTGGCGGCTTGCGCGCGGCGATGGGTTATGTCGGATCGAAAGACATTCCTGAGCTGCACGAAAAAGCTGAGTTCGTTCAAATCACGGGCGCAGGTTTGCAGGAAAGCCATGTGCATGATGTGCAGATGACGCGGGAATCTCCGAACTATTCACTTAGCCGAGGTTAAGTGGTTAGGCGGGGAGTTCGCCACATCTTTGAAACGACGGGCGCGTCTGGGCTAAGGTCCAGCTCGCCCGTTTTCTCGAATCCTAGACTGTTGTAAAAGCCGTTGTTCTGCGGATTTGTATTCTCCAAATAGATTGGAAGATTGCTTCGGTCTGCAGCCTCAAATACCGGTGACAACAATGTTTTACCCAAGCCTTTACCTTGCGCTGACTGACGAACGGCGACGGTGAAAAGGTAGATGTGCGGCTCTTCAGGGTGTCCGCGCTCCATCGCTTCACCTGACGCCATACCGCGCGCTATTGATCCTTTGGACCCGTAGAGCTTCTGAGCGAGAGCGAGTTTTGCAATGGTCATTGCGGACGGATCAATGTTCACGCCGGGCATAGTCCACATCGTCGCCGCCTCGTCTCCACTGATGTGACAGAACCCATTCTTAAGGTAGATGTCTTTCGCAAAACCTCCAAAGAGAGCTTTGAGGGGACGCGCATTTCCGAATATCCAAAGATTGAACGGGTCTTGAGAAAAAGCGTTGGCGGTGATGTCACGAATTTGTTTCCAGTCTGCCTTGGAGGCGCGTCTTATTGTTTCAGGCAGTATGATTTCCATGATAATTTCGCCGTTGCTGTTTCCTCTCATCGCATAGAAGGCTAACAGGGCCGCTTCGACAAGAGGAGAGTATCCCATGCGCAATGGTGGACGTATCGCAGCAGCTATAGACGTGATCTCAGATGTTCTGACACGTCATCAACCCGTTAAGTCCGCCGCGCGGGATTGGGGCAAGCGTGCGCGCTACGCTGGCAGTAAAGATCGCGCCTGGGTATCCGGCTTGGTTTTGGACGCTCTGCGGAAGAAGAACTCGATTGCGTATGCAATGGGCGATGACAGTCCGCGTGGTCTGATCCTTGGCGCGCTGGCCCATTCTTGGGGCTGGAATATACGTGAGATTGATGATGCGATGGATGAAGACCACGCACCGTCTCCGCTGACACTGGAAGAACGCGAGAAGCTGGTGATGGCTCCGGACCCCGGTGCGCCGTTGCATGTGCAGGGCGACTTCCCTGAGTGGATGACGCCTATGATGACCCGCGTGTTTGGCGAGGCCGCGCCGATTGAGACGCAGGCGATGGCTGTGCGCGCTGATGTGGATCTTCGGGTTAACACGTTGAAGGTTGACGCTGAGAAGGCTTCCCAGCCGCTGCGGTCGGCTAAGGCCGAGGCTTCTAAGCTTTTGCTGAATGCATTCCATATTCCAGCTAAGGACCCGAGCCAGCGCGAAGCGAGCTTAGAGAGCATTCCCGCATACTCAAAAGGGTGGGTTGAGGTTCAGGATGCGGGGAGCCAAATCGCGGCTGCTGCAGCTAACATCCAGCCTGGCGAACAGATATTGGATTACTGCTCCGGCGGCGGCGGTAAAACGATTGCATTTTCTGCCCATATGCAAGGGAAGGGGCAGATCTTTGCCTATGATATTGATGGCCGCCGTCTGAGCGCCATTATCCCTCGTCTTAAGCGCTCTGGGGCACGCAATGTTCAGCTTGTTCATCCGACTGAAGCAACGCAGCTGGAAGACCTTGTTGGTATTATGGACTGTGTGTTTGTCGATGCGCCATGCTCAGGGACGGGTACTTGGCGTCGTCGTCCTGATGCGAAGTGGCGATTGAAGCAGAAGCAACTTGAAAAGCGCATGAGCGAACAGGACGAAATCCTCGGCCTTGCAGCGCAATACGTGAAGCCCGGCGGCCGGTTGATTTATGCGACTTGCTCATTCCTGATGGAAGAAGACGAAGATCGTGTTGCGGCCTTTTTGCTAAAGCATCCTGACTTCACAGAACTGGATGCGAGTGAAGCGGCGATTGCGTCAGGTCAGCTTACCGAAGAGGGCGCCGAAACCGTGCAAAAGTATCGTGGCCCAACCGGGAGTGTGCGCCTGACGCCACATAAAGCGGGCACAGACGGGTTTTTCTTCGCTGTTTTGAGGAAACAAGATTAGGGGGCTCAGGTGAGTGCTGTGTGCCCATTCAGTAGTTGTCCTATCCGCGTCCGGCGCACGAATAGATGATAGCTGACGAGGCATGAGACTGATGTCAGCCCGATGGAAATCATCATTTTGACGAGTGCGTGATATTCTAATGCGTAGAACGCGTAGGCGCATGTCAAAACGATAGGGTAGTGAAGCAAGTAAACCCAATAGGAGCTGTCTGACAGGTAGCGTCCGACGCGGTTCTGCGTGCTGAAATATTTCAAAAAGACACCGAGGAAGAAGCAACACCAAAGCCAAACTGCGGCGCTGTAGAGTAGCCGGAGAATCAGTTCGACTTCGGGCGATGCCAGCTCCTCACCTAATAATCCCAGCGCCATAAATCCGAAAAAATTTGCGAGGATAAATGTTGGGATGGCCGCACATAGGTAACGTGCCCAGCGCCGCGCGCAGTGAGGGAGGAAGACGGTCTGCTTCGCGTAAACAAGCCAGCCGAGGCCGTAAAACAGGTAGTAGTAAGCTACGCTCGAGGCGGAGGGTAGGAAGGCGCCATCTCCGGTCATGATACTTGCCGGGTACCCCTTGCTGAGCAGCGCTGCTGGAATTGCGACAACTAGAGCGCCCCACCAGTTGAAATACAGCCGTGAGCCAGTTTTGAGGAACGCATTTCGCCATCGAATGGGCAATGTTTTGTCCATTGCGAGGGCCGCGAGAATTGTGACGGGCGTGAACCAAATCAAGTAATAGAGAAACCAAAGGTGGCCTGTCGTTGTTATCCAATCTTGTACGTTGAATGAGATGCCGTGCGCCGATGGATCCAATCGTTTCGCGTGCGCCTCAATTATCACATTTATGATGACGTATAGGATCGGCCAAAAGAGTAGGAAGGGAATCGCGATCCTTTTCGCGCGGTGCAAAAGAGTCGATACGGCGCCTTTTCTTCGTAACAGTAGGGCGGTGAAAAATCCTGCGAGCATGAAAAACAATGGCATGCGGAAAATGTGAATCCAGCCAAACAGAGATGTCGCGATGAGGCTGGTTTCCGGTGACCTGTGAAGTTCAACAGATGGTTCCATATAGATCATCGCGCTGTGCAGAACGATGCCTAGCCACATCATCAAAGCGCGAAGTGCATCGAGTCCGTGAATTCTTGTCGTGCTGTGCATTTGATGGCCTTGAATGAGTTGATCTTGTACTCGCTCAAGTATCCGAGTATTTATTCGGGTTTCAACTCGGGTTATAATTTGCGAGGATATGCGCTTGAGCAAACGATATCAGCCCCGAAAACAACCGGTTCAGTCGCGCTCGAAAGCGACCGTTGAGGCCATTTTGGATGCTGCTGCTCGGGTTTTGATCGACAAAACTTATGACCATGCGACCACGAATGAGATCGCCGACTGCGCTGGTATCGGCATCGGGTCGCTTTATGAGTATTTTCCGGGAAAAGAAGCCGTCTTCGCTGCGCTAATTCATCGCCTCAATGTAAAAATGTATGCGGCCATGAAGGAACATATTGGAGAATTAGGTGGGCTTTCGGCTAGGGAACTGATTGGGCGGGTTGTTGAGGCGAGGATTCGCGGTGTTCTGGTATCTCCAGATTTGTACGCTGCGCTTCGAGATCAGATACCCCATGACATTACCAGCGCTCAAACAGATAGATTCATTAGTGATTTCCATCAGTTCAGTCTTGGTATGTTGCAATCATTTGCGCCGCAAATTCGTCCCATAGCGCCTGAGCTTGTTGCGGATGTCGCTATGCGTGCGATGTACGCAATTGTTGAGGACCTCGTGATCCATGATCCACAAAAGCTCCATGATGAGGCATATATCGACGAGCTGAAGTACTTGATGACCCGGTATTTGTTGGAGCCCTAATCAAAGCCCCAACAGACAAAATACAATGTGATCAGCAATGGCGATAGACGAATCCTCCACATTTGGCTAAACGGCGCCATGACCGATCAACGACATGAACGCGCCCTCATCGTAGACTTTGGAAGTCAGGTAACCCAACTGATCGCAAGACGCCTGCGTGAAAGCGGCGTGTATTGCGAGGTTCACCCCTTCAATAAGATCAATGCGACCTTCCTTGAGGCGTATGATCCACAGGCAGTAATCCTCTCTGGTAGCCCGGCGAGTGTTTTATGGGACGAGCCGCCGCTGGTTGATACGGCGGTCTATGAGCTCGGTGTTCCCGTGCTTGGTATCTGTTACGGACAGCAGATGATGATGCATCAGCTTGGTGGTCGCGTAGAGAGCGGGACGAGCCGCGAGTTTGGCCGTGCGTTTATCGAGAAAGTTGCCGGCGATCCGATCCTTGAGGATTTTCTTGGGGATGACGCCGAAGAACAAGTATGGATGAGCCATGGCGACCACGTTGCGGAGATAGCGCCGGGTTTCTCGGTTATCGCCAAGTCGCCGGGTGCGCCGTATGCAATTATCTCGAACCCTGAAAAGCGGTTTTATGCGACGCAGTTCCACCCTGAGGTCGTCCACACGACAGCTGGTCATAAGATGCTGCGCAACTTCACGCATGGCATTGCTGGCCTGAAGGGTGACTGGACGATGGCGGCCTATCGCGCTGAAGCGATCGAAAAGATTAGAGCGCAAGTGGGCACGGGCCGTGTGATTTGTGGCTTGTCTGGCGGCGTCGATTCATCCGTTGCAGCCGTCCTGATCCATGAGGCAATTGGCGAGCAGTTGACGTGCGTTTATGTGGACCACGGCCTGATGCGACAGGGGGAGAGCGAAGAGGTCGTTACCCTGTTCCGTGAGCATTATAATATTCCGCTGGTACATGTGGACGCGTCTGAACTGTTTCTTGGCAAATTGGCAGGCGTCTCGGATCCTGAGAAGAAGCGCAAAATCATTGGCGGCTTGTTTATCGATGTGTTCGACGAAGAGGCTAAAAAAATTGGCGGTGCGGATTTCTTGGCGCAGGGAACTCTGTACCCTGACGTTATTGAAAGCGTCTCAGCGCTCGGTGGACCAAGCGTGACGATTAAGAGCCACCATAATGTTGGGGGGCTACCCGCGCGCATGAAAATGGATCTGGTTGAGCCACTCCGCGAGCTTTTCAAAGATGAAGTTCGAGCATTGGGACGAGAGCTTGGTTTGCCAGAGTCGTTCATAGGGCGTCATCCATTTCCGGGGCCGGGACTGGCAATTCGTATCCCCGGAGAGATTACACGCGAGAAGGCGGATACGCTTCGCAAAGCTGATACGATCTATCTTGATGAGATCCGCAAGGCTGGCCTTTACGACAAAATTTGGCAGGCTTTCAGTGTGTTGCTCCCAGTTAACACAGTTGGCGTGATGGGTGATGAACGTACTTATGAGGCCGTGTTAGCTCTACGCGCCGTGACATCAACGGATGGTATGACGGCGGATTACTACCCGTACGAACATGATTTTTTAGGTCGTGTTGCGACTCGTATCATTAATGAAGTTAAGGGTGTTAATCGCGTCGTCTATGACATAACCAGCAAGCCGCCCGGAACGATTGAGTGGGAATAAATTTTCGTCATTTTGGGTCACTGGAATTGGTACAGTAACTACAACTAAAACAATCGAAAATTATGAGTTATCATTCGTGATCTATAGGCGTGATTTGGCTCACAACGGGCGAGACCAACGGTAACCGTGACAGTAGGCATTTAGCTTAGAATTGCCTTGCCGTCAGTGCCAGAGCGCGAGCGGTTCTTTCGATGATGATGCTGCACTTCTCGCCGCCTAAAACCTGCTGTCAGTTGATAAACGGGGACTGGTTCGCATTAGAATGACATTACCTTCTCACGGCGAGAGAGAACCCATCTATTTGTTTCTAGTCCGGTGAGAGTTGGTGCGCGATCAATTCAGCAGACGATTGAAATTTTAGTTCATAGCTGGGCAGATGATGGAACATACCCACCTCGGAAATCAGGTGAGACGGATCTTGAGCCTCCGAATCTGGTTGAGACACTATTAGCGCTGCGATTTTCAAACCTCGCGCTTTGAGGCACTCAATCGCGGTCAGTGTGTGGCTGACCGCACCAAGATAGCTCGACGCAACAAGGATGACGGGTAGGTCGAGATCCGCGATCAGATCGATATGTAATTTTCTGTCGGTCACGGGTGACATGACGCCACCAGCGCCCTCAACTAGTGTCATGACACGAGGGTCGGTCGAAATCCCAGAAGACACAAAATCTACAATCCTTTGATAGTCCTGCGCGATACCCGCTCGGCGCATGGCGACATTAGGTGCTATCGGAGGCGTAAACCGGTACAGGCAGATTGCATCAACCGCTTGCGGCGTCACCGCTTGCCCCATCGCATTAAGCAAGCACCCCGCATCAGACGCGGTGAGCTCGGTCTCATCAAAGCCGCTCATGAGGGGCTTGAAGGCAGCAACATTTTGTCCTTGAGACCGCCAAGCCCGCAACAATGAAGCACCAACATACGTCTTGCCAATATCGGTGCCGATCGCTGTTACAAAATATGCGCTCATTGTGTTTGGCCTATGCGTTTCATGGCCGCGGCAAGAGCGCGTACGTCACTTTCCTTGTGAGACGCGCTGAATGTAATGCGCAGTCGGGACGACCCTTCGGGAACAGTTGGAGGACGAATGGCCGAAACGAGGTATCCGGCGTCCTGAAGCAGACTGGAAGCGGTCAGGGCTTTTTGTTCGCTGCCATAGATAACTGGGACAATCATGCTCTGAGGTTTCGGTAGATCAAGTAGCTGACAGAATAGGCTGGCATGTCCAAGGACCGTTTCAGCGTGCTGGGGTTCGGCGCGAATGATTTTCAGAGCCTCGAGAGAGGCGGCAAGGACGGAGGGCGGCAAGCCCGTAGTATAAACGAGGCTGCGCGCGCGATTTGTCAGGAGGTGCATAAAATCAACGTCACCGCAAACATAGCCACCATAACTGCCAACCGCTTTGGACAGCGTGCCCATTTGCAATGGGGCGGGATTATCAAGATCAAGCACACCAAAGCCATGCGCATCATCAGTCATCAGCCAAGCGCCGTATTGGTCACACAGCCTACTAATCTCAACGAGAGGCGCGACATCGCCATCCATTGAGAAAACTGTTTCTGTCAGCACCAGAATTCGCCGCCCGGCCTCGTTCCCGGCAAGTGCAGACTCAAGCGAGGCTAGGTCATTGTGTTTGAAGACCAAAATTTCAGCCCTCGAAAGCCTCGCTCCTGCGTGCATGCAGGCATGCGATAGTTCATCCATCACGATAAGATCTTGCGAGCCCACCAGCGCCGGGATAGTGCCGACATTCGCCAGATATCCTGATCCAAAAACGCGAGCACTGGGCAGTCGTTTCATCAATGCGAGCTGCTTTTCAAGTTCAGCATTGAGTGGATTGTTTCCTGTCACCAGACGAGATGCGCCGGCGCCGACGCCGTATTCGCCCGCCGCGTGCTGTGAGGCTTTAATGATCCGTCGGTCCTGAGACAAGCCCAGATAGTCATTGTCACAAAAGGATATCAGTGTCTGATCAGTCCTCTGCGCACGCATGTCAGGCCCGCGCGCCGTACTAATAAGTTCCCGGCAACGATCCTTATCGGCCAGCCGATCCAAAAGATTTTTGGAATAAGCAGAGATGCCTGCGGACTGTGTCATTTTTTGATATTATCCTCGTGTTCACATCGATTCCATTCTAATCAAAGCCACGTAGATAAACACGCGACAAAGATACATACATGAACATTTCTTCTGATTGGCTCGCTGACGGCCTGAACCATATCTGGCTTCCATATGCCCAGATGAAAACCATGCCGGAGCCGTCTGCGATCGTAGCAACCGATGGTTTTGAGCTGCATTTGGCGAGTGGTAAAACTCTCATCGACGGTATTGGTAGTTGGTGGACCAGTGTTCACGGCTATAACCACCCGGATTTGATCAATGCGGCGCGCAGCCAACTCGAAAAAATGCCGCATATCATGCTGGGCGGGCTGGCGCATGAGCAAGCCTATCGTCTAGCAACCCGATTGGCGGACATTACCCCCGGTGATCTTTCGCGAGTGTTCTTTACAGAGTCTGGCTCAGTGGCCGTCGAAGTCGCAATGAAAATTGCAGTGCAATATTGGCGCAATCTGAATGGAGAGACTCGAAGCAAATTCATCTCCTTTAAGGGCGGCTATCATGGCGATACATTTGCGACGATGTCTGTCTGTGATCCGGAAGATGGCATGCATAGCCTCTTCGCGGGTTCGTTAGCTGAGCAGCACATCGTTGAACTACCGCGAACGACCGAACAAGAAGATAGTATCGCAGCCATACTGGAGCAGGATCCGACGATTGCCGGAATTATTGTCGAACCTCTGATACAAGGTGCGGGCGGAATGCTGATGCATGATCCATCCGTACTTAAAACACTTCGCAAGCTCTGCGACCGTTTTGGGGTTTTGTTGATCTTTGATGAGATTTTCACCGGATTTGGTCGAACCGGGCATATGTTTGCTGCCAATGCAGCAGGCGTGACACCGGACATAATGACATTAGGCAAAGCGCTTACCGGTGGGATAACCCCATTGGCTGCAACTATTGCCACCGCCCGCGTCTATGCGGCCTTTCATGATGAGGATCCCGCAAAGGCCTTGATGCACGGTCCGACTTTTACGGGTCATGCAATTGGATGCGCGGTTGCCAATGCGTCGCTAGATCTTTTCGAGACCGAACCGCGACTGGAGCAGGTCGGTGCACTTGAAACGCGTCTGCGCGCGGCTCTTACTCCACTACAATCAAGTCTGAGAGTGGAGGATGTACGTATCTGCGGCGGTGTAGCGGCTGTTGAGCTTACCGACGCTTTTGATTTGGATGTCGCCCGCCAATGGTTTATCGACGAGGGAACCTTCATTCGTCCCCTCGGGAAAACAGCCTACCTGACGCCCGCTTTCACGATTGACGATGAGAGCCTCTCGAAACTGACCGATGCGATAATAAGGTTTGTCCAAAATGAATAGGCCGGGCCACGCCCTCGGGTAAATGCTACGCCCTGGGAATTACGGACGGTTATCCGTCATCCAACACCAGGGCGCGCTCAGGGCATGCGCGAACGACACGACGTGCAATGGCTTCCTGATCAGGCAAAATGTTTGCTTCGGATATGGCAATGTATCCATCATCATCCAGTTTGAATATGTCCGGCGCCAATGAGGCGCATCGGGCGTGACCTTGGCATTTTCCGGGTTCAACTTTGATTTTCATGTGCATTCCTCTTGTCGATATTAGGCGGCTGCCAATCGGCACCAGATCGTGTTTTATCGGTCCCAGACCAACGGTAGGCTGTACATGCCCCAGACGCCGCCAGTTTGAGCGATGGCTTTTTGATTAGGATCGGGGAGAAATTTTGGCGCCCGGCTCATCCATTCTTCGAGCGCAATCAACATTTCCCGTCTTGCGAGATGTGAGCCCATACAGCGATGGGGGCCTGTTGCGAATATCATGTGATTGATGTCGGTTCGGTCGATATCGATCTCGTTTGGGTGGTCATAGACTTTCGGGTCGCGGCAGGCCACAGACTGTGCAAGGACGACTTTGTCGCCTGTTTTGAAAGAGACGCCGTGAAACTCCGTGTCTTGCGTCAGATATCGCGGGGAATTGACGATGCCATGCGCGCGCATGATTTCTTCCAGAGCATCAGAAATTTTTTCGGGCTCATTACGCAAGCGTTCTTGAAGTTCTGGATGTGTAGACAGATGACGGAACATGAAGCCCAGCGTTGAAGCGACTGTGTCCAGTCCGCCTACAAAAATGAGATACATCATACCCAGAGCTTCTATCTCTTGCAGGCGCTCACCCTTTATTTCAGCGTTGACGACTTTGCTCATCACATCATCGCGGGGCGTGTCTCTGCGGTTGGCGATTTCTTTGAGCAGGAAGGCTTTGATTTCGGTCGCGGCATGGATGCGCGCTTCAAGAGTTTTTCCATGCAGGAGACCCTGACCCCATTCCACCCATGTTGGTAGATCTTTAAGATCAAGTCCGATCACACTCATGACTACCGAAATCGGAAACTGTTGAGCAAACCGCGGGACAAAGTCGAAACTATCTTCTTTTTTTAGTCCTTCAATCAATGTGACGGCATTTTCTCGGATGGCGTCCGACAGTTCATTGATCCGCTTGGGAGAAAATAACGGGTTCACGATTATGCGGTACTGCGCGTGCTCAGGCGGATCCTTTTCTAACGGGATTAGATCCCATTCTTCACCGAGAAGTTTTGAAAAGCCAGAAATATGCTTGCTGGAAAACACCTCCGGATTCTGAAAAATTTCCCGTATCATTTCAAAGCGCGTTACGACCCAGGAACCAGTTTCACCTTGTTGACGTGGAGCGGGCGAATAAAAAATGTCCGGACCGTCGAGTAAGAAAAGATTCGCGGCATGGGGATCGTAATCTGCCCCTGATGCCGCATTGGGGTCCCAGACCTGTACAAGGGACTCTGGCACATGTGAGGGGATATCTGTCAGTTCGAGTGACATGTATTTATTCCTTCCGATGTGATTTCGGCATTTATTCAAACGAAATCACGATCAAGATGAGATAGATGTAGAATGTATCTATGCGTTAGAATGTGGATACGAGTGGATAGCGCTCTGCCTGACTTAGCAGGGTGCCATCGATGTGGACTTATCATCAGGCGAGGGCGTCAGCTTCTGCTACTATTGGGCGGGGTTGCCGCGTGGCGGGCATTGGCGTGCCGTCTGCGTCTGGATCTTCACCATGCTGGATGATGATGCGATCTTCATGCACGGATAGGATAACGCCCACAAACGGCATGTCGGTCATGCTGCCTGTGACACGGTAGCTGACAATGTCTCCCGGCTGAAATGTATCGGGGTTAAAATTGAACGCAAAGGGACAGGATTCAGACGTAGTATCCATGCCGATCATATCAGGCTCCTTTTCTTGTGGATGTCGTTGAATGTTGGCTATCGACGCGCCGACCTAGCAAAAAGCGTTTGCCATCGCCTTTCGATGTGAAAGTGGCGACGAAGAGGTAGGCGAAGGAAAATACGCCGCCGAAGAGAATAGAGGCGACGCCAAAGGGAATGCCTCGCAGCAGGCTTTTTTCGCGATAGGCGATCCAACCCGCGATCAGCAACAAGTGGCCTAAGAAATCCGTATTAAATTGAGCGCGCCAGGCATGGCTAAAGTCGCCGAAGAAGACCTCTCCGGCGGTATCGGCACCCATAGAGCAGATCGCCTGCACCGAAACCCAGACTATGGCGAGCCAAGCCACCGCGGTTAGAATACGAACAACCATCATACGTTCTATCTCTCCCCTTCCATGCAATCTGCATGTTTGAGGTGTGGGCGATTTTTGACGGATTGTCAATTCCTCGATGGAGCTGTCGGTGTTTGAACCAATCGCCTGCGAGCTTGGTAGGTGTCAGATGGGCGCTGTGTGCTTGTTTTCGTCTGGCATGGGCTCTTCGCCTTTGGCGGGCTTCACCTCTAATCACCGCTGCGATGTTCGTGACTGAGCATTTCGAAGGGTGCATTGACAATTAAATATTAACATTCAGACTGAATGTTAATTTGGTTCGTAGACTGAATTTCGCTCTGTCAGCGAGCTGGGGTTAGATTTTTCAATTACTGAAACTTATGATTGGGAGATGATATGACAAGCACAATGACGGCGCCGCCGTTTCAGTTGCCTGACCACGTGCCGGTCGACTTGTTCTGGGATGAAGATCTCACTATGTTTGCGGCGCAGTTCGAAGATCCATTTATCGGCATCCAGTCATTGCAGAAAATAGGCGAATTGATCTACGCTCGCAATGTTTCGCGCGGACAGGCGGGGTGGGTGCCGACACGATATGAATTGCTGAACGAGATATTTCTGTATACTGAGCATTTTTCTAGTACAGACAATATTGATGTCGGACCCTTGATGGGGGTCGATTGGCGGTTGAATCCATTGGAATATGATGCCCCGGAACACATGATGTATCGCATGGTTCTGCAGCCTTTTTTCAGTCCTAAAGCCGTAACAAGCTATGAGGATATGATCAGAAATATTGCGCGAGAGTTAATCTCAAAATCCGAAGACAAGAAGCGCACTAATTTCGTTGATGCTTTCGCCAGCCTGTTTCCGTCTTATGTCTTTTTGGACCTGCTCGGACTGCCGCGGGAGGAGCTGCCGCAATTATTTGAATGGGAACATATGTTCACCCGATCAACCGATATGGCGGTTAGGGCGGCTGGCGCGCAGTCGATCCTACACTATCTTGATAGCCTGTGTGACCGAGCGACGAAAGACACCGCGCGATGATCTGATGACGCGTATTGTTAACAGTAAGATCAAGGGCCGGGAACTGACTCATGGTGAGACTATGGGAATGGTTATGGTCCTCTATTTCGGTGGACTAGATACGGTGCTGTCGAGTCTAGGTTGGTACTTTCGTCATCTGGCGATGCATCCGGATTTGCAAAAGAGAATTCGTGACAATCCTGCAGATATTCCGGGTGCATCCGAAGACCTGTTGCGTGCCTATGGCGTCGTCGGGACACGCGCCAGTATGACGACCCACACACAGTTGATCCTGATAGGAAGAGCCGTCACCTGACGCTAGCCACGGGACCACATAACTGCCTCGGGGCGCATTTGGCACGGCGAGAGATTAGAATAGTGCTCGAAGAATGGCTGTCACGGTTTGACAATATTCGCATCGTTCCGGGCAGCAAACAAAGCTGGGACGCGACCGGCGTATGGGCGATGACAGAGTTATGGTTGGAATGGGATTAAGAGAGAACAGGGTTATGACCGAGAGAGATCCAGAAATTCAAATGGTAATTGACGAATCCAAGATCCGTCGATTGCTCGACAACTATCCGCGCACACTGGATCGACAAGATCATGAACTGCTGGCGTCGCTCTTTCATTCGGATGCCATCGACGATCATGGGGTCTACAATGGCTCAGCAAGTGGGTTTGTGGACTTCATGAGATCTGGTGGAGCCGCTGGCGTGCACTGGACCCATCATAACGGAACGCAAATCGTCGAAATTGAAGGCGATGTGGCCCAGTGCGAGACCTACACAATCGCGCTTTGCCGTATGGGGCAGGCGGGAGAGGAAGGTTACAACAGGGAGATATTTCTTCGCGTCCGGTATTTGGATCAGGTCGAAAAACGAAGCGGCGTTTGGAAGATTGCGCATCGCCGGGTCGTCTATTCGCCGTGTCGGATTGTCGATGCGTCCGAAGCCTTTCCCCTTCCACCTGAATGTTTGATTGAAGGCGGAATTCATGATGATCAGGTCTATAAATGGTGAGTCGAGGCCGGGATGGAGGTCAAATCTGAGTAAGGCGCTGTCCGACTATAAGGACGCAGTGCCTCTCGTCCCAGCGACATCAATTCTAGGAGTATGACGCTAAGGGACTATATTCTATTTCCCCCGGAAGCGTACTTTTAAGACGGGCAGGTCAGTTTAGTTTGGAGAGCAACGTATCGAGCGCTATTTGCACCTCTGAGATAGCACTTTCGGGATCTGATGTATTGGAGACCATCAGGGCAGCTTCGTTAATCACAGACAGGATCAAATGCGACAAGGGCGCAGCGGCTTGATGGCGGATCAGTCCAGCTTCAATGCCGTCTTCCACTCCCGCCATAATGACGCTAAGTCCGTAACGTGCCTCCAATCGACGCCATTCACTCCACCCTAAAACGGCGGGCCCATCGGTCAGGACTATTTGTTGGACTTCGGGCGTTGTGGCGGCTTCCAAATAGGAAAGAAGGTCTGCTTTCAATCTGACCCAGGATCTGGGCTTCTCGTCGTTTTCCGTTTCTATCGCTGTCTTATCGACGAGGTCCTGCTGAACTTGGTTAAAGACTTCAAGGAAAAGATCTTCCTTACGAGGGAAATGGTGCTGCAAGGCACCGCGCGTTAAGTCGGCGGTTGCGACAATCTCGTGTGTGCCCGCCGCGTGGTAGCCTTTTTCCGTAAAGACTTTTCGGGCAGCAGCAATCAGCGCCGCGCGTGTTTCGGTCGCCTGACGCGTGCGCAAGTTCTCAGTTTCCGGCGATTTCATCAGCGGCGTCCCCTTGGAGTATTTACAATACAATCAACACTAGAGGGATTAGCGAAAGCGTTCCGTCAAGACGCAGCGTACATTTAGCCGAATTTTGACGTGAGATAGTAGCGAGGCTGCTTGTTGAGCATTGCTAATATTGATGCGCTGTCGATTAGGGCCCACCCACAATCTGAATCGGGTTGACATTTATTATTTCAAATTCAGACTGCATGTCTAACGATAGAGGTGTCTCTTGTTTATGCCTGCAGCCATCAAAATTGAAAATAAGAGAAGGACGCACTGGTATGACGAAAATTATTTTCACTGATCACCAAGGCAAAGAGCATGTTGTAGACGCCGTAGACGGGAAATCCTTGATGCTCGCTGCAACGAAAAATGACGTACACGGAATTGATGCAGATTTCGGGGGTTGCTGCTCTTGCGCCACATGCGGTGTGGTCGTCCATCCGGAATGGTTTGAGAAGGTAGGATCCCCAAGCGAAATTGAAAAATCAATGCTGGAATGCAGTGACGCGATTGGTCCGACGTCACGCCTTTCATGCCAGATTGAAGTGTCTCCCGCCCTTGAAGGGCTTCGCGTTAATACACCGGAGCATCTTTATTATCGCCGACTTCTATTGAGCCTCAGAGTATAAAGCGATTGGACGGTTCAATCCGCCAGCGGACCGAGGCACTTGTCGCTACGGTCAAAGACAGGGGAGAAGTCGAATTTGTCGAGGAGATAGCTGGTCCGCTTCCGATTAAAGTCTTTATGGAGCTGTTTGGTATTCCACTAGACCGATACGAGGATCTGCGCGAACTGACCACAATTTTTTTTGCTGCCACGGATGAAGATCACCGGGTCCAGCTTGCCCAACTGATTGTCGGCGAAGTCGTTAAACTCATCCAGCTGAAGCAGGCTGAACCGAGTGATGACATGATGTTCAGCCTAATAGTGGCCGACTTTCAGGGACGCAAGCTGACAATGGAAAAACTGACCAGTATCGGCTTTCTTATGTTCCTCGCGGGACTCGATACCGTTACCAATGGTATGGCGTTTGGCGTTTTGCATATGGCGCGTAATCCGGATTTTCAGAGTGAGTTGCGCCAAAATCCGGAGAAGATTCCCACCGCCGTTGATGAACTCCTGCGCCGTTATACGTTTACGCATACGCCGCGGGTTGTCATGCGAGAAACCGAACTAAATGGCGTAGTAATGAAGCCGGGCGAAATGGTGTGGAACATGTTGGCGCTTTATGGTCTGAGCGAAGAACGTAACCCCGATCCGCTGAAGGTAGACCTTGATCGCGACAAATGTATGAGTGGCGCGTTTAGTCAGGGTGGACACATTTGCGCAGGGCGTCACCTCGGGAAGATGGAACTACAAATTCTCCATGAAGTGATGTTGCGGGAATTACCGACTTTCCGTGTAGATGAGTCTCGTCCAGTCGATCACATTCGCGGCGGCACAATAATGAGCATGGAGCACCTTTGGCTCAAATGGTGAACGTCAGCGTCTTTTATTCCGGGAAGAATACTATTCACCAGATATCCACCTGAAGGAGTAAACAGTCATGTCCATGATTAAAGTCTATCTACTCGAGAGTGGATCAATCACTGTGCCGGGGCATCAGATTTTCTGGATCAATGTGCCGGTTGAAGGGGCTTATCGTTTTCCAGTTTACTCTGTGATGATCGAACACAAAGAAGGGCTCTTCATGTTCGATACCGGGCTTGATGGCGCACTCGTTCAAAAGTTTTCTGGTGGCGATCCCAATCGCATGTCGCAGACAAAGGGACAGTCCCTGCAGGCTCAGATGAAACTGGTGGGAAAGAAGCCGTCAGATGTCGATCTGATGATGAACTCCCACTATCACTTCGATCATGTGGGCGGAAACAAGCTTTGCACATGCGCCAGAACGATCTGCCACAAACATGAAATGGAGGCGTTCCAAAATCCTCACCCGGCAATGGAAGGCCCAGGATATCAGGATTTTAGTTTACTGGAGGCGCATGGAGATTATGAGCCCAAATTTGAGATGGTGACAGGTGACCAGCGGATCGCCCAAGGCGTGACCCTACTAGAGACGCCCGGTCACACAGCGGGTCATTACAGCCTACTGGTTGAGCTTTCAGGACGGCGTCCAATGTTATTCACTGGCGACGCTTGCTATTGTCAGCAGGCGATGGATTCCATGATCATTCCTGCTCTCCATGTGGATCCGCGCAAGTCTTATACCTCTATAGAACGCCTTAAAGAGCCTTGCGGAAAATCACGACGCTGAATTGTTCTTCAGTCATGATCGAGAAAATTTCCCAAAATATGTTAAAGCGCCCGGATAACATTCCTGACGTTGGTCGCATAAATGAACACCGGCCCGATGGTCATTGTGCTCTCGGTCCGGCATGACTGAGTAGGTGCAGGCGGAGCTAAGCTTGATCTTACAGATGCCTAGCGAGTGCTTGTTTGAAGATTGATAGAGCCTTCTGAGCGACGTTAGAGCTGATGGCGATTTCAAAGCCGTGGCATGCACCCGGGTAAACATGAAGTTCGACGGGAACCCCCGCGTCAGATAAACGACGCGTAAAGTCCATATTCTCATGTAGGAACAGGTCGAGTGCGCCGACGGCGATGAAAGTATGCGGCATCCCATCGAGGTTTTCAGCGCGCGCCGGCGCAGCGTAAGGGGACACTTTCGGTCCGCCGGGTTCGAACCCCAATAGGGCGCCCCATCCAAACTTATTAGCTTCTGCCGACCACACCATTTCCCCATAATGTTCTGGTGGGTGGATGGTCGAACCTGTTCGATCATCAAGCATAGGAGCGAATAGGAATTGCGCATTTATGGAGTAAATGCCGCGATCTCGCGCTAGCAAGGCACAAGCTGTTGCTAATCCGCCGCCGGAACTTTCTCCCATCAAAACGACTTTGTTGCGATCGAAGTCTTTGGTGCAGGTATCGCTGTTTATCCAAGCCAGCGCAGCATAGCAATCTTCCACATTTCCTGGGGCGGCGGTTTCGGGAGCCAGGCGGTAATCGACAGATACAACAGCGCAATCGAATTCGTCCGCAAGAGACACATTCTGCCCATCCCCCATTTCTGGAGATCCCAGCACCATACCTCCGCCGTGAATATGGAGAATGACCGGCAAACAGCCTTTGTGCTTTTGTGGTCGAAACATCACCAACCGGATCTGGCGTTCTCCATCGAGACTAGGGATAAAAACCTCTGTTCTTACTATATTGGGAAGCTCAGGGACGGGCATGGCTCGTACGAGCGCATCCGTCCTTTGGCGTGCTTCTGCTAGCCCCGCTCCGTTTATGCTGTTGGTCTGAAACTGCTCTAGCAATGAGGTTAACTGAGGGTCGACGAGATGCTTAGATTTCATCGACAGACACGCTCTTCAATTCGGCGGATGCTTAGAACCGGCATATTCTTTTTCTCCTTGTGTCGAGTCTCGCAAAACAATTCCTTTTGTTATACTAAATGCTTATAGCGGGGCAAATTAAATATTTATGTATCGCATAATAACTTTTGTTTAAGAAATTTCAGAATTTATGAGACAATATGATTTCTGTTTTTGGCAGTTTCGATTTTCTGGAGATTTTTGTCGGATGTTCCCTCTGACCAGTCCTATCAATATACCGGTGCGACAGAGCGCTCGACTTAACGTGGAGCAAAACCGTGAGCGCATTGCTGCGACCGCCTTGGCGATGATTGTCGAGGGTGGCGTACCGCAGTTGAATATTGCGGAAGTCTGCGAAGCCGCTAAAATCTCTCGCGCGACGCTTTATAGATATTTTTCAGGCATCGATGACATATTGGAAGGTGTCATCGAATTAGTGATCGAGCGATTTTCCAGAGAGTTGGACGCTGCGATTGCCGATAATCCCGAAATTGACAACCGCATTGATGTCGTCTTCGATCATCTCGGATCAGAGCTTTCGCTTGAATTCGCCCAGAAGCTTCAAACTTCAGACCGTAAATTCACGGAAGAGTTAGCGCGGCGCACGCGCAAGGAAGCGCTTCTGATATTCAACAAGGTAATGGCCCCAGTGTATGATCAAACGTCTAAGTTGCTAAACCTTGAGCCAGACGCTTTCCTTATCAATGAAACCATGAGCCGATTGCATGTTTCGCTTAGCATGTTCTCCGATTACGGATTTGAGACTTCGCCCGCCGACCTTATGAAATCCATTTTCAGAAGTCTGCTTGTTAGTGCGCCCCCGAGAAAAATTAGTCTCTGACGCCAGAGAAAAATAACGAAATCAGACCTCGATAATGAAAAAATTGTTGGTGGCGCCCCGTAATCTCGTTGGGCTTTTGCGTTATTTGGTCCATTGGAGTGTCCGGATAATTATTCCCCTGATGTTTTGCATGGGCGAACGAGGTCTCACCGTTGTAAAACGTTTTTCCTGAAGAAAATGGGCGTCTCTTGATATTGCTCTTCGGTACTATGTGCGAAAAGTCGAAAATTATGCGGTCCTCCCGTCTATACTTCCATGACCCGCATCCGAAGATCCAGTAATGGAGCATCAAGAATGGCACGGCCCACATCAACGGCATTAGCGCCGGCGTCATGCGCTAATTTTAGTTGATCAAGCGTAACGCCGCCTCCAAAGGCGAGGCGAAGAGATTCGCGCTGCCCCGTTTTGACGAGAGCAGCATTAACATCAGCAAGATCAGACAAGTGGCCTGTATCCACCATGATGACGCCAGCGCCGACCTCAACCGCATAAAGCGCTTCTTCAACAGATTTTACCTGTACCGCAACAGGCCCGTGATTAACTGATAGACCAGCCTTGATGGCGGATGCGACGCCGCCGTGGAGAATAACGGCATTTTTTTCTCATATAGACGAAATCGCCTTCGACCAATCGTGGCAGAAGTCCCGCGGCGGCCAGCCCCGCGCGTAAAACTGGCTTGAGTGAAGCGGGAAGTTTCTTCCATCCGCCACAGGCGATCGAGAGCCCCGAGGGGGCCGCTGCCTTAAAAATTTGCGCGCGAGTGGCAATGCCCGACGCAAAGCCAAGAGGACCGAGGACATAATCTTCGGCGACGCCAAGTTCGGCACCTTCGCCCACAAGCTCTACCAACACGTCGCCAGGGAAAACCTCTTGTCCCTCGCTAATGCAGACTTTCCAGCTTCCGGCATTTGCGGGCGCTAGCGTGGGGGCGATGAATTGCGAGCCAGCGACAATGCCAGCTTGCGTGGTTTCCACCACCGCCCGGCGTGGTCCGATGACGGACTTGAATAGGGCCTGGGCAATATCGGGGGTTCCTTGAGTGGGTTTGGATGCAGCACTCATAGCGCGCGAACCTTGAAGAACATTGCGCCATTGGGCAGCGTTTCAAAGATATTTCCGCCATACACTCGCGCGGATGACACCACTTCACAGTAAGGCCACTTCTCGAACTGGGCGCCAGCAGCTTTCAAAAACGCCAGCGCGGTAGGGGTTACTGTTTCGCCGGATGCGTCTACACCATAAACGGGCACACCACTGAGCATCTCCTGAACGGCCGGCGGAGGGCTGGCTAGAAGACCATGTTCGCACCGGATAACACCGTCGCAAACTGGAAGGGGGCTGCAGATGAAACTTTCAGGATTAATAAGTGTAAAGAGTATAGATGCAAGGCAGGTATCGAGAATTGAGTCCAGCGCGCCGACTTCGTGAAAATGGACTTTATCAATGGAAATGTCGTTCACTTTGGATTCGGCTTCACCCAGAATCGTAAAGGCTTTTGTTGCCAGGGCCTTAGCGTTGTCTGACATTAAACTTTTTGCGATGATTTCCAAGATCGCGCCTAACGTTCGATGATGGTGCTCGTGAGGCAGATCAATCTTTGCTTGATAGCCTGATATTCCGTTGACCACATGCGGCACGATGAGAACGCTCTCAATCAGAGCGGGCACCCCAATGGCCTCAACCATTGCGTTAAGTTCCGCTTGGGAGACATTGGAAAATTTTGCGAGTCCGGTCAGTAACATATCACCGAAAATGCCCGAAGGGGTGCGAAGAACGATTGAATCGCCGGTCATCTATGTCTCATTTTGTTGAGTGGAATCAATAGGTGGAGCAAAAGTGTTCAGGATGCGCATTGCACCGCAAACCGCGCCAAATCCGTTGTCGATATTGGTCACTAGCACGCCCTGTCCACAACTAGCCAGCATAGCGTTGAGGGCCGTATGTCCGCCTGCCGCGACGCCATAGCCGACTGAAGTCGGGATGCCAATTACGCAGGCTCCGACCAGTCCACCCATGACGGATGCGAGCGCTGCATCCATCCCGGCCGCTACGATCACAACATCATGCGCACGTATCTCATCTATACGATCCAACAGACGATGAACGCCTGCAACACCAATATCAGCATAAAGATTGTGTGAAACGCCCATAAAGGCCAAAGTACGTGTCGCCTCGCGTGCAACTTTTAAATCTGACGTACCGGCTGTTACAACAGCAACGCGTCCCGAGCGGGGCGGAAGCATACCATGTAGCATGGCAGTGCCAGACACCTGATCATAGTCCAACGGACTGGTGAGAGCCGACTCTAAGGCATCGAACTGTGGACGCCAAAGGCGGGTGAACAGCGTTGGATGGTCGGGTTTCTCGTGAAGCTCTTCCAACAATTGGTTCAGGCTGCAGTGGTCTTTTCCTTCGCAGAAAACGGCTTCAGGCATACCAAGGCGTTGCTTGCGATTGTAATCATAAACTGTTGTCATAAGGGGGTGTCCAATAAAGGATCAACAAAAGCGCGACCAGGACGATAAGGTGCGTCATCAAGTACAATGTCAATCAATTGAGGCTCTGTCTGTTGTGCCGTGAACAGCGCCTCCTTCAACAAGTTGGCAGTAATGACAGCACGGTCATTCGCACGCACTTCTACGATCATTGTGCGACCTTTGATGCGGCAGCGCACGATGCGCAGATCTGTTTGTTGGCGGATCATTGTTTCGGCTACGTTGACAGCAGACAGTCGAGACGCGTTTGCCACGTTTACCGCTGAGGCTGAACTCAGAAAATTTTGGCCTTCACAGTAATCCGCCGGAGGCCGGGCAGGACAATGAGTCAGTTTTAAAATCACTGAATATTTCAAAAGAAGAATATGCCGCGCTGGTTCGCGAGGGCGTAATGACCGTACAGGGAGATGGCGGATGATAAATGGCGAAAAAACAGCAGACCTTCTGATTGTTGGCAGCGGCATCGCTGGTATGTCTGCGACAGTAACTGCGCGACAGGCGGGGCTTTCGACCATCACACTTGAGCGCTCGGTGGAGGCAGAGTTTGGCGGTGGATCGCGCTGGATCGAGGCCTATCTACGCATGAAGAATGACAGCGAAGTCTCGGATGATTTTGAAGAGGTTTTCGCCGAAAATTCAGGTGTTAACATAGATCCGAATCTGGTTGTGACGGCGGTAGATGAACCACAGCATCGCCCCACTTGGGTGAATGGGCATCCATTCCCGGATCCACATGTAATAGGTCGCTTTGCTGAGCGCGTACCGCCGACCATCGCCTGGCTCAAATCATTTGGCCTGAAATTTGGTCCGCAACCGATTTACCTCCTCACACAAAATACAACACGGATTGCCGCGCAGGGTGGTGGTTTGGCCTTGATAGAACGACTGCGCGATGAGGCGATTACACTCGAAGCGGATTTGCGTTATGAAACCACAGCGACAGGTCTAATCCGGGATGTGGATGGAGGCGTTGCGGGTGTGATTGCAACTGGACCAGACGGAAAGAAAATTGAAATTCGCGCGAAACACGTGTTGCTGGCATCGGGTGGCTATCAGGGGAATTCCGAGATGCTGGCGCAGTACCTTGGACCAATCGCCGCCAATATTCGTCCCGTCGCAGTGGGTGGCTATTACAACAAAGGCGAAGGCATAAGCATGATGCTGGAGGCAGGGGCCGCCCCTGCAGGAGATTTCGCATCATATCACGCCGAACCTGTAGATCCGCGTTCACGCCAACCGGAAGCCGTCATTCATATCTGGCCCTATGGCATTCTGGTCAATAAGAATGGCAAGCGATTCCTCGATGAAGGGCCACGGACGGTTGACGCTTGTTACGACCCGATTTCCCGCGCTATTGCCTACGAACCAGACGGTATATCGTGGGTTATCTTCGATTCTCAGGTAGAAGAAATAGAAGGATGGAAGCGGGCCATTCGGTCAGACATTCCTGCAATTGAGGCAAACACGATTGAAGAAATGGCGGGTAAATTGGAACTGCCGGTAGAGGCGTTGTGCGAGACGGTCTCAACCTTCAATGCCGCATGTCCGACATCTGGCGTATTTAAGCCCTTTGAAATTGACCATCTCGCGACGAAAGGGCTCACGCCCAAAAAGTCCAATTAGTCGCGGCCGATTACACAAGCTCCGTTCAGGGCATACCCGATTATTCCCACAAACTGTTTTACGTTTGGCGGTGTGAAGGTGAACCCGGATGCTCAAGTGATCGATTGCGATGGCAAGACTATTCCGGGTCTTTATGCGGCGGGCGAGACGATGGGAGTTTATCATCAGTTCTACGCCGGATCTACGTCAGTTCTGCGGGGGGCAACCTTTGGTCGGATAGCAGCGGAGCATGCGGCAAGAACGCTAGATAGATGATTGCGAACAGACGATTGATGACGACATATTTTTGCGAACTAATCCTCTGCTGATGCCCGAAACTGGAATATAGACTTAAGATCGGTTTCCGATGCGGATTTGAGACATGGGTAAGAGATTGAAGCCTGAAGAGGATTATTTCCAAGCTGCGCGAGCTCGGCGAAGTTCATATAGATGATGGGATCGCCGGGATCGAAAATGATCGTGTAACCATCAAAATTTTGCGCTTGTGCTGTACTCGCTTCACCCAAGATTATAGTATAGGCGATGAGAAGGAGGCCGAATATTTTCTGCATAGAACTTCTCCTTTTCGATTCCATTTCAGTGATCTCGTTCTGAACGCAACACAACCAGATGTATTGCGTGTTGGTCTAGCCCGATCTTCGGGTAGAAAATTCTCATATCGTTTTGCTTGTGGTTGTTGAAGATTGCGTCCAAAAATAAAATATGCAGCAAGCCACTGATTTTTTGAAAGAGTCGGAAGAGTTAAATCGGCTCGTTATGAGTCTCTCTTCAGATCAATTGTGTAAGCCTACTCAGTTTAAGCAGTGGTCTCCCAGCGATATCTTGGCCCACCTGCATTTTTGGAACCGAGCCGCTGAATTGCAAACCTCCAAGCCAGACGCATTGGTGAGTCTTCTGACGTCGTTGAAAGCGGGAAAGAGTTTACGCGAGCTAGAGCGCTCTGCCTTCTCAACCGTTGATCCAATTGATCAAATAGTTGAGTGGTTCACGCTCGCAAAACAGGTTTCGGCATCATTTACGGTTATTGCCCCCAAGGCGCGCCTCAAATGGGTCGGACCAGATATGAGCGCGCGATCGTCAATCACGGCGAGGCAAATGGAGACGTGGGCACACGGGCAAGCTATTTTCGATTTGTTCGGTGAGGAGCGCTCTGAATCCAGTCGGATTAAAAATATTGTGGTCTTAGGCGTCAACACGTTCGGTTGGACGTACAAATCCCGTAAACTTAATGTGCCTGAAACCATGCCGCGTCTTGAACTGACGGCGCCATCTGGAGACGTTTGGACATTTGGAGATGAGACTTCTGGTAGCTCCGTGAGTGGGCTTGCAGTCGAGTTTTGTCAGGTCGTGACACAAACGCGGAATATTGCGGACACGCACCTGCAGACGGATGGAGAGGCCGCGAGAGATTGGATGAGCAAGGCGCAATGCTTTGCCGGGCCAGCGCACCCACCGCCAACGCCGGGCACTAGAGTCATGTCTACGAAAGCGTAACGCACTCGTCGCGAGTGGACATTGACGCGCGGCGGTGCGAATTGTTTTTCATAAAACAATGAAACCGAGGAAATCATGTCCATTTTGCTACTTGAAAAGCGCGGCCCTATTGCCGTGATGACGCTAAATCGCCCCGATGCAATGAATGCGTTAGGGCAAGAGGGCGATGGCCCAGCTGTTGCGAGTGTTTGTGCTGAGGTGGTGGCTGACCCAACTATCCGCTGTGCAGTCCTAACCGGGGCAGGGCGCGCATTCTCTGCTGGCGGCGACGTGAAAGCGATGAAAAACAAAACAGGTGCCTTTGGCGGGTCTCCGTATGATATTCGCGAAGGTTATCGCCGTAACATCCATATGATCGTTAAATCACTCTACAATCTCGAAGTTCCTTTGATCTCAGCGATCAACGGCGCTGCGATCGGATTGGGGTGTGACGTCGCGTGTATGGCGGACATTCGCATCGCCTCTGAAAAAGCCAAAATGGGCGTAACCTTCCTTAAGCTCGGCTTGATCCCCGGCGATGGCGGTGCATGGCTGATGCCTCGTCTGATCGGTCCATCACGCGCCGCGCAACTGCTGTTCACCGGTGATGTAATTGACGCGAAAAAGGCATGTGAATGGGGCTTGGTTTCAGAAGTATGTGCACCTGACGATTTGATGGACCGCGCTATGGAGCTTGCCGAGAGCATAGCGAAGCAACCGCCTCAATCATTACGTCTCGCTAAAACGCTCATGCGTCACGGCAATACGGCGTCTTACGAAACGATTATGGAAATGTCTGCTGCGTCTCAAGCGCTGATGCACGAGACAGAAGACCATATGGAAGGTGTGGATGCGATCCTCGAAAAACGAGCGCCTGTCTTTAAAGGCCAATAGATCGCATCCAAATTTTCAGGTGAGGGCGGCTTAGTTGTCTGCCGCCTTCACCGTTCCTGCGGTAATAAGCGCTTCAACTTCATCATTGCTGATCCCCATATCTGCCAAGATTGATTTGGTGTGTTCGCCCATGCGCGGAGAAGGGCCCTTGGGTCCATCGTCAGCGCCGGGAAAGCGAACTGGTGAGGCCGGAGACGGATATGTACTGCCGTCTCCCTTCGCACTTGGTGTTTGCACAATTGCCCCAGCAGAAATCGCCTGCGGGTCTTTAGCGACTTCGGCGAGCGTTTGCACTGGAGACCAAGCGATAGATTGCTCATCTAGTCGTCCCGCCATTTCTTCTTTGGTGTACTTAGCGAACGCCTTATCCATAATTTCAACAATGATGCGCTGGTTAGCGCGACGCGCTTTTGCTGAAGTGAAGCGCTCATCTTCAACGTATTGCTCAATTCCTAGGGCTTTGCACAATGGCTCCCAATCGGTATTTCCCTGCCGTGCGACTATACAAATCCAATGATCGTCGCTGGATTTGAAGAAATTTGTGATAGGCAGATTTTGCTCATATCGACCCTTAGTGGAGGCGATTTTGTTAAACGCCAGTTGGATTGCGAAATCTGACCCCAGAGCATAGAGTCCAGTACGGAAAAGGGAGGCTTCGACAAGACGACCTTTGCCCGTTTTTTGAGCCTCAAATAGTGCTGCCAATATACCCGCTGCTGCAGATATTGACGTTGTATGGTCACCGAAAGCGGTTCGAAGGGCGTACGGGTCCGTACCCTTGGGAATTGTAAGATTTGCGACGCCAGTGCGGCACCAAAAACTGGCGATATCAAACCCCGGGCGATCAGCATCTTCACCTTCAAGTCCGTACCCCGTTAGGGAGCAGTAGACCAAACGAGGATTGAGTTCCTTTAGGCTATCATAGTCCAGTCCAGAGCGTTCCAATCCGCCGGGGCGAACATTTGTGAGAAAAACGTCGGCGTCTTTAATCATCTTGCGGAGAAGGTCTTGGCCTTCTTTAGTAGAGGTATCAACTACGATTGATTTTTTGCCGCGATTGTCGAAATCGAAAACTGGATTGTCCTCAATATCAGTGCCGATCGTTCTGAAAAATCCACGAATCGGGTCGCCCTTTGGTGGTTCAATTTTGATAACGTCTGCGCCCCAGTCAGACAAAATTGCGCCCGCGCCCGGCGCAGCCATGTATGTGGCGTATTCAAGTACTTTCAAGCCTTCAAGCATAGTCTCATCCCATTGCGTTTTTTGTATTTCAGCAGGTTTAAGTGCCGAGGTCGTTCTATCCCGTAACGTAAACTACCAGCCGCCGCCACCACCACCACCACCGCCGCCGCCGGAGAACCCGCCTCCGCTAAATCCAGAGCCACTTGAGCTGCTAGAACTCGGCGCGACCCTGGCCGCGCCGAGTGATGAGGAGAGCGCTGGAAGGGCCGAGCGCATATCGCCAACTGTGTTCCAATGACTCGAGTCCGTCCAAGCGCTGCGGAACGTCTCGGCTTCCCTGGGCATGACGGTTTCAAAATATTTGGTCCACGGCTTTTCAACATCCAGTGCCACTGCGTAGGGGAGAAAGCGTTCGTACAATTCTGCGCTCATTACCGGAGGCGCATTTAGCGTCGCGTCGCCCATATTGAGGTATTGGGCTTCGGCCGTCTGCAGGTACTCTTTAAAGCCAAGTAGGTGGTTACGTATGCGATAACCCTTCTTGGTCGGGGCGGGGAGCAAGTAAGCGTAAATACTGTAAACCACGACCAGAGCGGTACACCCTATCGCCAAGTAAGACAAATATGCCGGCGGGGCGCCCACGAAGCCAAGAATGAAAAATGTGAGCACCGAAAGTCCGATTCCAAAAAACACACCCGCCACCAAATATCCTTGGTTCCACTTGAACCAACGCCCGTATCGGCTTTTCATCTTCGCCTTAAGAGTTGAGTACGCGGACGTGAATTCTTTATCGTAGGATCCATCAAGCGAGACGACATTGCCTGAGCTGAATAGCTTTTTGACGAATGCATTTTCAGCGGCGCCCAAGCCTAAGTCCGTAATGTCTGCTGTGCCTTTGGAAATTGTCGCGTTCTTCTTGTCCTCAACATCCAAACGAATAGCTTGCCTTATACCCAGCTGAAGCAGGGCGGCTAGGAGCATTTTATCGGAAGGTTGAGAGCGGCCAACAATGAAAACTGCGGCTGCGGCGCTAATATCTTTCGGGGGCGAAAACTCCACTGTTACAGGGTACTTAGCGGGATCAACGCCAACCTTTAGGTAAGCGTCGTGAAGCCACCGCCAAATCCAAATTGCTCCACCTGCAAAGAACATCATTGGGAGCGATTTAAACAATGACTGCATCAAACGATGGATGAATGACGGGCGTTGAACCAAGCCCTCATCAAACGATAGAGAGATAGTTAGGCCGCTACGCCCGGGTAGGCCGTTGATTGTTTTGAACACATGCTCGCCGCCCTCCATGAAATAGCGCGCGTTAGCTTCAGTCGAACCTCTGGCGCCAGTGTAACTCGACGTATCTTGGACGCGTGCACCAGCGGGCAGTTTGATGCGAACTGATGCAGTTTCGATCGGAAAATCCCAATACGACCCGGTAACGTTCCAATAGAGTTCATCTCGATCTTCGAAGAAGCGGATTTGCTTTTTGACGCGATATTGGATCGCATACTCGTGGACGCCGGGATCGAGCAAACGACTGGCATTGCCAATCCTGATACGAAACGCATTTCCCTCACGTTCTGTTTGGTAGGTTTCCGGCTCGGCATTTCTGGATACGCTTTGAATTTCGTATCTTGTTTTGCCTCCGCTTGCCGACTTGATCGGTAGGTCTCTGAATATTCCGCGACGAATACTGTATCCTTCGGCGTTAACTTGAATTCGTTCCTCGATCAAAAGGTCGCCGGTTTCCTCCACGTTGATCTCTACATCGTATGATAAAATACGTTCGTCACCATAAGCTGGTGCGACCATCAAGAGCACGTAAGCAAAAATCGGAACAAGGAATTTCATGAGCAGGTTGTGTCCTAATAGACGGAGAGCTTATGAGCGGGAGAGGCCAAAATATTCAGCCACGTTGAAACCGAATATATTGGCGATTATTGATATGGGAAACATGCGAGCAAAGACGTTAAACTCCTTCACGACCCCATTGTAATATCGCCGTGACATTTCGATGTTCTCTTCGCATTCGGCAAGAGCCTGTTGGAGTTCGAGAAAGTTCTCACTTGCTTTCAAATCTGGATAGTCTTCGGCGATAAGGATGAGACGACCCAAGGGAGGCGATAAGCTTTCTTCGGCTTTCGCGCGCACATCCATAGCGGACGAAGCGGCGAGAGTTTCGGTTCTTTGTTTTGCGATGTCCGCGAGGGATTTACTCTCATATGCCGCGTAGCCTTTGACGGTCTCTATGAGCGAAGGGATGATATCGGCACGGCGGTTTAGCCACACATCAATATCCGACCATGCACTCCTAACCTTTTGCCGTTTAGCGACCAGCTTGTTGAATATGACAAGGGTGATGATGGGCAGGATCGAGACGGAGATAGCTCCAATCATAAATGCATTCATGACCTTGAAATTCACCCCTCAAGAACTTGCGAATTTTGGCGTCGAACGAGCTTATCAAGGATCATCGCACAGCTCACCAAATTCAAGAATTGGTGCGGCATCTAGATCTGCGGCATCTAGCAGTTGCGATAATCTTTCTAGCGCCGCGACGAGCATTGCCTGCTCCCAATCGTCCAACTCGTTATAACGCGCCCCAAACTTCTCCTGCAGCCCATCTTGAGCCTTCAATATGGCATCTTGGCCAACGGATAGGATCGTGACCATAACTTTACGGCGGTCTGTGGTGCTGCGTTCGCGAGAAACCATCCCGTTGCGCTCTAACCGATCAAGCAAGCTGGTGATGGTGGCATGTTTAAGATTTATTTTGTCAGAGATTGCGCCGGCAGAAATGCGGCCATTCTCTTGTAAACATTGGAGTACTTTCAGCTGTGACGGGGTGAGCTTAGCGGTTGCAGCAAGCTTCCGAGAGGCAAACTCTGTCTGGCGCTGAATCTGGCGCATCGCGATGAGTACATTGTCGAGTCTGTCGTTCATTTTGGCGCCCCTTTGTTCGTATTCAATGTTCATCTAAGGCCGTTTTGAGTGGATCAAGGAACGCCTCATAAGGCAACCATTGTTTGACTCCATCCCGATTAATTGGCTGGCGAACCTGCTCAGAGCTGGCCGTGCGAACGGCGCGCTTATTCTCATGAAAATCGACACACGCTTGCTCAAACGGTAGGTCGCAATAGTCGAGAATGCGCCGAACTTGTTCTTCTACATTTGTGAGAACATTTTCATGTTGCACCTTCAGCACACGTCCTTCTGGTAAGACGTTATCCCAATGGGTCATTAGATCTACGTAGGCACTGTAATAGTGGCCAATGTCTTCTAGCGAGTAGGAGAATTCCTGTCCCTCAGCAAAGAGTTGTTTGAAACCAGACCAGCAGCAATCCATCGGGTCTCGCCTCGCATCGATGATTTTTGCATTCGGCAGGATGAGGTGAATGAGACCAATGTGCCGGAAATTGTTTGGCATTTTATCTGTGAAAAACGCTGCGCCTTTGCGGTGGATTTGGGTTCCATCGATGTAGCTTTGCCCCAGTTCCGTTAGTTGCTCACCTGATAGATCGTGCAAAATTCGGGGGTAACGCTGCCGATCTGTGAGTTGCTTTCGGCCGCGTAATTTGTGGGCGAGCGAGAGGACGTTTGGCAGTTCAAGGGTGCCATCCACTTGGCTGTGCGACGCTAGAATTTGTTCGATTAAGGTTGAGCCAGCGCGAGGTAGCCCCACGATGAATATCGGGTCTGGGGCGTCACAGCCTTTTAGGGCCTGACTTTGAAATAGGGATGAAGTGCAGTGTAATTTTTGGGCATCGAATTCTTCCACCATTTGCTCAGTGGTATATCGTGTTTGCCTTGATTTGAGTGTGTTTCCTTGCGTGTAATTATGGAAAGCATCCTCAAACTCGCCAGCATCTTCACAGGCCTTGGCCAGAGCAAAATGGAGATTCACGCGCGCCATGTGTGATAGGTCAGCACTCTGAGCAATTTTCTTCATCGCGGCGAACTCAGCGGAGTTGAACTTGAAGGTTTTCAAATTTGCGAGTGCGTACCATGCTTCACCGTAAGCTGGGTCTGCAATAGTCGCGGCGCGATAGGAGGCAATCGCGTCATCTGTGCGGCCGAATGTTTTAAGCGCGTGGCCTCTAGAGGTTAGAGTGGCCGGGTCATTTGGAACTTGCTGTAGTACTATATCGAAGCCATCAAGTGCGCTCTCGTAGTCACCTGCTTGCAATTGCTCGATGGAGAGGAGCGAGCGAAATACTGGGCTGTTTGGTTCGCGCGCATATAGCGCTTCGGCTTCTTCCAAGGCTGCCGCAAACTTTTGCCGCTTTCTCAGGACTTGGATACGATCAATTCTGATCTGTAGATTGTCGGGCTCTAACTCGCTCGCCGCCTCCAAAAGCAGGTCAGCGTCGTCGTGAACACCCAGCCGCGTGCCGATATCTGCGAGGAGACGCATACCTTCGACATGGCTAGGGTTCTTTTGCATGAAGGCGCGCGCTAATTCTTCGGCGACCAAGATGCGGCCTTCATGAATATGGTTGGTTACGGCGAGAAGTGCTTTGGGCATGGCTTGCAAGCGCTGAGCTTGGAGCAGAGCTTGTTGCGCTTCGTTTTGTTGGCTCAATTGACGCCTCATATCGGCGAGCTGGTTCCAGCTCGCTATCAGTGCCGGATTGTATTGCGTGGCTCTTTGATATGATAAGGCGGCGTCTGAAATTTGTCCTGTGACACGATGGAGGTGACCTTCTTCCTGATAGGCTCGGCCGTGGTCTGGGGACAGCTTCTTCAACGTCTCCAGATAATCTCGCGCGTCGTCATATTGAGCTTTGTACCGGCAACAAACAGCCGCGCAGTAAAGTGCGCTCTGGTGACCCGGCACTTCGGAGAGAACCATCTCGGACATGCTTAGCGCGCTGTCAAAATCACCTTTTTGCATAGCAGCTTGTACGCCTTTAAGGCGCTCGGCGAATGGATCGATAGTTTGCGATTGGGTCATGTATACCAGAGCCTGAATTGAAAACAGCGTCCCGACTATAGCCGGGACGCTGCTGAATGAGAATGGATTTTAGAAAAACCCTAGTAGTTATATGACACACGCATTCCGATAGTGCGCGGGCGCATTGGTGTGAGCCGCTCACGATCATTTACGAAGTTGTTGCTCATCTCAGCATACTCATTCGTAAGGTTGGTTGCGTAGAGTTCAGCGCCCCAATTGTCAGCCGTCACACCGAGCGTCGCGCCAAGTGTTGTCCAGCCGTCAATTTGAGCTTTGTTGATTTCGATGATGTCGCTGACGCTATCATCTGAAATCGTAAGCTGTGGCATGAAGTGAGCTGTCAGACGTGAGCCGTCAATTTCTTGCTCAAGGTCCCACTCATAACGTGCGCGGATGTTGCCCTGGAACTCAGGAGCAAATGCGAGGCTTGAACCCAACACCACATCATTCGTTGGCGTAAGCACATCTGTGATCTCAGTGTCGAGGATCGAGAATGCACCGGCAACTGTTAGGCCTTCAATAGACGCTGGCGCCCATGTGAAGTCACCTTCGATACCTGTAATCTCAGCGTTCGCAGCGTTGTCTGAGAAGAAGAGGTTGGTGATGGACGGATCTAGGATCGTCGTTTGCAGGTTCTCGATCTCAACAAAGAAAATTGAGCCGTTGAAGCGCAAGGAGTTGTCGAACAATTCGGTCTTCCAACCAAATTCATAATTGTTCACGTCATCTGTATCCAAGGCGTAAGGCACTGTGTAGCCGTTCGGGCCTGGACGACCGCCTGGACGGTTGAGTAGGCCGGGGCGGAAGCCTTCAGAATATGTTGCGTAAAACAGCATATCCTCATTCGGTGTCCACTCGCCGGTGACTTTGTAGATGAAGCCATCAGTAGCAGCTTTATCTGGCGCACCGACAGTGTTGTTAGGCGCGAACTGAGTAGAGATGTTCGTACCAGCGCGTTGTGCATCAGTGGTTTGACCGAGGTTGAAGAAGGAAGAGTTAGCACTGCCTTCCAAATCAACTTCGATGTCATACCAACGGGCACCAACTGTCAGCGCAAGCTGATCGGAAATATCGAATGTGGTCTCACCGAAAAGGCCCATTTGTTTGTCGGTACGAAGCACATCGTTGCGGAAGATTACGCCTTCAGGGAAGGGGCCTGCTTCGCTGAAGTAACCAGCACCAGCGGCGCCAACTACACCTGTTACAGCGGTATTGGTAAGCGGGTAGTTAGGCGCAAAACCTGTTAGACCACTGAAGCCAATAACCTGAGTTGAACCAGGGTATGTGAAGTCGTTCAATTCTGTCAGCTCAAGATCGCTGTAGAAACCGCCGAATGTTGCGCGGATGCGGTTTTCGACAGGTGTGTTGAAACGAAGTTCGTGGGTTTGAACTTTTGTTTCTGTTCCAGACTTCACGAACAGGTCAGGTGCTTGGCAGGTTCCAGTAGGAGCGCCGCCCGGATATGTGACTGAGCCGTCGCAGATATAGTATGGCAGATACTGACCAACGAAGAGGTAATCGGAATAGTCGACGACCTGATCGGTTGTGCGCTCTGTGTAAGCACCGGTGTAGACTGCCTCAAGTGAAGCCAGGCGGCCTTCGAGAGTCCAGCTTGTGTTGTGGAAGCTGTCTTCGAGTTCTTCATCCGTGAATCGGGTGACTTCATAGTCGCCCAGCTCTGGATCTGAGAAGAAAACACCTTCTGAATCGAGATTTTGCTGCATGTGCGACACAAGTAGCGACCAATCGCTATTAATCTCGTACAGACCGCTGAGGCGGAAACCTTGATAGGATGTGTCGTTGAAATTCTTTTCGGTAATCGTAGAATTATCAGCGTTGATGAAGTTTACGCCTGACAGATCAGCGCCAGCTTGGAAGCCGGCTCGTGTCGCGTTCACAGTCGTGCCATTTGCACGAACAGTCCCTGCTGAACGGAAGCGAGCGGATTCAGATGCGTTGAGCGTGCCGCCGACATTGTCGATATAGCCGCCCTGATTGTCGGTGTAGAACACACCGCGCACTGCGAACTTATCGCTAAGTGGGACGTTGATAACGGCCTCGACGCCATTGCTCATCTCGCCGCCTTCAGTGGAAGACGTGAACGCTTTGAAGTTTGCGTCAAAACCATCAAGTGATGGCTTGTTCGTGATCAGGCGAACAGTACCCGCTTGTGAGCTCGCACCAAACAGCGTTCCCTGTGGTCCTGAAAGGACCTCTACGCGCTCTAGGTCAGCAGCATAAACATCAAGGTTGCGGCCAGGCTGTGATACAGGCTGTTCGTCCAAATAGAACGCCACGTTTGGTGCCAAGCCGGCAACACCCGCAGTCGTCAAGTTTGGCGTTGTTGAGGCCAAACCACGAATGTAAATTGTATTTTGGCCGGGGCCTGAACCGCCTGCTGTAACGCCCGGCAATTGCACGAGGTAGTCACTGAAATTCTTGATGCCAAGCTGTTCGAGCTCCTGAGAGCCGAGCGCTGTAACAGCAACTGGGATGCTTTGAGCGCTCTCAGCGCGCTTGGTAGCGGTAACGGTAACAGCGGTTAAACGGCGCTCTTCTGCCGGTGCGTCAGCCTCTTCCTGCGCAATCGCTTGTGGTGTTATGAGGCTGGCCATCGCAATGAGCGAGGCGCCATACATAAACTTATTCATTGATAGTCCTCCGGCGGGATAAAGAGTCGAATTGCAAGAATGCTCGTCAAAATTGCACTTTATGCGACTCAAAATGTAATTGGAGTGAGCTATACAATTGTTTCGGCAATCGAAAGGAAAATCACTGCATTTATTTCGAAGTTCGTCACAGAGTGTTACCCAATGGCACCAGTTTCACGCGGTTTCGGGTGAAAATGTTTCGAGTTGCAGCGGATTTATCCTTCTAAGACGGACATAAATCATGCACACCCTATAAATGACAGATACCACAGAGAACGCCGACGCCGATGAACCGCAAATTGCAGAGTATGATACCGACTATGAAGTCGGACAAGACAATGTGGAGGTTATGGGGCTGGACATCCATAACCCGGTCTTTTTCCTCAGTTCCGGTCTCGTTGTTCTGTTTTCCTTGCTCACGCTTTTGTTCCCAGATCAGTCCAAAAGCTACCTAACACAGGCGAAGACGTGGACTCTCCAGAACCTTGATTGGCTGTTTGCCGCCACGCCGGTGGTCATTCTGATTTTCTGCCTCGGGCTTGCCTTTAGCCCTCTCGGGCGCATTCGATTAGGCGGGCAGGCGGCGACACCCGATCACTCGATAATGTCATGGATCGCGATGTTGTTCGCAGCGGGTGTCGGCGTTGGTTTTATGTTTTATGGCGCAGCAGAACCGCTAGCCTATTATACTGAGTGGTACGGAATTCCGCTCGGCGCAGAGCCTTTAAGCGAAAATGCAGAGCGTCTCGCCTTTAGCGCGACTTTGTTTCACTGGGGCCTCGCACCGTGGGCAATTTATGCTGTTGTAGGCCTCGCGCTTGGCTTTTTTGCTCACAATAAAGGACTGCCTCTCAGCATACGCTCAGCCTTTTATCCTTTGTTGGGAGACCGCGTTTGGGGCTGGCCTGGGCACATCATTGACTTGATCGCGGTTGTTTCAACCGTATTCGGCCTCGCCACCACGATTGGGATTGGAGCGACACAAGCAACGAGTGGGTTGGGTTACTTGTTCGGTTTTGAACCCAATTTGCTCCTGCAAATCGGATTGATCGTAGTAATGACAGCACTGGCCATCGGTTCGGTCCTAAGGGGATTGGATGGTGGAGTGAAACTACTGAGCAACATCAATATGGTCGTTGCCTTTGCCCTGTTGTTGTTTGTGGTTATCGCTGGCCCCACAACTCTCATCCTTACTGGAATGTGGGAAAATGTGTGGGGCTACGTGGTTGATACGCCCGCGCTTACTAACTGGGTCGGCAGAACTGATACGTTATTCTTCCACGATTGGACGATATTCTATTGGGCGTGGTGGATATCATGGTCACCATTTGTCGGGATGTTTATCGCGCGTATTTCTCGGGGAAGGACAGTGCGAGAGTATTTTGCTGTCGTGCTGATCGCGCCGTTTTTGATTTGCATCATTTGGTTTACTGCATTTGGTGAGACTGCCTTGCTGCTGCACAACACGCCAGACACGGAATTGTCAGGTGGAATGACGGATGCGTCACTCGTATTGTTCCAAATGCTACGGGATCTTCCTCTCGCCAAATTCACATCTGGCGCCGCTATTGCTCTGTTGATTGTATTCATCGTTACCTCGGCGGATTCTGGCGCCTTGGTTGTCGACACCATTACGAGCGGTGGGAAAACCAAGACGCCCGTAACGCAGCGCGTATTCTGGGCGGCTTTGATAGGTGTTACCGCGTCGGCATTGCTATACGGCGGCGGAACCGAGGCTTTGCAATCTCTGCAGGCCGGAACGATAGCGGCCTCATTACCATTTATCCTGATCTTGCTAACGTGTTGTATCAGTTTGTTCTTGGGACTTCGGGACGAATATTCCCACATGAAAGATCAGGGGCAGTAAGTGGTTGGTGGCCCTTAGGCTGCAGCAGTAAAACTGGCTCAAAAAGTGCACATGTGGCCTCAGTAACGGTTTTACTGAGACAATTCACGCGTGAAGCGATCTTCACGCGACTATACTTCTTGTTGGGATGTGTTGGGTATTGATCATGGCAACGTGATTGAAAATACTCGATAATTTTGTCATTTTAGCACTTGTTTGCGGGTGACAAACTTTCTAGCAACAGTTGGGTGCAGAACGCACTGAGTTAGTTTCACATTGTAGAGGCACTAGCATGGCAAAGAAAATTGCAATCACGTTTGACGACGCACCGATGTATGGCGGACCCTTGCTTACAGGCGAAGAGCGCACCCAAATGTTGTTGGAAGCGCTGGCTTCCGTTGGCGCAGAAGCTACCTTCTTCGCGACGACGCATGATTTGGAAGTCGCGAACGCTATGGCGCGCCTCGCTGCCTACAATGATGGGGGGCACCTCATTGCAAACCACACAGACAGTCATGCTGCTGCCAGTAGCACTGGCGTCTCAGAATTTATGAATGATATCGCAGCGGCTGATGCCATCCTGTCAGACTTTAGCAATCACCGCCCGTGGTTTCGTTTCCCATACCTCGATGAAGGTAACACTGTTGGTATGCGAGAGGCATACAGAGATGGCCTCGATCAGTTGGGGCTAGAGAACGGCTACGTGACCGTCGATACTTTTGATTGGTATATGGTCAATCTCCTGTCTAACGCTGTCGCTAATGGTGAGTATTACGACTTAAACGGCGTCCGCGACGCTTATGTCGACATGATCGTTTCCGCGGCGAACTATTTTGATGACTTAGGGCAAACAACCCTTGGGCGCTCTCCCGTTCAAACTTTGTTGCTTCACGAAAACGATCTAGCCGCGATGTTTATCGATGATGCTATTCGCGCACTCGAAGCCGATGGCTGGGAGATCGTATCTGCTGACGAAGCTTATGCTGACCCAATCGCAGATATTGAACCAGTGACACTGCAGTCTGGCAGCGGTTTGCTGGCGGCGATCGCGATTGATCAAGGCGCCGATTTCTCTGTGTTGGTGCACGAGAGTAATACGACAGATGGCTTGGATGCCATGTTGGCGGAATACAACGCCTTTGAAGTCGGTGATCCGGTAAATCAAATTGTTGGTACAGCCGGCGATGACGTTCTATCTGGCACCGCTGGAGATGACCTCTTCGAGGGCTTAGGGGGCAACGACGTATTTAGCGAGTCCGCAGGCGATGACACCATCTATGGTGCAGCAGCAGGTGTAACCGAACCACAGGAATATGACCAAGTCGATTATGATGGTCAGTTGTCTGACTACACATTCACCCGCGATGCGGCAGGTGTGGTCACAGTCGTAAAGCCTAATGGTGACGTTGATACACTTTATTCAATCGAGGGATTTTGGTTCTCCGGCGAAGGCGCTTGGTACAGTATTGATCAGGCGGTCGGCTCTAGTCCTGATATCGTTGGCACTAATGGTGACGACTATTTGGTAGGAACGTCTGGTGATGATCAAATTTCAGGGCTAGCGGGTTCCGACAAGATTTCAGAGTCTTCGGGGAATGACACTATTGATGGTGGTGGATCCGAATATGACCAAGTCGATTACTCTGGCAGTCTATCCGATTATGTTTTTGAACTGAATATTGATGGCTCCGTAGCTGTTACCAAGCCGGGCGGCGGCGTTGATGCGCTGACAAGTATCGATGGATTTTGGTTCGGCGGTGAAGCAGCGTGGTACAGTATCGATCAGGCGCTAGATTCCTCTACATCAGGCGCCATTGTTACCGGCACAAATAGCGATGACATTTTAACCGGAACGGGTGGTGACGACACCATATCCGGTCTTGGTGGAGTTGACGTTATTAACGCGTCCTCAGGCAGCGATGTGATTGATGGTGGCGGGTCCGAATACGACCAAGTGGACTATGCGGGATCAGAAAGCGATTACATCTATACGCGGAATGCAGATGGCACCGTCAGCGTAGAGAAACCCGGAGGTGACACAGATACTCTGTCTAACATTGACGGATTTTGGTTCTCTGGCGAAGCAGCTTGGTACAGTATCGATCAGGTCATTGACCATACGATCGTTGCGGCGGCGCAGTCTGAAGCTGACAGCTCCGGCTTTGACTTTACGGGGTAGGGGTCAGTAACAATTGTTGGGATTTTGACCATGGATCGGGCCTAACAGGGTTAGGCTTTGGTCGTCAATGTAAACCGTTTGTGGTCCGCAAGCCCCTTTCCTCTGTCCCAGTTCAAAGACTTGTACAGTTCGTTGGGTAGTTTGCGGGACTGGCTGATTAGCGCGTGTGTCGTTCCACCAATGTGGCGATGTAGCTGTTCTTCGACCCGGCAAATAGATCGCCCTCCCAATGATCTGGAACTGGGCGGGCCTCGACTGAGGCGGGTCTCTCGCTGATCGAGACGGCAACCTTTATCTGGCCGCTCCCAGTTCTCTTGAGCGTGGCTTGTCTTGATCGACGGATAGCGCGCTTGGGCCTCAAATGCGTCTGTAGCTCTTACTTCAGAACGCCGCGCGCCTGAAAACACAGGTATTTGCAGATCGTTTCATGGGACACGCGGCGGTGTTCTGCTTCCCGATATGTTTGCTTCAGCCAACCCGCAATCTGATAGGCGAAATAATGTGACAAATAGTCAGATTTCAACGTCGTGTATCGGCTTAACTTATTGAAATAATGTCACAAAAAGAATTGTGAGAGACGTTTCCCAGTACGCTATTTCCCTCAATATCCCTGTATAATTGGCATATATGAATTGACTAATCGTCAAATAGCAAAAATCCAGACGGAAAATTGATATTGAATTATCGTCAAGTAGTTAATGCGGGCGTCAGTCTGTCGGCGATGTGCAATGCTGGTGTAGCGAACGCTCTGTCATCCGAAGGCGAAGACGCAGCCGTCAAGAAAATCATGGACCCCGATGTGGTGACGGCACGTCGTACTGATGAGAGCATTCAAACCATCCCGGTGGCCGTTACTGCAGTGAGTGGGGCTGCACTGCGGGACAAGACTATCCAGAACGTCAACGATCTGCAGCAGCTTACGCTGAACCTGACATTCCAAGTTACGGGCTCGAGCCTTGAACAGGCATTGGGGTTCAACAACAAGATTACAGGTAACCCCATACGGTATTCAGATTCGCAAACTCTTTGGTGCCATGTACGGGCATGGCTAAGAGGACAAGTCATGAGGCAGTCCCTTTACTCAGAGCAAACGGGCTGTTTCTATTAGGAGAATTAAAATGGAAATGCAGACAGATTTTATTTTTCTCCACGGTGGGAAGCAGGGCGGTTGGGTCTGGGATAAAACAGTCGCTGCGTTGAAGGTTCAGGCTCCGGATATTGCTCTCAGGATACTGGCCCTGGATGTGCCCGGTTGCGGCCATAAGAGGAAAATGGATACATCGAAATTGACGGCGTCCGATGTGATTGCTGAATTGAGCGAGGATATAAACCGCTTCGATGCCAGGAACGCTGTATTAGTTGGGCACTCACAGGCCGGAACTCTGATTCCGGGTTTGCTGACGAAAACAGGCGCGAGGTTGGGCCGTGTGGTGCATGTCTCCACATCCGCTCCTTCGCCCGGTCAGACGTTGATGGAGATGCTTGGTACAGGCTTGCATGGATCTAATCCTGATGAGGTCGGTTGGCCGCTGGACCTGGCGACGACGACGCCAATGCAATTATTCGAGACGATGTTCTGCAATGACATGACCCTCGCGGAAAAGGACGTATTCCTCGCAGGGTTAGGGCAGGATGAGTGGCCGGAAGCGTGCAGTCATTTCCGTGACTGGGCTTATGATGTTTGTGCAGCGACGCCTGCAACATATGTGGTCTGTCGCAGGGACAGGATCCTGACGCCCCCTTGGCAGGAGCGGTTTGCGCAGCGTTTCTATGCTGAGAAGCTAGTCCAGCTTGATGCGGGGCATCAAGCCATGAATACCCAGCCACAGGCGCTGGCGGAAATTCTTCTGAGGGAGGCTCAGAGCGCGCGGCTCTGAATGTGGCGACGACCCTGAAGCGGATGGTCGTTTGAAAGCCTCATGGCGATGCGATGGATTAACTTGTCGATGGTCCCTTTGTAATGGCATTTCTGTCGGAGTCGGAGAGCGGCGGGTATATTTAGTCTGTCTTGTGGTCTGGGCCGGGATATAATCCAAACGACACACTTTCTGACGTTCACAGAAGCGATAGAAACGGTCAATGGCAGCGAGCTTCTTACGTTGAGTGGAGGGCTGCAATTTGGCTAAATCTAGCTGGCAATAAATTGTAACCCAATAATTCGGTAATGAACCGCGCCCAATTGAAAGCGGCGTATTCAGGATCCGGGGAAGGGTGGGTTGTGAGACTGAGCGTAAGGCCATGCTCAAAATCTACGCACCAAATTCTGCACACGCAAGTTCCGTTTGTTTAGCAAGAAACTTGATACGATGGCCGACTATACGCACCATTATTGAGACTACCGGCCGAACGCATAATCTACATTATGGGAAATTGAATGTCGGGCTTATATCGCTTATGAGCCGCTATATGTGGAGATACAGAACTGTCATGCACGTTTTTCGTCGATGCTAAGTGAATTTATCGGTTACTGTCTCATCATGACTTGCACGCTAGCCGACTTTGATACTCTTTATGACGCGTTAACTCGCAAAGATCCTGAATATGATGGCGTCGTATTCGTGTGTGTTAAAACCACCGGGATTGTTTGTCGGCCTATTTGCCCGGCACGAACGCCCTACCCTCATAACCTGTCCTTCGTCGGATCCCTCAGCGAGGCACACGCCGCGGGGTTTCGGAATTGCAAAAGATGTAAGCCAGAGAGAGAGCCTGACGCTGAACCAGACCTCGTGAAGCGTTTAAAATCTCTCGTCGCGGCGGAAACAGAGAATGCGTGGAAAGAGAGAGACCTTGAGGCTCTGAGTATGAACCCGGCAACTGTGCGGCGCCAGTTTAAAGCCGCTACGGGCCAGACGTTTGCGCAGTATGTAAGAGATAGCAGATTAAGCCACGCGAAGAGCGCGATTGAGAATGGAGAGACAGTTATTATGGCGCAACAAGATGCAGGGTATGGTTCCGCGAGTGGATTTAGAGGCGCGTTTGCTAAGCAGTTCGGATCTGCGCCTAACGCGTCAAAAGCCGTTCAACGCTTCGTTCTTGAGTTCATAGACACGCCGCTAGGTGTGATGATCGCCGTGGCTGATGATGAGCACCTCCACATCTTAGAATTCAGTACGCGCAAAAATCTTGAGCAAACGGTAGAGCGGTATCGATCCGGTTTTAACGCCGCAATCACACCGGGATCCAGTGATGCGCTCTCGCTCATAACGCGTGAGGTTGGTGACTATTTCGCAGGGCGCGAAATGGGCTTCAACTCAGTGATCGCTCCGGCTGGAACAGAGTTTCAAAACACGGTTTGGGCTGCGCTAAGGGCCACACCTTTTGGTGAGACCAGAAGCTACGCACAGCTTGCACAGGAGATTGGAAACCCTAAAGCTGTGCGGGCTGTGGCGAACGCCAATGGGCAAAATCGGTGCGCCATCATTCTCCCGTGTCATCGCATCATTGGCAGCGATGGGACGCTGACCGGCTATGCGGGTGGCCTGGAGAAGAAGCGTTGGCTACTCGATCATGAGCGCAAAGTTCGTGGCGATACGCTTCTTTAGTCTAAGCTTTGAAGTAAATCATTTGACCATCAAAGGCTGGCTCTACGCCCTCGGGCATAGTGGCGACTAAAGTCGCGTAATCCATATCGATGTGTAGATTGGTGAGGATTGAGCGCTCGGGCGATAGCCGGTCGACCCATGCCAGTGCTTGCTCCAAATTTGCGTGACTTGGGTGTGGTGTGTAGCGCAGCGCATCCACGATGAAGGTGGACACTCCATCGACCAATTTCAGACTGCTCTCGGCAATTTCGTTTACGTCGTTGCAGTACGCTAGGTCGCCAATCTTGAAACCGTAGCACTTAATGCGGCCGTGGATCATCTCCACGGGCAACAAAGTGATGTCACCGCCAGGGCCATGCACGGTGAAAGGTATACCGGGTTCAAAAAACGGCTGTGTGTCCAAAATGGCCGGGTAGCCGCCTTTACCCACAAAGCAATATTCAAAGCGCGAGCCGAGAGAGTTGTAGGTGTCTTCGCTCAAGTAAGTGGGGATCGCGCGGCGAGTTAGGATCGCATATGGGCGTACATCATCGATGCCGTGCACCTGATCTGCGTGGTCGTGCGTGTACACGATCGCATCAATATGCGGGACGCCTTTCGCTAGCAATTGCGTGCGTAGATCGGGCGACGTGTCGATTAGAATCCGTGTGACGCCGCCATCAGCGCCGAAGCGTTCTACGAGCGCGCAGCAGCGCGTGCGATGGTTCTTTGGCTCGCTAGGATCACAGTCGCCCCAATCGCCATTGATGCGCGGCACACCGCCAGAGGAGCCTGTACCGAGGAGCGTGAAAACGTATTCTGACTGGCTCATGCGACGACCTTACTGAACAGGGTGCAGGCGTTGTCTTGTGTAATGCGCATTATGTCTTCGACGTCCATTTCTTTGAGCGTTGCGAGCGCTGTAGCGACGTGTGGGAGATATGAGGGCTCGTTGCGCCGGCCTCGCATGGGCATGGGTGCGAGGTATGGACAATCTGTTTCGAGGATCAGCCTATCCATCGGCACGTCCTCGATTACAGCTCTGACTTCCTTGGCACTTTTGAATGAAAGGATGCCAGAGACGGACACGTATGCGCCTAGTTTGAGCGCGCGCTGCGCGAGGTCTGGCCCGCCAGTGTAGCAGTGCAGCAAGGGTACGAATGGCGTTCTCGCGTGGGCGTCTTCGATGATCCCAGCCATCAAATCATCGGCTTCGCGCGAGTGCAGTATGAGGGGCAGTCCCGTGCAGTTTGATGCAGTAATGTGCGTTTTGAGGCAATTTACCTGATCTTCCTCGTCGCTGTAGCCGTAGTGAAAATCTAGCCCAGTTTCACCAATCGCGACGACTTTGGGGTCCTGTGCGCGTGTGGTGAGTTCATCAACGGTGAGCGATGTGAAGTCTTTCGCGTGGTGCGGATGGACACCCACGGAGCACCAAATATCATCGTGCTGATCCGCTATGGTTTTGACGGCGTCGAAATTATCGAGGCGGTCACAAATCGCGAGCATGCGGCGCACGCCGATTTCACGGGCGCGCGCTAGAACGTCGGGCAGGTCATCGGCATAGTATTCGCCGTGCAAATTTACGTGGGTATCAAACATTTCAAAACACTATTTCTGCGGAGCTATCTGATAGAGCGTCGCGATGAGCTTGGAAACCGTTTGTGTAGCGTCCATGTTCAGCTTGCGCTTCTCGCTCATAACTTTTGAGATATCCATCCACCCTGCGGCGTAGGCCGGATTCTTAAGCGCTGAGGCTTTTAGCCATCTCATGATTTCAGTCACAAACGCATCCAGCGCGACCTCATCGGCACTAGCCGCTTGAGTGGCGGACGCGACGAGTTGGTCTTGCACACGTGGCATCGCCTTCAACAAATCACGCGCGGCCGATGCCGCACGCAGCCCTGATGGGCTGGCCAAAGCGATACCGCGTCCGGGGCGACCGTCGGCGACATCCGCAGCCGGTGCCGGCGCACCTTCACGATTCAGCACTTCTACAGTCTCTTCATTTGATAGCGGCTTAGCGCGCACGACGCGGCAGCGAGATCTGATTGTTGGCAGAACAGTTTCGGTGCCATGATTGATGAGGAACAAAGCGCAATTGTGAGAGGGCTCTTCCAATGTTTTCAGAAGCGCATTTTCAGCGTTACGGTTCATCTCATCCAGAGAATCGATGATACCAATCCGCCAACCACCTAGGCCGGGCTTAAGCTCGAAGAAGTGTGTGAGCTCACGGATTTGCTCTACATTGATGTCTTGCTTCAGCTTGCCTTTATCATTGAGCTTGCGCTGCACAATCCGAATATCAGGATGACTGCCAGCTATGACCTTTGAAATGACGTCATCGTCCGCGCTGGCATCGAGCGGATTCTCGCCGGTACCGCGCGCACCGAGCAGATACATGCCGAAGCGTTTTGCCATGAGCAATTTGCCGATGCCCGACGGTCCTTCGATCATCCAGCCATGATGGAGTTTTCCAGAATTCACAGCCGAGAGAAAATCAGCCTCTAACGCGGTGTGGCCAATTATAGGAAACGCGACGTCACTCATGATAACGTCGCACCGTTACGCAATTTGGCTATAAGGTTCCAAGCGGCATCAAAAACCTCGGCGACAGTTCGACTGGCGTCGATTGTCTTTACGCGGTCAGCGTTTTCATCGGCAATTTGAAGGAACGCTGATCGGACGTTTTCATGGAATTCCAAACCGCGGCGTTCAAAGACATCTGTGGCGGAGCCGCGATCAATGCGACGCTGAACAGCCAACTCAACAGGAATATCCAAAACGAGCGTGAGATCGGGCGAGGTGGGTCCAATCACGTCTTTCTCTATGAAGCTAAGCAGTGAGGGACTGATACCACCAGCAAGCCCTTGATAGACGCGCGTTGAATCGGCGAACCGGTCACACAATACCCATGCGCCGCGAACCAATGCCGGACGGATGAGTTCTTTCAAATGGTCATCACGCGCGGCGTTCATCAGCAAAGCCTCAGCGAGTGGCGAGAAGCTTGTTTCGCCTGGAGGATGCAGCGCGAGGTTTCGGATGGCCTCAGCTAACGGCGTGCCGCCGGGTTCGCGGGTCGTCACAACGTCTATGCCATCGGCAGATAGTCTGGCCGAAAGCGCCTGCAACAGCGTCGATTTTCCCGAACCTTCACCACCTTCTAACGTAATGAACATGGCTATTCAGCCTCAGCGGCGCCGCTCGTCACGAATGTACTGAGCCCTTCGATCGCGCGCCCGAAGAAACCGAGCGATGCAATATCGATATCTGCAATGACTGGAATCTCCACCGCATCCTGACCTTCGATCTCAACGAGATAAGCCCCTACGACCGCCCCCTTCTTAATCGGCGCTTTTAGCGGTGCCGATAGAACGACCTTGCTTGTTGCTTTTTCGAACGCGGCTTTGTGCGCCGGAATGGATGCCGTTTCAGCAAGTGAGACGGGCAACATGCGCTCTTGTCCAAGCCAAACTTTCATATCTGGCAGCGCCACATTTTCAGGGCCAAGAATTTTGGTTTCAAAGCTTTTGAATGCGATGCGTAGGAGGCGCTGCCCCTCAGCGCGGCGCGCAGCCGACGAAGGCAAGCCATTAATGACGATTGTTCGGCGCACACCGTCACGTTCGGCCGAACCTGTTAAACCGTAACCGGAGATTTCGAGGTGACCGGTTTTGAGGCCGTCTGCGCCTTCGACACCCAATAGAGGGTTGCGATTAGCTTGAGTATATTCACGCCAAGAATAGTTCTCGTCATCATACCATCCATAATATTGCGGGAAGTCTTCAATTGTCATACGCGCGAGCTTGGCCAAATCTTCAGCCGAGATTACGTGATCAACGGATTCTAGACCCGTCGCATTTTTGAAACTGGCAGATGCGAGACCTTTTTCATGAGCGAGCGCCGTCATACGTTTGGCGAAAGCTTCTTCAGATCCTGAAATTCCTTGGGCGAGGGCGATGCATGCATCATTTCCAGACATGATAATCACGCCGTGGAGAAGCTCCTCGACCGTCGGAGTATCTTTTGGTTTGAGGCCCATTGTTGATGTGCCGGATGGAAAGCCGCCGCGTCGCCAAGCATCGACACTCACGGTGATCTTATCTGTCATCTCAATCTCACCACGATCGACCAGCTCAAAGATCAGATAGGCGGTCATCATTTTGGTCATGGATGCCGGGACCATTGGTTCGGCGCCATTTTTGGACCATAGGATGGCACCCGTTTCGTGATCCATGATTACGGCATGGCTTGCGGGCGAATCCATGATCTGCGCAACGGCGTTGCCAGACAGTAGCAACATGCCTGCCGACATTATTGAAGCCAATTTATGTTGCATACGCATAGCTGCTCTCCATGAAGTCATTCAATTATGAGGGCAGAATCAAATTCGGCCCTATCTCTGGATATTCCAGAAAAAGGGCCGGTTTGTGATCAACGTCAATGGATTGACGGCTATATCATGTCTTTATTAGTCTCGAACAATGCGTCCGTTAGCGATACCTTGGGCAGATATATAGTTTCGTGTCCGCTCAGCATCGTCAGTTGAGCTGAATGGTCCGACGCGCACCCTGAAGAAATCTGACCCTTTTACGACGGCGTGAGACACTTCCACATCCAAGTTTCCACCCAATTGATCGCGTAGATATTCAGCGTTTCCGATGTCCGAAAATGCGCCGAGTTGAACATAAACGTTGCCAGCGTAATTTGACGCTTGAGTGTATGGCGCTGACGGTAGATTTGCAGGCTGAACCGGCGCGGAAGTTTGCGAGTAACCAGCCAATTCTGGTTCAACCTTCGGCGCTGGTGGAAAAGCGTATGGCTGTTTTTGCACGGCGATTACTGGCGCTTCTCCAAGGTAACGGATTTGCACTTCGCTCTGCCCTGCCCCGTCTAAACCAATCACGGCAGCCGCTTTTTCAGACAATTGCAGATTTGCGCCGGCTTCGAACGGCCCGCGATCATTTACACGCACCACGACTTCTTGCTGTGTCTGTGGGTTTACGACGTGAACAAGGCTCGGCAACGGCAATGTTGGGTGTGCGGCGGTCATGCCTTGTGGATCATAGATCTCACCATTGGCGGTCTGCGTACCGACGAAGTCAGATGTGTAAACAATTGCGATGCCCATTTCGTCAAACATTGACGGTTGCGCTGGCGCGATCGGCGCGTTTTGTTCTGCGAGTTGAAGCGTTGGGAGGGCCTCGCTCAGCATTTGCCCCCCTGCTCTCTCATTACCTATTGCAGCGGCCGCAGCGCGCGCATCAAATCCACCTGACGTGATCGCCGGATCATAAGCAGGTTTTGGGACAGACATTTCCGGAGCTTGAACGCTCGCATACTGACGCGCCTGCTCTGGCGCTATAACGGCCTCTGAAGAAGAAAACGCAATCGGGCCCGCATCTGCGCTCTGACGCGCTGCGCCATTGCCGTATACCGTTTGTGGCTGATCTGGGTAGCGGAATTCAATACGCTTACCCGCCTTCCCTGTTGGCGCTGGCGGGTTTGAGTAACCACGCGATTGTAAGTCACCACGCGCAGGCTGTGTTGCCGTGGCCGGTTGACTATACTCTTGGGGGGCTTGCTGCTGGCCATGATAAACTATTGGCGCTGGAGCTCGCTTGCCCGCATGGGCTGGCGCCGCTGCTAAAGTAGCGATTAGAGCGGTTCCTAAAAGCGTCGCACAAAGCGACCGTGCACCTGAAACAATCAGAGTCATGGCATGTATTCCCATTCTGAGTTGCCGCTAATTGTCCGAAGACAAAAAGCGGACGGCGTTCTGCCGATTTATGATTAGAAGGTACCAGCTCTTGGTAGATATCTCGTGTAAACCATCAGAAAATCCGCCCCATTCAAGTTAACAGGTTGTTAGTGAAATATTTTTGTCAGAAATTATGCGGATAAGGGCTTGCATTCGCCGCCGGACTGGACGAAACAGACCCCGCCGGAGGAGTGGCAGAGTGGTTGAATGCGGCGGTCTTGAAAACCGTTGAGCTCGCAAGGGTTCCGGGGGTTCGAATCCCTCCTCCTCCGCCACTGTGGGTTTTCAGCAAAATTCAAACTCGTTCAAAATCACACAATAACTCACTGTTTTATATGATATTTTGGCCTACATTGCGGTGCGTGATGTTCACTCCTGTCCAATGCCGTTCTGTCGAATTCACGAAAAAATGGTGAGTAGGATGTAGGGGGCAGATCGGCAACCTTTTGATTGAGAACTCAGAAAGGGAGGCTCTCACGTGCCAAAGCTCGTCGCCTTAATCGTCGCCCGCCAGAATGAGCCGGGTCGATAATCCGATGAGAACGGCTTGATATTACAAGTTCGCAAGAGCTGGTCGGACATTGCCAGTAAATCCGAGCTCGTAAGATATGCCCTTCTCGGAAAGCGTCGTGAGATGGGTATTGGCAGTTTTCCAGAGGTGGCCCTCATTGACGCGCACGAAGCAGCCTTAGACGTCAGGCACAAGATTCAGGACGGTGTAGGAGCGCCCTCTTCTGGGGTTGGCAGTTTCAACAGTCCGGTTGGCCAACTCTTTTGCGGCCATCAGTGATGGGGATCGAATAACCAGCGACCTCCTTCGCCAGGTCTAGCGCATCATCCCGTCGACGATCATGAGCCACCACACGCGAAATCAGGTCAATATGATCCGCCTACTCCATCGTTGGAATGATAAAGGCTTGATCTCCAACATCGCCATCTGGCCAGCGCTGCGTCACTGTTTTAATCTTTGTCCAGAACCGCACACCTTCTGGTCCATGTTGATTGGTGTCACCAAAGGCAGACCGCTTCCAACCACCAAAAGTATGATAGCTAACTGGCACAGGGATGGGCACGTTGACGCCCACCATGCCAACATTGACCTGCGCCGCAAATTCTCGCGCAGCACGTCCACTGCTGGTGAATATGGCAACGCCGTTCCCATACTGATGGTTGCTGGGTAGCGCTGCCGCTTCTTCCAATGTTTCCGCCCGCACAACTTGAAGCACAGGTCCAAAAATCTCTTCTTTGTATGACTGCATATGCGGCTTCACGTTGTCGAAAAGGCTAGGTCCGATGAAGTATCCGTTCTTGTGGCCTTGCAAGGTATGCCCACGGCCATCAAGTTTCAGGTCAGCGCCCTCATCAACACCCATCCGAATATAATCTTCAACCTTCGCCTTGTGCGCGGCCGAAACAACCGGTCCATAATGCGCGTCCGCGTCGGTGGAAATGCCTACCTTCAAACTGCGCGCCGCGTCTAACATGCGCTCGACGAACTCGTCGCCCGTATTTTGCCCAACAGTTACGGCCACTGGCAGCGCCATACAGCGTTCACCGGCCGAGCCGTAAGCCGCTCCGACAATATCCTTTACCGCCTGCTCCATATTACAATCAGGCATAATTATACCATGATTTTTAGCCCCACCCATTGCTTGTACGCGCTTGCCATTTGCTGTGCCTGTCGCATAGACATATTGCGCAATATCAGACGAACCGACAAAGCTCACCGCTTTGACGTCTGGATGAGTAAGAATTGCGTCTACGGATGACTTGTCACCATGCACAACATTCAGAACACCCGCAGGTGCACCGGCCTCGAAGAACAATTCTGCCAATCGCAGAGGAACCGAAGGGTCCTTTTCAGATGGCTTCAAAACGAACGTGTTGCCACAGGCAATTGCCACGGCAAACATCCAGCAAGGAATCATCGCAGGAAAGTTGAACGGAGTAATGCCAGCGCACACACCCAAGGGCTGTCGCATAGAATAAACGTCGATCCCAGGGCCAGCACCTTCAGTATACTCACCCTTCTGCAAATGCGGAACGCCACACGCAAACTCAACCACATCAATGCCGCGCTGAACGTCGCCACGAGAATCCGCTACGACCTTGCCATGCTCGGCAGAAAGCAATTCTGCTAGCTCATCAATGTTTTGCTCCAGCAACGCCTTAAAGTTAAACAAAATACGCGCGCGGCGCTGCGGATTCGTCGCTGACCACTCTGGCAACGCTGCCTTTGCGGCCTGCACCGCCACATCCACCTCTGGATCGTAGGGTAGAGAATCGTTCGCCTGCACCTCGCCAATATTTGGATTGTAAATATCACGAGTGTGGCTGGAATCACCTTCGAAGGTTTTACCAGCAATGAAATGATGGACATTGCGCACGGTGCATTTTCCCATGAATGTTTTGATCTCAGCTTGACCCTAATCATCCGAAAAATACGGACAAACATAGGGAAATGCAGATGACATCGGCGTTTTTGCAGGTTAATACTGGGGCCATGAATTGGGATGACCTCAAAATTTTTCTGGATGTGACACGGCGACCAAAGCTCGAAGGCACAGCAGCGCATTTGCATGTCGATGCCACAACTATTAGTCGCCGTATCAAGCGTCTCGAACAGGATTTGGGGGAGACTTTGTTCGAGCGGACTCGCCGTGGCCATATTCTTACGCCGGCAGGCGAGCAATTGGCGACGCAGGTCGAAGCGATGGAATCTGTATCCCTAGATATACGCTCGAAAACGTCTGCTGAGCAAAGCGCAGAGGGGCGCATACGACTTGGTGTGACCGAGGGACTAGGATCTGCGATTATTGCGCCAGCGCTTGTGCAATTTAGAGAACGTCATCCCAAAATAAATATCGACCTCGTCGCTCTCTCTGGATTTGTCAGCGTTCCAAAACGACAAGCTGACATGTCAATTCTTTTGACACGCCCGAACACAGGCCGTCTAAAGATCCGCAGGCTTTCGGACTATACGCTTCGTCTCTTTGCCACACGCGACTACCTCGATAGAGCGCCTGTTATAAAATCACGATCGGATCTGCAAAACCATACACTTGTGGGTTACGTAGACGATCTCATCTATTCAGCCCAATTGCGATACTTCGACGAGCTTTTGCCTGGCCTGACGCCACAAATTTGCAGCACTAGCATCCGTGCGCAACTGGAAATAATTGCGTCCGGTGCCGGTATTGGAATTGTTCCGGCTTTCATGGCGAGCCAAACGCCTAACCTAATTGAGGTTCTCCCAAACGATATTTCAGTCACACGCTCATTCTGGTTAGCTGTGCACGAAGATGTTGCCACGCTAACCCGCAACCGCCTTATGGTCGATTTCTTAGCCAGCCTGCTGAACAAATTGAAAAACTGATGTGCACATCAGGTGTTACAAATCTTTTGCGACGCCGCCAGACAAGTATCCGCTCACGAATGAGTCAACGAGTTCCAAAATCTGTATATTGGAGTCGCCAGAAAACTTCATCTGCGCAACAACACGCGCGCAACCCATGATCATTTCACCCGCTAATTCTGGGCGAACGCGCTCCCCAACTGATCCATCTTGAATTCCGCGTGCAACCAGTTCACCAATTTTGGATACGGTCGCACCATGAAACACCTTATATGCCGCCCAGCAATCTTGTTTTGCGGCCGCACTCCACTGCATCCACACGTGCACATATTGTTCAAAATCATCAATCGCTTCAGAGAATGATATAATCATTGAGCGAATTGCTTCTGCACCCAGCTCATCTGACACCGCCACACGCGGTTCGACAAAGTCTTCAATCAAGAAACGTCCAACTTCCTGAAGCACGGAATCAACTAGATCTTGTCGTGTGGGAAAATAATGGAACGTCGTCGCGACAGAAACACCTGACGCGGCGGCCAAGTCCTTATGAACAGCCTGCCCAATTCCCTTATCTGCAAATACATGAACAGCCGTAGCAAGGAGTTGATTGCGCCGCTCTTCCGGCGACAGTCTTGCGGCCCTTTTCGACCCAGCAGTTCCTCGCTGTGCAGGCACCTCGTTGGATTTCATTGTAAGCCGTTCCAGAACTAAAAACTGAGTTGTTCACTAACTGATCGCAGTCTCAAATAAAAGACATACCAAAAAACCTTCAATCAAACATCGATTGTCAAACAGCAGCGCTTCTCTCGTAGCGACTGTTTACGTTTTGACAGTTTCATACGCCCGATCGGCCATCGTGTTAAGGTTCAAAGTTTCCGTCGCTATGTCCAACACTTCTTTGCAGCCCTTAGGGGGACGCAAACTGATTGGATTGTACCAAGGACTGAAAGCCCGGAGCACACGTGGGAGCACAAAGACTACCATGCCCGAGTACGAGCGAAACTTTCGCCACTTCCCTTTAAAGCCTGCTTCTATTCGCCCAGTTTTTACATCTTCTCGCAACATATATTCGCTAAGTGGAATAACAAAGCTCAACAGATGTGACAGCGCGAATACGATCCCCTTCACGCGCTTGAACCAGCTGCCGTACAGCGCCTCAACAACATTAAACGCGCAGCACCTGTGTTCATACTCCTCAGCAAGATGCCATCGCCATAGGGACAGAGTCACCAAATCGGTTCCACCGTCCTTCAGTCTCTTGTTCGCTTGCACGAGAAAATACTCAGCCAAAATAGGACCAACGGTCTCGAACCCTTCCGCATAATGCATACAGAAGTCGAGATCCTTCTCCTTTTTGAACGCCTGATATTCCTTTTTTAGCTTGTCGATATAGCGATCAGCATCAGGATAAAAGCCACTGGCTTTAACAACACGATTAAACTTCAAATGAGCAAGTGTATGATTTTGTTCTTGCTTCACGAACAAGTCACAATCCCCTATCAAATCGGTGCGATCTTCGGGCAAATAGTCTTTCGCATCCGCCAGCGCCTGTATCAGATGTCCCTCCAGTAGAGGCAGTCCAAGGCTCACTGCATTCCAAAATTGCGCAAGTTCGGGATCTTTCTCGATCCACTGAATTTTTGCTTTGGAAAAATCACCTTCAATTCGGCGAACGATAAGATCAGGCGTTGTGCTGCTCATAACATACTCCCTGCGTGTTCGATGCACTGTTAGAATGATCGCTATTGATAAAATTGTCAATAACGGTGTTCGGCCTCACCTTAATCGACCAATGTCGCTTCTGTTTTGGAGACCACGTCATCCATCGAGACTCCTGGTGCCAGTTCAATGACTTTCAAGCCTCCCGGCACAACATCCATCACACACAAATCGGTGACAATGCGGTCAACCACATTCTTACCTGTCAGCGGCAAGGTGCATTGCTTCAAAATTTTCGACTGGCCTTTTTTGTTGGCATGATCGGAGATCACAACAATGCGTTGAACCCCGGCCACTAAATCCATAGCCCCGCCCATGCCTTTGACCAGCTTGCCCGGAATCATCCAATTGGCGAGGTCTCCATTCTCGGCCACTTCCATTGCGCCCAGAATAGCGATGTGAATATGCCCGCCGCGTATCATCGCAAAGCTGGTTGCGCTATCAAAGAAACTCGTGCGCGGCAGGGTGGTGATCGTCTGCTTGCCTGCATTGATGAGGTCTGCGTCTTCTTCGCCTTCATAGGGGAAAGGCCCCATGCCGAGCATGCCATTCTCAGACTGCAACGTCACATCCATGCCGTCAGGAATATGATTGGCAACCATGGTCGGAATACCAATCCCAAGATTCACATAGAACCCATCTTCCAGTTCTTGCGCCGCGCGGGCGGCCATTTCATCACGTGTCCAGGGCATTAGACAGTCTCCCGCTTGCGGGTCGTGCATTGCTCAATGCGTTTTTCAAACGTGGCGTTAACCACCCGCTGTACAAAAACGCCCGGTGTATGAATATAGTCCGGATCAAGATCACCACTCGGTACCAGTTCTTCGACCTCGGCCACTGTCACCTTGCCCCCCATTGCCATGGCCGGGTTAAAATTTCGCGCCGTTTTAGTGTAAATCAAATTACCCTGCGTATCGGCCTTCTCTGCCTTCACAATCGACAAATCTGCCACCAGTCCGGTTTCAAGAATATAAGCCTCACCATTGAAATCGCGGTGCTCTTTGCCCTCGGCCACCAAGGTGCCAACCCCGGTCTTGGTGTAAAATCCGGGAATGCCCGCGCCGCCAGCGCGGCATCGCTCGGCCAATGTGCCCTGTGGGTTGAACTCCAACTCCAACTCACCTGACAGATACTGTCGTTCGAATTCCTTGTTTTCCCCGACATAGGAGGCGATCATTCTCTTGATTTGCCGCGTCTGTAGCAGAAGCCCCAATCCGAAATCATCCACCCCGGCATTGTTGGCAATAACGGTGAGATCCCTCACGCCTAGCTCTCGAAGGGCCAGAATGAGATTTTCAGGAATACCACACAGCCCAAACCCCCCCGCCATGATGGTCATGCCATCGAAACACAGCCCTTCAAGGGCATCCGCTGCCGTTTTGTAGATTTTGTTTGCCATCTGATGTTAATCCTCTCCCAATTCTATATTCGCCGCAGTTGGTTGAATCTAGTAAGCTGCTCCATCCGGAAACGCCGGAACAAAAAAGAAGCACCGCTGGGTTCAGTTTCACCTTAGCCCCGCGATGCAGTTCACCGATGGCATTGGAGGAGCGCACATCAATCTATTAGGATCGAGTTGATCCGGCACAATCCAGTGAACCCAACGCCTAAAATGCAAATAAATACGGGGTGTTATTAGGCATCGTCCATCTCACCTGATGTCACGTTGCATCTTTACATTCTAAAAACCCCGTAATGGGGTTCATCGATCGGAACATTCAAAGCTGCACTAATCGACATAGCGATTGCATTACGCGTATCTAGCGGATCGATAATACCGTCATCCCATATCTCTGAAGTCGCATACCAAGCACTTGACGTTTTCGCGAACCCTTCCAAAACGGGCTTGCGAATGTTGTCAATTTCTTGATCGCTCAACTCTTCGCCCTGCCGGCGTAATTGGTTCGTTTTGATCGTTGTAAGAACGTCAGCAGCCTGTTCAGCTCCCATCACTCCAACCTGCGAACGTGGCCATGAAAACATGAATCGCGGATCGAATGCGCGACCGTTCATTCCATACGTTCCGGCACCATAGGAGCCACCACAATTGATCGTAATTTTTGGAACAGACGCACCCGACACGGCCATAATCATTTTAGCGCCATCTTTAGTTATGCCACCACGCTCATACTCTTTGCCCACCATAAACCCTGTGATGTTTTGTAGAAATATAAGCGGCGTACGGTTTTGATCGCACAGCTGAATAAAGTGTGCGGCCTTTAGCGCACTATCGGAAAACAGCACACCATTATTTGCAAGTATACCCACTTGATGTCCATGAACGCGCGCAAACCCGCAAACCAGTGTTTTGCCGAAATCTGGTTGATAGGCTTGAAACCGACTGCCATCCACGATTCGAGCAATAATCTCTTGCATATCAAACTGAACCCGCCCGTCCTTGGGGAGGAGACCATACAATTCCCGGGGGTCATATGCCGGCTCTTCAGCTGGCTTAGGCGCCTGCCCATGTTTTTCAGGCTCTCGCCATTGCTCGACCATTTCTCGAACAAGCGCGATGCCCTCTAATTCAGAACTCGCATATGTATCAGCAACACCGGAATGGGATGTATGCATGCGCGCACCCCCCAGCTCATCAACAGTGACATCCTCACCGGTGGCCGCCTTCACCAACGGTGGACCGCCCAGAAAGATCGCCCCAGTCCCCTCAACTATGACTGAATAATCGCTGAGCGCCGGAATATAAGCGCCGCCAGCCGTGCAGTGCCCCAGCACGAGCGCGATCTGCGGTACGCCCATTTTGGATAAGGTACACTGATTGCGGAACATTCTTCCTGCGCCATAGCGATCTGCAAAAAAGTCATGCTGCAATGGCAAAAATCCACCAGCGCTGTCACACATATGAATGACGGGAAGTCGATTGTTGATCGCTATTTCTAATGCTCGGACAATTTTTTTAACCGACAGCGGATACCAAGCGCCCCCTTTAACCGTTGAATCATCCGCGCGAATCAAAACTTCTTTTCCGGAAACAACACCTATTCCGACAATTTGACCGGCACCCGGAGCATCTGAGGCATAATCAGCCTCACAAGCCGCCAATGTGGACAGCTCCAGAAAGGGCGTACCAGGGTCTAAAAGATGCTCAAGGCGCGCACGCGGCGTAAGTTTTCCCTGCTTTTCCAATCTTGCAATATCGCGCTGAGGGCGAGTGAAACGGGCTGCATTTTGACGCGCCTGCAACTCATTTGCCAACGCCTCATTGAATAACAAGTTCTCAATAAATGACGGCTCACTTGTATTAACCGTTGAATTAAACCGCCTCATTTGGAGCTTCCTTTTCAAGCGATAACAACACAGCATCTCGATCAAAACTGGCACCGAGCGCAAAATGAACGTCTTCGACATTTCCATCGCGGGGAGACTTAAGTGTGGTCTCCAATTTCATGCTCTCAATCACTATCAAAGACTGCCCCTGCTCGACGTAATCTCCGACCTCAACCTCAACAGAAACGACCGTGCCCGGCATAGGTGCGAGCAAGGCGTCATCTGCTGAAGCGCCAGAGTTTATCGCATACTTGGAAACGGGAGGAATATAATCCAGCTCGAAAGTCTGGCCATTCATATGAATGAATATTTTGTCCAAATATCTTGCGGCCTGATATGAAACCAAGCGACCATCAACCTCGATTACCCCTTGCCTCGACGCAACGCGAATGAAACGTCCGTCACCGGTCGAAAGACGATGGCCATCGCTTGTTTGATCACGAACAAGCTCAATCTCAACTTCTTGTCCACCTACTGTCAAAGAGTGTAGCATCAGTTTCTCCAACCACCGATTTTGCTATGGAGATCCGGCACGGCGTCTGCAGTATCCCGGATCTCTCGCGTAATCAGAGCCGCAATCGCAACAAGTTCATCGCGCTGATCTGATTGAATATCTGGCCCCGTACAAATATCCACTTTGTCCTTAATTGACCCAGTGTGGAATGCGCCCGACTTTACATCCTCATCACCTAGTAAGCGACACAGAAAATCGATATTTGTCTTACATCCTAAGATCACATACTCGCCTAAACAGGCTTTGGCCTTCTCCAAGGCCTGTTCTCTGTCGTCTGAATGCACAATCAGCTTTGCTATCATTGGGTCAAAAGCTGCGGTAATCTGACCACCCTCCATCACACCAGAATCAATGCGAATGCCTTCACCAATGGGAGCTGACATTTTCAGCAAGGGACCAGTCGTCGGCGCAAAATCTCGTTCCGAATCCTCCGCGTAGATCCTTACCTCAATGGAATGACCCGTGATTTTCAAATCCTTCTGACGAACCGATATTGGCTCCCCCATGGCAATGCGCACCTGTTCTGCGATGAGATCCACGCCGGTGATTTCTTCTGTTACTGGATGCTCGACTTGAATGCGGGTGTTCATTTCCAGAAAATAGAACTCACCCCCGCCATAGATAAATTCAACAGTGCCTGCGCCAACATAACCCGCTGCTTTTGCAATCCCTGCAGCGACGTCGCAAATATTTTTCCGCTCGGCCTTACTCAGGCTTGGCGACGGGGCCTCTTCTACAACTTTTTGAAAGCGCCTCTGAAGAGAGCACTCGCGCTCAAACAAGTGCACAACATTTCCCAGTTGATCACCCAAAACTTGCACCTCGATGTGCTTTGGTTTTTCGATATATCGCTCTACGAACAAGCGGCCATCACCAAAATAGCGCTCGCCCTCACGTCTCGCCGTTGCAATTTCGGTTTCCAGCGTGCTCAGATCTCGCACGATGCGCATGCCTTTTCCCCCGCCACCGGCTGAGGGTTTAATGAGCAGTGGCGCACCAACCTCGCGTGCGCGTTCTGCGAAAGTCTCTGGATCGTCATCTTCTATAGCGGACGGCGCGACTGGGAAATCACGCTGTTCAACGAAGTTGCGTGCGCCTACCTTATCCCCCATCAACTCAATTGTGTCGCCATCCGGGCCGATAAAAATTATTCCCGCCGCTGCGCACGCCCTAGAAAACTGTGCGTTCTCCGACAAAAATCCGTATCCGGGATGTATAGCATCCGCCCCCGTTTTCTTCGCTGCTTCGATAATTTGGGAGGCGTCAAGATAAGACGCGACAGGAGACGCTCCATGCAATTCAAAAATTTCGTCCGCAGACGACACAGCCAAAGTGCTTGCATCAACAGGATGGTACACTACAACGCTTTGCAAGCCCATCTCATTCAAGGTCCGCAAAATGCGCGCAGCTATTTCGCCGCGATTGGCAATTAGCACTTTTCTGATTTCCGGCATCACTTAGCCAACTTCTCAAGATACTGCGCGCGCAATTGCTTCTTATACAGTTTTCCGTTTTCCATTCTGGGAAGTTCTGCCAAAAACTCTATAACTCTCGGTGCTTTAATCGCTGAAAGCTTGTCTCTACAGTATTCAATCATTGCTTCCGCGAGTTCAGACTGAGACGTCGGATCCCACTCAACAGGCTCAATAACGCCGCGCACCTCTTCACCAAACTCCGGGTGAGGTATACCAAATACCGCAACATCTCGAACGGCGGGATGCATAGACAGGACATCCTCAATCTCTTTCGGATAAATGTTGACCCCACCAGAAATGATCATGAAATCTTTGCGATCGGACAAATACAAAAATCCTTCATCATCAAGATACCCCATATCCCCCATGGTGAACCACCCATTCGGAAGATATGAAGACTTCGTCTTCGCTGGGTCATTGTGATATTTGATTTGCGGACCATCGGAGAAATAGATATGTCCCACCTGCCCTAATGGTAGCTCATTTCCGGACTCATCGGTTATGTGAGCAACGCCCAATACTGCCCGACCAACAGACCCTGGATGTGACAACCATTCTTCTGTGTTGATCGCAGTAAAACCACATGCCTCAGAACCGGCATAAAATTCGTGAACAACAGGACCCCACCACCGAATGATCTCATGTTTAAGTTCGGGCGGACAAGGCGCTGCTGCATGCACCGCAACTTGATGAGAACTCAAATCATAACGAGACTTTGCGTCGTCTGGCAGTCGATACATACGATGCATCATCGTAGGCACCCACTGACTATGCGTCACGCGATACTTCTCGATTGACGCAAGTGCATGCTCAGCATCAAATTTCCGTATAATGACGTTGGTGCCGCCCATACGATGAATGGCCATCGTAAACTTGAGTGGTGAGCCGTGATACAGGGGTGCCGGACTCAAATATACCGTCTCATCTGAAAATCCATACAGCTTTGCCAACAACCCAGATAAGGGATCAACGTCATCGCGCAATTTTCCGAGCGCGGGCAAAATCCCTTTTGGTCGACCCGTCGTCCCGGACGAGTACAGCATATCAGAACCAACTTCAGTTTGAGAATTGGATTCAAAACTGTCTGCGCTTTGTTCTGCCTCCAACAAGCATTCAAACCCATCCTGACCCTCGCCAGAAATCACCCAGTTTGTCACTTGAGGAGACATCTCACGCGCCTCCTTCATGACAGACAAATAAGATGGATCAACAAACACACAGCGCGATCCACTATCGGAAATAATGTAAGCGACTTCCTGCGCCTTTAGGTGAGTACTAATTGGCGTAAAGTACAAGCCAGCAAGCCATGCGCCCCAGCATATTGGATGAAAGTCGAGTGAGTTGGATAGCATCAAGGCGATATGATCACCTTTCTTAAACCCTCGCGCCCTTAGCAAACCTGCTATAACAGAGGCTCGTCGCGCCAACTCGCCATACGTCATACTCTCGCCCGTATCGGACATCAGAGTAGCTATTCTATTCGGTGCAGATTCCGCCGTAACGAAAGGATTCATGACTGTTTCTCCCTTTAGCGCATAACAGCCTTACGACAATGATACGCCTTATTGTGCATTTTAGACACTATTTTATTTTGGCACGATAATAGAGGTGTTTTTACGACATGCAATCCAGTCGCTCGCATTTTCTTTTTAGAAGCCCACCTTATCAGCGCCCTTAAGCTGCAAAATATCTCGCGCGTCATCTGGGCTAGCCACAGACAGTCCAAGCCCATGAATAATCTCCACTACTCGTTCGACCTGCGCTGCGTTTGACGGCGCGAGTTTTCCTTTATCGAGCCATAAATTATCTTCCAAGCCAACACGCACGTGCCCGCCCATGCTGGCGGCCATTGCCGCGACTTCCATTTGTCGGCGCCCTGCCGCCAATACAGACCAATGATAGTTGTCACCAAACAGTCGATCAGCGGTTCGCTTCATATGCATCACATCATCAGGATGGGTGCCGATACCACCGAGCAATCCAAAACATGTTTGTATAAAGAGCGGTGCCTGCACGAGCCCTTCTTTCCAAAAATACTCTAGGTTATACAGATGACTGGTGTCGTAACACTCAAACTCATACCGCGCGCCGGACTTATTTAGAACTTCCAACGCATAGCGGATATCTTTGAATGAATTCCGGAAGACCAAATCATGACTATCCTCAAGCATCTTTGGCTCCCAGTCATGCTCGAAGGTTTTATAACGCTTCAGCATGGGAAACAGGCCAAAGTTCATAGACCCCATATTCAGACTGGCTACCTCAGGCTTCCAATGCTCTGCCGGCCGCACTCGCTCTTCTACCGGCATGAAGGGCGAGCCACCTGTGGTCAAATTTAGGATCACGTTTGATGATTGTTTGATCGTTTTAAGAAACGGCTCAAACGCCTCCGGCGTTTGGTCGGGACGGCCATCCACCGAGTTTCTCGCATGTAAATGCACAATAGCCGCCCCGGCATTGGCAGCCTGAACAGCCGACGCAGAAATCTCGTCTGGCGTTATTGGCAAATACTCCGACATTGACGGCGTGTGGATAGACCCCGTAATGGCACAAGAGATAATAACTTTTGACATAGCAGCGCTCCTGGCTGTTTTAACACAGAGAGGGTAATTTATCAGTCAGGGGAATATAAATTCCCTAAAACCATACCTCCATCGCAGTCCAATATAGTTCCCGTTACGAACGAGGCCTGATCGCTGGAAATCCACTCGACCGCACGGCCAATATCAACGCGCTGCCCGAGGCGCGGCAACGCCAACGCGCCCTCTATTTGTTCCCGAAGGTCAGAATTGGTTGCAAGCCTTGCAAACCCCTCAGTGTCCTCAATAGGCCCCGGAGAGACTGCGTTGACACGGATGCCCTCAGCGCCCCATTCAAGCGCTAGGCATTTGGTCAGCATATCGATACCTGCTTTCGCCGCACAAACATGCGCCTGTTTAGGCATGGCTCGCTTGCCTTGTGGGGCGGTGATATTGATCATAGAGCCACCGGGACGCCTCATATAATCAAACCCCATACGTAGAACGTTAAAGGTTCCAATCAGGTCAATATCTACAATTGTTTTGAATCCGTTTGGGGAGATATTCTTCGCATCAGCAAAGAAGTTCCCCGCCGCACCGGAAACCAAAATATCAAACTCCCCAAACTGGGAATGAATGCTTTGAAATGCGGTTTGCAACTGATCAGCATTTCGGACATCGGCAACAAGCCCGATCGCCTCAACACCACTTCCTTGCAACTCTGCTGCAGCTTGCTCAATTTTCGCTTTGGTGCGGCTAAGAATTGCCACGCGTGCACCCAACTCACCCAAGTGTTTAGCAACACCGAGATTGATGCCGCTGGAAGCCCCCACGATGACAGCAGTTTTACCGCTCAAATTTCCTTGGGCACTCACTTCAATAATTCTCCTGAAATAATCAGTTTACGAACTTCAGTCGTCCCCGCGCCGATCTCCATAAGTTTTGTCGCTCGGAACAGTCGATTGATCTCAGACCCCCAAATATATCCAGAACCCCCATGGATTTGCACAGCGTTGTCTAGAACCCGGTTCATTGTATTGGCGGCATATAGAATCGAGGCTGCTGTCTGCGCGTGTATCTCACCGCGCCCTCCCTCGCCGTGTCCAATCTCACCACATCTTGCGAGCACTTGGTATGTATAAGCGCGCATGGTCTCAACGCTCACATACATATCGGCCAGCCTTGACTGAATCATTTGAAAGCTTGCAATCGGCTTTCCGAATTGAGAACGCGTTTTCGCATAGTCGAGACTAATTTCTAATGCGCGCTCACAAATGCCTAAGCATAGCGGAGAGATCATCGCTCGCTCCAAATCCAAGCCACTCATCACAACTTTCACGCCTTCATTCTCAGCGCGAATGCGGTTTGATGCAGGCACACGCATATCCTCGAAGACAAGCTCGGCTGTTTGACTGCCCCGCCACCCCATCTTGGCAAGCTTTTGCGCAACCTTGAAACCTGGCGTCGCTGTCTCAACAATAAATGCCGAAATACCCTTAGAGCCAGCCGATGGGTCAGTTTTGGCATATACGAGCACCACATCAGCAACAGGACCGTTCGTGATATAAATCTTGCTGCCATTGATGATGTAATCATCACCATCGCGCACTGCCTTTGTGCTCATTGAACCCAAAGCATCCGAACCCGCACCCGGCTCTGTCAAACCTAACGCCCCCACATATTCGCCAGTACAAAGCTTCGGTACAAATCGCGCCTTTTGCTCTTCACTACCGTTGGCAACCAAGTTGGTTAGAAACAAATTCTCATGAACGACCCAAGACAAACCAAGCGCATGGTTCCAACGGCCAAACGCCTGCGCGATCAATCCGGTCGTTAAATAGTCTGCACCCAATCCGCCATACTCTTCAGGCGCATTGATCCCAAGAAATCCAACTTCAGCCAAATCAGTGAAAAAGGTCTCAGGCCACCACTCCTCATCATCCATTTTCTGGGCCAACGGATACAGTTTCTTGCGCGCATATTTATCTGCTTGATCAAGAATTTCCTGATAGGCCGGATCCAATCGCGTTGCCCAACCGTTTGCTTGGTGAGGCGCTGTTTGCCCATCCATGAAATATCCTTCCCTAACCTTAACACTCCCTCCTCACTAAATATGATTGTGCACAAATTCAAGTGTTTCTTGATGACATTATCCCCAAATGAAAACGACCCACCACAATTGGCGGGTCGCTGAATAAACTGAACTGTATACGTTTTTCGTTTTGAGATTTAAGGCTTGGAGCGCTCAAATTCTCCAATCACAGACACTGGTGGCTTCTCCATATGCCCGACCCTTCCCTCGAGTCGCGCTGCACGAACGGACCGGCGGAACGACAGAGAGAAAAAGTCCACACCCCATGCCAATTCATCGTTTTCAACATGAGATATTTGCTCCGATAGGTAGTCAACAGCCGCCGCCGTCATTCCATCCACAAAGCGGCGTCCATTTCGAGTAAGGCGCACCAATTTCTCACGCCCGGAATCCGGATTTTCGATATGCTCCACCAAACCCAAGGGCGGCTTTGACAACTCTCGCAGCAGTTTCGAAACGTTGGAATTCGATATCTCAAACCAAGTCGAAAGACTGATTTCAATCTCCTTACGACGCATCCAACCGTCTTTGCCGACACGTGATTGGATCAGCCACAAGATCGCCGCCTGCTTTCTTGAGATTTTTCCCTGACACATGACTTCCTCAAGCTCCATACCGATTCGATAGTGGATCGGATAAAAGAACTGAAGCAACCGATTGGTCAGCTCGCGGTGCTCCGCCTGCTCTGCTGGCAATGTCTCAGGCTTTTTATTTTTCTTCGCGTGCACTTTACCAATTCCTCTTAGTGAATGTCCGTAGCAATAGCTGTATACACCGAATTTGAAAACATTTCATTATCTAAACTGTTTACTTTATGCAGGTTTGTGACATTGTTTGGAAGCCGAGTCTGCGAGCCCGGCAGAGTATAATCTGCCCCGCCTAATGGCGAACGTTCAAAAAAATACAATTGATCCTGGGGAGGATTCAACATGCATCTGGCATATCTTTCACGTGAATTATCGAGGCCATTGAGCGCTGATCGCCGCTCTTTACTAAAATTGGGAATGGGTGGCGCAATGGTTGGCGCCATGTCCGGCCTCGGAGCATGCGCAACTTCGTCGCCTATTTTTTTAGGCGGCTCCACCACCCCAAATGATGGCAAGGGCTTCAAAGGCATCGGCAAAATGGATATGCGCAGTGGAGAAGATTGGATTGACACTTTCTTCACAGGCGGCGCGGCCGAAATTATCCACTACTACGCGGATGATTTCGTGTTTGAGGACATCACTCTCAACCAAGCCATTACAGATAAAGACTCTCTTTACCGAGCGTTCCTCCCTTTTGAAGATAAAGGTCCAGACGCGCCCGCAGGTGTTCATCAGTTCGATGTCATCCGTTATGATGGCGGGCCCGCCAACAAAGCATTCACACAATTCCAAGATGAAGCCCCTGAAGGCTATTCTCAGGCTGACTGGGATCACTGGACAAGAGACGCTAAACTCGGACGCAATTACGACTACGAGGAATGGGGCGTCATGAACTGGATATGGAGAGCCAAGCACAATATGGATTTCCTCGGCATGCCAGCCAAAGGAAAGACAACTCACTGTCGTGGTGTCACTTTCCATAATTATGTGAACCGAAAAATTGTGCGCGAGTTTACATACTGGGAATTCCGCATGGTCGCTAATCAACTGGGTGTGGCAGAGCCTCAATTGCGGTTTTGGGAAGAAGGCTTCGAAATGCCGAAAGGCTAGTCGATCACCAAGATAAAAAACAGGCTGTGCGCATTTTACCTTGCGCGCAGCCTACCTTGAAATACAGCCAACGGACGTCACTCATGAAATATAATCCCGTCGACCGCGAAACCCAACTCGACCCCTACGCTAATTACAAATGGCTGCGTGAAAACGAACCCGTCTATTATGTAGAAGAACTCAATGCATGGGCGATCACACGATACGAAGACGTCAAACATGTCCTGAAGCGTCACGACCTGTTCTCATCAGATCCGCTTATCCAAATCGCATTTGGCGACTTCAACCCAGCGCCAGGTGCGGCCTACGTTCTATCAAGTGATCAGCCAGACCACACGCGTTTACGCCGCGTGCTAGGGGCAGCCTTTTCGAACAAGATCGTGCAAGCGCAAACACCGCGCATCGTTGAACTGTGTTCTGAACTGATCCCTCCCATTTTAAATCAGGATCGTGTGGACTTTGTACCAGCATTTACGTCCCCACTTCCCGTCGTCGTCATTGCAGAAATGATGGGTATTGATAGCGACCGCCGCGAGGATTTCCGAAAATGGTCAAATGAAATCACGCTTGGCAGCGCAGATATCTCTGAAGCCCAGAGAGCGGCCATCAAGGACTCAGCTAAAGAATTTCGCGCCTATTTCGAGGACGTCATTGAGCGCCGCCGCAAACAACCAGGCCCAGATTTGCTCAGCGCAATGATCTCTGCGCAAGAGGAACACGGAAAACTAACAGCAGACGAGGTCCTCGCATTCTGCGTTCTCTTACTTGTCGCAGGTAATGAGACTACCACCAGCACAGTGGGCAATACATTGTATCTTCTGTCAAAGTACCCTGAACAGAAGAAGCTCGTCATGGAAGACCGCAGTCTCATCCCCAATCTTGTGGAAGAATCACTTCGCTATATTTCGCCAATTCAACTCTTGTTCCGTCGTACCCGCGAGCCAGTAGAGATTGCGGGTATTTCACTTCCCGCGGATGCCATAGTAATGCCGATATACGGTTCGGCCAATCGCGATGAAAGTATTTTTAAGAACGCTGATACTTTTGATATCACTCGAGGTGACCTCAAAGCGCACATGGCCTTCGGTCATGGCATTCATCACTGTATGGGTGCCTTACTCGGCCGGCATGAAAGCACTCAGGCCGTCGCAGCAGTTCTGGATCAAATGCCCAATTATGAGGTGGACTTCGAAGCGGGTGTCGACTGGATCGACGCCTTCTATCTTAAAGGTCCCAAAGTTTTACCACTCATAAAAACTGGGGCGAAATAATCCGCCCCAGCATCATTATAACGGTGCCGCGCCATTCTTTTACCGGATGGCCGGACCGCCTGTTTGCTGCTCAACCCGCTCCATCCACTTGGTGACAAGTGGAAAAACATTCACCACCTCATTACCGACTCTCGACCCAGCGATGCACTCCAACTGGCTAACGACACTAATATCTGCAATCGATATACTATCACCCACCAGATAGTCTTTTTCGCCTTCCAACAGTCCGCTTATCGCCTTTATATGTTCGTGCAATTCTACTGTGATCATCGCATCTGGTTTACGGGCAATACCTTGAGCTTCCCCCTGCTTTCTCGTTAAACCCGGTACCATTGGACGCGCCAATTTTCGCATTAGAGCATTGTCATACTTCAAGAGTTCGGTCACCCAACGTGCACGATCTTCTTTCCATGTAAATCGCATTGTCATCTCAAAGAAATATAGGCTCTCATCAGCCCAATCTTCCAGAATGTGCGCAAACGCCAGGTCTCTTGTATTGTCCGGATATAGTGATGGCATAGGTATTTTTTTCTCAATGGCCTGACAAATTATACTCGAATCGGCCAGCACCTCACCATCCATTTTTAGAATTGGAACCTTACCGATTGGCGAAATTTTCTTCAGCGCAGATAGTTTAGCCATCGGCACATTGATCGTTTCAAAAGCGATATCTTTGAAAATCAGCGCACGACGTACCTTATCGCAAAAGGGCGATATCTCTAATTGATGCAGGACTACTTTAGACATTCTTATTCCTCCCATTCCTAAGTTCAACTTGATCATTGTGCATTGACGACACAATTTATCAAGGATAGGGTTTTGCCATAATAGTTAACAGCACGGTACCGTGAGCCGTCTGTTTCCAGAACTATCGCGGGGAGGAAAAAACATGAAAGCGATCAACACCAAGAGTGTATCAATAATTGCGTTGGCTATTGCGTATTCGGTAAATTCCGTCACTGCATCTGCTCAAATCGTAGAAGATAGTGCACCAATTTCTGACGTTGCGGGCGAAGACAAAACAGCGCGTATGAAAGCTGTCGTCATCACCGCACGTAAAACAGAAGAGAACCTGCAAACAGTTCCAATTGCAGTAACTGCAATCACAGAAGATCAGATAGCAGATTCGTTTTTGGTCGAGTTGGATGACCTTGTAGGCATTCCCAATGTGCGCCTCGATGAAGCGCCAGGATTTAGAAATGTGGCGTCGTTTTACATTCGAGGTATGGGGTACCAAGACATTGACCTAACCTTTGAACCAGCGGTCGGTGTGGTTGTGGACGACGTTTTCCTAACAAAGGCGAATGGCTCACTTCTGGATGTTTTCGACCTGAGCTCAATTGAAGTATTGCGCGGCCCACAGGGAACGCTCTTTGGTCGGAATACAATGGCCGGCGTAGTCAAAGTAACGACCAAGCGCCCCTCAGGCGATTACGGCGCGGAATTTGTCGGCCGCTTCGGAAACTATGATCGCATGGACTATCGCGCAGCGTTTGAAGCCCCGTTGGGTGAGACAGCAGCCGTGCGCTTGTCACTCCTGAATAACAACTCAGAAGGGTTTGCGAAGAACACAATTACAGATGACTATATTGGCGGTGACGATACGTGGGCCGGTCGCCTCGTTTTTACGGCTGAACCAACAGAAAATTTCGATGTTCTCTTAACCGCAGATTTCCTGCGTGATCGGTCTGAATCATCGCCAATGAACAATGCATCGGTTAATTTACCCGAACCAACTCCCCTTTCCAACGCACTTGTACTGTTGGGCTTTCCTGCTGATACAGACGGCGACCTATTGCGCGTAAGAGCCAATCATATTGGTCCATTCGATGTTGATGGAGAAGGCGTCTCCTTACAGCTAGATTGGGATTTAGATTGGGCTCAAGTGACATCCATCACCGGGTACCGCCAGCAAGAAGAGGATACATTTGTAAACGTAGATGGTGAGGCACTGGATCTGTTTAAACTTCCACGCACTGCATCCTTTGACCAGTTTACACAAGAACTTCGCTTAACGGCTAATCCAACATCAAATAGCGATATCGTCGCTGGCATCACATATATGGATGTGGAACACGACCAAAACTTGGGCTTTACGCTTGACTGTAACTTGCTTGGCTTTCCAGGCTGTCCAGCGCCTGGCGGCTTGGCGACTACGCTTGAAACACCTCAAAACCAGGTTGTTGAAAGTATAGGCATCTTCGCGCAAGGAAACTATTCTTTCACCCCTGATTGGCGTATCACCGCAGGTCTTCGTTATTCAAAGGACGAAAAAACGTTCCTGTTCAACGAAACACGGTTTGCTGACAATAATCTGGGTCTTCAAACTATCTCGCTGGCGTCTCTGACAGCTGGTGCGCCTGCCCCAAGTACATTTCAGACCTTCAATGCTGATTTCGAAGAAGTTACATGGCGTCTCGGCACAGACTACCAATTCAATGACGACCTGTTTGGATATCTAAGCGTTGCAACAGGCTTCAAAGCTGGCGGCTTCAACGGGCGTGCATCGGCTTTCGCGCAGGTTGGACCATACGATCCAGAAACAGTAATAACTTACGAGGCAGGCTTGAAAGCAGAATTGTTTGACAACCGGATGCGGTTGAATGGCGCGGTATTCTTCAATGACTATCAAGACCTTCAAATCGAAGTACTCCAGGCCGTGAACTCAACAACGAACGTTACATTGGTGACAAATGCGGCCAACGCTAAGATCTCCGGCGTAGAGCTTGAAGCAGTTGGAAACATTACATCAAACTTGACGGCAAATCTAAATATTGGTTTCCTTGATGCTGAGTATGAAGATTTCAATGCAGATCTATTCAGTCGCGGTGTCTCGACCAACAACGATTTTCTTGCTCTACGACGTGCGCCAGAATGGACTCTGTCCGGCGGACTTCAGTATACGCAAGACTTATCCAATGGAACACTCACATGGACCGGAGACTTCTCATACGTCAGCGACTATGAAACCAACGTTCAGAACTACAGTTTCGGAACGCATGAAGCGGAAACATTGCTAAATGCAAACATTCGCTACAAAACCGCCGACGAGAAATACTCCGTGACATTGTTCGGCAGAAATTTGACAGACGAAGTTACTGTAATGAGTTCAAATCCAATCCCTCCTTTCTCATCATTTAATCAACCGACAAACCCGTTGACTTACGGTATTGAACTCGGCGCAAAATTCTAAACAATTAGGGCATTCACTTAACACGAGGGAACGTCATAGATGTCGAAATTCGTACTATTCAACCTAGAAGACAATATTGGCGAAATCGTATTGAACCGCCCTGAAGCCGGTAACTCGATTTCTCCTGAAGTCATACAAGACTTCTGCGCTGCAATTGATGTCGCCATATCCTCCCCAGCCCGCACCTTTTTGGTGCGGGCTGAAGGAGACAATTTTTCATTTGGCGGAGACGTCCGCCATCTGATCTCATCAGGAGACAACCTTTCTTCTGAACTGCGTGAAATGGCCAACGGCACCCATGGTGCCCTGATAAAATTATACAATTCCCGCCGTCCCATTGTATGTGCTGCGCAAGGAAATATTATCGGGGGCGGACTTGGTATATCCCTCTGCTCCGATTTCTTGCTCATCGCCGACAATGCTAAACTATCGACAGGCTATGCAAGATTGGGCTTAAGTGCCGACGCGGGCGTTAGTTATTTCCTAACCCAAGCCATAGGCCGTCGTCGCGCAGCATCGCTTTTGATGAGCTCAAGGTTCGTAAGTGCCCAGGAAGCTGTCGACTTCGGCATAGCAGAATCTCAACACGCCCCAGACGCACTTCTATCGCGTGCAAGAGGCATGGCAAAACAGCTGTCTACTGGCTCGAATGACGCCTTTATGGCGATCCGTGATCTAACCGCCTCAGCGCAAGGAAATGATTACGAAAGTCACCTTTCTATGGAGACAGACCGTATTGTGGACTTGGCCAAGGCGCCGGGAAAAGCACAAGAAATTGCGGATGCACTCTCGAAGAAAAAATAACTCTACCAACGAAGAGGACGTAACGTGGCTGGATTATACTACGAACAACTCACACCAGAACTGATAATTGAACACTCGCTACGGCGTACAGTCACCGAAACCGATAACATCCTATTCACAACGATGACAATGAACCCCGCCCAAATTCATCTTGATGCCAACTATTGTGCCGGTACAGAGTTTGGAAAACCCTTAGTGAACTCAATCTTCACACTCGGCCTCATGATCGGAATGTCGGTTGGCGACACCACGCTTGGCACCACGATTGCCAATTTGGGTATGACGGATGTCAGGTTCCCTGCTCCTGTCTTTCACGGTGACACGATCGCGGCACGCACGACCGTTATGTCCGCACGTGAGAGTCGCTCACGAAATGACTGCGGCATCATCGAGTTCAAACACGAGGCCTATAACCAAAGCGGTGTTCTCGTCGCCCACTGCTTAAGAAATGCTCTCATGCTGAAACAACCAATCACGTAGCAGCGTTCTATAAACTAGCAGGATACAACAAATGACACCGCCATATGATCACCCACTAAATTTGATGATGCAAAGCATCCTGACGTTCGGAAGCTGGGGGCTGACGCTTGTTTTTCTCATCATCGCGTTACGGTTCTGCTTGAAGGAAAAAACACCCTTCTACCTTCTCGTCATGATCGCTGCCATGGTCGCTGCCTTTGCAGAGCCACTTTATGATGAGGGGATGGATCTCCTTTTTTATGTCCCTGGTATTTGGAGCCACTTCACCGCCTACGACATCCCCCAACCTAATTGGACCCATAGCGGTTACGCCGTGCTTTATGGCAGCGCAGCCATGTATATTGGCCGGCAAATTCATCTCGGGCAACTAACCCGCTCAGCGATTTGGATGTGGGCAGGCATTGAGTTTCTCATGTCATGCAGCTTCGAGATGATCGGCATCAATGGCGGCGCATATGAATATTGGGGCCCTCATGAACTGCGCGTTTTGAACTACCCAATTGCAATCGGGATCCTCGAAAGTGCGCAAGTGATCACCTTCGCGGTTCTCGCTGCAAAACTTAGAGAACATTCAAAGTCCTCTTTGAATCTGCTCTGGTTGCTATTGCTCTTCCCGTGCACCTTCTATCTGGCAAACTTTGGTGCCGGATCGCCGCTCGTTATTGCCCTTCATTTAGAAAACACCACACGCCCAATTGTTCTGACCGCCACCATTCTATCCATCATTGCTGCCGTCGGTCTCGTTCGCCTGGTGTCGATGCTCCTGCCTGAAACACGAGCAACGGAAATTTCTGCACACGAAGGAACTTAAGTGATGGACAAGCATCGACAGCTGGAAATCCTTCAAAGTCAACAACACAGCATGCGAGGAAAAATCGTCTCCGCAGCTGATAGGCGCGACCGTATTCGACGTGTCATCGACGTACTGGTTACCCATGAAAAAAGGTTCGTGGAGGCAATGACAGACGACTTCGGCGTCCGTCCAGCTGAGCAATCTCAGCTCTACGATATTCTCGCATCAATCGTTACTCTGAAAGACGCGGCCAAGCATTTATCGAAGTGGATGAAACCAGAGAAGCGAAAAGTCGATCCAATGCTGGCGCTCATGGGCGCGAAAGCGCACATAGAGTTTCAGCCTAAAGGCTCAGTTGGTTTGCTATCTCCGTGGAACTTTCCTCTTTACCTCACCTTCACACCACTCGCCGGTGTGTTGGCTGCGGGCAATACGAGCATGATCAAGCCGTCAGAACACACACCTGCAACATCTGAAGTGATGCGCGAAACACTCCACGACGCCTTCTCCCCAGACGAAATTTTTGTGGTGACCGGAGATGCGACCGTAGCAGCTGACTTCTCGTCACTTCCGTTCGACCACATCATCTTTACCGGCTCTACCCCTGTCGGTCGCCACGTGATGCGCGCCGCTGCCGAAAATCTGGTGCCCGTGACTCTGGAGCTGGGCGGAAAATCACCTGTTATCATTGGCGAGGCTCCAAATACCGACCTGATGGCAAAGCGCATTGTGACGGGCAAGCTTCTAAACGCCGGACAAATCTGCCTTGCGCCTGACTATTTATTAGTCAACGAACGGGACGAGGAAGCCGTCATAACTTCGTTGATTTCAGCGGCGGATAGCATCCTACCGGACCTAACTAACAATCAAGCCTACACGTCCGTTTTAGGTGATCGCAATCGGGAGCGCCTCAAAGAATATGTCAACGAAGCCCGAACACACAATGCGGAAATCATTGAAGTTGGACAGGAAACCGCCGACGGTCGCCTTCCCTTTTCAATCATTCGCAATTGCCCGACCAACATTAAAGTCATGCAGGACGAAATCTTTGGCCCGGTTTTGCCAATTATAACCTATAAAGATTTGTCAGAAGCCATCACCTTCGTAAATGGTCGCCCGCGCCCTTTGGGCCTATACTTCTTCGGAACAAACAAAAAGGAAGAGCGCCGCGTCCTGAATGAAACTATATCCGGCGGCGTCACGCTAAATGATGTCGTCTTTCACGTCACCGTGGAAGACCTGCCCTTTGGCGGTGTCGGCGATTCAGGTTTTGGCGTCTATCATGGCAGAGATGGATTCAAAACGTTTAGCCATCAAAAATCAATCTTTACGCAGTCAAAAGTGGATGTTGCTGATCTGGCGGGCCTCAGACCGCCCTATGGAAAGAAAATCAGAAACTATCTACGCAAGCATATTGTTCTGTAACTGAGGTACCGACACTCAATGAAAGCTCGTTCTCTCCTATTTGTACCAGGCGACAGACCTGATCGTTTCCAAAAAGCGGCCTCAAGTTCTGCTGAGGGCCTCATCTTAGACTTGGAAGACTCCGTCGCCACGGAATCCAAATCCTACGCCCGAAGCGCTGTCTCCGAATTCCTAAGCACACCACTGGAGAAACCCGTTATTGTGCGAGTGAATGGATTGGGTTCACCAGATATCCGAGCTGACCTGAAACTGTTTGAAACATTATCACCCGCAGGCATTATGCTCCCGAAAGCAGAGGGCGCTGAAACTATTCGCCAGCTTCTTTCGCTCGCCCGCGCCCCCCTTCCGCCTATCCTTCCTGTCGCCACAGAAACGCCAAAAGCGCTCTTCCAACTTGGCTCTTACCAAGAAGTATCAGATGCGCTATTGGGCTTAACTTGGGGCGCAGAAGACCTTCCTACGGCTATTGGCGCCACCACATCGCGGGAAGAATCAGGGCACTTCACACCGCCCTACGAGTTAGTCCGCTCACTTGCATTGTTTGCAGCACACGCCGCTAACATACTCGCCATAGAAACAATATTTCCCAATATAAAAGACATAACTAGCTTGAAGGCATATGCGTCACGAGCCCGGCGCGATGGTTTCACAGGCATGATGGCCATCCACCCCGCACAAACAGACATCATCAATCAGGCTTTTGCGCCATCCTCCGCTGAGATTGAACACGCCCGAAAAATCGTCTCAGCGTTTGAAGGCAACGATTCAGCCCAAGGCGCAATCCAACTCGATGGGAAAATGCTCGACGCGCCACACCTAAAACAAGCACTTCGCCTGTTAGCGTCTATAGACGTTAACTAGCCAACTTAAACCGCCCACTCGCTGCTCGGGGTGTATCCCGTAACCACCGGGATACATATTCGCCCGAGAATCGCTGCCAAAACGTTTTTTATTCTTCCAGAATCAGCCGGCTCACTGAGGTCAAGTCGACCCATTTTTTGGGCGGACCGCTCTTGTGCCTATCGCAATTGATCATAGAATATAATGTGTTTTCAGTGCACCTCATCGACAATAGCCTGAAGTGAACGCGCGATCCAACTGTGGGTCTCTTGTGGAATAGGATCCATGATTGCGTTTTACGGTAAAAGATTTCGATAGAGGAAAAAACCACTACAAAGAATGGTAATATGCGCAGCTAATTGTTGGCTAAAATCACCCCCAAACCATTCGGCAAGCGGTCCAATAACACAATCATTTAAAACCTTAACCGAAATTTCCCGCGCATCAGGGTCCGCCGCCCCCAAAATTAGCATGCGCAATGGGTCCGCCCCTTCATTCAGGTCACGTGACTGCAGGAAATAGTCAGCCGCGGCAGCGCCAAACATTTGCTTTTCGACATTCATGAGGGGAGAAACATCAACAGCTGCAGTTAGCGCTTCTTGATAGAGATTTTCCTTAGATCCGAAATAGCGCTTGATCAGACTTGGGTCGCAACCAGCATCTGCGGCAACTTCTCTCACACTAGCTTGCGCATAGCCCCTCGCGGAAAAAGCGACCTGCGCAGCCTTCAGAAGCTTCTCTTTTGTTCGTTTTGAATTTCGCTCACGAACAGGTGTTTCATTGATCGTCAAGTCACTTGTCCTCAGTTGTTGATATATATGTCCGCACATGTAGACATGCGATAAATACATGGCATCTAACTTTCAATGATAGAGAGTATGTAAGGGCGGAATCAAATGAAAAAAAATAGAAATTTCTACAGACGTTACTGAGGCTCTCCCAGCGGAAGTTCGGGATGGCGGCGCCAAATCTATCAGCGCGTGGGTTTTCTATCCAGACAATCTCGCCTCTATCGGCGGACAGCCTGCGGTCATGTTTCTTCTAAATGGCGGAACCTATGACAAGCGATACTTCCACTTCGAGGTCGATGGGAAAACAGACTACTCAGCTGCAAAAATTCTGACTGATAAAGGTTATGTCGTCGTTCTATTAGATCATTTTGGGATCGGAGATAGTTCGCGCGCAAATGATGAGCGCCTAATCACACGGCAGGTTGCAGCAACGGTCAATGATGCGGCTGTGCGTCAAATAGGTGCGCAGTTAAAGGTTGGCTCATTAGCGCCCGATATTCCGCCTTTAGGCGAGTTTCTTTATGTGGGCGGTGGTCACTCAATGGGCGGCATGCAGACGATTACAACTCAGGCCAATCATCAGACCTACGATTGCGTTCTTGTGTTGGGTTACACCGCCATCGGCGTGCACCTGACCGTGGACGAAAAAATTATGTCAGCCGACTTAGGGCCGATCCGCGAAGATGAACCTCAATATTACCTGCACGACAGAAGTCGCCTGCGTGAGAGCTTTCACTGGGAAGATGTGCCGGCAAACGTGATTGCAGTAGATGACAGTCTAAATGTTGAGGTGCCCTGCACGTTGAGCCGTCAATCAACAATGATGGGAATTGTAACAGAAGATGCAGGCCGCATCGAAACACCGGTCCATATCTGTCTGGGCGAGCGTGATGTTTCGCCGCGCCCGCATGATGAGCCAGGTTATTACAAAGCTTCACCCTACGTCACTTTGCATATCCTTCCAAAATCCGGACACTGCCAGAGTTTCGCCAGTACGCGCATGGAAATGTATGACCGCATCGATCGCTGGTTGCACAGTCTAGATTGATCGATATTTCGGAGTTGACGCTCTGAAAAATCACCCTGCCAGAGAATGAAAACACCTGAGGCGGGCTTCAGAATACAACAAATTGATCACCATTGCCCATCGGCAAGGGACGCGAGAAATATGATGAAAACCTACCAGCCGAACCTGTATCCGTCATTGCATTTACAGGTGACGCAATTGCAAATATCGGCGCTCTAAATTTTGCTGATATTGCGAGCTTCACTCCAGGATTCGCAGCTGTCAACGCAGCCTCCAACGGGTCAGCACTTGCCTTCTCCTTTCGCGGCCAAATTCAAAATGATGTACTCGCGACTCTCGAACCGTCAATTGGAACCTATGTCGACGGCGTTTACGGTACCGTTGAAGGCAAACTCGGCACCCTCAACCAAATGGGCGAAATGCCCCAACAATTTTATTGCTGGAGCATTCAATTTGGCGTCTGTTAAGACAAATTCTCAACGATGGTCACGTTGGCGATACCGCCGCCTTCACACATGGTTTGGAGGCCCCATTTTTGGTCGCGGGATTTTAGGCCGTGAACCAGCGTTGCCATCAGCTTCGTTCCAGTTGCGCCCAATGGGTGGCCGAGCGCGATAGCGCCGCCATTTACATTAAGCTTAGCTGGGTCCGCGCCGGTGTGGCCGAGCCATGCCATGGGCACTGGCGCAAAAGCTTCATTGACCTCGTAGAGATCAATATCGTCAATCTTCATACCGGCGCGCTGCAGAGCGCGGTCTGTGGCAAACAATGGCTCTTCGAGCATTACCACCGGGTCACCCGCCGTGACTGTTAGGTTATGAATTCGCGCTAGCGGCGTAAGATTGTGATCTTTAAGCGCCTGAGCTGAGGCTATCATCACAGCCGATGAACCATCACAAATCTGGCTGGCATTGGCCGCGCTCATGGTGCCGCCTTCGACCAGTATTTTCAGTTTCGCCATCGCCTCCATATTGGAACCATCACGGATACCCTGATCGTGCATATGAAGATACTCGCCTCCTTCTGGATCGCGGCCCGTAATCGCAACGATCTCATTGGCAAAGGCCCCTGCGTCACGCGCAGCAACAGCGCGGCGGTGGCTTTCAACAGAATATGCGTCGAGCTGCTCTTTGGTGAAGCCGTGCTTCTTAGCGATCATTTCAGCGCCAACAAACTGGCTAAAGAATTTGATCCCGTAATGGTCTTTCACCGATTGCGGCGTCGGGTCTGTCGGAATATCGAGTAGTTTACCTGCCCGGGCGTTGATGCCCATTGGGCAACGCGTCATGCTTTCAATACCCGCTGCGATGACGAGATCTTGCGTGCCAGACATAATTGCCTGCGCTGCAAATTGTATACTTTGCTGCGACGAACCGCACTGGCGATCAATTGTGACAGCAGGCACGCTTTCTGGCAGGTTAGACGCAAGAACGGCCGTGCGGCCAATCTGATTCGCTTGCTCACCGGCCTGTGACACACACCCAACGATAACATCCTCAACCGCAGCTGGATCGATGCCAGTCTCGTCCACAACCGCGTTTAGTGATTGTGCGCCCAGATCCCCTGGGTGCCACTCAGCGAGCGCGCCGCCTTTGCGGCCACCAGCCGTTCTCTTGGCTGATACAATATAGGCTTCCGTCATGTGTCTTGCGTCCTTTTGAGCGCGTTTTGAGCGGCAATTAGAGCGGTTTGTTTGGCCGCCTATTAGCTCACAATGTTAATTGCGGTAGATTGGGCCGATGCCGTACCCGCAGCAAGGCATGACGTTAGGAACACTAGCAGGTGGTAGCTGCTAGAACTTCCCTGCATTAATGAAAATCTCGACTGTGGAAGAGCTTCTTGGCTTGCTCTCGTGGGTGGCGTGCGCCGGAGGCGTATTGGATGCGGCGGGCATGTTGTAGCTCGGTGGTGATGTCGCGCATGGAGGAGGCCTGTGGCGGCGCGAGCGGACCGGTTCGGCTTTCTGGGGCTGGCCGTTTCGTTTCATCAGCATTGTCGATGGTTGGGTCGATCCCTTCACCTGAAATAGAGGAGCGGCCTAGATAGTCGAGCAGGTGCGAGTAATCGGTGATTTTTGAGGCAATAACGTGCGTAACCGGGCCCTCGCGTTGCAGTTTGCCCTGAACATAAAGCAGGCGCCCGGCCATGACTTCCTTGCGATAACGTTTGAAAACGTTCGGCCAGACGACGATATTTGTGACGCTGGTATCGTCTTCGAGTGTAATGAACACAACGCCGCTGGCGGTGCCGGGGCGTTGGCGTGTGATGACGAGACCGCAGACAGCGATGCGGCTTTTATCGGCTGTGTGCCTGTGATGCACGGCGTGGGCAGTTTCGGGCAGTTTCGGGCGCAATAGGGCAATCGGGTGCGCGCGCAGGGTCAAACGCGTGGCGACATAATCCTCAAACACATCTTCACTGAGACTGAGCGCGGGCAACACCGCCGGAATATCCGGCAAGCCTTCTCCGGTCTGCTCAAACAAGGGAAGTGGTTTATCGCCGCCGAGCCCCTTCACGGCCCAGAGCGCATCGCGTCGTTCTAGGCCATGTGTGGCAAATGCATCTGCACCGGCGAGCTTTGTGAGCGCTGCGCGGCCAATGCCTGCCCGGCGCCAAACGGCATCAATGGAGCGATAACCATTCCCCCGCGCCGAAGCGATCCAGTGCCCGTCCTCCTCTTTCAAGCCTTTGATTTGACGGAAACCCAAACGAACGGCGAGCGCGCCATCTGACCCATATTCCAAAACAGTGTCCCAGAAGCTGTTCTCTATGCAGATGGGAAGAACAGTCACCCCGTGTTCACGGGCATCTCGCACAATCTGGGCGGGAGCATAGAACCCCATGGGCTGAGAGTTTAGAAGCCCGCAACAGAACACCTCTGGATGGAGGCATTTGATCCATGAAGAAGCATAAACCAAAAGCGCGAAACTGGCGGCATGACTTTCCGGGAAGCCGTAACTGGAGAAACCTTGCAATTGCTTGAAGCAATTGTCTGCGAATGTGCGTTCATACCCACGCTCAAGACAGCCCGCGATGAAGCGTTCTTGGAAATCCTCTATCGCGCCGTCTCTGCGAAACCCGTTCAGCGCACGACGCAAAGCGTCTGCTTCGGTCGGGGTGAAGCCAGCAGCGACGACGGCGATTTGCATGGCTTGTTCCTGAAACAACGGGACGCCATAGGTCCGCTCCAGCACGGTGCGCAACTCTTCTGACGGAAAGACGATCTCTTCTTCCCCACGACGGCGGCGGAGATAAGGGTGCACCATATTGCCCTGTATGGGGCCGGGCCTGATGATGGCGACTTCTGCGATAAGATCTTGATACGTGCGCGGGCGCATGCGCGGTAAGAAATTCATCTGCGCGCGTGACTCGACCTGAAACACACCAATTGTGTCAGCCTCGCAAAGCATGTCGTAAACGCGCGGGTCTTCCTGCGGGAGGGTGGCGAGCGTGTAGCGTTCCCCCTTCCACATTGCCAATAGATCAAAGCATTTTCGAATACAGGTGAGCATACCCAGGGCGAGCACATCAATCTTCAGCATACCGAGGGCTTCAATGTCATCCTTATCCCACTCGATGACCGTGCGATCATCCATGGCGGCGTTCTCAATAGGACAAAGCTCATCGAGGCGCCCCTTGGTGATGACGAAGCCGCCGACATGTTGAGAGAGGTGTCGTGGGAAGCCGATGATCTGTTGGGTCAGCTCTAAGGTTTGGCGTAGGCGTGGATCTTTCAGGTCCAACCCCACAGCCTTGGCGCGCTCCTCACCGGGCGCTGTGCTAGAGACGCCCCAAACCTGACTGGACAGCGCGGAGACCACATCAACAGACAGGCCCATCGCTTTACCAACTTCGCGGATGGCGCGGCGCGAACGGTAATGGACGACGGTGGAGCATAGCCCGGCGCGATGGCGACCATATTTTTGATAGATATGCTGGATGACTTCTTCGCGGCGTTCATGCTCGAAATCAACATCAATGTCTGGCGGTTCATTACGGGCCTCTGAAATGAACCGTTCAAACACCATTGTGATCATCTCGGGTGAGGCCTCAGTTATCCCCAGCGCGTAGCAGACGACAGAGTTGGCCGCAGACCCCCGCCCCTGACAGAGAATGCCTTTGCCGCGGGCAAATATCACAATGTCATGCACGGTTAGAAAGTATCGCGCATATTCAAGCTCTGCGATTAGCTTTAGCTCCTTCTCCACCATGCTCCGCACTTTAAGCGGCACGGCATCTGGATAGCGGCGGATCAAGCCTTCTTCGGTGAGGTTTCTAAGGCGTTCATCCGGCGTGAGGCCATCTGTGATTTCGTCGGGATACTCATAGCGCAGCTCATCAAGGGAGAAGGTGCACACATCGGCGATGGCGTTTGTATTCGCGATGGCCTCGGGGAAATCTTGAAACAGGCGGCGCAGCTCAAACTCGGACTTAACCCGGCGCTCTGCATTCGGCAGCGCTTTGCGCCCGAGCGTGTCGATTGTGCATTTCTCGCGAACACAAGACAGCACATCAGCAAGGCGCAGGCGACTGCCCGCGTGCATGATGACGTTGCCCAGAGCTACAGGTTGAAGGCTTAGCTCTTTGCTGAGCGCGGTCCGGCTTGCAAAGCGTTTTTGGTCCTTGCCGTCATAGTGGGGCAGCAGCCCGATAAAGACATCTGCGTTGACGATGTTCTTGAGTGCCAGAAGCGTGCCTCGGCGTTCAGGACCATGGAGCCAAACCAGCACGCTATCATCAGCATGTGAGATGACATCGTCCAAGCATAACTCGCACTGGCCTTTAATCGTGCGGCGCTTGCCGAGCGTTAGGAGGCGGCAGATCCGACCAAAGGCAGCGCGGCTCTTGGGGTATGCAAGTAGCTCTGTCCCATCCATCAGCACAAGGCGGGTTGCCACAATGTATTGCACACCCAATTCCTTGGCGACGGTGTGCCCCCGCACAATGCCAGCGAATGTGTTTATGTCTGCAATTGCGATGGCCCTTAGGCCGACTTGCTTGGCACGGCCAACCAGTTCGGCGGCATGCGATGCGCCAGTTAGGAATGTGAAATTGCTGATCGTGAAGAGTTCGGCATAGCTCATGGGAACTCACCCGCGACATACCAATCCTGCACTGGGCTGGCAGGATAGGTTAGGAGCCATAGCCGCCTGCCTTCTATGGTTTGAACTTTCCAATAATCCCGGGTGCGTAAATCCTTATCCACATGCCAGCGCGGGGTGAGGCGTTCCGGCCCCTCAGCATGCTCAGCTGTGAAGACAAGCCCACGCCAGTTGAATGACACTGGTGGACGACCGGCAATACCAACGCGAACATATTCAGGCGGATTGAATAGCCGGACGGGGCGCGCGCGGGGCGGAGCGCTCCATGATGTTGCACCAGCCTGAACCGCCTCAACCTGCTCAAACTCATACTCGGGCAGATGGCTCTCGCGAGGCACAAAAACGCGGACATGATCAAAGCCAATTCGATTGCCGAGTGTTTCAATCAGGCGGGTGCGTTGATCAGCGTGTTTGGTGTCTTCTTCCATCGTACTTTGCCGTAGACGGATCGACTCTACATGACTGGCGGCGAGTCGAAACCAATCTGCTCCGAACTCTAGTTTTAGCTTGCTCAACGGATAGGAAAACTGGCGCACAACGGGGGCGGGTTGGAAGCACGGGCTGGCAAACCCGATTTGGAACGGGTGATCGCCTGCATTTACGGAGCGTACAATTAGCTGAAACTGCCGCGCGCCTTTCTGGTCTCGCTCCAGCCGCGCGCACACTGCATTGGCGAGACGCTCCAGCACGCCCTCAACATCGCTAACCAGCCCGACCGGCTCTGGCAGTGTCATGCGCGCCGCATAAACCGGGTCTGCTGCTTTCGGGGTCACCGGGTCCGGGGTCTGCCCGGTGGCGGCGCTAAGGGATTTTATGAGTTCCAGTCCGTAACGCCGGGCAAGCTCGCTCGATTTGATTTCATAGAGCTGGGCAATTGTCGTTAGCCCGCTACGCGCCAAATCACTGATCGTTTGCTCAGGCAGGCCAAGCGCCGCGATAGGAAGATGTTTTAGCGCCGCGCCAGTATTGCCCGGCTCTGAAATTTCAGAATTTTGCCTTGAGAACCGTGCAAGTGCTCGCGCCGCGCCCTTTGTATCGGCGATCCCGATCTGCGATGTCATCGATAAATCACCAAGGCGTGTCAGCGCATACGTACTCATCTGCGCCTCACCGCCAAACAGGTGGGCGCAGCCGGTTATGTCGAGGAGTAAGCCGTCAGGAGCATCAAGTGCCACGCGCGGAGATAGACAGTCAGCCCACCGCCACAAAGCGCGCAGGAGTAGACTCTCCCTCAGCGGCTCAGACGGCTCGGTTAGCAGATCAGGGCAGATCGCCCTTGCATCTGCCAGTGGTTGTCCTGCGCCGACACCTGCCATCAGAGCGGCCACGTTTGGATGCGCGACGCGCCAAGTATTACGCTCTTCGTGAGTAATCGCAAACGGGCCGGTCAGGCGCGCATCATCCTGCCGGACCAACCGGTCAAGCGGCAGTTGTGGCAACCAGATGGAGAGTATTCTCGGCATGTCCGTCTCCTACGAGGCTCGCCTTCCAGCACCCGACTTCACCGTTCTTTCCTTTCGTGCAGCGCCACACCCAGCCGGATGTTTCACCGCCTACCGCCTCGCAGTTCCAGCGCGTTTGGGCGGCTGACGTTGCTGGCGCGCGATGCAGGCGGACAAGACCGAACCCGCCCCCCTCCTCGGCAGCCAGTTGAAGGCGCCGACTTTCACGCAGGCTAAGCGCATCCGGCATTTCGAGAATGACCGCAAAGGCGCCATCTGCGCGCAACGCCTGTTCAGTGGCCCAGAGCAATTCACCGCGAGACACCCCCTGAACCAGAAGCATCCGCTGCGGATCGGCAAAATCCTGCAGCCCCGCCGGGCTGAGCGTTTCGATATCTCGGCGCAACCCAATCCAGACAATATCTTGCCCGTACTCCGCTACGGCCAGCAGCGCGAATATATCTGCCGCTGCTCCAACTATTTCATGTATACGCCCCCGGCGCAGACGCACTGCACCCCCAAGATCAATGCCAGGAAAATGCGGCAGTGCCCTTACTGTGCTGACCGAGGTTTCAGAGAAAGCATTCCTCATGTTCTCTATTTGTTCCATGAGTTAAGGGAAGTCAAGCTGGTTTTTGGAAGACACTTGAATCGGAACTCGGATGCGGTCGAGTTGGGGCGCGACCATAGGAAAATGAATGTAACATTTCCGAACGGACCAAGCTCAACAGCTTAGATGTCTATCTTGTTTATGATGACCAATTGAGACGTGCAGATCGCTCATTTAGAACTGCAGCTTCGAGGACGATCACCTCCCTGCCCGGGCCGTGGTTGTGCGTCGTGTTCTCATCGTTCGATTGCGATGATGTTTCTCGTTAAGCCCAATTCGTGCATTAGCCAGCGCCCATCACGATTGGTCCTGTCTCTAGGATCAAATATATCCCCATACCAAACGCTAAAGTGGCTCCTCTCCGTAGCCAGGAAGTGTCGTAGTTAGAAACTTATCGTGCAGCCAAAATAGCCTCGGGAGCCAATTGTTCGCCACTGGAGGGAATGGACTTCCACCTATGGCTGATTTATTGCAAGGTGGCCGACTGAGGCACCCTGCTCGCCTCGTTAACCAGTGCCTTTGCTCGGCGCCAAAACTAAGCGCACTAAAAACTGCCGTGGAGATTACCCGATGAAATTCATTCCGAACGACATGACTGAAGAGGGCGCGCTCCAAAGCGAAGTAGCTCACAAGAGCGATTTGGCGACAACTCCACGAAGTGAACTCGTTCTGTTCGATGACTCGTTACGAAATGGGGCCTATTTCGTAAATGGCCACCTGGGTGCACGCCACTCGGTGAGAGCTGAGCCTTCAATTGATTTTAAATCTGTCGCGCTAAATCACGCCGCTTGGACGCAAGTGGGCATCGGGGTTGACCAGACTGTCACCGTCGAGACTCGCTATTTGCAACTAGACCTATACCGCACAAAAGGCTCGGTCGAAGAGCTTCGCATTCGATCAGAAGACAATTGGATTTCAACAGCACTCAACGCGGACAATTACGGGACGGCCTGGTTTGTCGAGCGCATTGAAACTTTCGAGAGCTTAGCTGCGCTGCCAACCGAAACTTGGCTGCATGTCACCGTTGACCTAATTGAATTACTCGGCGATGGGGCGGCCTTCAAAGGCATCACAATCTTCCGGTCCACCACTCATTACAATACAAACTATTTTGATAATGTTGTCCTGACCAACATACCAACCGATCGATCAGCCTTAGACGACAATATACCGCCCGTTGCGAATGATGATGTGGCGACCGGATTTGCGGGTGAAGAAATCATAGTAGATGTCTTAGCCAACGATACTGATGTTGATGGTGACGCCCTCTTCATCACCGAGATTGAAGGAGTTGAACTGCCCGTAAACGGAATCCTTTTGGTCGGTGAGATGCTAGTTGAAAACCTAGGAACAACGATTGCAATTAGATCCCCGGTCGCTGGTGAAATGAGCGTAGAGTACACAGTTTCTGATGGAGTAGATTCCACGATCGCCACCGTCAATGTCACCGTTGCGCCTTCTCCACCACCACCACCTCCTCCTCCTCCTCCTCCTCCTCCTCCTCCTCCTCCTCCTCCTCCGCCGTCCGAGGATTCTCTAGTGTTGTTCGACGATGAGCTTCAGAACGGCTCTTTCTTCTTTAACCGCGGCGTTCGAGCAGGACTTTCGGATGACGCTGAACCGGCACTAGGTGAAACCTCCATCGCTCTGGACGCAAATGCGTGGGAGCAAGCCGGGATTGGCGCGAGCCAAACAATCTCTGCCGAGACGCGATATTTAGAACTCGATCTGTACCGCCCCGAAGGCTCAAGTGGTGAACTTAGAATACGGTCAGAAGATGATTGGGTGTCGAACAATCTCGACGCAAGCAATTATGGAACGGACTGGTTCATCGACGGCATTGAGTCGTTCGATGCTCTCTCCTCTCTACCAGCAGAGACCTGGCTTCATGTCACAGTCGACCTGTTCAATTTGATCGGTGAGGGAACAGATTTCCACGCGATCACTGTTTTTGGGCACAATGACGGTGACAACGCCTACTTCATGGACAACGTCATTCTTACCGCCGAGATTACAGCATCTAACATCATTTACGTCGACGATAGTTATTCGAGTTTCACAGGAACCGACGCTGACGAACATATCATAAGCATACGCACGACAGGCGGTATTGTAATAGATGGCGGCGCCGGAGGTGACACTATCGAATCAAGTGGAGTCTCCAATTTGCTTGTCGGCGGCGACGGGAATGACACAGTCATCAATACCGGTACATTCGGATACTTTGATGCAGGCGAAGGTTCTGGCAATGGCAGTAATGGCGACGACACGTACATAGCAGATGAGTACGGCGCAATAGTACTCTATGATCGCGCCTCTGCTATCAACATTCAGGTGACCGGTACCACATTTACGGCCTCCATCGGTGATAGCGGTGAAACTGACACACTAACGAATATAAACAGTTTTGAACTATCATTTGTTGACGACACTTTCAGCGTCGCTGAAGGAGGCTCCTTCACGGGTTTCTCTGTTGGCGGAGGCTTAGGCAATGACACCCTAAGTGGCGGCAGCCTCGGTGACTCCCTCGGAGGCAACTTTGGGGATGACACCCTCTCTGGCAACGGAGGGGACGACATCCTTCGCGGCGGCGTCGGCAATAACGTACTCACGGGAGGCAATGGTGCAGACTTATTCCTACTCGAAAGCAGGACCGCACCAACTTCCAATATCATTACTGATTTCAGCACCGAAGATGCCATTGGCCTATATAATACCGCGGACGCCGATTTCATCGAGACAGATACGTTTACTGGTGTGCGAGATCAGGTCCGATACTATCAGGATGGAAATGACACCGTAATTGAAATTGATTCCAACGGCGACGGTGCCGCTAATTCCGCGACACGCCTAGAAGGGTTTTCAGGAGAACTGACGCTGGCAACGGAGTTCGATATTTCAAATGATTCCCATTTCAGCGAATCTTATATACCCCATATTTCAGAATTTCTTGTGGCTACTGATCCCGTCGAACCACCGCCGCCACCACCTCCGCCACCTTCTGGTAATGCGCTGGTCTTGTTTGACGACGCGCTACAAAACGGTGCGACTTTCTTTGACAGAGGTGTTTTGGCAGAACGCTCCGGTGAGGGTGACCCGGCCCTCAATACTAACTCCATCGCGCTACATTCTGATGCCTGGCAACAATCCGGCATTGCTTCCAGTCAAACGGTTACAGCGGAGACGCGGTATCTAGAGCTTGATCTTTACCGCATTGACGGATCTGGCGGCACGTTAACCGTTCGGGCAGGCTCTAACTGGGCCGCGACAAGTCTGGACGCCAGCAATTATGGCACAGCATGGTCAGTTGAGGGTGCGGAGACGTTTGAGGGGCTAGCCGCCCTGCCCGCCAACGCGTGGCAACACATCACAATCGATTTGCTAACGCTGTTAGGCGACGGCGCGACGTTTAAAGCCATCACTGTTTTCGGTGACCGAGACGGCGGTGATCGCTATTTCATGGACAATGTTGTGCTGACAGACACCACAGGTGGTGGCAGCACAAACGCAGCACCTGTTGCCATTGATGATATTGAGACCGCGGAGACTGGCGAACAAGTTATTCTCGATGTGCTCACCAATGATACGGATGCTGATGGTGATGCACTGGCGATCACACACATCAACGGCCTCGAACTGGCCGTGAATGAAACATTGACCTTCGATGATGGATCTGTTGTCGAGAACCTCGGCAGCAGCCTAGGCCTAACCGCGCTTGTCGCCGGCGACCTGTCTCTCGAATATACCGTCTCTGACGGTGAGCGGTCCAACACCGGACTTGTGGACGTCGCCATATCTGGCAACACCGCACCTGTGGCGGTAGATGACTTTTATAGTATTATCAGTGGGCACATCATTGAGATTGATCTCATTGGAAATGACAGCGATCTAGACGGTGACAACATATGGATATCTGAATTCAATGGAGAGTCTTTTCCTAGAGGTACCGTTTTCGGTATCTCAGAAGAAGGGGCGCTTTATTATGATCATATCAATGCACTGTTTTTGTCCATCGCGGACTATGAGGGCGACTTGTCATTCACCTACACACTTCGTGACTCTACCGGCGCGACTGATGAAGGAATGGTGACAATTGCAGTAACACAGAACTCGGCGCCAATAGCTCAGGATGATCATTTCGATCTATTCAGCGGAAGGATTGATCAATTAGACATTTTCGCAAATGACACGGATGCAGATTCAGACGAACTCTTCATATTTGCTATAAATGGCATCACCGTCGAGGATGGAATGCCACCTCTCTACATTGGCGATGAACTGAGTCTGCGCTACGATGCTGGAGAATTATCGGTCTACGCGTCGAGCCAGTATGAAGGAAATGCATCATTCACCTACACTGTTATTGATGGCGCAGGCGGTGTTGATGAGGGCACAGTAACTCTCTCCGTTACGTATGACATCCCCGCAACCACGGTTACAACAGAAACACTTGAAGTCGGTCAAACTGTGAGCGGCACATTCGATTACATTGCCGACCGGGACATGTTTGCCGTTCAAATAATTGAAGGTGAACGCTATATCTTTACGACCAGTTTCGACGAAGACGACTTTGGAACAAATGCCAATCTAAACGTATATGATGACACTTTCACATTGGTTCGAGGCCCTGGCCGAAACTCCACCACTATAAGACCCGAACTTGGCTTTGTGGCAGAGTCGACAGGAACTTACTATGTGTCTGTCATAAGCTTGACCGATGCCATTGGTGACTACACGATATCACTAGAGCAAGCTGATCCGCTTACTGAGTGGAGCGCGCATGAAGTTGCAGATTACCTTATTTCGGGTCTCCAAGAGCCTCAGCGCTGGGCCGACCTTGATGTAACCTACAACATCGAAGGACTGACGGAGGAGGTTCAAACTCTTGCCGAACTTGCCTTTGATGCTTGGGACGACATTACCGGACTAAACTTCACCAGAACCACGAACGAAGCAGATATCGTGATTGACGATACCAACCCCTTAGGCAACGAAACAATTGTCGACACGGGCGATCTTCTCTCTGATGGATATTTAGAAATTCTGGGAGCGGATATCAACATCAGTGCGAACACTGGCGGTGGCGACACCAGCCTGCATTCTTACATGCTTCAGTCTTTGGTGCATGCCATCGGACACAGCATCGGGCTGGAACACGCAGGCCCATATGAAGGTCGAATTACATTTGGTGTAGACAATATTTACTCCAATGACAGTTGGGCAATGTCGGTCATGTCTCATATCCATCAGCAAATAGCTGGGGAGGATTACGTTCGATTTACGATAGCCCCGCAACTCGCTGACATTATCGCCGCGCAAACTCTGTATGGCCCCGACACAGAAGGAGCACGACTTGGCGACACGGTTTACGGGTATAATTCAACAGAAAACGACCAAAATAATTGGGACGACGTTCCGCATACTTTTCCGCCCTCCATGGCCATCGTCGATGATGGCGGCATTGATACGATTGACCTCTCCCATATCGCGGTCCCACTTAGTTTGACACTCGAGGGCGGTGAATATCTATCTTGGCTCGGGTTTTCTAAAGGTCTCTCCATCGCACACGGAACAATTATCGAAAATGTGATTGGCGGAGACGCTCCCGATACCTTCACAGGCAATGTGTATAGTAATGTGTTGCGCGGCGGCAGAGGAGCAGACACATTGATTGGCGTCGAAAACCTCCCCACCGAAGGCCCAGACACATATCTCTATGATGATTTCATGCAAGAAATAAGCGGTGATATGCTCTCGATGAATTCAGGTGATCTCCTGTCTTTCTTCTTTGAGAACGGTCAAACCACAAGCGACAATGTTATCTGGATCAATGCGGACGAATTTTCTGGCACAGCAGGAGAAATTCGCTGGTATAATGAAAACGGTGAAACCTTTATCGAATATGATCTCTTTGGTGACGGTCAAAGTGACGGCAGCATGTCACTGGGAATAGAAGCCTCAGGTTTTGTTATCGAAGATGTATCAGCAACTGGATTCATTGTGTCCGTTGAAACGGCGGCCGCGCAAGAGACGGTTATGCTCACTGAAAAATCGTTTGATTTTAGCAATCTGCCACCTGAGACCAAAACTCCAGTGATGCGCGACCTGATCAATCTCGATCCTGATGCTTCGCCAACTATGGCACATGAGACCACCGGGTTGGATGACTCAGCGAAGTCGGGTGTAGATTATGACACATCCGAATGGATCGACCTCAATAATTATGATCAGTTCTTGATTTAGAAGTCTTTGCGCCAGCTCTAAGTAAATGACTATTTGCTTGGAGCTGCGCCATATGCCCCCGGCGCCCTAGAGGCGATAGTTGCTCTAGTTAAGCCCGATCATACATTAGCCAGCGCCCATCACGATTGGTCCGGTTTCTAGGATCAAGTAAATCCCCATGCCAAACGCTAAAGCGGCCGCTGATACACGCAAAGCCGAGTAGGCCCACCCCATCCCGCGCTCCACCCATGCGAGGGGCCACGCGACAGCGTAGGTCAAAACTGCCATTCCGATTATGGAACCTAGCCCAAACATGGCTACATAGAGCAATGCCATGGAAACGCTCTGGGTCGCAGCGATTGCCAATGTTAGCAAACCAGCGGACCCCGCCGCGCCATGCACCAAGCCGATGACCAGCGCCTTGAACGGGAACCCTGACTTGTGCTCGTGCGAGTGAGCGTCTTCTTTGTGCGATATCGGCGCGTGCTGATGGGAGTGGACGTGAATGTGTGCTTTGCCGTCATTATGCTGGTGCCCATGGAAATGTAGCTTGTCTCGTCTAAACCGGCGCGCCACGTCTAAGGCCAGCAAGATCAGCATAACACCGACAGCCATCTCGAGAACGGCGGACATGCGCTGCGTAAGTGTAAAACCAAGCAGGACAACTAAAGAGCAAATGCCAAACAAGGTGAGCGTGTGCCCTGCGCCCCATACAGCGCCGCGGAACATCAAACGCTTCTTCGAGCCTTTGGCATCGGTCATCAACGTGCTGACGGCGGCCAAATGATCGGCCTCGAGCGCATGGCTCATCCCGATCAAAAATCCAAGAAGAAGAAAACCTATAACGTCCATAACTCGCAAATCCTCGACAGTTGTGAGCCAACTAGCACATCAAGGATGTACGCTCCACCAAACATCGTGGTCATTTCCACGCGCCCAGCGATCCCGGCCTTGAGGGCACTTGCCGATGAGCATCACCTTTGCTTCGTGCTCTAGCGCGAACACGACGAAAACCCTCCTCATCCACTAGGTATCGCGCATTAGCGCCCAACATCTAGCAGAACAGCACAATGGCCGCTGCCAACAACAGCTAACTCATTCGCACTTCGATCCATATATGAGATTGATAATCATTCGCATATATGTTTTATAGAGTTCACATTGCAGGAAAGGAGAAGTTCTCATGGACCGATCGTACGTTACACGCTGGTTGGAGCAACAACTGAGCGAGATGTTTAACTGGGAACGCGAACTGCAATCTAAGGAACTGGCAAGCAATCAAGAACCTCTCAGAAAACTTTGTGCGCACCGCAAATGGTTGGCCGATGAACTACTCCATCTCCATCAAATTGCTCAATAATTTCAGTTTGGCTGCGACGTTTTCTAGCCTGCCCGACATGCTAGCGGCGGCTTGGTTTTTTTTTGTCCTCCCGGACCCTTGCACCGCGCGTCGCAGCCTCTTTTTTTCTAAAATTTGCGTGTCTTCCCCTTCCCGCGTCTCGGTCATAAGACGTTTCTTCTCTCCAGCGAGATACTGCGATTGATACCGAATGAAGGCTGGTCAAAGTGTGCAGTTTGACGTTATTTGAGGCCCAAATGATGCATTTTGTGGGGAAAAAGTGACTTCTGAGCTTAACGAAACTCAAGCAACACTGCGAGTCGTCTCCTCCATGGGGACACACATCATAGCCGACCTTCACGGGGCCACGCGTTTGGTAGACGGTCCCGCAATGTTCACCGCTATGAGACAAGCGGCAGAACTCGCCGGCGCAGTCGTCGTGGGTGAGCGCCACCATACGTTTGGCGAGGGCCAAGGCGTCACCGGGGTGGTTTTGCTGGCGGAGAGCCACATCTCTATCCATACATGGCCGGAAAACGATTTTGCAGCGCTGGACATCTTTATGTGTGGTGATGAGGTAAACCCATCTTTGGCCCTAGATCACCTCAAAGCCTATTTCGAACCAAAAGAGGTTGTGGTCACATCTCTTTCTCGTGGCCGGGTATAAGCACAGGACAAAGCTATGTTTGGAAGAGCCAAGAAATCGAGCGCTCCCTTTTTGGATCAAATGCGCACCACGGATATTGACCGCGTTGTTGATATTATCGACCAAACAGATGAAGACGACGCGGAAGAAGCACGTGAGGCATTCCTAAAACACGGCATAAACGGAATGTTCGTCCTGCGCCAAAACAAAGACATTTTGGGCGTCACTGGGTATCTACCCTCAGAGGCCAGCGAACAGGTTGTTTGGCTCTCCTACACCTATTTGGACAGTGCTTACCGCGGCCAAAATTACGGTAAGCAAATGCTGTCCAAACTGTTGGAGCTTTTAAACGGTAATAAAGTCCGGAAAATTTTCATCGCAACGAGTGACTATGTTGAAGATGGAGATGAAATTTATGGAGACGCCCACCGATTCTATGAAGGCATGGGCGCTGTTCAGGAAGTGGTTCTGAAGGATTTCTACGCTGATGGTGAGTCGAAGCTCGTCTACGGATTGGTAAATCCTGAAATGCCCTCCGACGAAGAGTTACCAAGCGTGTTTCCCGACGGTTTGAGGATCGAGTCTTTTGGGGCAGATGGTGACTCAGAGGATGTGGCTGCATTGTCTTGGGCAGAATCGTCTGGCGGAGTAACCGGCCTTCGTGAAACGCTTCTTGACGCGCGAGAGCAACAATTTCGCTTGGCTGTACTTGCTATTCCAAGCGACATTTCAGCCTTTGCGTCGTCAGCACTTATCGATGCGGGCTTTTCCAACGCTGGTGAACTTAAAGACTTTTACGCGTCCGGCAGTAGTCAGATCTGGTGGATCCGAACACTCAAATCATAACCGGCTCACGAGTACCTCTCGCCAAAGAGTCTTGATTGAATATTTGAACAGGCTACAAATGACTCATTAGAAATTCATTGTGTGCAAGGGAATCACCAAATGAACAGTACCGTACTCAAGTATGGCCTAATCGGCCTCGCAGTCGCAGGATTTTTTGGCTACCAAGCAATCAATAAATCCGCCAACCCGCAAACCTCCGATTTGGGACAAGTCCTTGATCGCACTGAATTTGCTATTGAGACTTATGAAGAGCACGCAAAATCAAATGCCAGCTCGACTGCCCTCAGTGATTCTCAAGTAGAAGAGTTCGGGATATTTTTGGCTCAAGTCATGAACACTGAGCCACGCTTTTATGACGACCAAATCGGGATGAAGGTTCAAGAGGACGCCGTCTTTCTGGGGTTCAAAGATTCTAACGCAAATGGCGTACAGGATAGCGATGAAAAGAAGATCTTCTCAGTCGAGATCGATTCTGAAAACGAGCGCCTTATTGCCACCGACGAAACAGGCGAGTCAGTTGGCCACCGTTTCAGCGGTTCAGGCCTTCTCACAGGTTACCTCATTGGCAGCATGCTGAGCCGTCAGCGCTCTGCAGGCATCACGCCTAACTCGTTTAACAACAGAAACGTAACGTCGCGCGCGAACTATAAGCCGAGCGCCCGGACACGTACACGCACAGGCGGTTCACGCTCAGGCAAATAATCGTTTCTTGGCGATATTAACATACAGACCCGAAGCCGCCGCTTCGGGTCTTTTCATATTCTCATCGGATATTTAGAACATGACATCAGACAGTACACAGAGTGATAGCGAAAGCACCTTACCGCAACTGTCTTCTATTCAGCTTGCCGTGTTGCTTGGCTCGATCTTGATTGTTGCGCTTTGCGGGATCGTTTATGAGCTGATCATTGGCACTGTATCAAGTTACCTGATGGGCAATTCGGTGTTTCAGTTTTCCCTAACGATCGGCTTCTTTATGTTCGCGATGGGCATCGGCTCTTATGTTTCGCGATTTGTGAAGAAAAACCTCATCGAAATGTTTGTGAACGTAGAGATTGTTCTCGCCATAGTTGGTGGACTTTGCAGCGTTTCATTGTTCATGGTTTTCCCGTTTGAACCGGCATTTTACACCACTGTTATGTTTAGCTTTATCATGGCGATTGGCTTTCTCGTTGGCATTGAGATCCCATTACTCATGCGTGTGTTGGCAGAACATCATGGGACAAGGCGCTCTATCGCTGATGTGTTATCCCTGGACTATATCGGTGCGCTTATTGGCTCTGTCGCCTTCCCTCTTCTATTGCTGCCGTCCTTGGGCCTCATCACATCATCGTTTGCGATTGGCCTTATAAACATCTCCGTCGCTCTGCTGAATACGCTTTGGCTCCGTGAGCACATGCAGAATGCCAAGCGCGCATTAATCTTAGCGCTCATCGCCCTTATCTCCCTTATCGCTCTCACCCTTGGTGCTGGCCGAATAACGGCCTTTGCTCAAGACCATTTGTATTTTGACAAGATTGTTTGGCAGAAACAGTCTCCCTACCAATCAATCATTGTTACGAATGCGTGGCCGCACAATGACGTTCGATTGTTTATTGATGGCCACCTCCAATTTTCCGCTTCTGATGAACACCGGTACCATGAGGCACTCGTTCACCCAGTTATGACGGCCGGCGCGGACCCCGAACGCATTCTGATCCTTGGCGGCGGCGACGGCATGGCGGCGCGCGAAGTGCTCAAGTATAAGAGCGTCACCTCGATTGATCTTGTTGATCTTGATCCCGAAATGACGTGGGTGGGGACGCAGTTCAATCCCGTCGTGCAAATGAATGACGGCGCGCTAAACAATGAATTGGTGTCTATTCACAACGCTGACGCATTCAACTTTCTTCAAGATTCCGAAGACGTCTGGGATCGAATTATCATCGATTTTCCAGACCCGCATAATGAAGCAATCTCGAAACTTTACTCCCAAGAATTCTATGCACTCGTTCTCATCCATTTGGCCCAAGACGGCGCCATTGTATCGCAAAGCTCCTCACCCTATTTTGCTCGTCGCACTTATTGGACCATTGGCGAGACTATGGGTTCGATGTTTCCCGAAATCCTCAGTTACAATGCACACATCCCCTCATTCGGGGCTTGGGGGTTTCACCTCGGCTTACGGGGCGCTGAGCCCGACCTTTCCCGTGCACCGAGTGGACGCGCCTATATGTCAGAAGATGTCTTCAAAGCAGCACGAATATTCCCATGCGACATCAGCAAACCAAGCGATTTGAAGGCCAATTCGATTTTCGATCCGACTCTCTATGAGGCCTATAATAAGGACATGAAATCCAGCCCGCAGAAAATGTTGACACAATGCCGCTCTGACAGTTAGTCGCTACAGCTTGAAGTCTGGAACGTATTGAGAGATGTGGTTTTGTTTCGAGATCAAATCTTTTGCCGCTTGCTCCGGTGTGCGACGCAGAAACTGAACACGGTCGCCCGGCTTCAATTGACCGAGGAGATGGCGATCTGATCTGTTCACTTGCAATAGGTGTGGATATCCACCCGTCGTCTGAGCGTCAGCCAATAGCAAAAACCCCTCCAAGCCGGGCGGAACCTGAAGCGTTCCGGGGAAAACTGCGGCGCTTGGCTTGGATTTAGAATTTGCATTGGTTGGGTATTTTCCGAGCAAACCAACACCCATTCTGTTCGCTCGGCGCGAGACTTGAAAGCTCTCCCCATACATGAGGGCGCGGTCTGCACACTTCAAATCCGGGCCGTCAGTCGCGCGCAATGCGAAAGAAGTGCTGTAGGTTAAGCCAAGGTCGTTCGGTAATGTTTGGCAGGGCACTGAACGATCAAGCTTAAAACCAATGCAGTCACCATTTTGTAGCCGACGCCCCTGATACCCTCCCAACCGCGCGGGTAAGTAGGTGGAGGAAGTGCCGAGGTAATTGTCGGCCTCTAGCATGCCATTCACGGCCAAGTAGAGCCTAGCGCCTGCTGTCGCCGGGCCAATAGTGAGGACGTCCCCAGCCTCTGCACAAAGCGTTTCATTGGGGAAAACCGGGGCACTGTTTAGGGAGAGGTCTGCTGTCGCCCCGACAATGGCAAACTGGGCAGGAGAGCGGAATTTTATTGAAACGCTCCCATAGGAAATTTCGAGTGCTGTGTTAGTGGCGCCCTGCCCAACAAGATGATTTGCAAGCGCCATAGAGAGCGGATCGGCGGCCCCACAAGCCGGGAACCCCAAATGCCTATACCCGGTCAGCGCAGCCCCTTGTAGGGTCATCTGTGCACCGGCGCGAATAACCTCAATCATGGTCACGACCATCCGGTGCGAAACGAATGCGATCATTTGCGTTATAGAGTAGCGGTGATTGCGTTGCCTCACCGTCGAACAGCGGGATCAGCGCGCGACCTATGATTGGCCAACCACCGGGGCCTTCCAAGGCATACAAACCGCATTGCCCGGTCAGTATTCCGATTGATCCTGCGGGTACGGATTGACGTGGGTTGGAAAGTCGCTCGATCGTCCAATCTTCCGGCACGCCGGTCATATAGGCAAAGCCCGGTGTGAAGCCTAGCATATCTATTGTGAAGGTTCGCGACGCGAGATGGTCCCACACCTTGTTTGCGGGCAATTCGATCTGAGCAGCAACGTGGAGCAAATCCGGCGCATTTTCTGCGCTTAAGGAGACCGGTATTTCGATAATTTCACCGAGAGCTGAATCGACAATCACATAGTGGCTCAATTGCTCTTCTAGCTGATTGAGAGCCGCATCAGGCGGCAAAATTATCGGGTCATACTGAACCGTGATATCTTGCTTCCCCACCACGACTTCTGACCAGCACTTTGTTGCGCGTAAATGCTCTGCAATGGAATGCTTGTTTTCGTTCGGCTCCATGCTGACCGTTAAACAGTCGTCACCGAGCAGAAACATTTGGGTCACTTCGAGATGGCCTCGATACTCACGCGGTGGGCCAATAGCCCCTGACGAACAGCAAAGGCTGTCGAGACCGATCCCGGTGAATCTCCGTGAAGGCACAATGTATCAACCTTCATATCAAGAACTTTGCCGTTTCGTGCCGTTACCTGCTGGCGTGTCACAATTTGGAGCGTTTGCGCTACTGCTTCATTATCGTCCTCAATGACCGCACCGGGTTCGCCTCGGTCAGCCAGTGAGCCGTTTGCCTCATAGGTCCTATCCGCAAAGGCCTCCACGAGAAACGGGAAATCCATCTCTTTAGCGACCGTTAGCATAAAGGAGCGCGGCGGCCCGATGAGCAGCGGGATCTCTAGCTGGATGGCAATATTGATCACCATTTCCGCGTATTCTCGTTTACTAGCCGCGTCCCGATAGAGAGCGCCATGTGGTTTTAAGTGAGTAATCGAAACGCCCTTCTCGCGGGCGATCGCCTTAAGGGTTCGCACCTGACTGACAATGGCCGACCTTAAATCAGCCATGGGCATTTTTAGAGATTTTCGGCCAAAATTTTCGACATCCGGATAGGATGGATGAGCGCCAACCAATACGTTGCGCGCATCGGCGGCTTTTAAGGTCGCCTCCATGCTTTCAGTATCCCCGGCATGGCCCCCGCAGGCCACCGAGCACCGCGTAACAATATCCAGAAGCGCACGATCCAAAGCCCGGCCATTGGGTCCCGGCATTTCGCCAATGTCGGCATTCAGGCAAATTTTGAAATCAGACGTCATGCCTATCTGAATAGCCCAGTTTTACGAAAGGGATCAAAGGGGTTTCGGGCATTCTGAGCACTTTTCTCAGTATTTTTTGCGGTATATAGCTAAGGTGCACCCAGATTTGTCACAATTGCGCGATTTCCCTCGCGGAAAATATAGCTCTCTACATTCTCCTCACGGGTAATATTGAGGAGATTGTAAAGTTTCGCTTCAGAATCGAACCGCAAATTGGAAACAATCTTTAGAGCTGAGTCGGCCGGTTTGAGCTCATAGTAGATCCAAACCACATCATGATCGTACTCAATGCCAACAAAATTTGGCGCCGTTTGCCCGCCTGAAACGACGAAACGTTGGTCTACAAAATCGCGCAACCACGCCCTACCGGCCTCTGTTGAAAGAAAGTCGGATGACTTACCCAGCGCGTGCACCTTTTTCTCAACGTCATGGAGCGAGAGCTTGTGAACCACCTCCCACGACTGAGTGTTGGCATTCCACTCAATTGTTGAAAGTGGCACACCTACCCTGTGCGCTGACGCACCAAATGCGAGCACGCCCAGCAGAAAAGCAACGATCAGACCGCGCAAAAACAATTACTCGTCTCCGCCTTCATCCTCTTCATCGGATTCCACCACAGACGTGGCCAAACCTGACGGCTCCACTTTCATGTCGAACCTCTCCATCAAGCTTTCCTTGGAGCTTCTCTTATAAAGCTCCAGTCGTGATGGCTGCGCTTTAGCTGGGAAGTGATTGTTGGTCGTATCGACATCGGCCGTTTCCCAGCGCGGGTCCAACTCAATCGAAACGATCGGCTCGTCGACGACGAACATCTTCGTTACTTTTTTCGAGTTGCGGCGCCAAATCTCCGCCGGCATGCGTACAAGTTCCGTTTTGCCAGACTCAAAGGTCATCTCCACGATGAGAGGCATGACCAAGCCACCCTTGTTAGAGAACGTCACATAGTAATATTTGCTATCTGACTTAACAGCTTTTTTTTCCCAATCTTCTAGTCCTTCAACTTTATCTTCGAAGGTCTTGCGATCTTTCTCGGCAACTGAAAATTCGTCATTCTCATTGTAAAAATCGAGGAGCGATGGGTCACGATCGACAGCTGTTTCAATGCTTCGATTTCGCTCAATCGAAAGTGATGGAGGTTCGTCGTTTTTAGCGTCACGCTCAAGGCCCTTTTCGATGTCAGGGTCGAGTGTATCAACGCTGCCCTCGGTGACCTTATCAATCGAGATATCAACGTGGTCAGTCGAATAGAACCAACCACGCCAGAACCAATCCAAATCGGTTCCAGAGGCCTCTTCCATTGTACGGAAGAAGTCATAAGGCGTTGGCCGCTTAAACTTCCAGCGTTGCGAGTACTCAATAAACGCCCGGTCAAAAGCCTCACGGCCCAGCACAGTTTCGCGCAGAATATTCAACGCGGTTGCTGGCTTGCCATACGCATTGTTTCCGAACTGAAGGATCGAGTCAGATTGCGTCATGATCGGCACTTGGTTCGATGACTTCATGTAGCCAATAATGTCGCGCGGCTCGCCGCGACGAGCCGGAAAATCCTCTTCCCATTCTTTCTCGGCAACAAACTCTAGGAAGGTGTTGATGCCTTCATCCATCCATGTCCACTGGCGCTCATCAGAGTTTACAGTCATCGGGAAGTAGATGTGGCCGACTTCGTGGATTATCACACCTATCAGGCCATACTTTGTATTGCGACTGTAGGTGAGATTCCCATCGTCATCCTTGCTTGGACGCGGGCCGTTGAAGGTGATCATCGGGTATTCCATCCCGCCCACTGGCCCATTTACGGACTGCGCAGTTGGGTATGGATAAGCAAAGGAGTAGCGCGAGTAGACGTCAATCGTATGCGCCACGGCTTTTGTGGAATATGCGCTCCAAAGTGGCTCAGCAGCGTTTGGATAGAACGACATGGCAAGCACATCCTTACCGCCTGAAATGTCATCTTGGTCTACGTTCATGCCATCCCAGATGAACTTGCGAGACGAGGCCCATGCGAAATCGCGCACGTTCTCCGCATCAAACACCCAAGTCGACATGCCTTCAGAAACAGTCTTCTCATTCTCGCGCGCTTCTTCAGGCGTGACGATGAACATTGGCGCTTCAGCAGACTTTACAGATTGGTATCGCTCCAGCTGTGTCGGGTTCAACACGCGCTTGGCGTTTTGCAGTACGCCCGTAGACGAGATGATATGATCATCTGGAACGGTCAGCTCGACATGATAATCGCCAAACTCAAGCGTAAACTCGCCCGAGCCTAGGAACACCTTATTGTGCCAGCCTTCATAGTCTGAATAGGCGTGGAGCCGTGGATACCATTGCGCCATGAGGAAGATGCAGTTGTCATCTTCGTCTTCTTTCTCAAAACACTCATAGCCCGCACGACCACCGATTGTGCGGTTCTCATAAATGTTAAAATCGAAATCGAGGCTAAACTCAAAACTCGCACCGGGTTTGAGCGGACGCGGCAATTCAATGCGCATGTTCGTGTCATAGATTTTGTAGTTTAGCGCGGCGCCTTTTTTGGTTTTGACGTTGCTGATCTTATAGCCGCCATCCAGATCCTTTAGCGCCTGCGCGCGGCGCACAGCATAGTAAGAAATGCGGTCATTATCGGTGTCAGTTCTGGAAAGGTTATCGAGGCTGTTTTCTTTGAATCGGTTCTGGTCCAGTTGAAGCCACAGATAGCTCAGCGTGTGCGGACTGTTATTTTTATAACGGATCGACTCAGAGCCTGATGCGCTACGATCAGCCTCATTCAGCTCGACCTTGATGTCGTAATCAACTTCCTGCTGCCAGTAGTCTGGGCCGGGCGCGCCAGAAGCGAGGCGCGTCTCGGTTGGCGTGGGCCAATCTTCGTCGAGTTGGCGGAATTTGTCTTCACCACCAGCTTTGGTTTGCTGAAGGGCTTGCGCATTTGCTGTGCTGATCAGGGCAAAAAACGCGGTAAAGAGGATGATGAAGCGCATGAAATCTCCTGTGTTGGGAGATTTCTAAGCATATTGTCACAATAGGCCAAGCCCGAAGGTAGAATTTAGGACGTTTTCTCAGCTAAATGTGCAAAACTCGCCCCTCAGCGTCCAGCACGGCTTCATGCATCATTTCCGACAATGTCGGATGTGGGAAAACGGTGTGAATGAGGTCCAGTTCCGTCAGCTCCCCTTGGCGCGCAATCACATAGCCTTGGATAAGCTCAGTCACCTCAGCGCCGATCATATGAGCGCCGAGCAGTTCACCCGTCTTCTTATCAAAGATTGTTTTTACCATGCCGTCCCCAGCGCCGAGCGCGATGGCTTTGCCGTTTCCTACAAATGGGAACCGACCTACTTTAATGTCATACCCTTTGGCTTTAGCGTCCGCCTCTGTCAGTCCAACGCTCGCCACCTGTGGATGTGCATAGGTGCAACCCGGGATATTTGAAGCATCAAACGGTTCAGCATGTTTCGCGCCCGCTATGCCTTCAATGCAAGCTATACCCTCATGTGTCGCTTTGTGAGCGAGCCAAGGTGGGCCGGTCACATCGCCAATGGCGTATAGACCGGGCACGCCTGTTTTCCCCAGATTGTCGACATTGATGTGCGTCTTTTCGACCTTAACGCCGAGGCCCTCTAGGCCCAGATTCTCGACATTGCCGACAATACCAACCGCCAAAATCACTCGGTCAAATTCTTGAGTCTGTTTCTTCCCAGCCTTATCCGTCAGGTCGACGGTGACTGAATTCTTGCCCGCTTTGAGGTTTTCGACCTTCGCGCTGGTGAGAATTTTCAAACCTTGCTTTTTGAAGTCCTTCTCAGCCATTGCTGAAATCTCTTCGTCCTCGACCGGAAGAATTCGCGTTTGAACCTCCGCGACAGTTACGTCGCATCCAAGCTCATTGTAGAAACTCGCAAACTCAATACCGATAGCGCCTGAACCGATGACGAGGAGCTTCTTGGGCATGATGTCGGGCGTCATGGCTTCGCGATATGTCCAGATCAGCTTACCGTCAGCAACAAGACCAGCCTGAGGAATATCGCGCGCCCGTGCACCCGTGGCGAGCATGACGTGTTTGGCGGCATAGGCTGTGTCCTTGCCCGCAGCATCTTTAACAATGACCTTCGGCGCGCCAGTCCCCTTTTCCAAGCGTGCCGTACCGGTAATGACGTCAATCTTGTTCTTCTTCATCAAGAACTTTACACCACCTGACAACTGGCCAGCCACATCTCTTGACCGCTTCACAACGGCCTTAAGATCAACATCTACATTCTCGACCTTCACACCAAATTGAGCGGCAGTTTTTGCCAAGTGCAACACTTCTGCTGAGCGCAACAATGCCTTGGTTGGAATACATCCCCAGTTGAGACAGATGCCGCCCAAGCTTTCACGCTCTACAATGGCAGTTTTTAGGCCCAATTGGCTGGCACGTATCGCAGAGGCATATCCTCCGGGGCCGGAGCCAATGACGATGAGGTCGTATTGAGTAGACATAACTAGGCACCCTTATTGACTTAATTTTGTTAGGAACGACGCGATTAAAGCAGCATCGCTTCAGGTGTTTCGACGTAGCGCTTAAAGGCCTGCAGCCATTTTGCGCCCTCTGCCCCGCCAATGACGCGGTGATCACAAGAGAGCGTGACAGTCATAATTGTTTTGGCAACAATTGATCCGTCATCAGCAACAACTGCGCGTTTTTCGCCTGCGCCCACAGAGAGGATCATTCCCTCTGGCTGATTAATGATTGAGCCAAAACTCTTAATGCCAAACATACCCAAATTGGAAATTGAGAACGTCCCGCCAGTGTATTCTTGCGGTTTCAGTTTTCGCTCACGCGCACGGGCTGCGAGGTCTTTCATTTCAACTGAAATGTCTGCAAGCCCTTTGCCTTCGGCAGAGAACACAACGGGCGTAATAAGGCCGCCATCAATCGCAACAGCGACAGAAACGTTAGCATGCTTGTGATAGGCAATGCCGTTATCTGTATACGACGCATTGCAATCAGGCTCATCCATAAGCGCCATAGCGGCCGCTTTGATCAACATATCGTTGACCGAGATCTTGATACCCTTAGCCGCTGCTGCGTTGATCGCCGTCCGGCTTATGAGTAGATGATCGAGCACGATATCAACATTCAACGGAAAATGCGGAACCTGCATAAAGCTGGTAGCTAGACGCCGCGCAACGATTTTACGCATGCCGTCGAGTGGCTTCAGCTCGTAAGAGTCTGGTGCATAAATCCGATCGTCCAAAATTTGCGGTAAGAACAGGCCGTCCACTGTTGCTGGAACAGACGCAGAAGCGGCCACTTTCCCGGCGCTGAGATCATTCAGATCGCGTTTCACTATCCGCCCATGTGGGCCGGTTCCTGTGATGCCCGCCAAGTCGATACCTTTATTGGCCGCAATACGACGCGCAAGCGGGCTCGCTTTGACGCGGTCACCCTTAGCGCTCTGAGGCGCAGCAATTGATGTCACCGGTGTTGCCACTGCCGCTGTTGGCGCTGGGGCCGTCGCGCTGGACTGCGTTAGCGCCGTCTCTGCTGATGCAGAAGCAATCGCGCTCGCTGCATCTTCGCCATCCTCGGCGATGACTGCGATGACTGAGTTTACAGCGACATTCTCGGTTCCCGCTTCAACGAATATCTTAGCGACAACACCCTCGTCGATCGCCTCAACTTCCATTGTGGCTTTATCGGTCTCGATCTCGGCGATAATGTCGCCCGATTCAATCGTATCGCCAACTTTGACGAGCCATTTGGACAGCGTGCCCTCTTCCATGGTGGGAGACAGGGCCGGCATGGTAATATTGATCGCCATCGGAGAATTACCTTTTTAACAAACTCTGATTAATCGCGCAGCGGTCTGCGGTTTTAGTCGACATAACAAACCTCCTTAGCGGCCAGAACGATATCCTCGGTTCCGGCAAGGCTAAGGGCCTCAAGGTTTGCTGCGTATGGTAGAGGCACATCTTTTTGATGCACGCGTGCAGGTGGCGCATCAAGATAATCAAACGCCTCTGCGGTAACCGTTGCGGCGATTTCCGCGCCCACGCCCATAAAGCGCCAACCTTCTTCACAACAAACGACGCGATTTGTCTTCTTCACGCTCTCAACCACGGTGGCCGTGTCGAGTGGGCGGATCGTGCGCAAGTCGATGACTTCCGCGCTAATGCCGCTTTCTGCGAGAATTTCGGCGGCCTCAAGGGCGAACCCAACCATGCGCGAGTGCGCAACGAGCGTGACGTCCTCGCCAACCCGCTTAACAGCCGCCTTGCCGATTGGCAGGACATAATCGTCAAGCTCTGGCACAGGGAAAGACGTGCCATAGAGCAACTCATGCTCCAAGAATACAACAGGGTTGGGATCTCTAATTGCCGCCTTCAGCAACGCTTTGGCGTCTGCCGCATCATACGGCGCAACAACTTTCAAGCCCGGTACATTGCCGTACCATGATGAATAATCGTGACTGTGCTGAGCGCCAACGCGTGAGGCCGCGCCATTCGGCCCCCGGAACACGATTGGGCAACCCATTTGGCCACCAGACATGTACAGTGTTTTTGCCGCTGAGTTGATGATGTGGTCAATCGCCTGCATGGCAAAATTGAAGGTCATAAACTCGACGATAGGCTTGAGGCCGCCAAATGCCGCGCCGACACCCAAACCAGCAAAGCCGTGTTCCGTAATCGGCGTATCAACAACGCGGCGACTGCCAAATTCTTGGAGTAGCTCGCGAGTAACCTTGTAAGCGCCTTGATATTCCGCGACTTCTTCGCCCATGATAAACACGGTTTCGTCACGGCGCATTTCTTCGGCCATCGCGTCGCGCAATGCATCACGCACTGTCGTGTCGATCATATTTGTTCCGGCAGGAATATCAGGATCGGTCAGTATTACAGGCTGGCGCGCGGGTGCACTCGTTGCCACGGCGGCCTCGACCGGCGCAGCTGGCGCGTCAACTGGTGAAGCAGTCACAGTTACATCCGACGCGCTCTCGCCTTCCTCAACCAATACAGCGATAACTGAATTTACTTTAACGTTCTCAGTGCCTTCCGGCACCATTATCTTCGCGATAACGCCCTCATCAACAGCCTCAACTTCCATCGTGGCTTTGTCGGTTTCGATCTCTGCGATGATGTCGCCAGACACGACCTCGTCACCTTCGTTCTTCAACCATTTAGACAGCGTGCCCTCTTCCATAGTGGGCGATAGTGCAGGCATCAAAATATTGATCGACATTTATCCTGCCTCCACTTCGCGCAACACATCCGTCCACAATTCATCAGGGTGCGGCTCTGGACTTTCCAGTGAGAAATCAGCCGCCTTCTTCACGATCGCTTTGATTTCTTTATCGAGCGCCTTCAGGCTAGCTTCTGTCGCATAATCAGCTTCAATTAGTTGCGCTTTGACGCCGTCAATCGGATCGCGGTGGGATCGTATATCGTCGACCTCTTCACGCTTACGGTATTTTGCCGGGTCAGACATTGAGTGCCCGCGATAGCGATAGGTTTTCATTTCAAGAATGTACGGGCCTTTACCGGAGCGGGCGTGAGCCACCGCCTTTTCAGCTGCCGCCTTCACCGCATAAACATCCATGCCGTCGACGGCTTCGCCCTCAATCTCAAAGCTGATGCCGCGCTTGTAGAGCTCAACCTCTGCCGAGGCCCGCTCGACGCTCGTGCCCATCGCGTACATGTTGTTCTCGATGACATAGACGACCGGCAAATCCCACAAGGACGCCATGTTGAACGCCTCGTAGACTTGGCCCTGATTGGTCGCGCCATCGCCAAAGTATGCGACGCTAACCTTGCCGTTGTTCTTGTACTTGTTCGCAAATGCGAGACCGGAGCCTAGCGGCACCTGCGCGCCAACAATGCCGTGACCGCCGAAGAAGTTCTTCTCACGGCTGAACATATGCATCGAACCGCCCTTGCCTTTGGAAAGGCCGCCTGAGCGCCCGGTCAATTCAGCCATCACTGCGTTGGGGTCCATGCCACAGGCCAGCATATGGCCGTGGTCGCGGTATCCGGTAATTACTTGATCGCCGTCTTCGAGGCAGGCTTGCACGCCGGTGACCACGGCTTCTTGCCCGATATACAAATGGCAAAATCCAGCGACCTTGCCCATGCCATACAACTGGCCTGCTTTTTCTTCAAAGCGGCGGATGAGCAACATGCCTCGATAATACTTCATCATCTCGTCTTTTGACGATTTTCTGGTCGTTTTCTTAGTCGCTTTTGGTCGCGCTGCCATGCTTTGCTCCATCCCGTTTCCACATTTATGCAAACGCATTTGTGCAGAGGCAAGTCAGAACATCTATGCTAATTTGCAGAGGTCGGCTCGCCGCTTAGAAGAATTACCTCGTCCGGATATACAAAAGCGAGTTTTTCACGCGCCAGCGCTTCCACAAAATCACGATCGACTGTTCCGGGATTTAGGCGCCGAATATCATCCGCCAAGCGCTTGTTTGCATTCTGCAGGACTTGTAGCTCGGCCTTGCGATCCTCTAGTTCCAATTGGGAATCTGACCAACGCCCAAGGCCCTTATCACCCGCAAAAGCGTGATAAGTGAAATACAGAACCAAAAGGCTCAATCCAATTACTTCCCATCGAGATGTCATAGGAATCACTGTGTCCCAGTTTGGTTAAAGCAGTGTTAGCCACCCGAGCTTGTCCATTTCTGCGCACGAAAAAGGGCGGATATGAAACTGCACACCCGCCCGATAAATTTACTTCGCGGAAAAACTAGCCGCCATTAATGCGAGAAGCCCCTGCATAGATACCGATTGGTCCGAGCTCTTCTTCGATTCGAATCAATTGATTGTATTTCGCAATCCGATCAGAGCGGGAAAGAGAGCCCGTTTTGATTTGACCACAATTAGTTGCCACAGCGAGGTCTGCAATCGTCGTGTCCTCTGTTTCACCAGAACGGTGAGACATCACGGCGGTGTAACCGTGCAAATGGGCCAGTTCAACGGCGTCTAGCGTCTCTGACAACGTACCGATCTGGTTGACCTTAATGAGAATAGAGTTCGCTGCGCCCTTCTGAAGGCCTACCGCCAAACGGTCGGGGTTTGTTACGAACAAGTCGTCACCAACGAGCTGTACGCTGCCGCCAATTTTTTCGGTCAGTGACACCCAGCCGTCCCAGTCATCTTCAGCCATGCCATCTTCGACGGAGATAATTGGATAACGATTGCAGAGATCTGCCAAGTAATCAGTAAATTCGTCTGAAGTAAGAGACTTATTCTCGCCAGCCAATTCATAGCGGCCGTTTTTGTAGAATTCAGTCGATGCAGCGTCCAAAGCGAGCGCAATATCTTCTTCTGGGCGATACCCAGCGGCTTCAACAGCCTTCAGGATGAACTCAATCGCCTCATCAGCAGACCCCAGATTTGGGGCAAAGCCACCTTCGTCACCCACATTCGTGTTGTGACCGGCTTGGCTTAGCGTTTTCTTTAGCGAGTGGAAGACTTCCGCGCCCATGCGCACTGCGTCTGCCATGCTATCTGCGCTAACGGGCATGATCATGAATTCTTGAATATCAATCGGGTTATCGGCGTGCGCGCCGCCATTGATGATGTTCATCATTGGGGTTGGCAATACGCGTGCGTTTGAGCCGCCAATGTAACGGTACAACGGCATTCCGCAGCTCTCGGCGGCTGCTTTCGCAACAGCCATAGATACGCCCAAAATCGCATTTGCGCCGAGACGAGACTTGTTCTCTGTCCCATCCAGCTCAATCATCGCAAGATCGATCAAGCGCTGGTCAGTCGCGTCCATGCCTTCAATCTCGTTGAAGATGGTTCCATTGATCGAATCGACGGCATTTTGAACACCCTTACCGAGGTAGCGGTCTTTGTCGCCGTCGCGCTGCTCATGCGCTTCATACGCGCCTGTAGAGGCGCCTGAAGGAACTGCGGCCCGTCCGAACGAACCGTCTGCCAAGATGACCTCAACCTCAACAGTCGGATTGCCTCGGCTATCAAGAATTTCACGACCGTGAATGCTGTTAATATCGCTCATGGGCTTAGTTATTCCCTGTAATTAGCAATTTGAGTTGCAACAATGAAAAACGCCTCCTGCCAAATAAGCAGAAGGCGTTGAAGGATTAGTCTCGTCAGAAGACAAGTGCAAGCGGACTAAACGTCCTCTTTTGGCTCCAGCACCGGGCGGCCACGATACTCACCGCTCTTAAGATCGATGTGGTGTGGACGGCGAAGCTCGCCTGAATCTTTGTCTTCGATGTATGTGTTCATCGCCAAGCGATCGTGTGACCGACGTTGGCCACGACGTGATTTGGAGATTTTGCTCTTGGGCACTGCCATGACAGGTATCCGCTCATCAATAAGGGCGCACAAGCGCGCGTGAATCTGAACAGGCCTATTACCCAGCCATTCGCCTATATGCAATACCAATTGGCCAACAAATACAGTTTAGTCGCGGAAAAATAAAAAGGCCGCCCACAAAGGGGCGGCCGAGGTAAGCAAGAAGGACGTTGGCCTTTCGCCCTGGCAAACAGCCGAAGAGCTCCGGGCCAACAAGATCTTTATAGCTGAACCAACATGAACGACCCCTGACTGTAGGTGTTGTTCTACGTTCAGGTTTCGCCCAAAAAGCGAGCTTTCTGAACGGGTGTTCAGTTACTTGGACACGCCCCAGTCGTTCATAATCTCTTCTGTGTGCTCTCCAACCCCTGCAGGACGGCTCTGCACCTGTGGCGGGGTCTTACTAAAGCGAGGCGCTGGCGCAGGCTGCATCACGCCTTCGATCTCAATGAACGTTTTACGCTCAACATTGTGTGGGTGAGCGGCGGCTTCATTCCAATCAAGAACCGGTGCAAAGCAGATATCGGTCCCTTCCATGATCTCGCTCCATTCATCGCGAGTCTTGGTTTTCATGATTTCGACCATCTTCTCTTTCAGCGCGGGCCAGTTCTTGCGGTCATGCTGGTCCTGAAACGCTAGATCGGTGATCTCCGCCTTCTCAAGCAAGAGGGCGTAGAACTGCGGCTCAATCGACCCAAGCGACACATACTTCGCGTCTTTCGTCTCATAGGTGTCATAGAAGTGCGCGCCGCCATCGAGCATATTGTCCTGACGTGTGTCATTCCACACGCCCATTGCGCGCATACCCCAGAACATGGTTGTGAGAGATGCCGCGCCATCAGTCATCGCGACATCCACGATCTGACCTTTTCCGCCATTCTTTACGTTCACGACGCCAGCAAGCAGGCCCATTGCAAGGTAAAGCGCACCGCCGCCATAGTCGCCGACAAGGTTCAAAGGCGGCGCAGGCGGCTTACCTTCGCGTCCCATCGCATGAAGCGCGCCGGTTAGGGCGATATAGTTCAAGTCATGGCCAGCAGAGTGTGAAAGCGAGCCATACTGGCCCCACCCAGTCATACGGCCGTAAACCAAATTTGGATTGCGCTCGAGAACCACATCTGGGCCCAAGCCGTTGCGCTCCATTACGCCGGGACGAAAGCCCTCGATTAGAGCGTCGGCTTTTGCGATGAGCTTCAGACAAACCTCAACATCGGCCGGATCTTTCAAATTGAGGCTGATTGAACGACGTCCACGGCTCATCACGTCATGCGCAGCGCCCGGCTTACCCTCGCCAGGTCGGTCGATACGAATGACATCAGCGCCCATATCTGACAAAAGCATGCCACAAAATGGACCCGGTCCAATTCCAGCAAATTCAACGATCTTGATACCATTTAGCGGGCCTTGAGCCATACGTATTTCCTCCAGAGTACATTAGATTAGCAGATCATTAATTCTCAGTCGGTCAAAAGATAGGGGTGCCGCAACGTCGCTTCAATGCGATTCGAATAGAGATGACTATGACTGATTTTTCTTTCCTAGATACGCCGATCGAAATCGCCGCTGAAAGCCCGCGCCGTGAAATGATCATGTCCCGCCTCCGCGCAACAGGTCTACGGCCGTTTGCTGCGTCTGACCCCATTGATTTCAATGTGGCTGAGGCCTTACTCATAGACGTCGAGACAGCCACACCGGAAATGCTGGCGCGGTTCTCTCGTGCCCAGATGATCGGCTTTTCTCGCCAAATCATCATTTTGGGCCCTGCGCCCGCTGAAGCCGATATTCCTGACACCATTTTTGTCCGCCGCGACAATGATCTCTCCGTCTTGAAAGAACGCCTCACCGCGATGAAGCGCCAACGATCTCGCGCTCTAGAAGTCGCGACGCGTATCGAAACACTAACGGAAATGGGCGGTAAACTGCCGGGCATCGACCCAGACGCATCGCCAGAGATCCTTTATCTCGGTGATAGCAGTCCTCTCTTCCTAAAGGCGCAAAGCAGCCTAAAGGCACGCGGCATCCCGGTAACAGCGGCGCTCACAATGAACACGGCGCGCGATTTCCTGAGCCAGAACCGCTTCTCTGCCCTGCTTCTTGACCTCACATCCACATGTGACCGGGCGCAACAATTGATAAATTGGACAGCACCTGAAAACTCTATCACCGGCTTGCCTATCCTTGCGCTGGTCGATTCAGAATTGGATATGACAGACGCGCAACGCGCCAACCTCGCTTATGCATCCGATTTGATCGACTTGTCACAACCGCTTCAAATCATTACTGACAAGATTGAGCGTTTAACGCGTCGGTATCTGGCAACGGCTCCTATTCTGCCGACTCTGGAGCTCTCCTCAACAACAGCTGATTTCACGACAGGTTTGTTTGCGCGCAAGTTCATGGAGTGCCACCTCGAGAAGCAAATGCAGATGTGTCAGGATGCTGAAGAAGCCTTGAGCATGATGACGCTTAAGGTCTCCGGAAAAGGCGCTTCTGATCGCTCCGTGCTGAAAACACTCTCTAACACCGTCAAATCGCTCCTGCGCGAGACTGATTGCGCGGCCTATATGGGCACGAGCGTTGTTGGAGTTAGCCTGCCTTTCACACCATATCGAGGCGGTGTTCGCCTCGCGGAGCGTATCGTTCAAACCATCGCACGCCACCAAGAGCTGTCTGAATTGAAAATCGAGTGGCGCGTTGTTGAACGCCGCGCCTACCACACTTCAAAGTCACTCCTCAGCGCGGGCACGGCTGGACCGTTCATGCGCAACAACGCAGCTTAGCTCAAAACAACATTCCCGGCCTCGGCCAGTTCCTGCAAAAACGGCTTCACCAGCGCCAACCGGCGTTCGGCGGAGCCACCAAGGCCGGAATGAACAAGCTTCGAATCAGGACGCAAACGCAAGTGGTTCGGGCGCGAGCGAATTAACTGCATCAAACGTTGAGGATCAAGCGGCGTATCAGGCCGGAAGGCAAACACAGCGCCTTTAGCGCCCGCGTCCACCTTAGCAATGCCCAACGCTTTGCACTCCACCTTAATGGCTGTGACTTCCATCAACTGACGTGTTGGCTCTGGAAGCGGGCCGAATCTATCAACTAATTCTTGTCCAAATGCCTCTCGCGCCTCGGCGGTCTCAATATCAGCCAAGCGGCGATACAGAGATAGACGGACGCTTAGGTCTTCAACATAGTCTTCTGGGATTAGTACCGACACACCCAAATTGATCTGCGGTGACCAGTCATCTACAACCTCGCCCTCTTCAGCATCACCTTGACGCAATGCCGCCACCGCATCCTCAAGCATCTGCTGATACAGCTCCACGCCGACTTCTTTGACGTGCCCAGACTGTTGGTCACCGAGAAGATTACCTGACCCCCGCATATCGAGATCATGGCTAGCCAATTGGAACCCGGCACCAAGACTATCCAAAGACTGCAAGATCTTCAGTCGCTTCTCAGCAGCCTCGGTCACCAACCGGTCTTTCGGCGTCGTAAAGTAAGCGTATGCCCGCAGTTTCGAGCGCCCGACACGACCGCGCAACTGGTACAATTGAGCCAATCCGAACATATCCGCACGGTGAATAACAAGCGTATTGGCGCGCGGGATATCAAGCCCACTTTCAACAATCGTGGTCGAGAGCAAAACATCATACTCCCCGTCATAGAAGGCATTCATGATGTCTTCCAATTCTCCGGGAGGCATCTGCCCGTGCGCGACGATGTAGGACACTTCAGGCACATGCGTCGTCAGGAAGTTTTCGAGCTTCTCAAGATCCTGAATACGCGGCGCCACATAAAAGGCCTGCCCGCCGCGATATTTCTCGCGCAGCAGCGCCTCGCGCAATGTGACCATATCATGTTCAGTCACATAGGTGCGCACTGACAATCGGTCCACTGGCGGCGTCGCAATGATCGACAAGTCACGAATACCCGTCAGCGCCATTTGCAGTGTACGTGGAATAGGCGTCGCCGACAGTGTCAGCACATGCACATCGGACTTCAGCTCTTTGAGGCGCTCTTTGTGCTTCACGCCAAAGCGCTGCTCTTCATCTACGACTAGAAGCCCAAGTCGGTTAAACTCCAAACCTTTACCCAAAAGCGCGTGCGTGCCGACAACCACGTCGACGCTGCCATTCTTCAGGCCTTCCCGCGTCTCCGCAACCTCTTTCGCGGGAACCAGCCGGGACAAATGTCTAACCCGGAGTGGCCAGCCCGCGAAACGCTCTTTGAACGTCTTATAATGCTGACGCGCCAGTAGAGTCGTCGGCGCGATTATCGCAACTTGCTTTCCGCCCATCGCTGATACGAATCCAGCTCGAAGTGCGACCTCTGTTTTACCAAACCCAACATCTCCGCAAATCAGCCGGTCCATTGGTCGCCCTGATGCGAGGTCAGTGATAACATCTTCAATCGCGTGTAATTGGTCGTCAGTTTCCTCATAAGGAAACCGCGCTGCAAACTCTTCATAGACACCGTGACCAGCATTTACCGCATCGGCAGTTTTCAGCGCACGCGCCGCCGCGATTTGCATAAGTTCCGCAGCCATTTCAAGAATGCGTTTCTTGGCCTTGGCTTTGCGCGTTTGCCACCCGACACCGCCCAAACGGTCAAGCTGGCTATTGTCATCATCAGAGCCATAACGACTAATCAGATCAATATTCTCAACCGGCAGGAACACCATGTCACCGCCAGCATATTCAAGCTGCAAGCAATCATGCGGCGCGCCAGTCACATCCAGCGTCTTCAGCCCGTTATAGCGCCCCACACCATGTTCGACGTGTACGATCAAATCGCCTTGCGACATTGAGGCCGCGTCCATAATGAAGTTGGCAGATTTACGCTTGCGACGCGGCGCAGCAAGCCGATCGCCCAGAATGTCGGCCTCGGAAATGATCGCAAACTTATCTGTGACGAAACCATCCTCAAGGGGCGCTTCAATCACAGTAAAGTCAGTCTTCTCTGACGCTTCCAGCGAGTGAACGACCGTCAGGGCTTCCAGCCCATGATCGGCCATCACATTGATAAGTCGCTCTGCCGATGCCGGTGTCCATGCCGCAAAAGCAACGCTGCGTCCGCCCGCCTGCAACTCTTGCGCATGGCGCACAGCCGCTTCAAAAACATTAGTCTCGCTTTGCAGGCGTTCCGGCGCAAAGTCGCGCCCGCGCCGTGCCTGTGCGTCATACTCGTTCCCAGTCGCATCGGCTGGCGAGAACCTGATGACTGGCCGTACGGCAAGTTGTTCGTCTAGATCGGCACTATCAAGATAAAGCGCCGTTGCGGGCAACACTTTAGCATTTCGTCGGTCTCCGCCACCAGCATCCAATCTCGCATCATGATAATCTTGCGCTTGGGCAAGGCGCTCGCCTGCGGCCTCTCCAGCCAAGTGCCCGAATCCGATGAGTGCACCCTCACCGCAATAATCGAACAATGTTTCGAGGTGAGAGTGAAAGAGCGGCAACCAAGCCTCAACACCCTGCCGACGGATGGACGCGCGAGCCGCCTCATAGATTTGATCTCCGGACGGCGGACCAAATTCAGCGAGATATTTCTCACGAAAAGACGCGAGAACATCCTCATCAAACAATACCTCACTCACCGGCGCGAACGCTACAGACCGCGCCTGACCATTTGAACGTTGGCTCTCAACATCAAAGGTCCGCAGTGTCTCCAGCTCATCACCGAAGAAATCCAGCCGATACGGATCGGATGCCGTGGGCGGAAAGATATCGAAAATACCCCCGCGAATAGCATATTCCCCCGAATCTCGAACGGTATTTGTACGCACATAGCCGTTTACTAAAAGATATTCAGTCAGCTCAGCCTGATTGATTGTATTGCCCACTGTCACTGAGAAAGACGCGCGGCGTAGTGTTTCCAACGGCGGCACGCGTTGAACGAGTGATGAAGCCGTCGTCACAATTAGTAGCGGCCCATTAGCAGCGTCATATCTCGCTAGTCTAGCAAGACCCGCACAACGGCGCGCAGCTATACCAGGTGTCGGGCTTTGGCGATCATAAGGCAGCGTATCCCAACTAGGGATTTCAATGCAGTCCAAGCGCGGCGAAACATATTTGGCAAAGTGCAGCGCCGTTTTTGAGACCTTATCGTCTCGCGCGACATAGAGACCAATGCCGCCGCGTTCGATCAGGGCACGACAGAAAGAGAGAATATCCGCCCCAAACGGCGCTCCAGCAAATTGCGCGGGGCCGCTCAGATTTTTTAGAATTTCAACAGCGTTCATATCGTCTCTCTAAATCGGATTCTCTATGTAATAAGCGCGGAGCTAGCTCATCCACCCTGAATGTTATGGCGGTGTTTTATGAGGCGTTGGATCACAGGACCGTCATTCTCTGCCGGAACATCCTTCTGCCCGATCAACCACGCATACACTTCCCAGTCGGCGACATCGAGAATGGCCTCGAACTCATCCAACTCGGCCTCATTGAACCCGTTGATATTCTCTTCGGCAAATGCACCAACCAACAAGTCCATTTCACGAAAGCCACGTCTCCAGGCCCGAAATTTCAATTTGCGACGACGTTCGTTCATGGGCTCAAATCCTGTCTCTCGGTGAGAAGCCTGCTGATATAGTGGAATCACCTAAATGGTAAACCATGCATTGTGCGCAAGGCACGCTAAGTTTACTTAAGTTCCATGCGAGACGAACGCCTCTTTTCATTATTCGAGCCGGTTACCGCGCTTTCCGGCGTCGGGCCGAAACTCGCCCCCGCTCTTCACCGTTTAACGGGCGGAGAGGCCATTTGGGATCTGCTACTCCACCTGCCAGAACGCTGGGTCGATCGGCGCGTTAAGCACACATTCGACGCCATAGAGTTCGACGAGGTTGCCACAGTACAAGGCGAGGTTCACGCCTACCAAGCGCCCCACTCGGCAAAATCACCCCATCGTATTCAGCTCTTCGATGGCACGGGTTTCCTAACGCTCTCATTCTTCCGCGCAGATGGTCGCTGGCTGCAAGGTCAATTCCCGCTGGGCAGCACGCGCATAGTATCTGGGCGTGTGGAGGATTATCGCGGCGAACGCCAGATGACCCATCCCGACTATATCGTTGATCCGGCCAAGGGTGACCCGCCTCCAGCGGTGGAGCCTATTTATGGGCTGACTGCCGGCCTCACCAATAAACGCGTCCACGGATTCCAAAAGCAGGCTCTTACTCACCTGCCAGAAGGAATACCTGAATGGATTGACCCCAGTCTTAAGGCCCAAAAAGGCTGGCCGGACTTCGCAGACGCCTTTCGCGTACTACACGATCCAACGGAATTCGATCTAGACTGGTTCGCCCTCGCCAGAGAACGCCTCGCCTATGATGAAGCAATCGCGAGAGAATTTGCCTTTGCGCTAGCGCTGGTCAGCCGCGCAACCCGAAATGCCCCAAAAATTCCGCCCGCACCCGGTGCCGTTGATGACTTGTTAAAATCACTCCCATTCCAGCCAACAAATGGTCAGGTCCACTCGCACAGTGAAATCTCTAAAGACATGGCTGGCGCCCCGCCAATGCGCAGAATGCTGCAAGGCGATGTAGGTGCCGGTAAAACACTTGTGGGCGTTATGGCCGCCGCTCAGGCCGCGTCAGGCGACTATCAAGTCGCGTTCATGGCCCCCACAGAGGTCTTGGCCCGACAGCAATACGATTCGCTCGCCCGCCTCTTGTCCCCACTCGGTTATACAGTGGCCTCACTGACAGGCCGCGACAAAGGCTCGACACGCGAGGGCGTGCTACTCGGGCTCGCTGATGGCTCTATTCAGGTCGTCGCGGGCACCCACGCATTGTTCCAAGAATCCGTCACCTTCCGCAATCTCGGCCTCGTAATCGTTGATGAGCAGCACCGCTTTGGTGTTCAAGACAGGATGCGCCTCGCTGGAAAGGCCAGGGCGCCTCACATGCTGGTTATGAGCGCGACGCCCATCCCGAGAACGCTTGCGCAGGCCGTTCATGGAGATCTGGATGTATCAATCCTCGACGAAAAGCCGGCAGGCCGCCAACCTATCGAAACCCGCATCATACCTGACACCCGTATGGAGGAGATCGTTACCGCGGTTGGGCGCGCAGTTGAGCGCGGCGAACGCGTCTTCTGGGTCTGTCCCAAAGTCGATATTGATGACGATGATTCCACCGCCGTAGGTCGCCACGCAGCCCTAACCGATCAGCTGTCAGCCAATGTCGGCCTCGTTCATGGGCGGCTCAAGCCCGACGAGAAAGACTCAGCGCTCGAAGCCTTCCGACAAGGCCACACCCAAATTCTAGTGGCGACCACTGTGATTGAGGTGGGGGTCGATGTGCCTGAGGCCACGATAATGGTGATTGAGCGCGCTGAAGGCTTTGGCCTCGCGCAATTGCACCAGCTTCGCGGACGCGTCGGGCGCGGCGACAAGGCAAGCTTCTGTCTTCTGCTTTATCGCCCACCGCTGGGAGAAATTGCCCAAGAGCGCCTCGAAACGCTCCGCAGAACCGAGAATGGGTTCGAAATCGCGGAGGCTGATTATGCCCTGCGCGGCCCCGGTGACATGCTCGGCCTTAAACAGGCTGGCGCCACTGACTACAAAGTCATTGATCTGTCTCGCCATGCCGCTCTTCTAGAGATATCGCGAAAAGACGCTAGGAATTTCGTCGCGCAAGACCCAGATCTAAAAACCGAACGCGCCGACGGCCTGCGTATCGTCAAGCAATTGCTCGCGCCAGCAATTGAAACGCCGGGTAGCTAGTTAAGCCTCAGTATCCTCAGAAGTCAGTGCCTTCTTCGCGGGAAAATCCGGAACCACCAATCCAGCAGACAGGATGATCTTCGCGCCCTCTTCAACAGTCATATCCATTGGAATGACTTTCTCACGCGGCACATACATTAAAAATCCAGAGGTTGGATTCGGGGTTGTCGGCACAAATACACCGATAAATCCGTCTCCCAAATGACTCTCAATCTCGCCTTTGGCCGGTGATGATAAAAACCCGACACACCACGTGCCGTCCTTAGGGTACTCGATCAGAACAACTTCATTGAATTGATCCGTATTGTCGCTCGCAAACACCTCGACCAGCTGTTTAAAACCAGCATACAGCCAGTTCACTAACGGCACTCGGCTCAAGATCCGATCGCTTATTGTGAGAACAGACCGGCCGATCAAATTCGTTGTGATCGCACCCAACAAAGTGAGAAACACGACCAACACGATGAGGCCAAACCCCGGGACGGCATAATCCAAATAGGTTTCAGGCTTAAGCGCAGCGGGCAACAATGGCACCACGCGCTGATCAATCTTGGTAATCAAAAATTGGAGAATTAAAAACGTGATCGCAATCGGCGCTGCGATCACCATACCGGCGAGGAACCGCCCTCTTAGCCACACGAAAAGACTCGCCTTTTTAAAGGGCTTTCCACGTCCAAACAATTTGCTCGACTTATCCTTTCGCGCCATTATTTTTCAACTCCTATTGGGTGCTAGCCTCTTACGCCACGGTAATACTTGGCGATAGGCTTTGAACGCGTAATTGTGGCAATCATGAGTAAGACAACTGCAATTGATGAACCGCTAGCGACATGGGCAAAAGAATCATTTGGCCCAGACGCAGCAATAGTTGACCTAAAGCGCCTGTCCGGCGGTGCCAGTCAAGAGACTTGGTCATTCGATCTATCTAACAAATCACAGATCACTGAAATGATACTCCGGCGCGCACCGACCCGTCCGGCATCAACCGCTCAAACAGAAGCGATCGGTCTCGCCAAGGAAGCGGGCATCCTCAACGCCCTCTCTGGACAAAGCGTTGCAGTTCCGACCGTGATCCATCTATTCGAAAATCACTCCATACTAGGTGATGGCATCGTAATGAACCGCGTTCATGGTGAGACATTGGCCAAAAAAATACTACGTAATCCTGAACTTGAAGAGGCCCGCAAACGCCTCCCCAAAGACTCAGCCATTGCGTTGGCGGCCATCCATCAGGTGCCATTAGAGAACCTACCTGAATTGCCAATCTCAAACGGTTCAGTTCAACTCGAACGGTATGAGGCCGTCTATCGCGATTACGGTCAAGAACGGCCAGTCTTTGAACTGGCATTGCGATGGCTGCAAGACAACCAACCTGCCCCTCTTCCCAATCAGCTTGTCCATGGCGATTTCCGCCTCGGTAATTTGATGGTGGATGAGAACGGTTTAGCCTCTGTCCTAGATTGGGAACTCGCTCACATTGGCGACCCTCGGGAAGATCTGGCATGGCTTTGCGTCAACTCATGGCGCTTTGGGCAATCCGACCACCGCGTGGGCGGTTTCGGGCACTTGGAACAACTTTTAGACGCCTATAACACTCAAGCGAACACCAACATTGCCGAATCAGAGATCGACTGGTGGGAAATGCTAGGCAGCTTCAAATGGGGCATCATGTGCATGACAATGTATGAGGCCTACCGCTCCGGCGCCGACCCAAGTGTTGAGCGCGCCGCAATTGGCCGACGCGTTTCTGAAACCGAAATTGATATGCTCAACCTCATCAAAGGGCTGCGGTAAAATGCACGACACACCATCCACCACGGAACTTATCGATGCGGTGCAACGCTACCTCAACGACGTCGCGCGCCCCGGCCTCACTGGCCACGCAGCCTTTAGCGCGCTTGTTGCGTCCAATGTATTGGCGATTGTTAAACGAGAGATCGAGTTAGGCGCTCAGCAACGCACCGACGAGAAATCGCGACTGCTCTCAATTCTCAGCGCAGACGACAGCGAAGAGCTACAGAGCCTAAACCACCAATTGTGTGAGAAACTGCGCGCAGGCGAGTTAACGGTCGACACTCCCGGCCTGCTCGAACACCTCAAAACCACCACAATTTCACAATTATCTGTCGATCAACCAAAGTACTCTGGTTTAAAGCCATCAGAGGATTGATCCACGACGAATTGTGAGCTGAAAAAATGCGACGTTCCCACCTGCTAATCACCCTAAGCGTCGGCCTCGCCGCTATCGCAGGCACAGTTCTATATAAGTATCAGCCGTGGCAACCCGCTTTAGAGGTTCCTGCCTCTTCTTACACCCAAAACCAAGATTGGGCGTTTTTGCCCGAGGCACCGACAGACCCCGTATGGCTGACCGGCTGGAAAACTGATGTCTTCCTCATTCTAAAGCAAAATCAAGTCAGCGGAAAAACCTTGGCAAGGCTCGAGCAGAACACGCTGAAAGCACGTGAAACATCCGATGTTCATGCGTCAGCGTTATCCTCTTACGGCGCCGTGTATGCCCCAGTCCTACGCACCGGATACAATGACGACGCAGCAACCGCCCTTGCCGCCTATCTTACGCAACACAATCGCGGCCGCGCCTTCATCATTCTGTCAGACGAGACGCTCGCTATCGATTTCACTGAAGCAATTAGCGCGGCGAATGCTCTGGATCGTTTTGGTGGATACTATTTCACCAATACCGAAAGCACGTCGAATTCTAAAGCTTCAGGACTAGCAATTTGCCCGACACATTTAGCCGATCTTTGCACCGATTCAATTGCAATCACAATAACAAAGACATCCGTATCCGCACCAAATAACTCTACTAATGACTTGTATAGTGAGTTTCAGACATACCTAGAAAATGATATCAGACCGATGGCCGAACCGTTTGGTGACTTTGAAGAAGTTGAAGTTATCAGCGTGAAAAAACCTAGCGAGGCGTTTCAGCCAAAGCCCTAGGACAGTTCTGATAGATCCAACACTTCCAGAATCGCCTCACGCGCCGCCCTACATTCAGCGGCAAAGGCGGGGTCAGCCAGATCAGCGGGAGACAAGCGCTCGCGATACGTTTCCGTTACAACCGTCTGCAACTCGTCAATGGCCTCTTCGTCAAGGAAAACACCTTGATGACATGCGTCGATTTCTTCTTCGGTCATAACCACGCGCAATCGCAAGCAAGCCGGGCCGCCACCATTACGCATAGAGTCTCGCACATCCACAAACTCAACTGCACCAATCGGTCCGTTGGTTCGTGGTAGTTCTTCACAATATTTTCGCGTCGCGGCATTCTCAAAACACTCTTGCGGGGCCAGCAAAGTTAAGCGCTCCTCTCCGGGCACTGAGAGAAGTTGAGAATTGAACAAATATGAGTCAATCGCGTCTTTCAAAGGCACCGCCCCCTCAGACACAGACACGAAAATGGGTTCAAACAATCCTTCAGCAGCGGACTTAACCTCAGCGACAACCCGCTGCGTGTCTTCAAACGCCGCTTCATGGAAAAACAATGTACTCAGTGACCCAACGCACACCACATCATTGTGAAACGCCCCTGAATCAATCGCCCGGCGAGACTGTTTCGCAAAAATTGTTCTTGTTTCATCAAGCCCGTGACCTCGAGCAACAGCTTGGCTCGCGGCTAGCGTCTGGCGCGCCGGAAACTTCCCTCCGTCTTCCCCGTCACGCCCATACACGAAGATCTCTACGCCCGCGTCCCCATGTTGAGCGCACAGTCGCACATGGTTCGCCGCGCCCTCGTCAGAAAAATCGGCATGCATTGGCAGTGCTGTCCTTACAGAAAAATACTCCGCATCGTGAAATATCGAAATCAACAGCGCCGTAGTGTCTGGATTCTCCACGCTGCGATGAAGCATGGTCGATAAATTGGCGGGCGTAATATGCAGTCGGCCCTCCGCCGTGTCCGAAGAGGGCGAAATGGTTGCTGCGTTTGCGCTCCACATGGAACTTGCCGAATATGCGGCCTTTAGCAGCGCCGGAGCGTGAACCGCAGCAGCGCGAACTATCTCCTCATCGGTTCCATCAAAACCGGCCCTAATCAACAGATCAAAGTTGGGCCTATCAAGTGGTGGGAATACCGCCTGAATCAGCCCCTTACGAACGAGGAGCCGCATTTTCTCAAGGCCCTGAAGCGCCGCAGCACGCGGATTTGAAACAGCTCCTGCATTCTCCGCGCTCGCCAAATTCCCGTCTGACAATCCGCCATAATTATGGGACGGACCAATCAAGCCATCAAAATTGACCTCATACGCGCTCATTAAGGAAACCCTTCGGCAATCATTCGCGTTGCCACATCGGCCACTTGGCTCGCTTGTGGCCACGCTGAGTAATCAGCGGCATAGAATGCTCCGGGGCGGAAATTCCCCGAAAGCCCCGGTCCACCAAACGGCATCGCGCCACTCGCGCCCACAGTCGGACGGTTACGATTCAGAATACCGACCCGCATCTCACGTTTTGCCTGCACCCAATGGGAATCATCATCAGATACAATCCCGCCTGACAAGCCAAACGCGGTATCATTGGCGCGAACGATAGCTTCATTTAACGTCTTCACACGAATTATCTGAGCGAGCGGACCAAACAGCTCCTCATCATAAGATGCGTGCACATCGGTAACATCAATCACACCGGCAGAGACAAACGCATCCCCCCGCGCCAATCGCTTCAGGCGACGCAGGCCCTTACCACCCGCTTTTGACAGGTTCATTTGAAATTCAACCGCCTTGGCAGCGGCTTCAGCCGACACGAGCGGCCCCATGAAAATATTCTCTTCATTCCATGCGCCAACACGTAGCCCCTTTGCGCGTTCAATTAGCGCGTCGATCACCTCACGCCCAAACGCGTCATCGGGGAGAATTATTCGGCGCGCACAGGAACACCTTTGCCCAGTTGATAGAAATGCAGACTGCGCCGCGATATCAGCAGCCGCTTCCACATCAACTGGATTCCACACGATAAGCGGGTTATTTCCGCCCATCTCAAGCGCCAGAAGAACCTCCGGTCGCCCCCCAAATTTTTGGTGAATAAACCGACCTGTCCCGACAGAGCCGGTAAACAATACGCCATTCACATCAGCGTCCAGCAACGCCCCACCTGTGTCGCGTCCACCTTGAACAACATTAAGGCACCCAGCCGGCAGCCCGGCAGCTTCAAACGCCTCAACCATCAACTCGGCAACACGCGGCGCCATTTCCGACGGTTTAAACACACACGTGTTCCCCGCCAGTAAAGCCGGGATGATATGCCCATTCGGTAGATGGCCCGGAAAGTTAAACGGCCCAAACACCGCCATCACACCATGCGGACGATGCGTGAGATGAGAAGAACCAAAAGCGGTTTCAGAGAACTTAGATCCAGCCCGCTCTACCTGCGCAGATATGGACACATTTACTTTCGCCTGCATCGTCGCCGCTTCAACACGAGACTCCCAAAGGGGCTTACCCATATCACGACTGATCGCCTCGGCGATTTGTTCACTGCGTTTAGATAGTTCAACGGCGTACTCTTCTAATATACGTGTACGATCATTTTGCGGAAGTTTTGACCATCCCGCAAAAGCCGATCGCGCAGCGGATACCGCAGAAATAACTTGCTCGCCCGTCGCCTCACTGCCTTCCCAAACAGTATCGCCAGTTGCAGGACAAGTGGAAACCATCGCAGGTCCGTCACCCACACGCCACGTTCCGCCTATATACGCTCCGCTCATCTAGACACTTCCCTCTTCCAAATACGCACAGTCTCGCCAGACTTAACCTTCAATCGGTCAAGCATCTCTTGCTCAACGACCAAATCACCTGTCTCAAGAATTTCACCCTGCAACAGACAACTCCTAAAACTCCCCAACTGATCATTGGAGATTATACCGGTGCACGGCGCTTCACCCGGCACTTCTCCCACTCTCACGACCACGAGTTCACTTTCTTGAATGGTTCGAATATGGCGACGTTGAGCCGTCACAAGCGGGCCCCCGTCGAAAATGTCGACCGTGCGAGCAAACTCAAACCCTTCCCACTGTAACAATTTGTGCGCGCCAACCCCTTGGGAATGACACCGACCAATGACCTCCCGCGCTTCAGAGGGTAGCAAGTCCACATAAATTGGATAGCGAGGCATCAGATCCAAAATGAACTGGTTATTAGTCACCGCAGACAATCTATCAGCTTCCACAAAGTCCATTTTAAAGAAATGGCGACCAAGACACTCCCAAAACGGTGACACACCATTGTCGTCGATCACGCCCCGCAATTCAGCCAACACATTATCTGCAAAGCGGTCTGGATCAGCAGCCATAAGCAAGTAGCGAGACTGCGCAGCCAATCGCCCTGCGCCCCCACCTCGATGCTCAGTCTTTAGGAACAGCGTTCCAACTTCCGTATACCCAACATTCTCATTGGTTAGCACTAACGCGTCCATATCAAATCGTGCATTCGCTGCCTGACTGGCCTGCGCAAGAGTGATCACTCGATAATTAAAAAACGGTTGGTCAATCCCCGTTCCAGCCTTCACGGCGGAGCATCCAACTATTTCTCCGGTATCGGCATCCTCCATCATCAGCAAATATTTGCCATGTTGGATATTATCCAAATCACCGATAAAGGCGCGGTGCGATTTCTCTAACCGCTCTTGAAGAATGGGTTCATCGACTGGCAAACTCGTAAATCCGACTCCGGACAACTGAGCCAGTTCCATGAGAGCCTCAATATCGTCAAGCCGGGAAGGACGTATCACATACCGATTTGCCATCTACTACTCTCCCATCATCCCCTTTATTCCCGCTGCATCTAACCGACCATCCGCGAGACGGTTAAGAAGCAGACCAGAGAGTTGTGCCCGTTCTACAAAGCTCTCAACAATCACAAACTCTTCGTCGGAGTGAATGCGCCCACCGCATACCCCCAGCGTATCAACATTGGGAACGCCAGCGGCGAAAATGTTGTTGCCCTCACACACGCCGCCAGTGTCAACAAAACTCAACTCCAAACCCATCGAGGCGCCCGTTTGATGCACTGCGGTGAACAATGCTTGCTGCGCTTTATTGCGCGGCTTAGGCGGACGATAGAAACCACCATGCAGGTGCCCTTTGATTCCATCTCGCGCCGTCGCCGCTTCAAACAGCGCCTTCACCTTTTCCGTCGCCCAGTCCGCTGCCGCCGCATCGGGTGCGCGCGCGCCAAAGCGCACAATCGCCAGCTCAGGAACAATGTTTACCGCGCTACCGCCATCAATAGAGCCTACATTTACCGTGACCCCCCCAAATTGACCGTTCAGCGCCTCCAGTCCAACAACAAGCTCCGCTGCAGCTTCTATTGCGCTACGGCCTTCTTCCTTGGCGCGCCCTGCATGCGCTGCCCGACCATGTAGGACAATGTCAAAGACCGCAGATCCCTTGCGCCCCCCAGACATCGACCCATCCTCCATGGATGGCTCGAAAGTCATACCTATGTGTGCACCAGTCTTCGCGGCGCGCATCAGCGCGTCATTGCTTGCAAAATTGCCAACTTCTTCGTCCGGCGTCAGAACCACCTTGTACCCAAGCTTGTCTTTGTCAGGGCCAGCTTCGAACGCTTTCAACGCCTCGAGCATCACGCATAGGCCACCCTTCATGTCCGCAAGGCCAGGACCATTGAAACGTCCATTTTCCAAGTCTCGAATATCTTCAAAAGTGCCAGCAGGAAAAACCGTGTCGTAGTGTCCAGAGAGAATCACCTGAACCGGCGCGTTAGGACGTGCCTCCACGCGAATCACAGGGCCCGTTTTCGATAGTTCCAACTCACCCGTATCACCGACACTTTCAAATTCTATCGGCGTGTCGATGATGACATCAGCGTCTAGCTCTCCAAACGCTTTGGCGAGTATCACTGAGAACGACCGTAACCCGGCCGTATTCCAGCTACCCGTATTATGACGCGACCACTCAATGGTCCGCTGCAGCATAAAATCGGTCTTGTCGGACAAGCGCTCCATAAGCGCCTGATCCGCCTCAGTCAGTTTCGATAGATCTGTCATTTTCATAGCTTTCACACCCACGACGCAACAGCAAGACCTGCCGGAGTGTCAGCGCAATAAAAAACGGCCCGACTATCAAAGCCGGGCCGTCTTATACTTTAGCAATAAGCGCTAACTAGCGAACGCTGATCTTCACTTCTGAACGACGATTCAGAGGCTCACGAACACCATCACGTGTTGCTTTAGCGAGGCTTCCCTCACCATTAGCAGCCTTGCTGATCAAGTTCACGTCGATACCGCGTGATGTAAGCGCACCGGCAACAATATCAGCACGACGCTGAGATAGACGCTGGTTATAGGCGTTACCACCTGAAGTATCTGTGTGACCTTCAATGGTCACAGATGACGCTGCACATCCGTCGCCGCCGACGCTTGCGATAGCCTGATCGATAACAGCCGATGCTTGGCTGGTCAGATCTGACTTATCCCACTCGAAGTAAACCACGAAGTCTTGGTTCATATTTGAACACTGAACCGCTGGAGCCACTGCAGCCGCTGTTGAAGGCGGTGGCGGAGGTGGCGGAGGCGGTGGTGGCGGAGGTGGTGGTGGCGGAGGTGGTGGTGGTGGCGGCGGAGGTGGCGGCGGAGGTGGTGGAGTTACACCAAACGCATACCGCAGACCAAGTGTCGCCGCGTGCTCTCTGTAGTCACCCGCGTAGGATGGACCATCATGCTTACCAGCAAAGTCTAGGTCTTCTACGACGAAATACTTATAGCCAGCATCAAATGTCAGGCGCTCGCTTAGCTTCAAACCAAAGCCAAGAAGGCCTTGATAAGCCAAACCAGTATCTGAATCAGCATAACCATTGGCTGAAGAAACATCAGCACCATTGGTGTTTACGCGATTATTCGCTTTAGCGTTTACGCGCGCGCCACCAACACCCAAACCGATGTATGGCTGGAATGTGCCGTCACGATGGAAGTCATAAAGACCGTTTACCATCAGATCGATAGTTTGAATATTACCAGCTGCTACCGCTGTTGTTCCAGCGATTTCAGATGAAACACCATTGTCAGGCTCTAGATCGCCGCCACGGTATCCGGTAACAGCTTCCATACGGAAACCATTGTCGAAGCCGTAACCCAACCCAAGGTTTCCGCCGAACAAATCGTCTGCAGTTGCGTCACCTACCAAGCCACCAGCGGTGTGTGGAAAGTTTGCATCTTGGTCCATATTTCCATCAAAAGACGCTTGTAGGTCCGCGCGGGCGTACCAACCGTCTTCTGCATGAGCAACCAAACCGACAGACGCTAAAGCGGCCGCCGCAGTCGCGCACATGAGAGTTTTTTTCATACTAGATCCCCTATTGTGGGCCGACCACGGGATTGTTGTCGGACGTCAGGTTCATACGGTTCAATTACCCGCATATTGGTAACTGTTAACTCCATTTGTCGCCCTCGGCGAGAACAAATTGACGAAGATAACAGTGATATTGGGGAATTCTGCCGGTACCGCGACCGATTTGCAACATATGATTAACAAGCGTTAACACGCCCTGCATACAGAAAATCGGATTTCTTTGGGGAAATGGTACCGCCTCCCCGGTTCGAACGGGGGACCTCTAGATCCACAATCTAGCGCTCTAACCAACTGAGCTAAGGCGGCATTTATTTCGCGGGAATACCCGTCATTTCAACAGATTTCAAGCACAAGAATGCATCATGCGACACAGATTCTCATGACTCACAGAATCAGATCTTTTGGACTTGCTCATATTCCAGATCAACAGGCGTAGCGCGACCGAAAATGGAGACTGTCACTTTCAGGCGACCATTCTCATCGTCAATCTCTTCAACCGCACCTTCAAATCCTTGGAACGGTCCCTCGTTAACTTGAACCTCTTCGCCGATTTCGAATGAGATTTGCGGACGAACGCGTTCTTCAGACTGCTCACTTGATGTCCCGAGAAGACGATCAACTTCTTTTTGGCGAACAGGAAGCGGCTTTTTACCGCCTTCAGCGCCCAAGAACCCTGAAACCTTCGGTGTATCTTTAACGAGGTGATACACGTCGTCGGTCATACGCGCCTTCATAAGCACATATCCCGGCATAAAGCGGCGCTCGACAGTTCTTTTCTTGCCACGCGAAACTTCGACAACTTCTTCAGTCGGCACCTGCATCTCTTCTATCAGTTCAGACAAGCCCTTACGCTCTGCCTGCTCAAGAATTGCAGCTGCCACTTTTTTCTCAAAGTTTGAGTATGCGTGGACGATGTACCATTTGGCTTCAGCCATTGGGCTTTCGCGCTCCTTAGAAACGAATTTATGTCGATGAGTCAGCGATTGACTACAGACCTGTAATAGCCTTGACGGCCATGCTTATAATAGTGTCAGCGAGAAACAAGAATAACGCGATTATGACAGCCATGATCACAACAAATATTGTGGCCTGCCGTGTCTCTTGAAGAGTCGTCCACGTAACTTTGTTTCCTTCCGCCCGAACTTGGCGCAGGAATGTTAAGGGACCAACTTTTTTCTTCTTTGCCTTTTCGGCCATCGTGTCTCTCACTTGAAAAAACGGGGAGGTACCCTTTTTGGGGCAACTCGTCCACGGTTAAAGTGCATCATGCCTCTTGTGAAGCTATTTGTGCTCAAATGTGGCTTATACAAGCATTTAGTTGCCGTAGCGCACTCAATTGGAGGTGTATTCAGCATGAGCGACACCCGGCACATCGACATTTAGGGCAAATAGGCTGCCCGACAGCGGTCTTGCATCTAGAGCGGTGAATGACATTTGGTCCCGCGATGTCATGATAAACAAGGTGCGCATATCCGCGCCGCCGAACACACACCCCGTCGGATGAGGCGTCGGTAGCGCCACAACCTGATCGATGTCACCGCTCGGCGCATATCGAATCAGACGTGACCCACCAGATACACAGGTCCATACGCCGCCCTCTTGATCGATTGCAGCATCATGAGGCTGTCCGCCCTCCTCGACAGTGAACGCTAAAGACGTTCGCTGCGTTATTGATCGACCATCACCAGCGATCTCATATTGAAGAATTTCATGCTCAGACGTGTCACACGTCGTCAGGGTCTTCCCATCTGATGAGAATTGCATTCCAGTCGGCTCCATAACCGACGGAATACGAATACGCTCCGGCACCCGATCTGCACCCATGCGGTAATAGCTGGAAATAGCATCATGCTGGGCTTCATCCTTGGTCGCAAACCAAAAGCTACCATCCGGCGCAACGCCGCCTGCATTGATACACGCACCTGCAGGCTCATCATCCAGCGTCAGCCACCGTGTATAGGCTTCGGTTCCGGGATCATACAAACCAATCTCTTGCTCACCCGCCATCAACAACGCGCCATCACATAGGGCCAGCGCCGCCGCCTTAATCGACATATCGTAACGACGCGTATTGCCGGTGCGCGGATTGTGACGGTGAAGTTTTGCGCGTTGACGGTCCACCCACCACAGAAAACCCTCTGACGGGCTCCACACAGCGCCCTGTCCATGCAGGCAGCCCGTGGGCGCCACACATTGCGGTGTCAGAATAAATCCGTGCATCAGACCCCCAGGCAGCGAAACCGCCTACAATAACCAACAACTCTATTGCCCTTAGCAACTCACTAGAGCCGAGTCGTCCCCTCTATTCAAAATTGTCGCCCAGCAACTAAATCTCCGCGCTTCCCGACTGAGGCATGATCCGATAACAAAAGCGAATGGCTATAACAGACCCGACTGACCGCGCAGCGAGTGCAGATGCGTTTCGCGAATTGATAAACATCATGGCACAGCTACGCACGCCCGAGACCGGTTGCCCATGGGATGTCGAACAAACCTTCGAGACCATTTACCCCTACACCATCGAAGAGGCCTACGAGGTTGCCGACGCGATTGAGCGCCAGAACATGCCAGACCTAAAAGAGGAACTAGGCGACCTGCTCTTCCAAGTCATATTTCACAGCCAGATGGCCGCTGAAGCCGGTCACTTCACTGTTGAACATGTCGTCCAATCAATTTGCGAGAAGATGATTCGCCGTCACCCTCACGTCTTCGCCGGCGGAGATGACCGCACATCCGATGAGCAAACCATTGCGTGGGACGCGCTAAAAGCCAAAGAACGCGCCGCAAAAGCTGACAGCAATGAACCGCTTAGCGCACTCGATGGCGTCGCTATGGCCCTACCTGCCCTCCAGCGCGCCGAGAAGCTCCAAAAGCGCGCCGGACGTGTCGGCTTTGATTGGCCGAGTGCAAATGACGTCTTCGAAAAGCTCGATGAAGAACTGGCTGAGGTGAAAGAGGCCATTACCGAAGGCGACCGAGACCATCTGGAAGAAGAAATAGGCGATCTCTTATTCGTGGCCGCCAACCTCGCTCGAAAGCTATCAATTGATCCAGAGCACGCGCTCCGGAAAGGCAACGCTAAGTTCGAGCGCCGCTTCAAAGCGATGGAAGCGCTCGCGAAGCAAAACGGTCAAGACTTCGACGCTTTAGATATCAACTCACAGGAAACACTCTGGCAGGCGGTGAAACAGGCAGAAAAGTCGACCTAAGCGCCCTAGGCGACAGTGATGGGCAGAGTCGGGAAACCCGCACGGAATTGGCCAAACCGCACATCCGCGAGCTTGGCGGAGACTCTAATAGACCCATCGTCCAAATGTTCCTCGGAGAGGATTTCGCCCCTCTCATGTAACCAAGAACGGGCCTTGCCGTCATTCGGCGTCAACACCACATCAAACTCAATCGACCCAGTCAGCAGCGCCGCTTCAATCGCCAGCAGCACATCGCTCACCCCATCACCAGTATGGGCCGACACGAGCACAGCCGGCACATCAAGACTTTCTTCCGCGGCTCGCGCCAACGCCTCGTGACGCTCTGACGTCAAAAGATCAGCCTTGTTCCATGCCTCAATAATTGGCGGCAATTCCAAACCCGTCTCAGCCTCTAACCGACGCAGAACTGTCATTACGTCTTCAGCTTGCTCTAAGTCTCGCTCACTTGCCCGGTCACGCACGTGTACCAGCAGTTCCGCCTGCAATGACTCCTCAAGCGTCGCCTGAAAACTATCAATCAAATGCGTTGGTAGGTCGGTAATGAAACCAACGGTATCAATAATTGCGGCCTCATGAAGCGTCGGCAGATCTAGCTTACGGATGGTCGGATCCAGCGTCGCAAACGGCATATCTTTCGCGAAAACGTTTGAATTTGTGAGTGCGTTAAACAGGGTCGACTTACCAGCGTTCGTGTATCCCACCAGCGCAATCACCGGTGTGCCAGAACGTTTTCGACCTGCCCGCTGAACAGCCCGCGTGCGCTTCACATCGGCCAGATCGCGCTTAAGCCGCAAAATCTTGTCATCTAGCATTCGGCGGTCAGCCTCAAGCTGGCTTTCCCCCGGCCCGGAGAGGAAGCCTCCACCGCCGCGTTGGCGCTCCAAATGCGTCCAAGTCCGGACGAGCCTGGATCGCTCGTACAATTGCCGGGCAAGCTCAACTTGAAGCCGCCCTTCCTTAGTTTTAGCTCTCAGGCCAAAAATTTCGAGGATTAAGCCTGTACGGTCGATTACTTTAACGCCTAGGCGCTCTTCCAGATTTCTCTGTTGAACAGGCGTCAAGGCGCCGTCGACTACGGCAATTGTGCAGTTGTGCTCTTCCAGATCAGCCGCAAACGTGTCGAGCAAACCACCTGAGAAAAGGGTCGCCGAGTTTACATTACGAATTTGATCGCCTCGAACGAAGGCCAACTGGCAACCCAGCGCTTCCACCAAACCCGAGGTTTCGGACAGACGATCAGCAGAGGGACGCAGACCGGGCCTAAACCACGGTGTCACGACGCCAGCAATCTCCGGCGTCGACGTGCGATCAATCCCTTTATCAGTCAATTATGGATCAACTTTCGTCAGCTTCCTCGTCGAACAGCTGAACAGGAGCGCTCGGCGCAATGGTTGATATCGCGTGCTTGTAGACAAGCTGAGGTGGACGGCCTTCTCCGCGCAGCAGAACGCAGAAATTATCAAACCAAGTCACTACGCCCTGAAGTTTTACACCGTTCACTAGAAACACTGTGAGGGGCGTTCTCGACTTACGAACTGCATTGAGGAAGGTGTCTTGGAGGTTTTGTTTTTTATCTGCGGGCATTTGAGAGCCAATCCTGCTTTAGTTTCTTTTGACTATTACTTGTCTTCGCTACCGAGATTGGCTCAATTGTGCAAGTGCGAAGAGACGTTATCCACGCCAGAAACTCAAGGATAACGCAGGAATTAGCGCCAACACCTCTAATCGACCCAAAATCAGGGTAAATATCATCACCATATGGACACTTTGTGAGACCCCATCAGTTTCACCTGAAATTAGAGCTCCCGAATTGGTAAGGCCACCAATCGAGAACCGAGCCGCGGATTCAAACGGAATTTGCATGAAGCTCAGTATCAGCATCACCGCGAAGACCACAAACACGTAAGCGACCAAATAAACCCAAACACCCACAACGCTACGCTCATCAAGTTCGCGCCCTCTGAAATCGAATTTCAGAATTGAACGCCGATAACCGAGTTGCTTAAACTCCTGCACAGTGCGTTTCACCAAAATGACCAGCCTCGCGAGTTTCACTCCTCCAGCGGCGGACAATGCTGACCCACCGATCAGAGCCGGCAACACCGCAATAGACAGCGGCAAAGATACCTCCGAGGCGCCATAAGTGAGCGGTATGCCTGATGTGGAAAGAGACGAGATAGACCATCCAAACGCACGAAACAGCCCGAAACCGCCCAGAAATGCAGCCCCGGTAAACAGCACAATCAGGCCGTACCACAATATCATTTCAGGATCCCATAGCACTCTATACACTCGTCCGCGCACTAGAGGCAGCCAAAACACTAATCCAAGCGAACCCAAGATAAGCCCCAACGTAAGCACCAAGCTCGACAAGAAGCTTGTCGGATACAGCACGCTCTGCTGCGGCAGCACCAGCCCCGTGGTGACCACACTAATAGCGTCTGCCAAGCCTCGCCCAGCGCCCTCTCCGCTCATAAACAGCAACGCTGATATGACCAGCACACTCACCCCCAACATCACCGCCACAGCGCGCGCCACACGTGGCACCGAATCGAAGAAGCTGGTTTCAGGTACGGTGAACAGCTCAGTACGATGAATCCCCGGGCCACCAAGATTAAGCGCGGCAAAGACGCTCGCTGCAATCACAATGCTCGCCCACGCCCCAATCAGGTGCAGAAGTCCACGCCACATCAACAATGAAGGCGGCCAGCGATCTCCCTCAATCGCAATCACCGAATGCCCCGTTGTCGTCAGACAAGACGCGGCTTCATGGATCGCACGAATAATCGACGTGTCAGCGACACCAACAACGAACGGTAGAGCCGTGGCGACCGGCGCGCCAAACCACCACAATACCACCACGGCGAGCGCATCTGATGGCCGTGCAGGCCGAGACGGCTTAGGCGTAAGTAGCAAGATGCTGCTGCTTACGACCGCTATTCCAATCGCCATTGCCGTAAATGAGAACGCCTGCTGAAGCTCCCCCATCAATCCTGCGGCAACCGCCAGCACAACACCGCACCAAACGAACACGAGGTTCGACCAGGATAGAATACGAAAAATGGCGGAATAGTTCATCGCTAGAAGAAATCGGGGCTCAAGCGGAAATACTTCTCAACCTTTTGCACCATGTCTTCGCGATACAGGACGATCAATTTATCATGAGCTCGTCCAACGACACCCGGCTCAATGAAGATTACTTCGCCATCACGAATAACTGCCGCCGCCGTAACACCCTTCGGCATATCGTCATAATCCAGAGGCTTCCCGATCAGCGCAGAACTATCCTGCAACTCACCCTCGGCAACTTCGGCCATGCCATCCTCAATAGATTGCAGCCCAATGATACGACCACGACGCATCCGCATTAGAATTTGCGAGACCGTAAGCGCGCGCGGGTCCAGCACAGCATCAACGCGCATATCCTTCGCCAAATCAGCCAGCTCAGTTGCATTGATGAGAGCCAGCGCCCGCTTCGCGCCAGCACGTTTCGCCAGATTGCAAATCAACAAATTACTGCGGTCATCATTGGTGATCGCGACCACAAAGTCAGACTTCGATATACCAGCTTCCGCGAGAATATCCGGATCGAGCCCATCGCCTTGAATCACAATACTGCGTTTTAGCTCAGACACAGCCTTATCGGCGCGCGCTGAATCAGCCTCAATCAACCGAACACGCATACCGCGTTCACGCTCGAGCCTCTTAGCCACATACAGACCGATATTGCCACCGCCAACAATGACGACATGCCCATCATGCTCGTTCTGGCGCATGAAGATCGAAACCAGCCGGTCAGCATGGCTTTCCTCCACCGCAACATAGGCGCGGTCACCGGGCTTCAGCACATCGTCAGAACGCGGCGCGTGGATCTCGTCTTTACGCAAAATTCCTATGATGCGTGCGTGCAAATCGGGAAACAATTCACGCATCTGGTCAACAGGCGTGTCCAGCAGAGGGCTTTCCGCATCAATCTCTAGCCCAAGCAGTTTGACCAGCCCCTTGCCAAATGTCGCGCTCATCACAGCGCCCGGTGTGCGAAACCTCTGGAGTATAGCTTCACCGACTGCGATTTCAGGGGAAATCACCAAATCAATTGGCAACCCTTCCCGCGAAAAAAGGTCTTTCCAAGCCGGGTCAATATATGACTGATCCCGCACACGAGCGATCTTATAGGAGATCGAAAAGAGCGTATGCGCAATCTGGCAGATCACCATATTGATCTCATCGAAATGCGTAACCGCGATGATCATTTCGCAATCTTCAGCGCCAGCACGGCGAAGCACGTCTGGATGGGCCGCATGCCCCACATATCCACGCACATCCAAATCAGTGGACACCTGATCGACGAGATCAGGGTTCTCATCAATGATGATGATGTCATGCTTCTCACGTGACAATCGACGCGCAATACCGTGGCCAACACGGCCTGCGCCACAAATGAGCACCTTCATTTCAATATCCTTGCGATAGACCTAGCTATCTTGTCTTGCAGCGCCCGAATGTACGCCCAAAGCCTTTAATTTTCTATGCAAGGCCGACCGCTCCATTCCGATGAATTCAGCCGTTCTGGATATATTGCCGTTAAATCGCGTAATTTGCAGCGACAAATACTCCCGCTCAAAATGCTCTCTCGCATCCCGCAAAGACAACCCGACAAGATCAGCAGTCCCCGCTGCAATCGCTTCGGCCGGGCCAGATGACGACTCCTTAGGAAGCTCATCAACGCTTACAGGGCGATCCGATTCAGCTGGTGACAGAATAAGGATTCGCTCCACTATATTACGCAACTGGCGGATATTTCCCGGCCAATCCATCGACTGCAGCACAGCAAGCGCCTCAACGGAGAACTTGCGAGGTGTCAGCCCAGATGTATCAGCAATTTTGTCGGTAAAATAATCGACCAATTCAGTGATATCATCACGTCGCTCAGCCAGTGAAGGCACACGTAGCGGCACAACATTCAAACGATAATACAAATCTTCCCGGAACTTACCCGCATCGATCTCGGCCTGAAGCTCTTTCGTCGTCGCGGAGGTCACACGAACGTCAACCGTTACATCTGACCGACCGCCCACTCGCTGGAAATTCTGCTCTGTGAGAACCCGCAAAATCTTATTCTGGGTGCCTAGCGGCATGTCGGCGACTTCATCGAGCAACAGCGTCCCCGCATGAGCTTTCTCAAACAGACCCACGCGGGTTGTACGCCCCTCTGAGTCTTCCTCACCAAACAGGGCCGACTCCATTTGGTCGGGCGCAATACTCGCGGCGTTCACAACGATGAATGGCCCTTCAGCGCGGGCCGATTTCATATGGATTAACCGCGCTGCCAACTCCTTACCCACACCCGCAGGTCCGGATATCATTACCCGAGAATTGGTCGGAGCGACTTTCTCAATTGAAGACCGCAGCGCTATCGCAGCCTGGCTCTCACCAACCCAGCGCTCATCCGTTCCCACACGGTTTTTCAAGGCGGCATTCTCATACTTTAGAGACGCCGACTCGATAGCCCGCTCCATCAAGTGCAACAGTCGATCGGTCTTGAATGGCTTCTCGATAAAGTCGTATGCACCACGCCGAATAGCCGCGACAGCCGTCTCAATATTCCCGTGTCCGCTAATCACAATAACCGGTAACAACGGGTCAATCGACTTCAAGTATTTCAAGACCGACAAACCGTCCATCCCGCTACCTTGCAGCCAGACATCCAATATCACGAGGCGAGGCGTTCGCGCCCTAACCTCTTCCAAAGCACGTTCTGCGGTATCAGCGGTTCGAACCGAATACCCCTCGTCGCCCAGCACACCCGCGATAAGTTCGCGAATATCAGGTTCGTCGTCTACAACCAGAATATCTAACGCCATTATGACGTCTCCTCTGCTTCTACTAAATTGTTACTATGCGTATCACTTGATATAGATTCTAGCTCTGGCTCCGCGGCGCCAACTTGCTCGGGTGAAACATGTGGCAGTCGCACACGCACCCGCGCGCCGCTCATACCATCAGGGCGATTCTGCAAAGAAATGGCGCCCCCATGGTCAGCGATAATGCGGTTCACAATCGCAAGTCCAAGCCCAGTGCCCTTCTCGCGTGTGGTTACATACGGCTCCAGCAATTTATCGCGAACCTGCTCAGGGAACCCCGGGCCATTGTCTTCAATGATAATTTCCAACCCATCGGGCGAAGACTCCAGCTCCACAAATATATGACCGGGAATATCATTACCTTCCGGTTTGCCTTCAATCGCTTCTGCGGCGTTCTTCAATAGGTTACCAAAGGCTTGCCCTAACAATCGTTCATCACCAGACATAATCGCGTTTTTCAGCACAGTGTGAAACTGAATATCCAAATCGGGCGACACAACACTTTGCGAAAAGCTCGTTGTTTGCAGCAGCGCGACCAAGTCAAACGGTTCCAAATTTGGCTTGGGCATACGCGCAAACGAAGAGAACTCCTCAACCATCCGGTCAATGTCACCGACTTGGCGCAAAATGGTTTCGATACACTTCTCGAACACGCCATCATGGTCATCAATTTTGTCGCCATATCGCCGCTTAATACGCTCAGTAGACAGCATAATTGGTGTCAATGGATTGCGAATTTCATGTGCGATACGTTGGGCAACATCGCGCCAAGCGAGTTGACGTTGCGCGTTCACCAACCGGGTCGTGTCATCAAAAGTTATCACACACCCGCCCAACGAATCCGGCGCCGCCTTTAGGCGCACATGGCGCATCTCACCTGCCCGCTCAATATCAATCGAAGCGTCAACACTAGCGCGACGCTCCATCGCATCCTTGGCGTAGCTAACAAATTGTGGCGCAACGTCCTGCAGAGCTGCGCCGCCTTCCACCTCTTCACGATCTAGCAATTCGACGGCTGAACGATTTGCAATCTGCACAATTAGATCTGGGGAAACCTGCATCACACCCGCGCTCACCTCGGTCAACAAAGTCTCGATAAACTTACGACGGTCTTCCTCGATGGTTCTTGCCTGCAACAGCTCGCCGCGTTGCGTCGCGAGCTGAGATGTCATCGTGTTAAACGATGTCGTGAGCGCTCTTACTTCATCTTCAGGACCAGTCACAGGGACGCGAACTTTCAAGTCACCATCCCGCACGGCATGGGCAGCCTGCGCCAAGCGGCCAATCGGTCCGGTAATACGTCCCGCTGCCTCAAGACCCAACCTTGCAGCCAACAACAATATCAACGCGGCAATTTGCGCATAACCGATTAAGAAAATCGTCTGCAAGCGCCCGCTGCGCGCCTTTGCATTGTTATACTGCGCCAGCTGAGTTTGCGCCCCGCGCAACATCTCCATCAAGTTTCCATCATACGCTTTTGCCGCGTACATATATCCGTCGAACGGCTCGCTAATACGAATGATCGCCGTCTCGATTCCCCGGTTGCTATATAGCGTCATGCCGACTTCACCGGAGTTGGCCTCCTCAAACGCGCTGGCGGGCGGTGGCACGAGCACCGGGTCATTTACGCTCGCCTCGGCGACCAGCTCAATACCATCTTCGCCGAGCAGTGCGATCGTCACGAATTCACGATAGGTAAGCGTGCTCCGCAGCCCCTCTGAGAATTCTCGCGAAACTTCAGCGGATTGACCGAGCTCCGTCTGCGCATTCCCAATCAGACTGTCCTCAAGACTCGCATTCGCATCCCGAGCAAAATTCTCGATGTCCAATGCCGTCAGTCGCACGTCCATTTCAAAGGACTCTTCGAAACTGTCGACATAACCCTGGAAAATCTGCGTGTTCTGCTCCATCACAGTTTCCACGCGCTCACCGAGCCAATTGTCCAATCCGCGCGTAATCACCGCGCCCAGAAAAATCGCGACTATCATCGCTGGCATCAATGCCGAAAATCCAAAAAGCAATATAAAGCGCTTGGCCAGCCGCCCCTTGCCTTCGCCTTGGCCCAATCCGCGTATCGCCAAGAACTCTCGAATCACGATGACGGCCAGCACAATAATGACCAACCCATTCAATCCGAGCAGCCACGGCGTAGCGCCAGATCCGGGTCTATCGGGGTCAACGCCAGAGATCGCAACAAAAGTCGCAAACACCGCGACAAGAGCCGCAATGATGAACAGTCCCTCAAAGAGGGCCAGTCTGGTCTTCGTCGTATCCTGGTTCAAATTACTCGACACGTCAGCACTCAACACCTATGGCCACCCAAGCCCTTGATGCAAATAAGTCACATATTCGTGGCGCTTTGGCAACACTGGCGTAGTATTGCCACACTCTGGCGAGTCAAAATCACTCCTCAGTGATACCTAGCGCGTTGATTTTCGCCCTCAGTGTGTTTCGGTTCATTCCCAATAGCTGCGCCGCCTTAACCTTGTTTCCTGCAGTCACAGAAAGGGCGAGACGAATGAGCGGACGCTCAACCTGATCAATCACACTTGAATAGACGCTAGACGCTCCATTTTCGCCGCCGCCAATCAGGTCGCTCATCACATATCTGTGAAGCAGTGATTCTATATCCTTCTCGAAGCCGCCATTGTCACTTTTGCGATCGACCGCACCGCCCCGCAATTCGCGTTCAACGTCGCGCAATGTGATCAGATCATCCGGACTTAACACAGCAAGACGCATCACAAGGTTTTCCAGCTCGCGAACATTGCCCGGCCAATCATACGCGGTCAGCAAATCAATCGCAGACTTATCGAGCGTCTTTGATGACAATCCTTGGCGTTGCGCCCGAATAAAAAACGCACGCGCAAGTTCTGGAATGTCTTCCTTGCGCTGGCGCAAGGGCGGCATACCAATTCGCACAACGTTTAGGCGATAATAGAGATCTTCTCTAAACTCGCCTGCATCCACCAGATCAGCGAGCCGCCGCCGTGACGACGCAATAATGCGTCCGTCTTTTCGGTCCCGCATCAAGTTGACCATCTGCATCTGCGCATCGACCGACAAATCGCCAATCTCATCCAGATAGAGCGTGCCATATCTTCGGTCTTCGCCATCAAGCGTACCCGCCAAGTGTCGCTCAACTTCCGTTGCCGGCATCGACGATAAATCGAGCGCGATGAACGGCCCCTCTTTAGACTCGCCCAATTGGTGGATCGCTCGCGCAGCCAGTTCCTTACCGGTCCCACTTTCGCCCTCAATCAAAACAGTCAACTCCGTGTTCATCACGCGCGCGATAATGCGATATACTTCCTGCATCGCCTCTGACCGTCCGATGAGCGGCAATCCAGCGTCATTGATCGCCTGTTGCGCCTCGGGATTAATCGCCTTGCGTCCGCTTTGCTTAGGCGGTGATTTCATTGCTCGGTCGACAAGATTGGAGAGCGCATCGATATCAAATGGCTTCGGCAAATAGTCGAAAGCGCCATGCTGCGCCGCTGACGCTGCTGTCAAAATCGTATTCTGACCAGACATCACGATGAATGGTAACTCAGGGCGCGCCAGCCTCATTGATGGCAGCAGATCAAAGATCGACGTGTCGCCCAGATAGACGTCAGTGACGACAACATCACCTTCGCCATTTTGCACCCAGCGCTGTAGCGCCTCGGGCGAGCTGGTGGCGCGCACTTCATAACCAGCGGCGATAAGCGTTTGATTGACGATAAGTCGAATACTCGCATCATCTTCCGCGAGCAGAACAGTTTTAACCGTCATTTAAATCTCCTCCGCCGATGGGTAGCAACACCGAGAACCGGGTCGATCCCGGCTCGCTGTCTAATCGAATTTGCCCACCATGGGCCGTGACAACTTCACTTACGATCGAAAGGCCAAGCCCGCGCGCGCCAGACTTTGAGCTTTGAAACACATCAAAGATGGTCGCTTGTTTTTCACGCGGTATGCCCCGGCCATTATCCTCAACCGACACATAAATCGCCCGGCGCATCGCTGCGCCCAATTGGGCTTTCTTCATGGACAGACCCGCCGCATAAGACGTCTTGATCGTCACACACCCACTTCTCCCAGACTCCATTGCGGCTTCTGCGGCGTTGCGAATAATATTCTGAAAGGCCTGCTGCAAATGGTCTTGGTCGCCAGATATGTCAGGTAAAGACGGGTCAAAATCTCGCTCAAACTTTACGTCTCGTCCGAGCGCCGCGCCCTCTGATGCCAAAACCCGATCCAGCACAGCGTGAATATTCAGTGGCTCCAATCGCGGGGCCGAGAACAGCTCAAAAGCAGACAAGCGATTGACCAGCCGCTCAATTCGGCGCGCCTCATCCCTGATAATACTCAACAGCTCCAATTGATCGCCATGTCCCTGACGCTCTAACAATTGCGATGCACCGATAATCCCAGCCAACGGGTTCTTAACCTCATGCCCCAATATGCGGCCAAACCCAGCGGCGCCCGCCACGGACTCCCCCGCGTCGCGCGCAGGCGTATCCGTGAGCGAAACGACAAACGTTCCCATCTCTGTCGAGCGTATCTGCACATCGCAAATAGCACGCAGCGGAAATGTAGGGCCAGAGATCGGCGTACTTGGCGCCATAATATCTCCAGACTTCCGGGTCGCCCGGTCAATCAATTCAAACAGCGGATTGTCGTGATAAACAATCTCACTCAGCGGCCGGTCCACAAGAGCGCGATGAGACATCTTAAACAGCGCCTCAGCAGCCGGGTTCACATCCAGCACATTCCGCCGTGCATCAATCGACAGCAAAGCAATCGGTGACAAATCACCAAGTGACTGAAATTTTTGGTCCATCGAGGTCATGGGTTACGCCACCTCTCTCTCGAATTGTTTACTATACACCACTTTCAATGCGGTCTTCAGCTCCTCTGGGCAGCCAATCCGGCACAGACGAGACCGGGTCTCACGGCGCATCTCCGCTGGCTCAAACCGTTCCATGGCATCAATGCACGCCGACACATGCTTCCGCACAGTGCGCACACCCAAATATGATCCATACAGATCAACCGAATCATCAATTTGCTCACACAAACTGTCGAGTTGCTCTTCCGGGCTTGGCGCAGTCCAGGACGTGCCCGCTAACGACGCCGCGATCTGTCCAACCAGCCAAGGCCGCCCCATCGCAGAACGCCCTAGCATTACGCCATGCGCACCCGACTCTCTCAACGCTGCACGCGCGGTGTCAGCCCCATGAATGTCGCCATTTACGATCACAGGCAGCGCCACATGCTCGACCGTTTCGCGCACTCGCGCCCAGTCGGCGGTCCCTTTATAAAATTGGCATCGCGTACGTCCATGCACGGTGAGCATCTGCACGCCGAGCCCTTGCGCAATCTTCGCAAGCTCTGGAGCGTTGAGCATCTGATCGTCCCAGCCAAGACGCATTTTCAGCGTCACGGGGGTATCGCCAGCGCCTTCGAGCGTCGCCTCAATAATGCGTGTCGCCAAATCCAAATCTCGCATCAGCGCCGATCCAGACTGCCCGCCTGTCACGCTCCGCGCCGGGCAACCCATATTAATATCGACGACATCGACACCCTCGGCCACCAAACGGCGCGTACCCTCAAGCATATCTTCAGGGCGGCGGCCGACCAATTGCACGATCCACGGGCTGTTTCCCTCATGGCGACAAATGCGGCGAACCACGTCTTCCCGGTCAGCGGCCAATGATTCTCCCGCAACCATTTCCGACACAACAGCGGGAGCGCCAAACCGCACTGCTTGTCGGCGAAATGGCGCATCGGTCGCCCCAGACATAGGCGCGAGCCATACATTCGGTGCTGAAAAATTGGTCATAAAACTATTGTTACTCTTTTTATCGCGCTCGCAAGTGCCTAAATTTCACGCAGACCGCACTAAAGCAACTCAACTCTTACCTAGCGCGAATTCGCCACATCACTTACAAGTCTCCAGATGACAGAAATTGCTGCAATTATCGTCGCAAACGGCGCAGGGGCACGCTTCGGTGGTGAGCGGCCGAAGCAATATGCGCAGCTCGGTCAAAAGCGCGTTATCGACTGGTCGTTAGAGGCTTTCACACGCGACCCACGCATCTCGCAGATCGTCCTCGTAGGCCCAGCTGACTTATATAGCAGCGCCCTACCGAGCAATGTTCAGCACATTTCAGGTGGCGACAGCAGAACGGCATCGGTCAATGCGGGCCTCTCCGCGCTATCCCTGTCCGACGACAGCATCGTCCTTATCCATGACGGCGCAAGACCGGGCCTAAACGCCCAAATCATCACAGACTTGCTGGGCGCTCTCGAAACCGCCGACGCCGCTGCGCCCGCGCTCATTATCTCAGACGCACTTAAGCGTGAGACCTCGGCTTCCTATGAGAATGTAGATCGCACCGGCATCGTACGCGTGCAGACACCTCAAGCCTTCAAGTTTGGCCTCATCAGAGCCGCGCTTTCAGACGCTACCAACACTTACGTCGATGACCTTGAAGCCGTCGAAGCCCAAGGCGCCAAAATCATTATGACCACAGGCGACGAAGCGCTCCTAAAGGTCACCTACCCTGAAGACATTGCAAGACTGGAGACATTATTGAACCTCTCCCCAAACACACCCCGTATGGGCACGGGCTTTGACGTCCATGCCTTTGAACCGGGCGACCATGTTACCCTGTGTGGAAACAAGATCCCCCACGACCAGAAGCTAAAAGGCCACTCGGATGCAGACGTAGCTTGGCACGCCCTAACCGACGCCATCCTCGGCGCCCTTGCCTTAGGCGATATAGGCGACCACTTCCCACCAACAGACCCGCAATGGAAAGGCGCCGACAGCGCTGTCTTCCTTTCAGCTGCGATGAACATGGCGCGAGACCGGGGCTACGAACTCGCCAACTGCGACCTAACCATCATGTGCGAGGCCCCAAAGGTAAAACCTCACCGAGAAGCAATGCGAAAGCGCACCGCAGAAATACTAAGTGTTGATCTTGATGCAGTCAGCGTCAAAGCTACGACGACAGAAAAACTGGGCTTCACGGGCCGATCGGAGGGTATCGCTGCGCAAGCCGCCGCAATGCTCATCCCACGCCCGGTCCAAACAAGCGAGACGCCATCATGATCCCCGACAAAATTCGCAATCACGCCATGCTCGTCCTTGATGACGCCCGCCAAAAGCGCCTCAAAATCTGCACAGCCGAAAGCTGCACAGGCGGAATGCTCGCAGGCTTGTTGACTGAGTTTGCGGGATCAAGCGCGGTCTTTGAACGCGGCTTCGTCACTTATTCGAACCGCTCCAAAGAAGAGATGCTCGGCGTGGCTGGTGACGTATTAGCCGACTATGGCGCTGTCTCAGAGGCAGTATCACGCATGATGGCCGAAGGTGCGCTCGAACAAAGCCGCGCAAACATCGCCGTCGCGATCACCGGCATCGCGGGGCCCGGCGGCGGCACACCGATGAAGCCCGTCGGCACCGTTCACATTGCCTGCGCGAGAGAGAACAAAGCTGTGCTGCACGAAATGCTCCAAACTGGTGACATTGGCCGACACGAAATAAGAATGGCCGCAATGGAGTGCGCACTAAACCTCATCTCCGCGCAAATCGCTTAAGCGTATCGACGGGCAGCCTCAGTAAGAAACGCATCCATAATCCGGTTCGCCGCCATGCCCTCATTCGCTGAGGCGAGAACGCGAAGCACGATATTGCGGAATTCATAGTCAATCTTCAAAGCGATGACCGATCCGCCAGCTTCACCCGCGCTGATCGTCCATTTGGCTACCAAATGTTTGAACGGCCCACGCAGCAACGTCGCCACAACCTCGCCGTTCTCCACATTAGTCACTACCTTGGTGGAGAACCGCTCCGCAAAGCCGCGAAACCCGATCGCAGCATCACCAACAAATTCCGAACCACCATTAGCCAGTTCCTTCTGGCCAGACACTCGCATCGCCGTGATCCATTTGATGAAGTCCGGATACCGCGCAACATCAGACACCAACTCAAACGCCTGCGCCTCAGAATATGGTACGCCTACTGATTTCTGGAAAACACCCACGGCCAGATTAGCTTGATTGCGCCAGTTTGGCGTTACGTGCGTCGCGCATCACAGCAAAGTCCTCACCCGCATGATAACTAGAACGTGTCAGCGGCGTAGCTGATACCTGCAAGAAGCCCTTGGCCCGGGCGATTTCTTCTAGGGCTTTAAACTCCTCCGGCGGCACAAACCGATCAACCGGAGCATGCTTACGGGTTGGCTGCAAATATTGGCCAATCGTGAGGAAATCGATGTCGGCGGAACGCATATCATCCATCACCTGCATCACTTCTTCTTTGGTTTCACCAAGACCAACCATCAAACCAGATTTTGTGAACTGCGTCGGGTCGCGCTCCTTAACCTTTTCGAGCAAGCGCAAAGAGTGGAAATATCGCGCGCCCGGGCGAATGCTCAAATACAAACGCGGCACAGTTTCCAGATTGTGGTTAAACACATCCGGCTTGGCGTCGATAACCTTGGTTTCCCAACCCGTCTTGCGCAAAAAGTCTGGCGTTAAGATTTCGATTGTTGTGTTCGGAGCGGCAGCGCGGATCGCGCCAATCGTATTCACAAAATGCATCGCGCCGCCGTCTTCCAGATCATCCCGATCCACTGACGTAATTACGACATGCTCGAGGCCCATCTCAACAACCGCCTCAGCAACGCGTCGCGGTTCGTCCTCATCAACGCCCGCCGACGGCTTTCCGGTCGACACGTTGCAGAATGAACAGGCCCGCGTGCAAATCTCGCCGAGAATCATCATCGTCGCGTGTTTCTTTTCCCAACATTCTCCAATATTGGGGCAGCTCGCCTCTTGGCAAACCGTTACGAGGTTCTTTGATTTCACAATCGCGCGCGTTTTTGCAAAACCCTCACCGGTAGGAGCTTTCACCCGAATCCAGTCCGGTTTCTTCTGAATAGGAGAATCAGGTCGAGATTGCTTCTCAGGGTGACGTGGGCGCTTACCAGAAGGGGTACGATTTATGAGCGTAGGCATTGCCCTAAGATGGACTGATCGGCCCCATTCTTCAAGGCAATTACACCAGATGCATGCCTGCTATACTTGCCAAACAGCTCCGTCTCGGCTCCATAGATACACAAAACCGCCTGTTCTACTGCACTCACGCTACTTTTAGGACCCGTATGAGCACCCCAAATATACCCTTCCCCTTGCCCTTTAAAATCGCAAGAACACGTACAGACCTTTTCGGCGCACTGGTAAGGGCAAAAAACGAGTTTGGGGCTTCCAAGGTCATCATGATCGACGGTGACGAACGCGAACTCACCTACAAGGAAATGCTTCGCGGCGCCCTCGCGCTAGGATCTGCCCTGAAAAAGGGAACATCGCGCGCAGAAGCAGTAGGAATTATGCTGCCCACCAGTATTGGCGCCGTAGTGGCGTTTTACGCCCTGTGTTCGACGGGCCGTGTCCCCGCGATGCTCAACTTCACCGCCGGCGCTCGAAATCTAAATAGCGCAATGAAGACGGCTAAAATAAAGCGCATTTTGACCTCCAGGAAGTTCGTCGAACTCGGCGAGTTACATGGACTGATCGAGCAATTGTCTGAAACGGCAGAAGTCGTCTACCTCGAAGACGTGAAAGATAACCTTAGCCTCGGCAACAAGTTCAAAGGCCTTTTGGGCGCAGCAATACCCAGCCTTACCCGCAAAAAATCAGACTCAAAGTCTCCCGGCGTAATTCTCTTCACATCAGGCACGGAGGGGGAGCCAAAAGGCGTCGTGCTTAGCCACCAGAACATCATCGCAAATGCTGAACAGGTTCGCGCGCATATTGGCCTGTCTGATAAAACAGACCTCCTCTTCAATCCATTGCCAACATTCCACTGTTTCGGCCTCACAGTTGGAGCAGTCCTGCCGATTGTGGCTGGAATTCCCGTAATATTTCACCCAACACCACTGCAACCGCGCGATATTGTGAAGCGCATCGCGAAGCATCGCCCTAGCATCATGCTGGCGACAGATACCTTCATCGCTCAATACGCGCGAATAGCTAAAGGCGACCAGCTCAGCTCCATCCGCCTAGCAGTCTGCGGCGCTGAACGGGTAAAAGACGAAACTCGCGCACTCGTTCGCAAGAAGTTCGAAATCGAAATCCTAGAAGGCTATGGTGCAACCGAGGCTTCGCCCGTTGTTGCGGCCAATCAGTGGGAACACAACAAGCCCGGCACCGTTGGTTTTCTCATGGCTGAGATGGAACATAAATTGGAGGACGTTGAAGGCATCGAAGATGGCGGGCGTCTTTATATCCGCGGGCCAAACATTATGCTCGGCTACCTCCGCTCCACCAATCCCGGGGTCATCGAACGCCTACCTGGTGGCTGGCACGACACCGGCGATGTCGTCTCCTTTGATTCCGAAGGGTTCATCCGCATCCAAGGTCGCCTGAAACGCTTTGCCAAAATTGGCGGCGAAATGGTCTCACTCGCCGTTGTAGAAAACTGCGCCAGCGCTATTTGGCCAGACAATCTGCACGCCGCCGTCGCTATTCCAGACCCCCGCAAAGGCGAACAGGTCATTCTGCTAAGTGATGCGCCAGAGTGCAATCATGCCGACATCCTCGCATGGGCGCGCAATCACGGCGTACCCGAGCTCGCCGTGCCGCGCAAAGTGTTTCATGTTGATGAGATACCCGTCCTCGGCACCGGCAAGATAGACTATGCGGGCGTCAAACAGACAGTCGAATCTCTCACGGATTTATAGACTAGCCCGCATGGAAGGCTGAAATTCTTGTCGACACTTCCTCGGGATGCGTCACGAAGAACATGTGCCCGCCGCCCTCCACGATATGCAGCTCAGCCTCTGAGATCGCAGCGTGCAGCAACACCGCGTTAGATTTTGGTACGATGCGATCATCGTCTCCCGATATGACGAGCGTACGCGCCCGCAGCATGGGGGCGAATGATAAGCTGTTCCACGCTGAAAACGCCATCAATTGATACGTCACGCCGCCCGGATGCGGCATGATCAAGCGATTGAAATGGTCTGACGCATTCGGGTCAGCCACTTCGCCATAAATCTTCATCAGATTTTCTTGCATGACGTCATAATTGATCAAGCTGCTCAGCCCGAACATCTGTGGCATCGATGCTGGCATCTCAACCGCGCCTGCAATCCCAGTAGAGGTCGCGCATAGGACGAGGCTGTTTACGCGGCTGTCATATTGGTGCGCAAACTGCTGTGCGAGCGCGCCGCCCCAGGACATGCCGATCACATCAACCAGCTCATAGTCCAGACGGTCCAAAATTTTGGCACCCCAACGCGCCGCAAGCCAAGGCGAATACGGCCACTGGGATAATGGGCTGAGCCCAATGCCAGGCATGTCATACATAACGATATTACGATCGGGGAACATGTCCCCAATACCCGCCACCAACTCAATATTGGCGCCTACTCCACTGAAGAATAATAGGGCCGGCTGGGTACTTTTCGGACGGCCCCAATGGGCCACACGCAAGGTGTACCCATCAATTTTCGCCATAAACGTCTCAGGTTCAGCTAATCTATTCGACATGGGCGGGGCTTACTCCGTTACGAAAGACGATCTAAGTGCACGATTTGAGCCAAAATAGCGATCTATACCTATAGATTAGGCAATATAAGCCTAGGAATTCGCTAACAGCATTTAACGATAAACCGCTCCTCCCGCACGTCACACTTGCATCATTCGCTGTAATTGCCCGATACAAGACACATCAAAGTAAGGAAGAGGTCCACAATGCTGAACGAAACACTGGTCGACTACGAAATCGCCGGAAACACCTATGAAGGCGTCTTCGTCACGCCAGACGCAGGCAAAAATCTACCCCTCGTCGTCATCGCGCACGCTTGGGCTGGTCTCGGGGAAAACGAAGTCCAAAAGGCTCAAATGGTCGCCGAAAAATTTGGTTACGCTGCTTTCGCAATTGACGTTTACGGCAAAGGCAAACGCGGCACGACCGTCGAAGAGAACATGGCGCTGATGAACCCGCTCGCCGAAAACCGCACGGAACTTCAGGCCCGCCTCTTAGGTGGCCTAAACGCCGCCAAAGCGCAGCCGGGTGTGGACGCCTCCAAAGTCGCTGCTATCGGCTACTGCTTCGGCGGTCTTTGCGTCATCGATATGGCGCGCGCAGGCATGAATGTCGCCGGTGTTGGCTCCCTCCACGGTTTGCTCGGTAGCGACGGCGGATCAGCAGACCGCAAGATCTCAGCAAAGATTCTCGTAGAGCATGGCTGGTTAGACCCAATGGTCCCGGCGGCTGACGTTGTGACATTCGGTGAAGAAATGACCGCCGCGAAAGCTGACTGGCAGCTCCACGCGCACGGCAAAGCCCATCACTCATTCACAACTGAGGGCGCCAACAACCCAGACATGGGTACGATCTATGACGCTGATGCTGACGCCCGCAGCACAGATGGTATCGCCCGCTTCTTGAGCGAGCTGTTTGCCTAATTAGGATTTGCGCAAAGCATACCCGGCTGAACGGACGGTCCGAATAGGATCGTCCCCACCAGCGTGGCGTAGGGCTTTGCGCAACCGCCCGACATGCACATCCACGGTACGCGCCTCGACATAAACCTCGGAGCCCCAAATCGTATCGAGCAATTGCTCTCGCGAGAACACACGCCCCGGATTCTGCAGAAAATGGTCCAGCAGACGAAACTCAGTTGGCCCTAGATGTATCTCCTCGCCGCCGCGCATAACTCGGTGCGCAACGCGATCTACAACAATGTCTCCATCGGTAATTTGGTCGTCCTTCAGGCCCGGCCTCAGGCGGCGCAGCACGGCACGCACGCGCGCCATCAGCTCTGTCGTTGAGAATGGCTTGGTCACATAATCATCAGCGCCCGTATCCAGCCCCCGAATGCGATCACTTTCTTCGCCGCGCGCCGTTAGCATGATGATGGGCATATTGGGGTTCAATTGGCCCGCACGAATACGCCGGCAAACCTCAATGCCGCTAATTTTTGGAAGCATCCAATCCAACAGCAACAGATCAGGCGCGCGCTCCTCAATCATCATCATGGCGCTCTCGCCATCGGCGGCTATACCAACCTCATAATCCTCTTTTTCAAGGTTATAGAGCAAGAGTTCGGAAACAGCGCTCTCGTCTTCGGCGATCAGAACATACGGTTTCATAATACGCGGACCCTTTGCGTCATCTGAATAGCGGGCGTTTCAACCCGTTAATGCGCCAACCTCCATGCAATCGCAACTTAGCAACCCACAGATATTTGCGAACTTTATGTGATGGTTTTAAAATAACACGCGCGCCTAATGCTAAGCACCCATCAAAGATTACAAGAACTTGTAGGATTCTCATAAGTACGCACAGCGGCGCTTGAACTTCCCTCCACAATGGACCACATCTTGACCATGACACAACAACCAGAATCTTCCGCCCTTTGGCACGGCACCACCATTCTCGCCGTGCGCACAAACAACAAAGTCGTCGTTATGAGTGATGGGCAAGTTTCCATGGGTCAGACCATCATGAAGGGCAATGCACGCAAAGTGCGTCGCCTCGCCAATGGAGACATCTTGGCTGGCTTTGCGGGCGCAACCGCTGACGCCTTCACCCTGTTCGAGCGCCTAGAAGCAAAGCTAGAGCGCTATCCCGGCCAATTGCAACGCGCCGCCGTTGAACTCGCCAAAGACTGGCGCACAGAGAAATACCTCCAAAAACTCGAAGCCCTCCTCATCGTAGCTGACAAAGATTCAACCCTCGTCATTACTGGTGCTGGCGATGTGCTTGAACCTGAGCACAGCGTCGTCGCGGTGGGCTCAGGTGGCAACTACGCCCTCGCCGCCGGTCGCGGCCTCATCGAATATGAAACAGACGCTGAAGTCATCGCCAAAAAAGCCATGACGATCGCCGCAGATATCTGCGTCTACACCAATGACCATTTCACAATTGAAAGCCTTGACCTGTGAGCGCACCAGAAACCGACATGAAGAACCTCACACCCAAGCAGATCGTTGCCGAGCTAGATCGCCACATCGTTGGCCAAAACGGGGCCAAGCGCGCCGTTGCCATCGCGCTGCGCAATCGCTGGCGCCGCAAACAGGCACCCGCCGACATTCGCGGCGAAATCACGCCCAAGAACATTCTTATGATCGGCCCAACCGGCGTCGGCAAAACCGAAGTCTCGCGCCGCCTCGCCAAGCTGGTCAACGCACCGTTCATCAAAGTCGAGGCCACCAAGTTCACTGAAGTGGGCTATGTTGGCCGCGACGTTGAACAAATCATCCGAGACCTCGTCGAAGCCGCCATAATTATGGTGCGCGAAAACAAACGGGAAACCGTCAGGCAAGAAGCAGCGGACGCGGCTGAAGAACGCCTCCTCGACGCCCTCGTTGGTGACGAGGCCCAATCAGCTACCCGTGAAAGCTTCCGCAAAAAGTTGCGCTCCGGCGAGCTGGACGACAAACCTGTTGATCTCGACATCGCCGAGACAGGCTCCGGCATGCCGATGATGGACTTACCCGGTCAGGGCGGCTCCGTCGGCATGATTAATCTCGGTGATATGCTCGGCAAAGCCATGGGCGGGCGCACCAAGCGGGTTCGCACCACAGTCGGCGAAGCGCACACACCGCTAATCGACGAAGAGGCAGACAAGTTGCTGGACGATGACGCCGTCATCCGCGAGGCCGTCGCATCGGTTGAAGAAGACGGCATTGTCTTCTTGGACGAAATCGACAAAGTCGCCTCAGGCAAAAGCCGTGGCGGCGCTGATGTTAGCCGTGAGGGCGTACAACGCGACCTGCTCCCGCTGATCGAGGGCACGACAGTCACCACCAAGCGCGGCGCCATCAAAACCGATCATATCCTCTTCATCGCCTCAGGCGCGTTCCACGTCTCCAAACCGTCTGATTTGTTGCCAGAACTTCAAGGTCGTCTACCGATCCGTGTGGAACTCGAAGCGCTTAGCCGAGACGATTTGCGGCGTATCCTCGTTGAGCCTGAAGCTAGCCTAACTAAACAGTATACGGCACTTATGGGCGCAGAAAACGTCACGCTGTCGTTTGAAGATGACGCACTCGATCGCCTCGCAGATCTCGCGGAGACGGTCAACAACACAGTTGAGAACATCGGCGCACGTCGGCTTCAAACTGTCATGGAGCGCCTGCTGGATGAGATCAGCTTTGATGCCTCTGAGTGCTCTGGCCAAACCATCAGTATAACGCTCGAATATGTAGACACGCAACTCGCCTCCCTCGCGGGCGATGCTGATTTGTCCAAATTTATTCTGTAGCGTCCTCGCCGACGCCATCAGCCAATCTGCGCACGGGCATATGTTTCCGGCCCCAATCTTTCAAAATCCGTAGCGCGGGGCCTAGCTCTCTGCCCTTATCGGTCAGGATGTATTCATAGCGTTTCGGCGCAGCGGAATATTGCACCCGCTCCAAAACCTCAGCCTCCACCAATCGCTTTAATCGATCCGCCAATATGTGGCGGGTCATTTGGCTCGAGGCCACGAATTCCTCGAACTTGGACTTCCCAAGGAAGCAATCGCGCAGCACAAGCATCGTCCACCGGTCACCAATAACCGACAAACAGCGCGCCACAGGGCACCAATTATCTGACAGATCTGTCCATTTCATCGTTGACTACCTCCACAGCATCCAGTTAGTTCCCTTTTAGAACTAACATGAAAGTGCTAAACATGTCTAAATTCTTCGACTTCTTCTACGACTATATCAGTCCCTTTTCATATATCGCATTTTATGAGGCTGAACGTGTTGCTGAGCGCACTGGTGCAACAATAAAACTCCGGCCAATGTTTCTCGGCGCTGTGTTGAGGGCGACTGAGAATGCATCACCTGCGTTTAATGCTACAAAGAGCAAATACCTAATGGATGATCTGCAACGGGTCAGCGCGCATCACGGCCTAACCCTCATCCCGAACCCACATTTCCCGATGATGGATACCCGCCCGCTCCTGCGCGCCACTATCGCACTACAAGGCGATGTGGCCCTTCAGCGCAAATTGGTCCACGCGGCCTTTGCAGCTGTTTGGAACAATACTGCGGGTGTCAATGTCAGCGATTGGGAACAGCTCGATCCCGTCCTCGCCGCTGCTGGGCTAGACGTGGCCGCTATCCACTCCGCCGCCGCCTCAGAAGAGGCAGAAATGCAGTTCCGTGCGAACACTGATGAAGCCATCAAACACGGCGCATTCGGCGCGCCAAGCATCATCGTCAATGGCGACCTATATTTCGGCCACGACCGGCTAGACTATGTAGAGCGCGCACTTAACGCTTAAACGTCGATACCCTGCGCTTGGGCGAGTTGTTTGTAGGATGTTTTTGGCCGTGGCCCGAAATGACTAATCACCTCGCCCGCCGCTATGTGGCCAAGCTTTGCGCAAATCTCCAGTGGCAAGCCCTTGGTATAACCAAACAAGAAACCCGCAGCATACTGGTCGCCCGCGCCCGTAGTATCGACAATGTTTGAAACTGCCTCCGCAGGCACGACAATCGGCTCACCAGCGCCTAGCACGATACTGCCCTTTTCACTCCGCGTTACCGCTGCAACGCCTGTATCTTCCGACAATTGTTTGATCGCCGCATCAAAGTCATTGGTCTCATAAAGCGAAAGTACTTCGTCCTCATTCGCGAACACGACATCGACGTGGCCTTTGATCAGATGACGGAAACTCGCCCGATGACGATCTACGCAGAATGAATCAGAAAGCGTTAGCGCAACTTCGCGACCCGCTTTCTTCGCCACCTCAGCGGCGTGAATAAACGCAGCTTTCGCAGCCTCTTTATCGAACAAATACCCTTCCAGATAAATTACCTTAGCGGCCTTGATCAGCGCCTCATCTACATCTGCAGGAGAGAACTCAACAGACGCCCCCAAGAACGTATTCATGCTGCGTGCGCCATCATCATTCACGAAAATAATTGAGCGCGCCGTCGCCGGGCCAGAAGAAAGCGGCGGTGTTGCGAACGGCACACCAACTGTGTTGATCTCCGTCGTAAACTGCTCACCAAGCGGATCACTTGCAACCTTCCCAATGAAGGCCGCTGTACCACCAAAACTGGATATCCCGACGAGCGTATTCGCGCCGCTGCCGCCAGACGTAATAATCGGCTCCCGGGCGGCCTGAGTTAGTTCCTCTGCTCGCGCTTCATCAATCAGATTCATCGCATTCTTGATGATGTTCCACTCGGCTAAAAACGCGTCATCCGTTGATGACAGCACGTCTACAATTGCATTTCCAAGTCCTACGACATCATATTCAGTGGCGGCCAAGTCTTCGCTCCTTTTTGGTTCAACTTGCCTTGCCAGACACGTTACGCGCTGACAACTTGCTCACGGCAAATAAAAAGGGGCTGCGCGCCTAAGCACACAGCCCCTTTAAGCGTTAAAAGCAACTCAGCAAGCGTTAAAAGCAACTCAGCCTATTTGCCGAAGCCGTAAACAAGCGCGATTTTCGTCGCTGTGTCTGTGTCTTCAAAGCCAAGCGGCGGGTTGGTATCATAACGCACGTCGAACGAAACGCGCGCCGAAAGTGCACCGGAAAGCGCAGCCGTTACGCCAAGCGAGTTCGAAAGCTGAGTAGACTCTTCGCCGTAGAGCACGTCGGTATTGTTGCTCAGTGATACGTTCTCGTTGAACGCATAACCAAACTCAGACCGGCCAACAGCGCCGAAGCTTGTTTCAGTTTCGCCAGTTGTTTTGAGCTCGTCAATTTTCACACCCGGGCCACCGCGAACAGACCAAGTCGTCGTGTCATTGTCATAGATTGAGTAACCCAAACCGCCACCAACGAATGAACGACTGTCAAAGCCCGTGAACTGGTCAGCTTCATAGGAAACGCGACCAAAGCCAAACAGACGATCATTGATGAGGCGATCGACGTTACCGGCAAGGAAATAGCGGTTACGAGTCTCTAGGCCATCAATCTCGCCATAATCGGCATTGGCCTCAACGCCGTATGTCCAAATACCAGCCGTGCGCGCCAGATCAACGCCTAGACCTAGATCAGTCGTCTCGGTGTTGCCGGTTGTTGTGCCTGCGCTCAAAGAACCTTCGCCGGCCCATCCTTCTGCGTCTTCAGCAACAGCTTGTGGTGCCAATGCCAAAATGCCAGCAGCAGCAATGACCGCTGCAAATTTGTTCGATTGAATAGCCATGTAATTTACTCCTTAAATAGAGAGCTGGATTTCTCGCGGAAATAAGGCGCTGGCGCATCTGAAATATGGCGAACTGATGGCTAACTATCGCTGCGATATAACTGCAACAGTGAGCAATCCGCACCGATCACCCCTTCGGGCCGAGCGATGAAACTGTAGCGGGATCAACGGTCTTCGGCTTGAACCGACAAAGATCGCGGATGACACATTGCCAACATTCAGGCTTGCGCGCTTTGCACACATAGCGCCCATGCAAGATCAGCCAGTGATGCGCGCCAAGCTTATACTCATCCGGCACAGTCCGCTCGAGTGACGCCTCGACAGCATCCGGCGTTTTCCCCGGCGCCATACCGGTTCGGTTCGACACGCGGAAAATGTGTGTATCCACCGCAATCGTCGGCTGTCCAAACGCCTCATTGAGCACCACATTTGCTGTCTTGCGCCCTACGCCCGGCAACAGGATCAATTCCTCACGTGTCTGAGGTACCTCACCGCCAAAATCGTCGATCAACATCCGGCTCAATGCGACAACGTTCTTGGCCTTGTTACGCCACAGGCCAATCGTTTTGACATACTCAGAGACGCCCTCAACGCCCAGAGCGACCATATTCGCCGGCGTGCTTGCCGCCGCAAATAGACCTTTGGTAGCCTTGTTCACGCCCACATCTGTAGCCTGCGCCGACAAAGCCACCGCAACAACTAACGTATAGGGATTAGAATAGTCCAACTCGGTCTTGGGAGACGGACGATCTTTGGCAAGCCGCTCAAATACTTCCCGTGATTTAGCTTTCGAGAAGACTCTAGGGACCAGACTGCGGCTCATTATGATATCTCTTACCTGAACAATACTGGTGGTGTTTACGTTTCTTCAGAACAAACACAAGGCTAACGCGCTCACCAAACAAGCCATGCGCCCAGCAAGCGTGACCCAAACGCCACAAATTTTGGTTACAATAAAAAATGACGCCTGCGTCATGGATTTTATTTTCCATTGTGATATAAACAAACTCATCAGTTTTCAGCCTGCGCAAAGACAGGCCCAGCGGAGAGACAAAATGGCAGCCGACACAGCGACTCCAATCGATTCAATTTTACAACGCCCAGAAATCGCCAACCGCCCGCCGCTTCACGAGAAGTATCTCGAAATGGGCGCAGACGTACCACATGCGAGCGAGCTAAAACTCGAAGACATTGACCTCACAGATTCAGAAATCTGGCGGCAGGGCAAATATTGGAGCTATTTTGAGCGCCTGAGAAAAGAAGATCCGCTTCACTATGTCGAGGACAGCTTTTTCGGCCCCTACTGGTCTGTCACACGCTACGAAGACATTATGACAATCGACATCGACCATAAGCGCTTCTCATCCAGTTGGGAGCATGGCGGTATCGTCCTCGGCGAGCCGATGGAAGATTTCGAAATGCCGATGTTCATCGCAATGGATGAGCCAAAGCACGCAGAGCAACGCCGCACGGTTCAACCGGCCGTCGCGCCGAACATGCTTAAAGAATACGAAGCAATCATCCGCACCAGAACGAGAGAACTATTAGATTCGCTGCCCGTCGGTGAGCCTTTTGATTGGGTTGATACAGTATCTGTCGAGCTAACAACCATGATGCTCGCGACCTTGTTCGATTTCCCATACGAAGATCGCCGCAAACTTACTCGCTGGTCAGACGTTGCAACTGGCATGAACAATCCAGACATCTGCCCTGGCGGCGAAGAGCAATGGCGTCAGGAAATGATGGAATGTCTAACGACCTTCATGACCATCTTCCAAGAACGCGGCGCTCAAGATCAAAAATTCGATCTGATGAGCTTACTCGCCCATGGTGAGAAGACACGCAACATGACGCCGATGGAACTGCTCGGAAACGTCATCCTGCTCATCGTTGGCGGCAATGACACCACGCGCAACTCAATGACGGCGTCTGTCTATGCGCTCAACAAGTTCCCGGATCAGTTCAAAAAGCTGAAAGCGGACCCGAGCCTTATTCCAAACATGGTGTCAGAAACCATTCGCTGGCAGACACCGCTCGCCTTCATGCGCCGCACAGCGCTCGAAGATGTTGAGATGCACGGCAAAACAATCAAAAAGGGCGACCAGATCGCCATGTGGTATGTCTCCGGTAACCGTGATGAAAACTTCTGGGAAGAAGACCCCAACGAATACATCATCGATCGTAAAGATGCCCGCCGTCACATTTCGTTTGGCTTCGGCATCCACCGCTGTGTCGGTAACCGCTTGGCTGAACTACAGCTCCAAATCCTATGGCAAGAGCTGCTGGAACGCTTCAGCGACATTGAAGTTCTCGACGAGCCATCCCTGTCGTCCAGCTTCTTCGTCAAAGGCTACACATGGATGCCAGTGGTACTTCACCCTAAGTAACCTTGGCCAATCACATGCAAAACGGAATAACCTCTAACTAGTTTCTAGTTAGAGGTTATTTTTTCATGGACGTTTCACAAGCCGTCGATCAGCGCATTTCCACACGCGCCTTCCTTCCCACTCCCCTCAGCAAAGCTGACGTGACCGATTGGCTGCAACAAGCCCAACGCGCGCCGTCAGGCGGCAACCTACAGGCATGGCGTACAGTCGTGCTAACCGGCGATGCCCTCAAAGATCTCGGTGCAATGGCTGGCGCAGCACTCGCGAAAAGCCCAAAAGGCGAACCCACCGACCGCTCAATCTACCCCGCTGACCTCTGGGAGCCACTCGAAGCACGTCGCCGCCGCGTGGGCGAAATGATGTATGAAGTACTCGACATCCCCAAATCAGACCGCGCCGCCCGTTTGGCATGGTTCGCCAATAACTACCGCTTCTTCGGCGCGCCGGTCGGTGCCTTCATCATCCTCGATACGCGCATCGGTCATGGCCAATGGGCTCATGCTGGCATGTACGCGCAAACCTTGGCATTGCTGGCTGAAGAACGCGGCTGGGGCACTTGCTTCCAAGAGTGCTGGGGCATGTTGCGTCCGTCACTGAAGGAACACCTCGGCCTTTCAGAAACTGAAATGGTATGGACGGGCATGTCTGTCGGCGTGCCGGACCCAGATCACCCGGTCAACACGCTTCGGGCAGAGCGCGCGCCGCTAAGTGAGATCGCAGACCTTCGCGGGTTCTAGTCTCGCTTCAGCCTTATTCTTGCCTAATCGGCCCTGCAGCCTGTCGACATGTTTACACGTCGAGCCTTCCTAGGCGCTGCAGGTGCCACGCCTCTCTTGCCGCCGAGAGACATCTTGTCTTTCCGCCCGTGGCAGGACAAACTAATCACAGCGGCCCGCGGGCAAATCGGCGTCACCAAAATCTATGACCCCGCCTATGAGGGGTTAGATTATCCGCTTGGGGACGTTCCCATCATTCGCGGCGTGTGCAGCGATGTCGTCATCCGGGCCTATAGAAATGCCTTCGAGTTCGACCTTCAAAAAGAAGTGCATGACGATATGGCGGCGGCCTTCACTGCCTACCCCAAAATATGGGGCCTCACACGCACCGATACAAACATCGACCACCGCCGGGTGCCAAATCTCGAAACTTTCCTAAAGCGCGCGCGAGCCGAGATTACGCCGCACGATAATATGGTCACCGCCGGGGATCTCGTCTCCATGCGCCTTGGTGGCCGCCTGCCCCATATCAGCATCGTCTCATCACCAACCTCAACGCTGAATGATGCGACCATCATCCACAATATCGGCGCAGGCACACAGGAAGAGCGCTACACAATAGGCGCTTCACACATACGAGTTTTCAGATTTCAGCCAAAGGCGTGAGGAAAGCTATTCCTCGTCATCCCAATCGCCCATCTTACGCTCAGGCGCACGCGGGGTCGCGGCCAGTTTAATGACAGCCGCTTTCACCGCATCATCATCCAGCATCTCAGTCTCTGGCTCGACCGGCTCAGGTTCGCTCATGTCAGAATCTCGGGTGTAAGCAAAAACGCTCACGCCGGACTCATGGTCATACTCATCACCATTGTCTTCAAAATCGGCAATGTCTTCGACGCTCTCCTCAACCGGCTCAAGCACTTCCACAACATCGAGCGCTTCAGCAGCAACTTCCGCCTCTGGCACGGCTTCGCCTTCATTCTCGTCCATAAAGTCGGTAACAAATGCCTCATCATCAACCGGCTCGTCGGTCTCGACAATCGCGGTATCTTCCTCTGACAAGGCCTCTTCATCCGGCATCTGGAAGCCAGCAGGAATAACATCCGTGAGCAAACCTTCTGCTTCAAGATCCGCCTTGCCCGGCAACGTATCCAAACTCTCCAGCCCGAAATGCTCCAAGAACGCATCCGTGGTGCCAAACGTCATCGGTTGTCCCGGCGTTTTGCGGCGACCGCGATATTTTACCCAACCGGTCTCAAGCAACGTATCCAAGGTCGTCTTAGACACAGCAACCCCGCGAACAGCCTCAATCTCGGCGCGCGTCACAGGTTGCCCATATGCGATAACCGCCATCGTCTCCAACGTCGCTTGGCCCAGCTTCTTCTGAACCTGACGCTCTTCAACGAACAGATACTGTAAATCCTGCGCTGTCTGGAAACGCCATTTCCCGGCAACTTCTACAAGCACCACTCCGCCATTTGCATACTTACCGCGCAGCTGCATTAATACTTCAGGCGCCTCAATTCCATGAGGCAAAATCTGCGAAATCTGTTCCGCCGACAATGGCTCACCAGCGGCAAACAACACCGCCTCCGCCCGGCGCACAGCCTCGGACAACAACTCCTGTTGCGTTTCAGGTTCAACGCCACCCACCCGTAGCGGAAATTCCATTTGCTCCAAACCTTCGCCCGTTTCTTCAGGCTCAGAGGAGAGGAAATCATAAGGATCAGCCGGTTGCATCCGCAGCCTCCTGCATAGTTTCTTCTGTGTTCTTCAGATATAGCGGGGCGAAATGCTCGTCTTGGCGCACATCCACTTCCCCATCGCGCACCAATTCAAGTGCAGCGGAAAATACGCTCGCTGTGATAGAACGCGGCGGCAATGCAGGATCAATATCCGTCATCGTCATACGAATTTCAGATAGGCTGCTCCAACTATCAAGCTGTGAGCGCAAGGCCCGCAATGTCGTGCGCGCCATTTCAAGCGGCAAGACCAATTGCTTCGCAATCCTATGCGGAGCCTCTACCTCTTTTCGGTCACGTAATGTCCCCAACGCTTGGGTCAGTTCATACAGTGACGCTTTATATTCCAAATGCTTGATGATCTTCGGCTGCTCCGGCTCCCCGCGCAGGAAGACACAGAGATCCAAAATCGGTCCCGCTTCCAGCTCGCGCACAGCATCGCGCATCGCATCCAGCCGCTTGAGACGAAACGACAAGCGCGCCGCCATCTCTTCGCCGCTAACCTCGTCATCCTCGGCCACTTCTGGCTTGGGCAATAACAGGCGAGACTTCATAAATGTCAGCCACGCCGCCATCAATAGATAGTCAGCCGCCAGATCAATTCGCTTGCTCTTGGCTTCCTCAATGAACACCAAATACTGCACCGCAAGATCCAACATCGACAAATGCAGCAAGTCCACTTTCTGGCGCCGCGCAAGCTCCAAAAGCAAATGAAGCGGCCCTTCATAGCCGCCAACATCTACAGAGAAAACCTCGCCCGCATCTGCGTTCTCAACATCCGCCGAAAGCGCGTCGATGGTTATTGCATCCGAACTCATACTGATACGCCGACCATGCTCATCAGGCGGCTAAACTCTTCACGGTCAGCAGCCAAATCTAGAGGCGTCGCCCTGTCCGCCAAAGCGTCAACAGCATCCGCGCGGGCCTTGGCCTGTCCGCTAAGCTCCGGCGCAGCGCTCGCAATCTCAGTCATCTCGCGCACAATCTCATCAGCGTCTTTCAAAAATCCTGAGCAATGCAGCAGCATATCGCACCCGGCCAAAATGGCCCGATCGGCACGCGACGTTAGGCTCCCGCCCAGCGCGTTCATACCAAGGTCGTCGCTCATCAACAGACCACCAAATCCGATCCGCTCACGAATGATTTCGCTAATCAGTTTAGCAGACAATGTCGCCGCCACACCCGGATCAATCGCTTCGTATGAGATATGCGCAGTCATCGCCATCGGCGCGTCCTTCACAATCGCAAACGCTTCAAAATCGATTTCCAGCTCTTCACGGCTCGCCGTCACCTTGGGCAGCTCAACATGGCTATCGGCCATAGAGCGTCCATGCCCCGGAATATGCTTGATAACGCCAACAACGCCCGCGTCCTGCAATCCGTCCAGCGCCGCTTGCGCCAGCTCGCCCACATCGATGGGATTACCGCCCAATGCGCGGTCGCCAATTACGTCATGCGCGCCAGCAACGGGAATATCGACCACCGGCGCACAATCGGCAAAAATGCCAAGTTGCGCGAGTTCAGCGCCGATCAACCGATGTCCCAATCGCGTAACCCGCTCACCAGCTTCTGCGTCACGCCCATGCACAGCAGCATACGACCTCCCAGTCGGAAAGAAGGGCCACTCTGGCGCTTTCAGCCGAGCAACCCGCCCGCCTTCTTGGTCAATAAAGATGAGTGTCTTACGGCCCGTCGCATCCTGAATTTCAGACACGAGCGCCCGAACCTGTTCTTTCGTCTGGCAAGAGCGCCCCATCAGAATCACGCCCCAAGGGTCGGCTTCAGAGAATAGGCTGCGCTCGGCGGCTGAAAGCTCAGCCCCTGCTACAGAAAGAATACAGGCTTTTGTCACGAATCAGTCACCACGATGCAGTTATTTCCAGACGCTTTAATAGCATCACAATACGCCGATGCTTTGTCACGATCGTCAAATGATCCGACGCGTAAGCGATAGAATACCCCTTTTGCGCCCAAATCCGCCCGTTGGATATGACGATCTGCATCTGCATACAGCGCAGGATTACCCTGACGAGACTTTTTCCATGCGGTTTCCGCCGCCTCTTCAGAGCGGAACGCAGCCACTTGCACGCGGTAAATACCGCCCGTTTCAAACCCGTATGGATTCGGTGCAGGCATTACGATATCTGCAACCGGCTCATCGGCCACCACACTTGGCGTTGGGAGAGGGTCACCGCCCTCTAGGTCCGCAAGCGCAGCAACCTGCGCTGCAACCACTTTCGGCATGCCATTATCCGGATCAGTACCAGACAAATCACTGCCAGCCTTTCCGGGGCGCAGCTCAATCGGTGGGCCGCCCTGTAGCGAGTCATCGCCTTGCGGCGGGACCTCAGCAACAATGCGCTCAGACGCGTCCATCTGGTCATAGAACCGCTTCTCGACATCAGGCACGGCCACGCCGCCGCGATCTTCCGGCGCGCGCTTAAACGTCGTGTCTTCTGCAATAACGCTCGGCACACCATACTCAGACGTGCGAACGCCTTGGCGGTATGTGTTCCAGACAACCGCACCGAAAATCAGCAACACGCCAATCGCCAGTGCGAGAATCAACGGACCTCGCGCGGTCTCGTCATCCCGAATTTCAAACCCGCGATAATCGTCCTCAAAAGGCGCGTAATCATCGGAATAGCCCTTGGATCTTGCCATTGATTCAGTCCTCAATATTCGAATCGTTGAGTTAACAGTACTGCGCGTTTCGTTAATGATCGTTGAATGCGCCTAGCCCATCTGTAGATTCCACACCAAAAGGCGCAGCTTTTTATCGCATTTCCGCCTGATCGAACAATTTGCGGTGCTCATCCATGGCAAAACCGTCTGTCATGCCCGCGATATAGTCACAAACGATCCGCGCCCTTTTCACGTCAGCGGTCTGCATCGCATCCTCGCGCCATGGCGGGGGCAATGTGTCAGGCTCACTCATAAACACGTGAAACAACTCTTTAAGAATGCGCTTGGCTTGGCTACGCATCCTGTTGACCTTGAAATGCTTATACATGCGCTCATACAGAAACGCTCTCAGCGCGCGCTGCCGAATTTCCAGCTCTTCCGAAAACGCCACCAGCGGCACCTCCATCGCGCGCACGTCGGCGGCTGATTGCGGCTTATACAGCTCAATCCGGCGCTGTGTTTCCGTGGTCAAATCCGTAATCCATGTGCCGATCAAACGGCGCACCGCCTCATACGTCACCATGCGCTCGTTCAGTTGCGGATACTCAAACATCACGGCGCGAAATGTGTCACCGACAATCGGCAATTCCATCAAGTCTTCCACCCGGAACAACCCCGATGCAATGCCGTCATCAATATCGTGATTGTTATAGGCGATATCATCGGCCAGCGCCGCAACCTGCGCTTCAGGCCCAGCAAACTGGTGTGGCTCCAAATCCATCAATTGCGGGAACTGCCGAAACGCTGCTGGCAAATCCTCAAACTTGATGTCATCAGCCATCACCGGCCCATTATGCTTTACGAGGCCTTCAAGCATCTCCCAAGTCAGGTTCAGCCCATCAAAATTGGGGTAGCGCACTTCCAATTTCGTGACGAGTCGCAGGGTCTGAGCATTGTGATCAAACCCCTCATATTCGGCCATACACTCATCTAGCTGGTCTTCCCCGGCATGCCCAAACGGCGGATGCCCTAAATCATGCGCCAACGCCAACGCTTCGGCGAGGTCTTCATCCAGCCCCAATGTCCGCGCCACACTCCGCGCAATTTGCGCCACTTCCAGCGAATGTGTCAGGCGCGTTCGGTAGTGATCGCCCTCATGGGCAACAAAAACCTGAGTTTTTTGTTTTAGTCGCCGAAAAGCCGTCGAATGCACAATTCGGTCGCGATCCCTTTGAAATGGGGTACGTGAGGCCGATTTAGGCTCCTCAAAATAGCGCCCACGGCTCTCTTCATGCCGTGTTGCGTAAATCGCTCTCTTTTCCATTTGGGTTTTCGCCCCTATCTTATGGTCATGACCGAGACTCTTACACCCGACGTGACCCTCACTGCTTCTGCTGCAAAGCGCATTAATGCGATTCTAGCAAAACAAGACGACGCATCTTTCCTGCGTATCTCTGTAGAAGGGGGGGGCTGTTCTGGCTTCTCTTACAAATTCGATCTTGAATCAGAATTGCGGCCCGATGATGTCACCATCGATCGAGACGGTGCTATAGTCTTGATAGATGAAATGAGCATGGAATTCCTCTCCGGCTCAGAAATCGATTTCTCAACAGAACTGATCGGCGCGGCATTTAAAATAAACAACCCAAACGCCACCGCCGCCTGCGGTTGCGGCACGAGTTTCTCAGTTTAAAACCGCCCAAAACTGCCCAGAACTGCACGCTATTGCCCGCTTGCGCCCACTTCTGCACGCTTCCGCCACGCCAATTCTAGGCAAACCGCCTCCAAACTGCCCGCCTATGCACGCTCTAGCTTGTTAAGCACATGAACTGCCGTGGCTGTTCGCTGCATCGAATATTCGTCGGCGAAACTCTCACCTGCGCGACGGTTCGCTTTGCTCAAGCGTCGATAGTGCAGATCCACATGATGACCCACTTCATGGTAGAGGATCGCGTTGATGTAGTACCGCTTCAGGAGCGACAGTGACCAATAGGAGACCATGTTCCCATCTTCCTGCTTTAGCACAGCGCCATAACGCCGTAACTCATTCGCGAACGCCCCCGTAAGCGGTCCGTTTCCGTGAACCATTCGCATTGACCGGGGCCATGGGTAGATGACGATAACCCGCACCCCACTACCACAGATGTACTCGGCCAACGGCTGACTATCCCGTCCTCCTCGCCGGCTGCTTGGGCGTCGACACCAAATATGCGTGATCCCCTCGATGTGTGATTGCGGCAGCGCCTGCACGGCCTCCCAGCACTCCTCAACCGACAACGGGAAGAAGAAATCACGCGATGGATTATCCTCAATCAGAATCGGTAGTTTCCGCGTCGGGTCAGGGCGTGATAAACTGTGACAACGCTCGAATACGTTCTCAGAAAGCTTTGCCTTATTGCGACCGCCATACACGTCACCAAACTTACGATTTCTGCGCCAACGGGTCGCTTTTCTAGATTGTCCACTCATTCTCGCCCCTCACGTAATTGTCGCCTCTGATGCCTGCAATAGATGCAATTTCAACTCAAGGGAATTTGCGCAAGTTCCGTGACGCAACGGCTATGCAAGCCGCCACTCCTTCACATAGTCTACATCTCGAGGAGGAACACGTCACATGCCAAGCCCAACCCCATTCAAGATCACCATTCCAGACGTTAAGCTGGAGAGCATCCGCCAGCGCGTTGAGGCCTATCCATGGTACCCGGCACCGGAGGGCGAACAGGCCTTTGAATACGGCATGGACACAAGCGTTCTGAAGGAGATGCAGGCCTACTGGCTCAACCAGTATGACTGGCGCAAAGCCGAGGCAGACCTCAACAGCCACCCGCAATTCATAGCTGATGTAGACGGCATCGACATCCACTATATCCATGTCGTTGGCGAGGCTGGCGGCAAGCGCCCGCTGCTGCTCACCCATGGCTGGCCGGGCTCGATCTTCGAGTTCTGGGACACCATCGGCCCGCTCGCCTTCCCGTCACAGCATGGCGGCAAGGCAGAGGACGCGTTTGATCTCATCATCCCCTCACTACCCGGCTATGCCTTCTCTGGCCGCCCAGCCGCGCCCATAGGCCCGCGCAAGGTAGCTGCGCTGTGGAACACGCTTATGACCGAAACGCTCGGCTACGACACCTATCTCGCTCAAGGCGGTGATTGGGGTGGCATCATCACCTCATGGATCGGCTTTGATCATGGCGCGGGAGACAGCGGCAAAGGTTGTAAAGCCATCCATCTCAACATGCTGGGTTTCCGGCCAACACCTGCAACACCGCAAACTGATGAAGAGATCGCATGGCTGCAACACTCCCAAGCCGCGATGCAGATGGAAGGCGCCTACCTTCAGCAACACATGACCAAGCCGCAAACCATCGCCATGCCACTCATGGACAGCCCTATGGGCACGGCAGCATGGATTCTAGAGAAGTTTCACCGCTGGTCAGATTTATCCAATGGCAAACTGGAAGATGTATATTCCAAAGACCAATTGCTCACCAATGTGATGCTGTATCTGGCGACAGATTCTATCGCGACCAGCATTTGGATTTATAATGGCTTTGCCCGTGAAGGCGGAAATGAGCTTCCCGACGGAAAAAGATGCGAAACGCCAACCGGCATCGCAAACTTTCCCGGCGAGACGATCTACACCACACCGCCCCGCTCATGGTGTGAGAGGGCCTACAACGTCACCCACTGGTCAGACGTGGCCAAAGGCGGCCACTTCGCCGCCATGGAACAACCGGAATTTTTTGTTGAGGAGGTCCGACTATGGGCACGAAAGCAGAGCTAGTTAGCTCTGCTCATCCGCGCGCAAATCTTTGCCAACATTCTGCAAAACCGCATTCACGAATTTCGCTTCAGTGTCGTCAAAGAAGTCGTGTGCCAGTGCCACATACTCACTAAGGATAACAGCCGCAGAGAGGTGCTGATGCGCAATGAACTCGCATGCACCGGCCCGTAAAAGCGCTCGGGTCGTCGCATCCAGACGAGACAGTTTCCACCCGCCAGACAGGCGCGCAGTCAGCGCTTCATCAATCGCCTTTTGGTGCTCGATAACGCCGTTGAGGACAGATTTGAAGATATCGGGATCAGCCTCTTCAACTGGCGCTTCATCCGGGCCAATGCCCAAACGGTCATCCATGAAGCTATTAATAGTGGCTTTCACAGATTTACCCGTCTGTTCCATTTCATAAAGCGCTTGTACAGCAGCCAAACGAGCCCCTGCCCGACGCGCTCTTGTGACCTCGAAAGGAATATCTTGGCTCATTAGCGGATCAATTCTTTCCTGAACTTGATCATGGACAAGCAGGCATCTGCCGCGTCCTTACCCTTGTTCTTTTGCTTACGATCAGCGCGAACCCACGCCTGTTCCTGTGTTTCACAGGTCAAAATTCCGTAACCGATTGCTTGGCGACGCTGAACGATCAAATCCATCAAACCACGCGCACTTTCTCCGCACACATAGTCATAGTGGCTCGTCTCACCGCGAATAACGCACCCGATAGCCAGAGCGCCATCAAAACGGCCGCTATCAGCGCCCATGGCAATCAGCCCCGGCAGCTCAAACGCACCCGGCACTTCCATAACGGTGATTTTCGCACCGGCAGCTTCCAGCACTTCAAGCGCACCAGCTTCGATCTCATCAGAGATTTTCTTATAGTAACGCGAAATCGCAATCAGGACGCGGTCTGCCATTTAACTCTTCTCCTCAGTAAGGGGTCGCCACCCCTCTATGCTCAAACCGTATCCGTCAAGCCCTGCAAGACGGGTGGGCTTCGTATCAGACAGATACGTCATCTTGCGAACGCCCAGCTCTCGCAAGATTTGGGCCCCCACTCCGTATTCTCGGAGCGGCGCTGTTTCATCTTTTGGCGTGGTGGATTTCAGACCCAACCGCTCAGAAATGGCGTTAGGATGCATCGCGTGTACAAACACGATTACACCAGGTTCTTCGGCCTCGGCAATCAGCCGCATCGCCTGACCAACAAGTCCTTGTCGTGGCCCAGTTTCGCCAAGCACGTCCGCGAGAACATCCGTGCGATGCACGCGAACAAGCGTTGTTGAGTCAGCCTCGACCTTACCGTGAACAATCGCAATATGTTCTGAATTATCAAGAATGTTGCGGAAGCAAACCGTCTTAAACCCAGCGCCGTATTCCGATTCCAAAGGCGCTTCGACACGACGCTCAAGGAAGCGATCATTCTGACGGCGCCAAGCAATCAGATCAGCAATTGTACCAATTTTCAGATTATGCAATTGCGCAAACGACACCAAGTCTGGCAAGCGCGCCATGCTGCCATCATCATTCATGATCTCGCAAATCACACCAGCGGGATACAGACCAGCCATCCGAGAAATATCGACAGCCGCCTCAGTATGCCCAGCGCGAACCAGTGTTCCACCGTCTTTTGCAATGAGAGGAAAAACATGCCCCGGCGAAACAATGTCATTATGATCCAACAGTGGATCAATCGCCACCGCAATCGTTTTTGAACGATCCGCTGCGGAGATACCCGTCGTGACACCGTCTTTGGCTTCGATAGAAACCGTGAATGCTGTTTGCATGCTTTCGCGGTTATTCCGCGTCATCATGTCAAGGCTCAGCGTATGCGCACGCTCTTGCGTCATTGACAGACAGATAAGTCCACGCCCATGCTTGGCCATGAAGTTGACCTGCTCTGGCGTGGCGAATGTTGCGGGAATAACAAGATCCCCCTCATTCTCCCGATCTTCGGCGTCGACAAGAATGAACATGCGACCATTACGGGCATCTTCGATAATTTCCTCGATAGAGGAGATTGCTAAGTGAAAATCATCAGACATCAGTTTATGTTCCTTTCGGCGCATCAGCGCCAATCATTCGGGCGACATAGCGCGCCAGCATATCAATTTCGAGGTTCACGCAGGCGCCCGGCACCAGCTCAGAAAGCGTCGTTACATCCCATGTATGGGGAATGATCGCGACTTGAAAGTCTCCATTTGGCAGCGCCTCAGCAACGGTAAGCGACACGCCGTTTATCGCGGCAGATCCCTTCGTCGCAAAATAGCGAGAGATCGCTTCAGGTGGCCGCACGGTTACGCGAAAACTCTGGCCTTCTTCCGCAATCGCCACGATTTCGCCGACACCATCAACATGGCCAAAAACAAAGTGCCCGCCCAGCTCATCGCCCAGCTTGAGTGACTGCTCCAAATTCACCCGCGAACCCTCGCGCCAGTCTCCTAGCACTGTTTTCGCCAACGTTTCCGGCACAGCTTCAACACTAAACCACGCACCGCGCTCACCTTCGCCAAAATCAACCACTGTCAAACACACACCCGAGTGCATGATAGACGCCCCCATAAGAATGCTGTCGGCTGGGAACCCGCTTTCGACCTCAAATCGCGTTAAGCCGTTATGCTCTTCAGCTTTTCTAATTTTGCCGATATCGGTGACAAGACCTGTAAACATGATGGATTCCTGTCTTCAAAACGTACTTATGCTAAAAACGAACATAAGTGTCCAGAACATCATCGCCAATCCGTTCCGTCGCGATAGGCTTCCATCGTGTCGCACTAGCCAAATCAATTAAACCGAGGCCACCCAGAGCGGGCAGCCCCTCAGATCCTATAAGTATTGGCGCTCGGAACCACAAAATTTCATCCACCAAGTTTTCCCGAATGAAAGACGCAGCCAATGTGCCCCCGCCTTCGAGAAATATTGACTTGATGCCCTCAACTTCGGCCCGGTCGAGCAGTGCTGCGCAATCCACACGCGCTGACCTCCCGCATTGCCAAACATCAACCCCCGCCTCTGCGTAGCTATCTGACGGCGCTATAGCGCTGGCCAGCACGACCCGCCCTGTCTGGGCAGTTTGAACCAAGCGACTAGTCAATGGCGTCTGCAAGTTTGAATCGGCGACGATTCGAACAGGCTGCGTCTTGGGCATGGGCACCGTACGTGCGGTCAACAACGGATCATCCGCCAGCACTGTTCCTACACCTACGAGAATAGCATCATGCTCCGCACGCATCTGATGCGTGCGTGCGCGCGAGTCGCTACTGGTAATCCATTGGCTGGTGCCATCTGCCAACGCGATGCGGCTATCCAGCGAGGTCGCAAGCTTAAGCGATACGCGAACGCCGCTCATTCGCCGTCTAGCTCGTCATCATCTTCGATGAACTGCGCAAAATCGCTCGGGTCTCTAAAGTCGCGATATACACTAGCATATCGTACATAGCCAACCGGATCGACACGCTTAAGCGCAGCCATCACTAACTCACCCACTTGGGACGAGGTGATCTCCGACTCCCCACCGCTTTCGAGCTTACGCACGATGCCCGACACCATTTGATCAATGGATTCGGGATCAACTGGGCGCTTCCGTAGCGCAATCGAAATGGACCTAAGCAGCTTTTCACGCTCAAATATTGACCGCTTTCCGTCACGCTTAACAACCGCAATTTCGCGCAGCTGAACGCGCTCAAACGTCGTAAATCGCGCTCCGCAACTGTCGCATACACGCCGGCGACGTACCGCGTTGTCATCTTCTGCTGATCGACTGTCTTTAACAGCGGTATTTTCAGAGGCACAAAATGGACAACGCAAAGCGACTTACCCCCCGAGGCCATTGTAAATTGGGAACTTCGCGGTCAGCGCTTTTACTTCACCTTGCACGCGAGCCTCCACTGCGGCGCTGTCACCGCTGGCAACCGCATCTACGACTTCGACGATCCAGTTACCAACCTGCGTGAACTCTGCTTCCCCGAAACCACGTGTTGTACATGCCGGTGAGCCAACACGAATACCGCTGGTCACCATCGGTTTTTGAGGGTCAAAAGGTACGCCATTTTTGTTGCAGGTAATAAAGGCCCGCTCCAGCGCATGTTCAGCATCCCGGCCTGTTACATCCTTCGGCCGCAAATCTATCAGAGCCAAATGCGTATCGGTACCGCCAGAAACGACATCCAACCCACCAGCTTTACATGCCGCTGCCATCGCGCTTGCGTTAGAAACAACTTGGGCAGCATAGGCCTTGAACTCATCCGTCAGCGCCTCGCCAAACGCCACAGCTTTGGCGGCGATCACATGCATCAACGGACCGCCCTGAATACCTGGGAAGATCGCTGAATTTATCTTCTTTGCCAGCTTTTCATCATTGGTGACAATCATGCCGCCACGTGGACCGCGCAGCGTTTTGTGTGTTGTCGTCGTTGCAACGTGGGCATATTCCAGCGGATTAGGGTGCGCGCCGCCAGCAACAAGGCCCGCGAAGTGCGCCATATCAACCATGAACAGTGCGCCAACTTCGTCAGCAATCTCGCGGAACCGCTTAAAATCGATCTGACGTGGATACGCAGAACCACCAGCGATAATCAATTGCGGCCGATGCGCTTTTGCCAGCCGCTCGACTTCGACGAAATCGATCCGCTCGTCTTCACGGGACACACCATACTGAACAGCGTTGAACCATTTGCCTGACTGGTTAGGGCGCGCACCATGTGTGAGGTGACCACCAGCGTCCAGACTCATACCCAAAATCGTATCACCGGGCTTCAGAACCGCTTGGAAAACACCTTGGTTAGCCTGACTACCAGAATTGGGCTGAACATTCGCGAATTCGCAATTGAACAATTGCTTAGCGCGCTCGATTGCCAAATTTTCGGCGATGTCGACAAATTCACAGCCTCCATAATAACGCTTCCCCGGATACCCTTCGGCGTATTTGTTGGTGAGAACGGTGCCTTGCGCCTCCATCACCGCGCTAGAGACGATGTTCTCAGAGGCAATTAGCTCAATCTGCTGCTGCTGGCGTGTTTGCTCTTTGCTAATCGCCTCGAAAACTTCTTTGTCTGTTTCCGCGAGCGAACCGCCAAAGAAACCGTCGGCTTTAGTCTGAACTGGTTGGGATGTGTCGGCCATTGGAATCTCCTAGTTAGGTATGCCGCTTCCTTTACGCTGGCCTGCGCCTACCCGCAATATCATCTTCTGCGGCAATTTTTTTATACTTACCAAAACAAATTATATGATTTTCACTTAGAATATACCGCCTATACTTGGCATAACACTGTAATACGACTAGTTGGAGCGTTGTTTTGCTCGAATCGTTCGAGATACTAGGCAATCTACGGGTGGGAAGATGTCCGAGACAGATCAAACTGGCATTTTGGAGATGACGACGAGCATCGTCTCTTCCTTTGTCGCGAAAAATACCGTCGCATCATCCGATCTTCCGGATCTGATTAAGTCTATCCACGAGACGATTCAAGATCTCGCGACCGGAGCTTCGACCGTGGGTCAAACGCATGAGCCTGCAGTTTCTATTGCTAAATCTATCACGTCAGATCACCTGATCTGCCTAGAAGATGGTCGCAAGTTGAAGATGCTGAAACGCTACCTGCGCTCCAAGTACGACATGACGCCTGAAGACTATCGTGCGAAGTGGGGCTTGCCCGCTGACTATCCGATGGTTGCTCCGAACTATGCAAAGTTACGCTCTCAACACGCGAAAGACATCGGCTTAGGTAAAAAGCGCTAGTCGGGCAACAACAACAAGTAATCAAAAGTTGGCAAGTACATTTAAAGTATACTTGCGGCGCTATGCCAAGCTAAGCTGCTCGCTCTAACCCCAACTGCTTCCATACCGCCAATATTGCGGCGATAAGCTCATCAATCATTGCCTCATCGTGCACTGGGCTTGGCGTAAAGCGTAGGCGCTCAGTCCCCTTAGGTACTGTTGGATAGTTGATTGGCTGCACATAGATGCCAAAATCAAACAGCAAAGTATCTGACAACGCCTTGCAGCGCTCAGGGTCACCAACCAGCAACGGCACAATATGAGACGGCGAATCCATGACAGGCAAGCCTGATTCGATGAACTTCTCTTTCAGAAGCGCAGCTTTAGCCTGATGCTCAGCGCGTAAGGCTTTGCCTTCGTCAGTTCTCAGCTTTGAAACACTGCGAAGCGCACCAGCCGCCATTACGGGGCAAGTTGACGTCGTGAAGATAAAGCCGGACGCCATAGACCTAATCGCGTCAACAACAGTGGTGTGGCTCGCAATGTAGCCGCCCATAACACCGTAAGCTTTACCCAATGTGCCTTCGATAATATCGATTCGATCAGCGAGGCCCAGCATCTCAGCAACGCCAGCGCCATTATCTCCGTACATGCCAACAGCGTGTACTTCATCCAAATAGGTCAACGCGTTGAACTCATCAGCAAGGTCGCAAATCTGCTCCATATGGCCAAAATCACCATCCATGGAATAGACGCTTTCAAAGGCAATTACTTTGGGGCAATTAGCGTCGTCATTCTCTAATAGTGCCCGAAGATGTTCGACATCATTGTGCTTAAAAACACGATACTCCGCGCCAGAACGGCGAATACCCTCAATCATAGATGCATGGTTGAGCGCATCTGAATAAATAATCAGGTTGGGTAGGATCTTGCCCAGCGTGGAAAGCGTTGCCTCGTTAGACACATACCCAGATGTAAACAGTAGCGACGCCTCTTTGGCATGCAGATCAGCGAGCTCGCGCTCCAGATCCACATGGAACCTTGTGGTCCCGGAAATGTTGCGTGTCCCGCCAGAACCGGCGCCGAAGCTATCGATAGCCTCATGCATCGCTGCGATAACATCTTCGTCTTGGCCCATGCCCAAATAGTCATTGGAACACCAGATCGTTACATCACGCTCGCCAGACTCGAAACGCGCTGTGGCTTTCGGGAACTGGCCGCGGTGACGCTGCAAATCGATAAACACGCGATACCGACCTTCGTCGTGAATCGCGCCCAGTGCATCTTCAAACGCTTTGAGGTGTTTCATGTGTTATCGCCGTTCATGATGTGTACGTTACTATACTAGATAGCCGCTCCGGGGCTGTTTGATAATGGACCCCTACACAGATCGCCGTTTTTGTCGCATACGCATAATCACTTAGGCGTCATAGCCGGGCAGCAAGCGATCGACTTTTCTCAACAAGCCAGGCCATGCCAATTTTTGCGACAACAGACCCATTCCCTTAGGTTTACTCTGACCTGCAACGACTTTCTGCACCTCTTCGCCAGCCATAATCACGCCATCACGGCCCGCTGAAAGCGCTCGCACTTGCATGCTGCACGCCCGCTCTAAGAAGAACATACGCAGGAACGCGGAGCCAGCCGAATCACCGACAGCGAACGTGCCGTGGCTATACAGAAGCATAGAGTTTTTCATGCCCAAATCAGCAACAATGCGCTCTCTTTCATCGTGATTGAGGGCAATCCCCTCATAGTCATGATATGCAAGATCGTGGCGCACCATCATAGATGTCTGTGAGAGCGGCAGAAGCCCCTCCTTCTGACAAGCGACCGCCACACCGTCATCTGAATGCAAATGCATCACAACATTCGCATCTTCTCGCGCTGCATGAACGGCTGAGTGGATCGTAAAACCCGCCGGATTGATGAAATACTCGGTGTCTTGAACAATATTGCCTTCAAGATCGACCTTCACCAGCGACGACGCAGTAATTTCTTCGAAAAACATACCGTACGGGTTAATCAAGAAGTGATGCTCTGGGCCGGGAACGCGGTGGGAAATATGCGTAAAAATCATGTCATCCCAACCATAAATGGCGACAAGTCGGTAGAGCGCAGCAAGGTCAACCCGCGCCTTCCATTCTTCAGGTGACATTGTTTTTGATATATTTTGCGCCTGATTGCCGTCAGCCATGCTGTTCTCTCCCGGTCATTATTTTCCCGAAAGATATTACACTTTGCCCCTCTTCGCCAGTGTGCCCCAACGAGAAGTGGCCTCATCAAGCGCGGGCTCATCCTTGACGTGCACGCCAACATCACCAACACAGACAAGTATGACCTCATTGCGTTTATGTTTTGTCGCCTCGAAGCGCCCTGAAGCACAGGAAGCGCTTCAAATCCTTACGCGTAAGTATGGGCAAACAAACGAGGAGGACGCAGAAGTTGTCGTGGCTCTTGGCGGCGATGGCGCCATGCTCGATGCTCTAAGACGCCGTTTTCAAGATGGAAAACCGGTATTCGGTATGAACCGTGGCACGGTCGGCTTCCTAATGAACGAGTACTGCGACGACGACCTAGTCGCTCGCATCAACAATGCCGAGCGCGCAAATCTCAGCCCGCTACGTATGACTGCCACGGACATCGACGACAAAGTACACAATGCGCTGGCGATCAATGAAGTATCGTTACTTCGCCAAACAGCCCAATCAGCGCGTCTCAAAATTGATGTCGACGGTAAAAACCGGATGGCAGAGCTATCTTGTGACGGCATCATGGTGGCCACCCCTGCTGGATCGACTGCATACAATCTGTCTGCCCATGGCCCCATCCTGCCGATTGGCGCAAATCTTCTCGCGCTCACCCCTATCAGTCCATTTCGGCCTCGCCGTTGGCGCGGCGCATTGCTGCGACACGATGCTGTCGTTGATATTGAAGTCGTCGCACCGGATCGGCGCCCAGTATCCGCCGCTGCAGACAATCAGGAAGTGCGAAACATCAAGCAGGTGCGCGTCACCGTCGATCGCCAAACACGGCTGACAATGCTGTTCGATCACGGGCACGCTTTGGATGAGCGAATACTAAAAGAACAATTCGACGTCTAATTTCTCATAAGGCCTCATTTTGTCAGCAGAATTTTAAGGCTTGGCGGGCATATTGATCCGTAAGAATAGGAATCAAATATGCTTCAAAACTTATTTTCTGGTCGATCGAAATCTAAGAAGACAACGTCAAAGCAAGTTCAAACAGTTTCCACGCTGCCAGACATAAGCCGAGTTATACGAATGTCCCCGGCTGCTGCGGCGCCTGCCGACGAGGAAGTATCCGCCTCTCCGGTCGCTATCGCAGACAAGGCTGAAGCCGCCGTTGAATCCCTCTCCAATCAGTTTGAAGAATGGATGCACGCCGACCTCGCCAAACTCCGCGCGGCATGGGCAGAGGCTAAGGAACAAGCAACGCCAGAAACTTATCGCCAACTCTTTACGGCCGCGCATAATATTCGCGGCGTCGCAGGTTCCTACGGCTACCCGGCTATCTCTCGCCTTTGCGGGTCTCTTTGCACACTCGTTTCCAGTTCATTGCCCGGCGAACGCGCAGCCCTCATCAATTTACACGTCGAAGCCTGCCGCGCGGCCCACAATTCAATGGCCCAAGGCAGCGGCCCTCAATCGGTCGCGAATGCTGTTTGTGACGCCCTCGAATCACAAGTTTCCAGCACCACGACATCGATCAAACTTTAACGTTCGACAGCAACTCCACTGTTTGACCATAGCCGGCTTCAGCTGGAATGAACAAGCACGGCTCTCCTGCCTCCGTCTTTCCCACGATGGGCTCCACGGTGACCACGTCCTCCTTCGGAAAACGATCGACAGCATCTGATACGCTTTCTGCACGTGCGAGCTTTATAAGGTTCATTCGTGTCGGAAAAATTATATTCGCCGTCCCCGCTTCAGCCTGCGAAATCGCATCATGAGCGCCAAGCCAAACTGCATCAGTTGTTTCACGTCCATCATGGCGAGCCGCCTGATTATCAGGTGCTGGTGCCAGATAAAAATACGTATCAAATCGTTTCGGCATCATCTTTGGCGTAATCCAGTGCCCAAACAGAACCAAACTATCCAGAGCGAGCACGAGATCATGCTCCTGCATGAGTTCAAGAAAGCTTTTCTCACCTCGGTCCACAGCAGAACGATGCGGCCCCAGTTTGTCAGCAACATCGGCTCCAACGAGTTCAGCCCCAGCACCTCGATTGGCCTTGTGGCGCGCGAGCAATAACCCAGACTCCTCAAACGCTTCGCGAACCGCGGCAATACGCGCATCTTGCTGAATGGGCCCGAAATCACCGTCTGTGTATGCATCCCAGCCCGGCGCCGTGTCGTCAGGACTGGACTTCCCACCCGGGAAGACCAGTGCGCCGGCAACGAAATCAATTTGATGATGCCGCTTCACCATCAACACTTCGAGTGACGTGTCGCTATCGCGCACTAAAAGCACGGTTGCAGACAAGCGTGGTTCTGGCTTTTGATCAGTTGTCATCGGCTATCTCCCCATTTTCCATAAAATTTGCGCAAAATCTCACATCGAGACTACGCGTGATCTTCAACTCTGTCCCCTAGGGAAGGCAATACAGGGAAATAGGGATTTCGAATAAAATGAGTTCAACTTCAGTTACTCACGCCGTATTGCGCAGCCAAACCCACAACGCATCTGGCCTTCGATTCCTGCCAATCTTCCACCTACTTTCCGGTGACCCGATGGGACAAGCCTGCACGATAGCTCGTCCGTTCGAGGATACTGTGCGATTCGGCCCCGTCACAGGCGCCCAGTCAAACAATAACAGCGTTGATTGGCTTACCCAGCAGTTGTCTAAAGTTGCATCAGCGACGCACGGTCAGACAGATCATCATCGCCCTATTCTTCTACCAACGCCTGCTTCGTGCTTTGAAAATGCGGAAACAGCCAGCGCATGCGACGCCACTATCGGCCGTACGAGCCTGTGCCAGCAAGAAATCTGCCTAGAATTTTCCGACTCAGCACTCGTCGGTTCAGCCAAAAGCGCCGCTCAGCGTGTCCAACTGCTCCGCAGCCATGGCTTCCGCGTCGCAATAGACATGACAAAATCTTGGCAGTCGAAAATGGACGATTCTATGCGGCTTTTGATCGACACGATCCGGGTTGACGCCAACATGCTTGATGACTCTCCCGAACTGGTTGAGCAAATCGAATATGCGGCCGCTGGTGGTGTGCTAATCGTAGCCGAAAATGCTCGCTGGCGAGACGGTGAATATCTCTCCGAGATCGGCGTTAATTGCGCCATTTCCCCACGCGCCGACGCATAAAATCGCCTAGGCAGCGTCAGTGACTTTGCTGCCTTCTTCAAGTGCAGCCATCTCTGAATAGTAGTCGAGCTTGTCGAGCAAGTAATCCAAGTCGCCCTTAGGGATCGCTTGGAACTGCGTGAGTACACGTTCGATCATGCGCGCGCGGAAACGCGCCCGATCATTCGATCCGCCATCATGGCTTGTCTCATGGAATACATTCACTGCAGCGCGGAAAGCGGGCAACATCTTGCGCGGCAAGCCGGCACGGTCAAACACAGCCTGCAGACCCAATGGTCCCGCATCATGGATCATCAACCAGACACGCTGATGGCCGACACCAGACAACTCAGCCAAAGAGTGCTCAACAAATGGCATCTGCCCACAGCACAGCGCTCGCATAATCAACGAATGACTTAACCGACCGTTCAAATTCAGCTGAGAAACGAAACGCGGCAAATCATGGCTTCGCCCAGCCTGCTCTACCAAGTCGATCGTCGCGCGCTCTCTAGCACCGCCAGCAAGGTCAATTGCCATCTGAGCTGGCAGCTCATGACGGTTCACCAACAGATCAAACATGTGACCTGAAACGAGGGACACCATTTTTTCAGCAATATGTGTTGGGATATGTTCGCGTTTGATCAAGCCAGCCTGAACAGAGTCATCTGACCCGTGCCGGCGTAGCGTGTCGTCGAACGCCTTGTCCGTAAACTCTGCGCCGTCGTTCGTGCTGAGCGCCCGCACGGCCTCGATGGCGCCATGCTCTGCGATAACCTCAGTCAGGGTGAGCGACACTTCCTCACGCGCAGCAATGGCCGCTTGCTTAGACGCAGTTGCAGACAACACCAACTCGATCAAATCCTCATCGGTAAAGACTGGAGAATCTTGCAGTATAGGCAACGCTACAGCTTCAATGTCCTGCGCGAGATGCAAGGCGATGGTGCGGGGTAAAATGGGTGAATTACGCAGAGTCACCGACAAGGTTCTACGCACCAAATCGGCGGTATCTTGCGCCAAAATTCCCATGATCTCTTCAGCGAAGGCTCTCTCACGATCTGTCAGCACGTCGAGCGCAATGCGGCGGCACAACCGGTGCGCAACAGACGCGCGCTGCTCAGGTGTTTCGCCTTTCATCAAACGAAGGATATCGTCTTCACTCAGTTGCGGGCGAATGCTCTTCACAGTCATAGGATCAGTTCCCTCGAATCTATTCTGTGTAAAATCGTCCAGCTCGGTTAACAAACGTTTTACCAAGCGACGAAACCGTTCATTACGCCACAAAAAAACGCCGAACCATCTCTGGCTCGGCGTTGATAATTCAGTTCGAAAAGATGAGGCTCTACTCGTCTTCTTCAGCAAACAGTTCCTCGCGAGTGACGGTCTCGTCTTCGACCGTGGCAACCTCAAGAATATGGTCGACCACTTTATCTTCATAGATCGGGGCACGTAGTTGCGCGAGCGCGCCAGCATTCTTCTGGAAGAACTCAATAACTTCACGCTCTTGGCCGGGATACTGACGTGCCTCAGCGATAAGCGCCTGCTGCACTTCTTGCTCAGTGATTGTGACTTCCGCCAAACGACCAACTTCAGCTAGCACCAGCCCAAGACGCACGCGGCGCTCAGAAATTTTACGGTACTCAGCCTTCAAATCATCCTCAGGCTTGTCTTTGTCTTCATCAGACAAACGGCCTGCGTCCATTTCAGCCTGCAATTGCTGCCAGATTTGACCGAACTCTTGCTCAACCATGTTTGGCGGCAAATCGAACGTGTGCTTCTCGTCGAGAATATCCAGCAAGTTGCGCTTTGCTTTAGCGCGTGACGCTTGATCAAATTCGCCTTGAAGCTGCGTTTTCACGAGATCTTTAAGCTCAGAGATGCCATCTTCAAGGCCGAGGCCTTTAGCGAAATCATCATCTAGTTCCGGCGTTTCTGGCGCGCGAACTTCATGAACTGTTACCTCAAACACAGCTTCTTTGCCTGCGAGGTCGGCTGATGGATATTCTTCTGGGAATGTCACATTCAGCTCTTTTTCCTCGCCGGCTTTCACACCAACAAGCTGCTCTTCAAAGCCAGGGATAAACCGGTCAGCGCCCAGTACGATAGACTGCTGCTCAGCAGCGCCGCCATCAAATGGTTCGCCGTCAATCTTACCAACAAAGTCGATAACAACCGCGTCACCGTCTTTTGCTTTCGCCGTTTTCGCGCGCGGCTCATACTTCATGTTTTGCTCAGCGATCTTACCGAGCGACTCATCAATTTGCTCGTCAGCGATTTCCGCTACAGGGCGCTTGATTTTGAAGTCAGTTACGTCAGCCGGAACGAACTCAGGCATCACGTCAATGTTCACTTCATAAGCCAAATCAGCTTCACCAGCGATCACCTTTTCAACATCCGCGTCCATTTTCACATCAGGGCTGCCAGCCGGGCGAAGATCATTGTCTTCAAGCGCCTTCTGATTGGTCTCGTTCACCAATTTATCAATGACCTCACCCATCAAATCCTTACCGTACATGCGCTTTACATGCGCTGCCGGCACCTTACCCGGGCGAAAACCCTTCAGGTTCATTTGAGGGCGAATTTCTTCGATGCGCTCGTCTAGTTTTAGCTTCAATTCACTCGCAGGAACCTTCACTGCAAATGTACGGCTAAGACCTTCAGATTGGGTCTGCGTAACTTCCATGGTCTTTTTCATCCAATATATGGGGCGCCATTGGTGCGGCGACTTTAATAAATCAAGCTTGAAGGCGCGGCTTATGGCATAGCCCAGCACCCGTGTCCACGCGCGGTTTTAGGGTGAATTCAGATGACGACATGCCAAGGCATCCCGCCAGGCCTCTTTATATGGCTCACGAGCCATAATTAACCACTGTAGGCGCAACCTCGCCAGTGGGCGTCAATAATCATCTCCACGGTCTATCCATTGCAACATTTCGCCGTAAGGGGCACACTGCAGCCACCTAAGATCGAAAATTGTGAGATAAAATGTTGAATTTTTCCAAGCACTTCGCTGTCGCGCTCGTTTCAATTGGTTTGCTCTCACATTCTGCCATCGGCCAAACATCTCCCCAGCCTCCATTGGAAGCATATGGCAGCCTGCCCTCAACAGAGGATATCGCGCTCTCACCAGATGGAAAAATTGTCGCCCTAATAGTACGTCAAGGAGAGAACACTGGCGTCGTCAAAGTAGATCTCGAGTCGGGAGCGTCTGACGCTGTGGGCTTAATTGGAAAAATGAAATCCCGCAGCCTTCACTTCATTAATAGCGACACCTTGATCGTTAAAATGTCAAAAACCAAGCGCACCTACGGGTATCGCGGCAAGTTTGAGGCATCCGGTGCCGTCGCGATCAACATGGATACAGGGAAAGTAACAGGTCTTCTCTCTAATACGGAGAACTTACATCCAGCTCAATCCGGCCTCGGACGTGTCATCGGCTACAATCCCGACTCGGATGAAATATACATGCCTGCCTATATGAAAGGCGGCGGCCGCGCTCTTAAATCCTACAGGCAAAACGGCGGCCCGCCTGTTTACAACGTACTGAAAGTCTCACCGAAAACTGGTAAGGGGAAACGTCATGCGCGTGCGTCTGAACACACAGTCGACTGGTTGCTCGCGCCCGATGGCACGGTTCTAGCCCGTGAGGATATCCACGAGGATCGCAATGTTTACAGGCTCTATACAGAAATCTCAGGTAAGTTGGAAAAAATTCTCGAGCTTGAAAATGAAGCTTATGCTCCTTTCAATATTGTTGGGGTTATGCCTGACCAATCTGGGCTGGTGATTGCGGCAGACGATCAAGCCATGGATGCGCTAGAAAAACTCGACTGGTCAGGCAATCGTTCTCCATTAGATGTCGGCGGACCCAACAAAAACATCGACTCTATTTTTCGAGATGACAATCGAACCGTTGAGGGGGTCCGCTATTCAGGCGCTCTGCCACGCTACTATTTCTTCGACCAAGACTTGAACGCAGATGTAGAGGCAATCACAAAACGCTTTGGTTCGTCTTCTGTTGAAATCTATAGTCATGATCGTGTTTGGAACCGCATCGTCTACAAAATTTTTGACGGCACATCATCCGGTTCGTTTCTACTCCATGATCGGTCTGACGGCTCCCTGAAGCGGCTTGGTGACGCCTATAAAAACATCCCGACCGAGGCCATCGGAGAAATCAGCGTGGTTGAATATAAAGCCACCGACGGCACGCCCATCGAAGCCCTTATCACATGGCCCGCTGGATCAAGTGAAGAAACACGCAAAAACCTGCCAACAATTGTCATGCCGCATGGGGGGCCTGCCTCCTATGATTGGGTGCGCTTTGATTGGATGGCGCAATACTTTGCAAATCGCGGATACACTGTCTTCCAACCAAATTTCCGAGGCTCTGACGGTTACGGCAAAGTATTCCGCGAAGCTGGGTACGGCCAATGGGGAACGGGCATGCAAGATGACATAACTGACGGCCTAGATGTATTGATAAACAGCGGGTTCACCGATCCGGAGCGCGTTTGTATCGTCGGCAGCAGCTATGGGGGCTATGCAGCATTGGCCGGCGGCGCCTTCACACCCGATAAATATGCATGTGTCGCAGCGATAGCACCCGTTTCAGACCTGCGTGGTTTCTCCAACTGGGTAGCCTCCCAGTACGGGAAGAACCACTCGGCGGTAGACTATTGGAAGGAATCTATTGGCGACCCGAAATCAGATCGCGGGAAACTGGAAAACGCCTCACCCACGAACTCCGCTGATGCGTTTACCGCCCCAGTCTTACTGCTACACGGCGATGACGACACAATCGTGCCAATCACCCAAAGTTTTGTCATGCGCAAAGCCCTGAAATCGGCAGGAAAATCGGTAAAACTCGTTGAGCTGGACGGCGGAGATCATTGGTTGGCCGAGCGTGAAACGCGCATACAAGCGCTCACCGAATTGGATAAATTCATCTCAGAGCATTTGAACTAGAAATTGCGTTCGGAAAGTCTGGAATGGTGCGGATGAGAAGCAAATTCTGGGTTTTCCATAGCTTCTCATTGTTGAACAAGTATTTGTAATTGTTCGTATAAATAAAACATGGTTGAACATACCAAACCTCTTTTCAACTACACCAGGGTGGATTAAAAGGTGGATCATGAAGTTCGGTGCGCTCACACAGTTCCAGGTCAAAAGCCTAGACAAAGGAAAATACAACGATGGGCGTGGGCTATGGCTGTTCAAGCGCTCAAAGGAGCGTGGTCAGTGGGTTTTGCGTGTCGTCATACAAGGGAAGCGGCGCGAAATGGGCATTGGCGGCTGGCCCTTGGTTGGAATTGCTGAAGCCAGAGAACATGCAGAACGAGCGCGCAAGCAAGTACGGCTCGGCTTAGACCCGATTGAAGAATCTAAAAAAGCAAAACGGCCAACTAAACGCTTCACCCTCGAAGACGCGATCAATGGCTGCTTTGAAGCCCGACAAGCCGGACTAAAGAACGACGGCAAAGCTGGAGGCTGGATGTCTCCACTCTCTGTGCACATTATTCCGCAGATTGGGGAAGTCCCCGTTGAGGAAATTGATCAGCACATTTTGCACGAGCGATTTGCTTCCATCTGGCACGAGAAACCAAGTGCCGCAGCTAAGGCTCTTAGTCGCGTAAATTTGAGTTTGCGCCATGCGACAGCCCTTGGCCTGGATGTTGACCTACAAGCCGTGATGAAAACTAAGGCCCTGCTCGGAAAGCAACGACATACCCCGAAACACATAGCATCAGTCCCGTATAAAGATGCTCCCGATTTCTACCGCTTCCTGTGCTCCAAGAACACAATGACTGCGTTAGCGCTACGCTTCCTGATGCTCACCTGCACACGCGCCGGAGAAGTTCGCTTCGCCACCAGAAAAGAAATTGAAGGTGACGTATGGATCATCCCAGCAGAGCGCACCAAAACAGCCAAAGAGCACCGTGTCCCACTAACTGACGAAGCATTGAAAGTTATCGCTCTCGCAAGAGCTAATCATAACCATGCGGTTTTGTTTGCGTCGACCACTGGTCGCCCAATGTCCGACGCAGCGATGAGTAAGTTCATGAAAGACAATGACTATGAAGCTCGCCCGCATGGACTGAGAAGCACTTTTAGATCATGGGCAGAAGAAATGACCGATGCTGAATGGGAAACCAAAGAGATGAGCCTTGGTCACACGGTTGGGGGAAAGGTTGAGCGGGCATATCAACGAAGTGATCTTTTGGATAAGCGGAGAACACTTTTGGCAACCTGGAACTCGTTCCTAACAAGCTAAACACTTTATCCTCAAGAATAGTTCCATTTTCTTCCTAATGTCTGCGAGCGAGACATTGATGCAACTCTCACGCAATAGTAGAATGCGAGCATGAAATTATCTTTTAAATCACCGCACATTTCCATCCAGGGGTTCGATCCTGTGGAGCTTCCGCAGCTAACCGTACTTACGGGTCTGAACGGCGCAGGTAAAACCCATTTACTTGAATCGCTCGTAAAAGGAACTTCCGCACTGGGAGACATTCCTAAGGAACGGGTGAAATACTATGACTTGCTCAGCTTCCGAGCGAAAGATGACAAGCCGATGCCGTCGGCACAGATTATTCAACAGCAACAACAAGCATGGCAATTTTTTATAGCCCCAAATAATCGAGTTAATGCGCCAAATGTTTCGCTTCCTTATTTCGACGAGTGCTTCACTCAAAACCACGATGATCAATTAATAAACCTTTGGGAAGCTGAAAGTGAAAACGATCCTCAGCTCTGGAAAGAAGAGGTAAAAGGTAATCCAGAGTTCAAGGTGGCTCGAAAAAAGTACACGGATTTAATTGATGCAGGAATATTTCAAAATCAGCACTTTAGAGGTCATCCTCACGCTCGAGGGATCACCAAGGCGATAAAAAGCATCAATAAACCACTACATCTTATTTCAGAGAGTGATTTTAACGAGCACTTTGTACTAACGGGTGCAGTAAATGATCATCTATCGATCTCAATTTCCAGTATTTTCACACAATACAAAACTCGCCAACTTGAATGGGGTGTTGCAAGGTTACACCACAAGCCTGATGACCTAGTTTCAGCGTCGTCACTTAAACTGGACTATGAGAGACGTTTTCCTAAGCCGTGGGATACGATCAATGAAATAATCAAAAATATTCATGTTGCTGGCGGCAAAGAGAATGTGTTTGATTTCTCTATAACCGATCCGGATGCTGATGTTGTGACTATGAGCAATCATCTAACTTATCAGTTTCAAGCACACCTTAAAGATAACAAAACCGGTGTGCCACGAAATTTCGATCAACTCTCCTCGGGGGAGAAAGTACTCCTTGCCCTCACTCTCACAATTTTTGAGGCTGAGAACGGAAATGAGTTTCCTGCACTGGTACTTCTGGATGAGGTCGATGCCTCTCTTCACCCGTCCATGACTTACGCGCTACTTCAAACCCTGAAAACAGCTTTTGTCGAAAACGGTGTGCAAGTAATTTTAGCCACTCACTCACCATCTACAATCGCAATGAGTGATGAGGCATGTCTCTTTTCAATTTCGCGAGATGATAGCTGCCATAAAATTACAAAAGAAACCAGTCGTTCCGCGATGGATATAGTTTCAGAAGGATTTGCAACTCTTGAAAATGGAATGGCGCTATTCAATGACGTAGCACAGCATCCCATAACCATAATTACAGAAGGACATAATGCGGATATCTTACAGCGCGCATGTCAGCTTTATGGTCACGACGATGTGCATGTTGTCGGTTGTTTCAGAGGCAAGTCAGGTAAAGATCAACTCCGCACACTATTTCAATTTTTCTGCCAGGCAGCGCACGAGCGACCCGTTCTTTTTGTTCTAGATTGCGATGTGCCAAATAGGCCGGATGAGAGTAACAATTACTGGCTTGCACTACCTGAGAACAAGGCGAACAACCTTGCGGCCAAAGGAATTGAAAACATCTTCCTAGAAGAACACCTCGAGCCATACGTGGAAACCACCATAGATTCACACGGAGCAGAGACTAAAAAATTCGACGATAAGCGAAAACGCGACTTCGCAAACCATGTCGTCAAAAATGGAACCAAGGACACGTATGCTGTGTTCACACCTATGTTTGAAATCCTTGATGAAATACGAGCAAACCTTGTGTCTGAACTCGAGGCAGAGGCAGAGGCAGTAGAACCATCTGAAACGATTTAGTTTATTCAAATATGGGGATACACAGTCAGTTACTGTATCCCCATAACTTCACCGCCCCAATCCCCACACAAGACAACATATAGCGCCTCATAGCTGAACCGCTTTCACGAAGTGTGATCCGCGACTTCATACTCAATTTCTATACTGTATGAACCCTCCGCTCCCGCCCTATGTGAAATCGAAATATTTCAATCATTTGGGGAATCCGCTTTGGGCGGTGGTGTTCTCGTGTCAGCCTCAATCCATACGGACGGGAGAAGTTGATATGAAACTGCTGCTAAAACGTGAGCAAACCACTGGCAAAGTTGGTGGGGTGCAGTTCAAACTTTGGGCCAAGATTGAGGTCGATGAAGACGAACAAGCCTTGGTGAAACGATACAAGATTGATGACAGTGTCCTGATTTTCGGCCCTGAAACGAAACTCATCCGTGTATCTGCTTTCCTTGGATTTCTCGCTGCTTTGGTAGCGTACTTCATAGTCGGCATTATTCTGCCATCGGGCTTGGCGATGGCGCTTGGCGTCGTTGTGTGGGCTGGCGTCGGCTACTGGTACTACAACGAAAAACGAGAAAAGCTGTTTGTGAAAGACCTCCTGCACGGACGAGCCTTCACCTGTCCTGGCATTATAGAACTCGCGAAAAAGGAAGCATGGCTTGAAAACATGGCCGTGGTTATTCGCCAGGTCATCGAAACCTCAAAGCAGTGGGGAGGAACGCAGGTGAATGACGTTCCAGCCTTGCCGCCTGAGGAGGCTAAGCGAGCGGTGGTGAGCTTTGGATGAGAAACGGCTCATTCTGTTCGGGCCTAAGCTGCACGCGGCCACCAGAAGCCTTTTCCGCTCCAAAGATCAGAAGGATACTAAGCGGCTGGTAGATCAGCTTGCTGAGCTATACATGCAGCATGATATCTGGGATGACGACGATATTGATCGGCTGGTGTCTGGAATATCTGTCGATGCGGCGGAGCGCCTAAACGTACAAGCTGGCACTACCGTCTTTGATGCTCTTTGTGAGTTTGTATCGAGGATCATCGACTATGAAGGTTATTGGCAACCGCCGCACATAGCTTGGGATGAGAAGCGAGAGACATCCGATTGGTGGGCTTTGCGCGAAGAACTCAACTGGCACAAAAGTCTAGTTGCTGACCTGCCCGCCACGCTTGATCTCATTACCTCCGGCATCTGTGTTCTGGTTGCTCCGCTGATTAGAGACTTAGGTTCTCGAAACACTGAAACTGCTCAACGTGACCTGTCCATCAAGACTAACCTTGCTCACCGCATTCCGGCGCTTCCTGACGCCTTAGACGAAACGATCCAGTATGCGTTTGCTGAGGACTTGGTTGAAGCTAAACTTTTCGAGCGGCTACGTGATCAAGTTGATCGCAATATCATTGTGGCATCTGGCGGTGATCTGCGTGACCCAAGCACCTTTCGGTCTAGAGCTATTCTGCCATCTAGCTCTTCCGTGAAAGAGCCTGATGAGTTGGTTGATACATATCTCAACTCAACGCCACTTTTGGAATTCGCAACGCAAACTGTCCCGCTCACCATCCCTACCCGCACCCGCTTCGAGCACATGCATATCGTGGCCGGTTCTGGACACGGCAAATCACAGACGCTGCAATACCTCATATCTAATGATCTTGATGCGGTGGCGGCGGGTGAACGGTCTGTGGTGGTGATTGATAGCCAGGGTGATCTAATTGAGAACATCAAACGACTGAAGCAATTTGCGCCGGGCGAACCATTGCATGACCGGGTCGTTATTATTGATCCAACTGATGTTGAATATCCTGTCTCATTGAACCTGTTTGATGTGGGCCAAGAGCGGATGGATGCATATGCGCCGCTTGAGCGCGAGCGGCTACAAAACTCAATCCTCGAACTATACGACTTCGTGCTCGGCTCATTGCTCGAAGCGGGTATGACGCAGAAACAGTCTGTGATCTTTCGATATGTCACGCGCCTGATGCTGCATATACAAGGCGCTACTATCCATACGCTGGTGGAGTTGATGGAGGATGACAGTCACATCAAGTTTGCTTCTGATATCGAGAAGCTGTCTGGCACAGCCAAGCGTTTCTTTGAAACTGAGTTTGCAGGCAAAGAGTTCACCCAAACGCGCAAGCAGGTGTTGCGACGGTTATGGGGTGTTTTGGAGAACCAGACCTTTGAACGCATGTTCTCGCACCCACAGTCTAAGCTTGATCTGTTTAGTGAGTTGAATGCAGGGAAAATTATTCTCATCAATACAGCGAAAGATCTGCTGAAAGAAAACGGCACCCAAATCTTCGGACGGTTCTTTATAGCGTTGATAGCGCAGGCGGCGCAGGAACGCGCCACGCTGCCCGCTAGCAAGCGCCTGCCAACCTTTGTGTATGTTGATGAAGCCGCCGACTACTTTGACCGCAATATCGGACTTATTCTGTCTCAGGCACGAAAGTACAATGTGGGGATGGTGTTGGCGCACCAATACCTCGGACAGCTAGATAGCAAGCTCCAGGAAGCGTTTGCGGCGAACACGTCGATTAAGTTTGCTGGCGGTGTGTCAGCCAAAGATGCGCGCGCTCTGGCCCCTATGCTGTATTGCGAGCCATCTTTGATCGAACGGCAACCAAAAGGCAGCTTTGCTGCGTTTGTTCGAGGGACTTCAAACGTAGCGGTTCCATTGCAGTTTCCATTTGGTCATCTGGAAGCCATGCCAAAAATGGATAACGCAGAAGAAACTGATCTGCGCGATCTAATGCGAGAGAAGTATGCGATGCCGATTGCGCCGGTGACACACACTGCAGTGAACGAAACAAAAGACGGATCGAATGATGGTCATATGAAAATCGAGGCGACACAGAAAGATGTCGCCTCGAAAGAGCCAGGTTACGATATTGACCCGACAGAGAATTGGTAACTAGAGGAAAATACCATCTTGTAGCCTTACAACATTTTTGGTTTTTCGGTTGTTTTTATCGCTATAGAAAAACGTCCATTTCCCACTAGAAGTACTAGGGGCTCGATCGCTCGGGAATTTATTGGATCGCTTCTCTATAGTCTCGCATTCATCAGGCAACAGATCACTAATAGAAACATCGCTCCACTTTGTGGAAAATCCGGAGGCATCTACAAACGAGATGTCTTTCAACTTCCCAGACCGGGTAACATCTGAAACATTGCAGATTTCAAAAATGAGGTCGTATCGATTACGAATTTGGTTGTCGGTACTCAGGTTTCTGATTCTAAACGTTTCATAATCATGGCAGCCATTAAAAAAGCGGCAGCTACGACTGAAAACGGTGAAAGAGCCTTCTGCTGTAGCAGTAGGTTTTTCAACCACTTGATCGCTATCTATACTTGCCTGAAACTGAAGATGTAGATCGTCAGCTGTTTGTCTAAGGTCAATATTTTGGCCAAAAATATAAATAAGGATTGGCGCTCCAAAAAAGAGAACTGTCGACATGGTCTCTTTTAGCGCATTGCCCAACCATTTCGGTTTGGCCTCCATAGTATTTTCTGTACTATCACTATCATAAAATGCGCTTTGGGCGATCATCACGAACCCCTTTGGATACAATTGAACCACGTCTCGAATGTGATTTGCGGATACCCCCATGGGCTGATTAGAAAATGCCGCCCCCATGCTTCTTATCGCAAAATGAGTTGTCAGCACAAAGAGTTTCCTCAACCAAATGAGGCCACCCAAAACAGCCCACAGGGGCCAAGAAAATGCTAGTACGGGCACCGCAAACAAGCACCTAAGCGCTTTGTCTGCATGTTTTTTACGATGTTCGCGCAATATAAGCTCCAATTCGTTTGCACGAAGACTAGATAGCTTGCGGGAACACCCAAAGATGTTATATTATCACTGGATGGACACCAAAGCGTTTCCGTCTTCTACTGGATGGGCACAATGCTCTTCCGTCTTCCGGTCATCGGGGCGGGGAATGTTGGTACGTACACCGCCCCGATGACTTTGTTCATATTCTAAAGCCGACTGATTTTAGTCGGCTTTTATGTAACCCCAGATCCGACTACCTTGGTCGGATATATTGCTGCCCAGTGTCGTAGTTAACATAAATTCACTTTTTTTGAAGGTAAATCTCGCGCCTTATATATGAACATAGCAACGTACTGATGCGCATAGCGAACGTATTCAAAGATCGTTTTATGCATATGTAGTGTTATATGGTCACGAAACACTCCATAGACAGTCTTGGTCGACGCAGTCGAATGCGTGCCAATTCAACAGGCAAATGCATTCGGCTAACTGACCGAGACAGAGCATGGCTTGATGCTCTACATCGTCATGGGCCGCTTACTTCGGCGCACTTACTGGAATTCACAAAGCAATAATGTAGCGGTTCCATTGCAGTTTCCATTTGGTCATCTGGAAGCCATGCCAAAAATGGATAGCGCAGATGAAACTGACTTACGCGATCTAATGCGAGAGAAGTATGTGATGCCGATTGCGCCGACAGCTCCAAATATTAAAGACGAATATGAAGACGGGGAAGTTGAAGATATTGAAGCTACAGAGACAGAGCAGAAATCTGGCGACGATATGGATATAGAGCCGGGAGATAGTTGGTAGCTATTTTTTGGGTGAGCATGGCTGAACATGCTGAAACATGATCGACATAGCTAACCATACCGAACGTATACAGATTTTATACTGATCATATATTCGCTTTATGCGAAACTCAGATGCTAAATCAGGCAGTCTTGGTCGACGCAGTCGAATGCGTGCAACCAGCACTGGCAAGCGGGTGACGTTGCAGCCACGTGACTGGCTATGGTTGCAGAAACTGCATCAGCATGGACCTTTGGCATCATCGTTCTTGCTCACTTATGCCAAACATCTTGGGAAGAGCGAAAAGCGCGCCAAGGAACGCTTGGGGGACTTGTTTCATGAGGACAATACCGTCCATGGTGGCCCCTATCTCACACGGCCACCGCAGCAGTTCCTTACGATAGATAGCCGCTACAACCAGCTCGTATATGGACTAAGCAAGGCTGGGGAGCGAGCCTTGAAAGAGAATGGCTTGTGGCGACCTGCCAACGCGTCCGCTAGTGGGCCTTGGTTGCACAGCTTTATGGTGAGTTCGATTACTGCATCGATTGAGCTGGCGGTGAATGAGCGAGATGATCTTGGGTTTATTCCGCAAGCTGATATTTTAGAGCGGGCCGAGACGGTGCTTTCATATCCGGTGGAGATTGTTGATCCAGCAACGAAGCGCAAAGTGACGAAAGCGTTGAAACCGGATGCGCTGTTTGGGTTGGAATATATATCAGATAAGGAAAGTCGGTTCCGGTTCTTTGTGGTTGAGGCTGATCGGGCGACTGAGCCGCTAACCAGTAGCAACTTCAACCGCAAGAGCGCATTGCGAGGGTTTAGCCAGTATCAGGCTTATGTTTCTGGCCGCGCATACAAAGAGCATTTGAAGCTGACCGCACCGCTTTTGGTATTGAATATTTATAACAATGAGACGCGAATTGAACGGACACTCGACTTGTTGAAACGGCAACATCCACAGATAAATAGCTATATGCTGTTTCAGGCTTGGGAGAATTTCGAAACACCGTTTAGACCGCCGCTTCCAAACGCTGGGTTATTGAACGGTTCATGGGCGCGGGTCGGTGAATTGGCATTATCGATTGATAACGAACAAAGCCACATGCAGTAATTTGCATGTGGCTTTCTCAAAGAACAACGTTTGCGCCGTACTGCTTATCTCAACTTATGCCATCGTCATTGACGGACGCTGCAACACATTATGCGCCAGCGCCAAAGCATCAAACAACACCATCCTCGCCGGTTCGCTCTCATAGTAGCGCCGCTTCTCCGGCACCAACGGCTTAATGACCAGATATTGCTCTGCCAGAGACGTAGCCTCTTCGTACTTGTTGGCAAAGCTTTGCACCCGCTTCACGCAAACATCGAGGACATAGTTATGCGATGCAATATGCTGAAGCGCTTTTGTAATGGTACGCGCTCTTTTGCCTTTCTTGCTGCTTGCATCAATATCCTCAGTCACCACGACATCGGGTCTAAATGTATTGATGAGTTTTTGTAGGGCTCCGGCTGCCTCGGAGCGTGACTTGGTTGGCTTGGTCATTATCTGCCAATCCTTGAGCTGACCATTGATCAGAAAGACATATCCAAACCGGCGCTGCGTCACCGCAACCGCAAGCATCCTAAGCGCCGCCATACCGTTCGTTTAGAGGCTTAAGTCGAGCCTTCATTCGACTTATGGTTATGCCGCGATTGAATATCCGTAACCGTGGACTTTTGGTTTTTGGAAGCTTCTCTAGCCGTTTTGCCAGTCGGGGTTTCACCCCGCTGGTAATGTCTTCAAAATAACTTTGGAACGAACGGCCATAGATGAGAGCCAGCTGACAAATTTGTTCAAGACTGGGCACTTTCACCCCGCGCTCAAACTCAGAATACGTGGACTGGTTTATGGTAAGCAGATAAGCGACTTCCTTTTGTGACAGCCCTGACCTACGGCGTGCAAGACGCAGATCAAGGGCAAACTCTGTGATCATAATATTTTGTATTATTGGCTAATGTGCACAGTGTAGACGGCCAAGCCTACCCGCTCTAGGGGCCACTCTATGGCATATGCCATATTTTTTTCGAGCGTTCGATCAGCGTTAAGAAAACCACTCATTCGGTATGAACGTGCTTGGCTTGAAGGAAGGGTGGAACCCTTCCTCATCACGTCATACCAACTGAGTGGTGGTATCAAGAGTGTTGAGAATGTCAGATGTACAGACTATCGGATTGAAGGGTCGTGATGCTAGAGGCCACTCTATGCTGGCTGACATAGAATGGCTGCATCGGTTATGACGCTGGGCAATCCACTCTCTTTCAAAACCGACTGACTGCGCCACAGGTTTGTGAGTGCGGCAAGATATTATCGCGTACGCCATAGAGTGGCCCCTAGTTTCAACAGGGTGCGGCGAGCCATACTGAGCCCGTGTTACCTACATCAGAAATATTCACCGGCATTGGCACCGCTGACAGGCGGTACTCGAACATGGACTTTGGAATAGCCCAGCGAGACCGGCTTTTGCACATGTACATTATCGGCCAGACCGGGGCTGGGAAATCCACCCTGATAGCTAATCTTGCCGCTCAAGATGCAGCCATGGGCATAGGTTTCTGCCTAATCGACCCGCATGGTGATCTGGCCCTAAGCCTTTCAACCAAGATCACTCAACCTCACATCTATTGGGACGTCGCTGACCCAACCAGCCCGTACGGATACAATCCCCTCACAACCGCCTCAGTCATTCATAGGCCGTTGATAGCCTCCGGTCTGATAGATGCTCTCAAAAAGCAATGGGCGGATGCGTGGGGCGCTCGTATGGAGCATTTACTGCGCTACGCATTGCTTGCCCTGTTGGAGCAACCTAAGACCGACCTTCGCGATATCATGCCGCTATTTCTCAGCAAGGACTTTCAAACCCGTGTCATCAGTCACATCACGGATCCGCAGGTGCGCCAGTTCTGGCAAGTCGAATACAAGGCCATGAACTTCAAAACTTCGATGGATGGCGTCGCCCCGATTGCCAACAAATTAGGAGCATTCTTAGCTCATCCGATTGTCCGCAAGGCGGTATGTGAACCGGCCCAACCGCTTCGTTTCCGCAAGATTATGGATGATGGACAAGCGATCATTATCAATCTCGCCAAAGGCCAACTCGGTGCAGACACGGCCAACGTGTTGGGCGGTCTATTGGTGTCGAGTATAACCAATGCAGCGTTCACTCGGCACTCAATGCCTGAGAAGGATCGACGCCCTTTCTTCATGTACGTTGATGAGTTTCCGTCCTTTTCGACCACTGCACTAGCTGGGACGCTTTCTGAAGCTCGCAAATATGGCCTTGGACTAATTCTCGCTCACCAGCATATTTCTCAAGCCGATACAGAAGTCTTTCAATCGATCATCGGGAACATCGGCACCATTATGGTGTTTAGGATCGGGGCGTTTGACGCGCCGCTATTCGTCAAACAACTCGACGGCATCACTATCGATGATTTGGTACATCAGCCCAACTACCGCGCCTATGTACAACTCATGGTGAATGGCATGAAGTCAAAGACGTTCTCAGCCACCACACATCCGCCATTTTATGGCTGATGGCATAGAGTGGCCCCTAGTGACTGGGTGGATGAGAGCATAAACTGGCTGCATGCACTCAGATGAATTCTTACAAGCCTATCTCAAAATCTGCCAACGCACATTCGAGAAACAAATACGGGAGGGAACTTGTCTTTGGGACATGGAGGAAGACTCGCAAAAATCTGAGAATTTGGTAGAGTCCGAAGATAACAAACTGAATGAATGAAACGATGTTTTGGATACGTTCGGGTATCCACGCTTAAGCAAGGCGATGGAGTATCCCTAGAAGCGCAACAAGAAGCTATTCAGTCTTTTGCGAGTCGCCACAACATCATTATCTCCCAATGGTTCGAAGAAAGAGAAACAGCCGCTAAACGTGGCCGTCCAATCTTCAATGCCATGACCGCCCAACTGCAAAGAGGCAAAGCCGATGGCGTGATCTTTCACAAGATTGACCGCTCAGCGCGTAACTTCGCCGACTGGGCCAGAATTGGTGACCTAGCTGATACCGGCATCAATATTCACTTTGCTAATGAAAGTCTCGATTTCACCTCTCGCGGTGGCCGCCTGACAGCCGACATCCAAGCCGTCATTGCCGCCGACTTCATCCGCAACCTACGAGAAGAGGCAATCAAAGGGATGGAGGGGCGGTTAAAACAAGGTCTGTATCCATTCGGCGCGCCGTTTGGATACGCTGATAACGGGCGGGGAAAGCCCAAAACAATAGACCCTGTGCACGGCCCGACCGTGAAGCGGCTGTATGACCTCTACGCCACTGGAAACTTCTCGCTGCACGCCCTCGCAAAAGCCACCAAAGAGCTTGGTCTCAACAACAAAGGAGGAAATCCGCTCCCTAAAACGAGCATCGAGAAAATTCTGCGTAACCCTTTCTATGTCGGTCTGATGTACGTCCAGCGAACGGGAAAGACCTATCAGGGAATTCACGAGCCCTTAATCCCGGTGGAGCTGTTCGATGCGGTTGAAGCTATTCGGGGTGGCCGTGACAACAAGAAAGTCACCAAGCACAATCATCTTTTTGCTGGCATGTTTCGCTGCGCGAACTGCAAGCAGGCAATGATACCCGAGCGCCAGAAAGGCCGCGTTTATTATCGATGTCATCTGAGAACTTGCCCCGTGAAAACAGTTCGCGAGGATATGATTGAAGAGGATGTTAAATCCTATCTGACGCAGTACCTTCTATCAGGCGATGAGGTTGAACGGCTGAAAGCCAGTGTCGGTGACTGGCTAGAGCAACCTGAGCAACAACGTGCTCGCCAAATCGCGCAACTCGAACTGCCCAAGGTCGATCAGAAGCTATCGCGATTGACCGACAAGCTAATTGACGGTGTAATTGATGATGAGGCGTTTCAAGCCAAAAGGGGAGACTTGTTGAAGGAACAAAAGCGGCTGCAGGAAGCCAGCGATATATCGGCTAGAATTGAAGCAAAACGCGATACCTTCATGAAGTACCTCGAACTTTCGAAAAGCCTTGTGTTTCAATACGAAAATGGTGATCGAGCCGAAAAACGTGAACTGCTTAAAATCACCACATCGAACCGCGAGATAGACGGAAAAAACCTAGTGTTAGAGCCGTCAAACATGGTTCGGACGGTCGCTGAACACCGATAATTTATATGATGTGAGCCTGCTGCAGACACAAATCGAATTCCAAAAAAGTTTTTATGTCACTCGACATAGAGTGACCTCTAGGAAACTTCTGAAACTGTGTTGTGAGGTTCCTCGGGACACTTCTCGAACTTTCTCTCTAGATCATAACTGATATAATTGCTTCATAAGCGTATGAATCGAGTTTCAGTCCTCATTGTCACCGGCCCGGTAGGTGTCGGGAAAACCAAGACTTCAGATGAAGTATCAAAACTCCTGACGGATCAGGGTGTTAGAAATGCGGTGATTGATATGGACGCACTTCGTTGGGCATATCCACGTCCAGAAGGTGATCCGTTTAATGCAAAATTTGGAATTATAAATCTGAGAACTGTCTGGCCAAATTATCAAGTATTTGGAGTCACGCACTTGATCATTCCTAATGTTATTGAGACCCAATCAGGCATTGAGGAGATTGCCTCAGTGATCCCTGACTGTGTCGTATTCACTGTTCGTCTATCTGCTACTGATGAAACTCTGCGTATCAGATTGCAGGGAAGAGAAATTGGAAAATCTCTGGAATGGCATGAAAACCGGGCGGTTGAGCTAAATGCTCACTTTTCAAACAACGAAGTTGCAGATGTGGTTATCGACACAGACGGAGTCGCCGTGGACCGCGTGGCTCGCATGGTATTGGATAGATGGGACACATCTTTGAACGAGGATGAGGTATGAGTTTTGAAATCCAACCGAAGTTCTTTGCCAGCTTCAAGATCAATGACAACATCGTTTATAACCTCCGAACACTTGAGATTCTGTATTCTCAGTTTGAGGAAGGTGATGACGACGTAAAGAAACATCTTCGCAAGCCGATCACACTGACACTAGTGTCGATCTTGGAAGCAATTCTGTTTGATCTGTATCAACGAATAAATCGATACAAGTTGGAAGGTGTGCCCAACATGACGTCGGACCTTCTGAGTGCGATTAGGGGGAAGGAGCTCGATAAACTCGAAAAATATATACAGAACGCAAAGAAGCACGATCTCTTTGAGGTCGGTGAGACGAATTTTTACGTACGCTTGGATGACCTTCGTAAGGCTCGAAACAGGATTCATATTCAAAACGAGAAGCGCCATGAACCTCAAGATGAAGGTTTGGTTTTTCGAGACGATTTGAAGATTTCAGCTGAGAAGTGTTTGGAAAAAATCATCAAGAATCTGAACGAAAAACATCCACGATCAGATGCTCATGTTCAGTACATGGCAATCTTGAGATTGCCATGGAGCGAACACCTCGTAGATGAATAATCTTCACTCACAGCCGAATTGAGTGACCTCAAGCTTTTATATGAAATTGTGACTCGTGAGGCTTCTCGAACTTTCTGATAGTGGCGATCCGTATATAATTGAGTAGAATGTCTACATGTCTGATGAACACCAATATGAATCTTTCAAAGAAGCTATAGGTTTCAAGAATGATTGGCCAACACATGAGCCGGACAGCATGTCGATCGTAGGTCATACGAAATTTTGCTCTTCTTATCTTCAAGCGTCCGAGAATGCTTTCTTCTTTGAAGAAACCGAGTACCCAATGATGCATCTGATGGGGCCGGTGTTGCAGTTGAGTGGTTTATCTGCCGAACTTACTCTGAAGACAATTTTGAAAGGTTATGGAGCATCGGACTCAGAGCTAAAAAAGTATGGTCACAACACCTACGAACTTTATCTCGAGTCACGATCTGCTTTTGATGAGGTGAAATTTATAAATAATTCAATGCATCAGTCAGCGTTCGATAAATTGCCAGAAATCGTTCAGAAGAGGATCTTGGCACAGTCAGGTGTGCCTCCGACTAATTCTGACTGGAATGTTTTTTTCCAACACCTGAGGCTTTTAGATGAAATGTACGATCGTCCATTTCGATCAAGGTATATAACAGCCGGCGAGGCCAATGTTCCAGAGCCGTACTTCATCATCTTAGGAGTAAAAACACTTCTCGCGGCGATGCATGAGATTTTAGGGATTGAACGACTGCCAGGATCTCAAGTTCAGACCTAACCTCGAAGCAGTTTCCATTCAGGAGAGAGCAGAGAGGCCTCTAACTCTTATTTAAAACTATTAAGAATTGATATTAGCCCTCATAACGTATAATTCCATCGAATATACTATCTTCATCCATTAGGATCGCCACACTATGTCTAGCTCTGGTTAGAGCGACGTAGAGCTGAGCCTTTGATTTGTTGGTTTTCCCTTCATCAATTTTTTTTCGGTCTCCAAGGAAAAATCTCTTTTGAACGTCTGTGGGTACGATTAGTACATTGTTGAATTGCTTGCCTTTTGCCTTACCGAAGGTGAAAGCTTCAAGTCCCTCACACAATTCCTCTTCCGTATTCTTATCTAAGCGCAAAATTGCTGGCTTGTAAGAATCGACATACTTTGAAACCGCATCGCGACTAACCGTAAACACCCCTACGTGCTCAGGTAACGGATTAACTGACACGTCTACTATGCTTGTTGTTTCTTCGTAATATCCGGATGGATAGACCAGATTTGCTACGTCACAAATCGGCTGACAGCAACGGTAGCTTCCTGATACTGGAATAACTTCAAATTTCATGACAGAAAATTGCTTCTGTTTCTGCTCGTCATTTTTTGGACGCTTGGTTCCAGGAGCAGTTTGGTAAATCGTTTGACGAAAGTCACCCACGGCATGCACAGCAGAAATACTTGATTCTGAAAGCGCGGAAATAACCTTGTAGTCCCATCCTACCAAATCCTGAACCTCGTCTATGAACACTGCTCCATAAATATTCGACACTCTATCTACCGAAGCTTTGTTGCTCTTCTCATACACACGAAATGCCAATTTCGAAATAAAACAGGAGTAGGCAAGCTCACCTTCTTGGGCCGTAAAATGTCGAATGAAATTCTCCTCCTCGCCCGTGCCAGACTTAGTACGCCCATTTTCCAAGTGGGGGTTTTGGTTAGTTGGGGCGATACTCTTAAGCCTCCTTTTCAAAACACAACCTTGATAAGGACGTATCATATCGCCAAGCAAAAACTCGATCCATCCTTTCACCTCAATACCGGCAGGGATTTTTCCGAACCTGTCTATTAGTCGCCTTTTTAACTCGGTTTGGTTTTCCTCAGTATACGTGAGTATCAAGCAGGGTAGTCCAGCCTCAACAAGTCTGGATGCTTCGGCAACAATCCAAGTCGATTTGCCACCACCGGCACATGCTATACGAAGTTCACGAGTCAAAGTTAATGGCATTTTCTAGATAGATCGGGTAGTTAATAGTCTTGTTACTGTCAAAAATACGTATTGCTGAGTCTACTTTTTTGCTGCCACTTTTTTCACCGCCGAACCAAGTCTTCAGAAATTCGGCCTTTTTATTAATGTCTGCTTCAAGCTTGTAGAGGTTGTAAGTTTGCTTAGACAGAGCAATCTCTGCATACGCATCCAACTCTGCCTCAGTCCCTCCATTTGCAGCAAATAGTGCAGGCTCTAATGAATTGAGATTGTTGTCACTCTCAGAAAAAAATCTAATATTGGGCTGGTCAGCATAATCATCTATAAACCTCTGAATTTTTTTATCATATTGACCATCGTTATCTTTAACTACGTGAATCTGGTTTCCAACTTCACACCCCACGTTCAAGTAGTTTCTGAAGCCAACTCCGCGCACAACTATGATGTCGATACCATCCTGTTCAGGAAGTTTTTCATGCTTGGACAGATATATTTTCTTCAGTAGTATCTCATCCGATGGCCCTTCGACAAGAATGACTCTCTTAGCCAGCACAACTCTAAGCGTATCGTATCCTGGCATTCTTTTGAGGCGATTGACTGTATCCTTATCAATATCACTAAGTCGTCTTGGTGACTCTCCAAGCACGGTTACCTTCGCAAGGTTCAGCTTGCTTAAGACGTATGAACTATGGGTGGTTATGAAAAGCTGCTTTCCTTTACTTCGCGTCGCTATGCGTTCAATCGAATTCACCAAGTTCAAATGAGAAAGGTGGTTTTCAGGCTCTTCGATCAATACGAAAGGAACATCTTTGAGCTTGCTACTTAGAGCGAGCATGAGCAAAATCTGAGTTTGTTCTCCCTTACCAATATGTTCAAACCCAACCCCATCAACCGCTAACTTCAAATTTCGTTCCCATGTGTTTGAAGAGGCGATGTCCGCGACAACTGAGAGATTTTTTTCTGTAACCACATCATCAGCATCTAAGCTGGCATTGATTGCTTTAACTCCCTCTTGTTCGGAAAATACTGCCTGCAACTGTCGAAAGCTTAAGTTCAGCGTACCGACTTCATCGTGACCTATGGCGCCTAAGGTGTTTTTTATATACTGATGCTTTCCATAGGTCGGGTGAATACGGGTTGGGTCAATAGCAATGCATCTAAAATTTGCACTGAAATGATGAATTGGTTTCCAGTCAAAGCCAAACCATTCCACCTGATAAAATTCTATTGGAAGAGTTTTTAAGCCTGAATTTGCTCCAAGGAACTTCTGGTATGCTTCCTTTAGGTTTGGATCGAAACAGATTCTTAGAAAGACACCAGTTGCGTCGGTGTTCTCGCTATTTGTAGAGCCTCTAAGTTTTGCCTCAGTAGTGAACTGTTTGGCATCTTCAAAAAAGGCTTCAATCAAAATCTCAGGCAAAGACTCAACTGATTGATCGCTCTGAAGAAAGGCATTCACCACTTCTTTATTGAATAGATCAGTGGAAACAACTTTATTGACCGATTGTCCGTGCAAGCGGCTGTTCAGAACCATTTCCAACGCTTCAAGAAGAGTGCTTTTCCCGGAATCATTATCTCCAACCAAAATGTTTATATCGTCATTGAAATAAAACTCATGTGTTCCATGATATTTTTTCAAATTTTTGATTTTCAGCTTGGTAATGTTCATTCTTGCATTCTACCTTGCGGGATAAGTAAATCATAGATGATCTACTTGAACGAAGATTGCGCAGTTTGCTAGATGACGCCCTGTGAATTCCACATGTGAAACAAAACGGCTTGTAGAGCCTCAGAATGCAAAAATGACCGAACCCTCTCAGGCCCGGCCACTCAAGCTCTCTCTCGAGAGTGTCGGTTAGGTCGCCTCGCGGGCATCCAACCTAATTTGCAGCCAGTCCAGCACTTCCACTTCAAGCCATCCGACTCGGTTCGGGCCTAGCTGAATTCGCTTAGGGAATTGGCCTGCCTTCTCCAGTCGAGCGATATGTTGCGGTGAATACAAAACTAACTCTTTCAGTTGGCGCTTTGAGAGTATCCTCATCACGATGTTCTCCAGATAGAAGAGCATCGCGATGCCCCAGGTTACGACAATACCTTAGGCAGCTAGAGAGTATCGGTTTTGTGGGATGTCGTCACCTATCAACATAGCTGAACATCACAGCACATGAGCAAAGGTGGATAAAAAGGTGGTTTGAAAACTTAGAGAAAAAATACTGCTTTGTTTTTGCAGTATTGTTTCTCTGGAATGGTGCGGATGAGAGGACTTGAACCTCCACGCCTTGCGGCGCTGGAACCTAAATCCAGTGCGTCTACCAATTCCGCCACATCCGCATTCCAGAGCGCCTCTCCTACGCGACGATTTCAGAATCATCAATACAAAAATCACCAAAATTGCAGTTTAGTTCACCCGAACTCACCATGGAGCGCGCTCAAGATATCTGGAACCTGTTTTTCAAGGTCCTCAGAGATAAGGCCCGCCCCTACACGTCTGCTCGCTTCGCCATGCACCCAAGTAGCCATAGCGGTCGCCAATATCGGCTCCATGCCCTGACACATAAGCCCGGCAATAAAGCCAGCAAGCACATCACCACTCCCAGCAGTCGCCAGCCAACTAGCCGCATGATTGTTGACGATTACATGCCCGTCAGCGTCTGCTATCACCGTATCAGGGCCCTTCAGAAGAACGATGCATCCTGCTTGTTTTGCCGCCTCAATAACCCCATCAATTTTGTTGTCACTTTGCCCAAGTAAATCACCGAACAGTCTCCGAAATTCGCCAATGTGCGGTGTCAAAACATCCGTTTTGCGTAACGCTTCAAACAATACCTTGGGGTCATCCTCGAACACCGTAAGCGCATCCGCATCCAGAACTACAGCCGCTTCGCTCTCAAGCGCTGCGACGACTTTGTCGCGCGTACCTTGCGTTACACCCGCCCCTGGACCGATCACGACGCTCATTGCTGTCTCGACTTCACGGCTGAACGCCTCCACGTCCGCGACAGATGAGACCATGACAGCGGTAAGCTGAGACGCATTGACGATCAAGGCCGATGGCGGCGACAACACAGTCACCAGTCCCGCCCCAATTCTGAGCCCAGCTCGCGCCGTCAACCGCGCTGCGCCTGTCGAGGCGATGCCCCCGCTCAACACCTTCAAATGACCGCGCGAATGCTTGTGCCCCAACGGGCCGGGGTTTGGCATTTGCTCCACCCAAAGAGACGGGACGTTCTCCATCCAAGATGACTCAACCGGCACACCAATATCAGCTGCTATAACCCGTCCACACGCACCAGCCGCAGGATGCAACATGTGAGCGGGTTTGAGCGCTGAAAATGTCAGGGTTGCAGACGCAAGGAAACAAGGCCCCAACGAGACAGCATGCAATCCATCAATGCCGGACGGCACGTCAATGGATGCAACAATTCCGCCGCGCTGCGCCAGCGCTAATGCCGCGCCTTCTAGGGGCCGCGAAAACCCGGTCCCAAACAATGCATCGATCGTTATATCTGTGGGCTCTTCAAGCGCGGCGTCCAATGGAAAGACTTCACCCGTCCACATTGCAGCGGCTTTCGCCGCATCGCCGCTCAATTCCTCGACGGGAAGACTGCAATAGACCCGAACGTCTCTCCAACGCTCCACAAGGTTTGCGGCGGCAACGAAACCATCGCCGCCGTTCCCGCCCGGTCCACATAAAACCTGAATGCGACCCAGCGGCCAATTCTGATGCACAAATTCGGCTGCCGACAAGCCGGCACGCTTCATCAGATCAAAGCTATCAACACCCGCTTCAATCGCTGCTTTTTCGGCCGCTAACATCTGTTGCGGCGTAATGATCATTCTACCCATAATGGGCTCATAGCACGCGAGTCGCCGCCTCGCTGCCCAATTCTTTCACGCTTAGCGTGCCGCCGCTTTTTTCCAGCACCGTCACTGAGCAGTACCCCGGGCGGAATACCAGCACGTCATTAGTATCAGTCAGCTGCCCAATCAAAGTATTGATCGCCACGAAATGCGAAAACACAACTGTATTGTCAGGCATCTCCATAACACGTTGCAGCATATCGGTGCGCCATGAATCCATTGATCCATCGGAAGGCCACTGCCCCGCCATCAAATCACGCAACCAAACAACACGGTCCTCGACTTGCGACGGCGTCACGATTTCCGACACTTGCGGAACAACCTCTGCCGACCGCCCTGTCAGCTCACAAAATGGTACGGACGTCTCACGACAACGCTGCATAGGGCTACACACAATCTGATCAGCGCCGCGCGCTAACAAATCTTGAGCCACCGCTTGTGCTTGGGCTGTGCCCAATTCGCTCAAGCCCGGATCAGGGTGCTCTCCCCAACTCGCCGCCGCTTCGCCATGTCGAACCAAATATATCACACAGTCACTCCAATTTCCCGTGCCTCAATGCCAACATCGTTCGCCGCGCGCAAGGCCCGGCGGTAGGCTGTGGGTTCAGGAATTTTCAAACGCGCCCGCGCTTGGTCCAATGGCTCTCGCAGTAATACTTCGATATCCTCAAGCACAATACGGCCTGCATTTTTACCGGCTTTCTTAGCTTCCCAGAAAACCGACATTGGCTTGCCCTTAGGCACGACCTTTTTCACTTCACGCGCCGCCATGAAGGATACAAACAGCAATCCGTTCCCACCCATCTGGCCATTAGTGAAAGCCAGCACCCCGGCTTCGCCCAAAGCGTCCCGACCATAACCGGTCAACACGTGGAACATGTCATGCGTGTCGCGAATTCGGTTCAAATACCATTCGAGTTGATCGTCGAAATGCTCAACCTCAGTTTTACGAAACTTCTCATTCTCATCGACTAAGCCCTGCGCGCTGAGACCTTCACGCACCATAAAGTCGACATAGGCGCGGCCAACAGTGTCCTCAGGCAGTTCTTTGATCCAACTGTGATCATCAAGAAGCGGGGGCAGATGCGTTCGCTTATCAAGCTCCCGGCGGCCCGCCTCCGTGCTGGCAAACGCTTTGAACCGTCGCACAACAGAATCACCGTTAAGCGCCTCGATGACGTGAAAGACCTGCTCAGTGTCCTCCTTATCAGCGATCAACGCCCGCATATGTTTGTACGCCTTTAGAGGCCGAACTGCAGGAATTTTGCGATCAGGGTGAATTGCAATCTGTGTCATATCCGCTCCTTAGTGAACCTGTTGATTCCACTATAGCCAATTTGGGGAGAAATCAAAATAATGACGCCCGCGTCATTTTAGTGGCATTCTTCTCACTACTTTAGTGGTCGGAAATTAGGCGGGCGTGGTTATATTTTGACCAACGACCCGTCAGTTACCCCACGACTAGGCGGAATCACTCGCCACGTGTACATTCAGCGCCTACCCAAATGGTAGTAGCAATTTCAGTGGCTGGGAGTGATTTAACCATGAAAAAAATAGAAGCAATCATCAAACCCTTCAAACTCGATGATGTGAAGGAGGCCCTACAAGAAATTGGCCTTCAAGGCATGACCGTAATTGAGGCAAAAGGATTTGGGCGCCAACGCGGCCATACGGAACTTTATCGCGGCGCTGAATACGTCGTAGATTTTCTTCCAAAACTCAAAATTGAGATCGTATTGGCAGACAGCGCTGTTGAAGGCGCGATCGAGGCGATCAAAAAGGCTGCCCATACCGACAAAATCGGTGACGGCAAAATCTTCGTGTCTGACGTATTAGAAGCCGTACGTATTCGTACCGGTGAAACGGGCGACACTGCACTTTAGTCTTGGTCTTCATGATCAACTATAAAATTTACCAATTATTTGGAGGGCCTTTCTGTTGGCTGACAACATCTTTAAACTCATAAAAGAGAAAGACGTTCAGTACGTCGATCTTCGTTTTACAGATACGCGCGGCAAGATGCAGCACGTATCGTTCCACATGAACATGGTTGAAGATGACTTCTTCACAGAAGGCCAAATGTTTGATGGATCATCTATAGCGGGCTGGAAGGATATCAACGAATCCGACATGCTGCTCATGCCTGACCTAGAAAGCGCGGTCATTGACCCGTTCTTCCAGCAGACAACACTTGCAGTTGTGTGTGACGTGCTCGACCCGATCACAGGCCAGTCATACAATCGCGATCCACGCACCACAGCCAAAAAAGCAGAAGCCTACGTTAAGTCTTCAGGCATTGGCGACACGGTCTTCTTCGGCCCAGAAGCTGAGTTCTTCATCTTCGACGATGTGCGCTGGTCTACTGATCCTGCGAATACAGGTTATAGCTTCGATTCAACTGAGCTATCTGAAAATACGAATCGCGAGTACGCGGCTGGCAACATGGGTCACCGCCCAGGTCCAAAAGGCGGCTATTTCCCAATGCCTCCAATCGATTCAGAGCAAGATATGCGCGGCGAAATGCTCAGTGTCATGGGCGACCTAGGCCTAGACCCGGAAAAACATCACCATGAGGTGGCTCCAGCCCAGCATGAGCTCGGCTTGAAGTTCTCAACATTGACTGTGATGGCCGACCGTCTTCAACTTTATAAGTATGTCGTTCACAATGTGGCTGCATCTTATGGCAAGACAGCAACCTTCATGCCCAAGCCAATGTTCAAAGACAACGGCTCTGGCATGCACGTTCACCAGTCCATCTGGAACAACGGCAAACCATTGTTTGCTGGCGACAAATATGCTGGCCTGTCTGAAAACTGCCTCTACTATATCGGCGGTATCATCAAACACGCTAAAGCGTTGAACGCGATCACCAACCCATCAACCAACAGCTACAAGCGTTTGGTTCCTGGATATGAAGCACCGGTTATGCTCGCTTACTCTGCGCGCAACCGTTCAGCATCTATCCGCATTCCCTTCGGCTCGAACCCGAAAGCTAAGCGGATCGAAACTCGCTTCCCTGATCCAGCTGCAAACCCATATCTTGCTTTCTCAGCCCTACTTATGGCTGGCCTTGACGGCATCGAGAACAAGATCCACCCGGGCGACGCCATGGACAAAGATCTCTATGATCTACCACCAGAGGAAGCTGCGGCTATCCCACAGGTTTGTGGCTCACTTCGCGAGGCACTTGCTGCTCTCGACGCAGACCGTAAATTCCTGACAAAGGGCGGCGTCTTCGACGACGACCAAATCGACGCTTACATCAAATTGAAGATGGAAGAGAATATGCGTTACGAAACGCACCCTCACCCTGTCGAATTCGAAATGTACTACAAAGTATAAGTCGGAAATTATTTCTAAGATTAGGGCCGATGCATCATGCATCGGCCTTTTTCTTTACACGAAATATAACTACAGAGAGCTCCATGTTGCATATGATCATCTATTGGGGCGCTTTCGCCTATTTCCCATTCTTGTTTTTTGCAATTTGGGCCGCGCGCAGATCAAACCTTGCGATTAGAACTTTGCTCGCCCTCTGCGTCCTCTTAACCAGCTGCCTTGCCTATGGCCGCTTCGTTGAGCCCCGCATCCTTATCACGCACGAAGAAACCATCATCCTCCCGGGCGCGACCGCAGTCTCCCCAACCATCCGTGTCGCCTTATTTGGTGACACCCATCTCGGCCGCTTTGGAAACGCCATGCCCATGGCCCGCATTGTAAAGCGCATAAATGCAGAAAATGTCGATGCGGTCTTTCTGGCTGGCGATTTAATCTACCTTCCAAAATATTACGAAATTCCCGCCCACCTCGCGCCGTTGAACGATATTGCGGCCCCACTGTTCACCGTCCTCGGCAATCATGATGGGGGTATCCCCGGCCCTGACCTGACCAATCCGCTACTGAGGACTCTGTCCAAAATTGATAATCAAGTAGTTCACAATCGCAGCCACGAAATCACACTCAACGGCATCCCTATAATTATCGGCGGAACATCTGATCTGATGCAGAGAAAAATGAATTTTGATTTCGGTGCAGAAATTTCAGAAGACGAAATCGTCATTCTGCTAACTCACAATCCAGACATGGCCTCGCATATCCCAGACAGCCTCAACTATGATCTGCTGCTTGCCGGCCACACGCATGGTGGGCAAATCCGCCTACCATTCATCTACCAACGCGCTATCCCGACCGATTACCCTTTCGACAAAGAACTGCATATTTACCCCTCACCTAGCGGAGACAAACTCGTCTACGTCACCAGCGGCACAGGCATGGTTGGCCTCCCGATGCGGTTTGCGATGCCGCCCCGCATCGACATTCTAACGATACATATTCCAGAATAGAAAAAATCCCGCCAGCATGCTGACGGGATTTCAAACTGGTTCGCAATAAATAGCGGAGCTTAGCCCACTTCAGGCTGTGTCTTTTTTGCGTGAACATAAAGCGGTTCCGCATTGCCATCGACAACTTCCGCATTGATCACAACTTCTTCAACACCGCGAAGATTTGGAAGTTCAAACATCGTATCGAGCAAAATCTGCTCCATGATTGAGCGCAGACCACGTGCACCTGTCTTACGACCGATTGCGCGCTTCGCCACAGCGGATAGCGCCTCTGGCGTAAATGTAAGCTGCACGTCTTCCATGCCGAATAGGCGCTGATACTGTTTCAACAACGCGTTCTTCGGTTGTGTCAGAATCTCGATCAAGGCACCCTCGTCCAGATCTTCCAGCGTCGCGATAACCGGCAAACGACCAATGAACTCTGGGATCAAACCGAAGCGCTGCAAATCTTCCGGCTCTGTGCCGCGTAGAATCTCGCCAACGCCGCGTGCTTCAGGGTCTTTAACGGATGCGCCAAAACCAATTGAAGCGCCTACGCCGCGCGATGAGATAATCTTGTCGAGGCCAGCAAAGGCACCGCCACAGATAAACAGAATGTTGGTCGTATCGACTTGAAGGAACTCTTGTTGCGGATGCTTACGCCCACCTTGCGGTGGAACAGCAGCAACAGTGCCCTCCATAATCTTCAGCAAAGCCTGCTGTACACCCTCACCCGACACGTCACGCGTGATGGATGGGTTGTCAGACTTGCGAGAAATTTTGTCGATCTCATCAATATAGACAATACCACGCTGGGCACGCTCAACATTATAATCAGCTGACTGGAGCAGTTTCAAAACAATGTTCTCAACATCTTCGCCCACATAACCGGCTTCGGTCAGTGTAGTGGCGTCAGCCATTGTGAAAGGAACATCCAAAATACGCGCCAATGTTTGGGCAAGCAGCGTTTTACCGCAACCTGTTGGCCCGACGAGCAGAATGTTTGACTTGGCCAGCTCAACGCCGTCCGCTTTGCCCGCGTGCGACAAGCGCTTGTAATGGTTGTGCACAGCAACCGCTAGAATGCGTTTTGCGTGCGACTGCCCAATTACATAATCATCGAGAACATCACAAATCTCTTGCGGTGTCGGAACACCCTCACGAGACTTGACCATACTGGTCTTGTTCTCTTCACGAATAATATCCATACACAGTTCGACGCATTCATCGCAGATGAACACAGTCGGCCCAGCAATCAGTTTTTTAACTTCATGCTGGCTTTTACCGCAGAATGAACAATAGAGCGTGTTCTTCGAATCGCCGGTGCCGGTTTGCTTGGTCATACTGTCCTCAATGCCCGCTAGAACTTAACGATAAATTTATGTCTGGCGAACGGGTTATTTATTTCAACAATAAACGTCATCACCTGCGCTGCAAGAGGCAAGCCATTACTAAGACTGCAAGATTCTTTAATCTTCATCTTCATCCGCACGGCTATCATATACCTTGTCTACAATGCCAAAATCCCGGGCCTCTTCGGCTGTCAGGAATGTATCTCGGTCCAGTTTACGCTCAATCGTGTCGTAATCTTGTCCGGTGTGGGTGACATAAATATTATTCAAACGACGTTTCAGATCGACGATCTCTTCCGCGTGGCGCTCGATATCTGTCGCCACACCAGAATATCCGCCTGATGGTTGATGCAGCATAACGCGTGCGTTTGGCAGCGCGATCCGCATTCCCGGCGCGCCAGCAGCAAGCAAAAGTGACCCCATAGACGCAGCTTGGCCAATGCAAACTGTCGAAATTGGGCAACGAATGTACTGCATTGTGTCATAGATCGCGAGACCAGAGGACACATATCCACCTGGACTATTGATATACATCGCAATGTCTTTTTTCGGGTTCTCTGACTCAAGAAACAGCAATTGCGACGTAATCAGCGCGGCCATGCTATCGTCAATCCCGCCGGTCACGAAAATAATTCGCTCCTTTAGAAGACGGGAAAAAATATCAAAAGCTCGCTCGCCGCGGCTTGTTTGCTCGACCACCATTGGAACGAGGTTCAAAGCGGTTTGATAGGAACTATGCATGAATTACGGCCTCGGGGGTCTAAAAAAGAATCTCAATAAAAGCAGGATTGGCAGATGGCTCTATATTTGTCCACGCGTGCCTCACCGCAAGGGGCTATTGTCTTGTGGTATTTGTTACACGCCGAAAGTTACCATTTCCATTCCGGCGCGCCGCTTGGCAGAGGTTTTTCCGGATTTTCTATAAAATGTATGTAGTCATCATGAACTTTCTGGGATTGCAGATCCCTGAGCAGCATATGGTACCCGGCTTTATAGAGCGCGGTCCTCGCATGATCGGGCAGCACCTTAGCACTTCGTTTCATTGCCCCATCAGGAATCACATAGTCATTTTCGCCATAAGTGAACAATGTCGGCAAATCGCTTGGCAAATTCGGCAGCGCCTTGTGCGCATTCTCCATCAGACTGACGACCCCATAGACTTGATCGATCCGGTTCTCATAAGTCATCAGCGGATCACTCCACGTGCGCCGCAGCATTTCGTTATTGTCTGACGGCTCAATCCGCACGAAACGTCGGGGCGGCTTAACAATCCATTTTGGCCGTGTATGCGTCGAAAGCCATAAGCTGCTACGATATAATGGGTTCAGCGCCCCCCACCCTCTCAGGCCCGGGCCAGACGCGATGAAGCGATCTACGTCTGGCGGATTGTCGCTAGCCAATGCAGTGATACTCACAGCAGCGCCCATAGACATGCCGACCAACGTCAACACCGCTTCAGGGTGCGCCTCACGGGCCAACTTGACCGCCGTTCGCACATCCTCGCGCAACAGCTCTTCTTCTGGCCAAATCCCCTTGCTCGGCGATCGCCCGAAACCGCGTTGATCATATGCGTATGTCACAATCCCGCTCTCCGCCCATCGCGGCGCAGCCATGTGAAACGCGTTGGCATAATCGTTCATGCCATGCACCGCGACGATCACATGCGCAGGGTCAGGATGCGCCTCCAACCCGAAGACTGACAGGCCAAGCGGCGCGCCATCATGTGCTAACAACACGTTTTCTTCAGGCATGAAGGCCGGTGTCACCACCTTTTTGGCCTCGAACTGACCTTGGCGCACTGGCTTGGCGCAGGCGCTGAGCGTGATCAGGCCAAAAGCCAACAGTCCGCTTATCGCAATAAGCCAAGCGCCGCGTGAATGCGGTGCCTCATTGTCGGCAGAACCTCCAACTCGAACCAAGGGTTTCGTTTTAGCCACGCTGCATTTCTCCAACTGGGGTGGGGTAGCGTAAACACATTATAGCGCGCATAAGTTGTCCAACTCTTCACCGTCTCGGTCAATGTAGATAGGCAGTCATCGCCCAAATGCCAGACTTGCGCATACCGCCCGACCAGTAACGTCACCTCGACCTGCTCCAAATGTGCCATCACTTCAGCCCGCCACTGTTTTGCACAACGGCGAAAGGGCGGCTTATCTCCACCATTCTTATCATTACCGGGAAAGCAGAACCCCATTGGCACTATTGAAACAGCGCTCGCATCGTAGAACGTCGCCCGGTCAATCTGCATCCAGTCCCTCAAGCGATCGCCGGATGGATCATCAAAAGGCACACCACTAAGGTCTGCTCTATTTCCCGGCGCCTGCCCTGCAATCATTACACGTGCGCCCGCATCAATTTGGACGATGGGATTCGGCTCACGATCCATTTCGTCTGCGCACAAACGGCATTCGCGAATATTTTTTCGCAATTCTTCTGTAGAATTTTCCACACCCACTCCCCCCGTTATAACTGGGCATTTTCGTGCAGTTTGATGCAATCACGCCTCTCTCACACACTTTTGCACCGACCCTGCCCCTAATTTGCCCCATTTGGGGGGTCAACCAACGTCTAGGTGTCATTCGGGAAGGAGTGTCACCGTAAATGAAAAATCATAAGGGTGAACCCATGAAAACCAATCTATTGCTCGGCGTTGCCGCCGCATTCGCGCTCGCAGCCTGCCAAACACCTGTCGAAGGTACAACAGAAGAAGTAACGCTAGCCGCTGAGTCTGCTGCTGCAGAAACAGAAGCCGTTGTTGAAGCTGACACTGAAGTTGAAGCTGCTGTCGAAGAAGCAACCGAAGTTGAAGCAGCTGTAGAAGAAGCAACTGAAGCAGCCGGAGACGTTGACGAAGCCGCTGTTGACACAGCTGGCGACGTAGCTGACGCAGCAACTGAGACTGCGGAAGATGCTGTTGAAGCTGTTGTTGAAGAAGCAACGGAAGCTGCTGCTGACGCTGTTGAAGCCGTTACAGCTGCTGAATAGCAGTTCTCTCTCTTAACTGAGACGATGACGGGCGATGATCAGAATGATCGTCGCCCTTTTTGCATTCACGCCCCTGCTTGCCGCCGCCAAAGCCCCGTGCCAGACATGAGCAAAAGTTGATTTTGTTCGAGGAGCCTCAAATGTTCTACAGACTCGCCACTGTCGCAGCCATATGCGCGCTCGTCGCTTGCAGCGGCCCAGCAGACCAAACGCCGATCGACATCCCCGAAGACAACGCTTCAAACACGCACCTGCCCTTGCCTCTGCCAACCGCTACGTCTGCAGCAATCACTGCCGATGATCTGGCGACGCGCATCAAGACAATCGCCGATGATGTTTTCGAAGGGCGTGGCCCCGGCGCTCTCGAAGGTGAATTGGCTGCTGACTGGATCGCGGCTGAGATGGAACGCATTGGCCTCACGCCCGGCGGAACGGACGGAAGCTGGTTTCAAACAGTTGAGATGATCAATCAGACCGTTGATCAAGGCGCGTCCAGCCTAACCTTCACCCTGCCGGACGAAACGGTTCATGAAACAGTGCCCAAGCAAGATGCCGTCTTTTGGACCAAGCATCAGAACACCGACTCAATCTCGCTGACTGAGAGCGATCTTGTTTTCGTCGGTTATGGTTCTGTCGCGCCAGAATATGACTGGAACGATTATGGCGATGTAGATTACAGCGGCAAAACCGTCATCATGCTCGTCAATGATCCGGGCTATGCCACACGCGATGAAGCGCTCTTCAAGGGCCGCGCGATGACCTATTATGGCCGCTGGACTTACAAGTTCGAAGAGGCCGCCCGCCAAGGCGCCGATGCCGCCATCGTCATTCACGAAACCGAACCCGCCTCTTATGGTTGGGACGTCGTCTCAAACTCATGGACCGGCGCGCAATCAGACCTCGTTCGATCAAATGGCGGCGCAGACCGCGTCGCGCTAGAAGGCTGGATCACCCGTGATCTTGCTGAACAACTCTTCCAGTCCACAGGCTTAGATCTCGAAACGCTGAAGAAGGCTGCTGCCAAGCCCGGCTTTGAACCTGTCGCACTGGAGGGCGTTAAAGTCGCGGGCAAGATCGAACAATCCGTTGACCGCCTCGAAAGTCGCAATGTCATTGGCATCGACAAAGGTGAAACCGCACCCGACGAATACATGCTCTACACCGCGCATTGGGATCACCTCGGTAAGAAGACCGAGAAGAAAACTGGCGCACCGGGCGAGGATTTCTATTCAGATCAAATCTACAATGGCGCGGTCGATAACGCGACAGGCGTCGGCGCACTTTTAGAAGTCGCTGAGGCCATGGCTGCAGAGCCACGCAACCGCTCCACCATCTTCCTATCAGTCACGCTGGAAGAGTCCGGCCTACTCGGTTCCGCCTATTATGCCGAGCGCCCAACTGTGCCGCTGAACTCCATCGTTGCTGGCGTAAACATTGATGGTGCGCTGCCAATAGGGCGCACGAAAGAGATGCGCGTCGTCGGCTTTGGCTCGTCGGAGCTGGAAGACATACTGGCTGATGCGCTCGGCGCTCAAAACCGCGTCATTGAGCCAGAATCTCGCCCTGAAGCTGGCACCTATTATCGCTCAGACCACATCTCATTCGCCAAGAAAGGCGTGCCGATGCTGTATGCTGATGGCGGTGAAGACAAACTAGAAGGCGGTATCGCCGCCGGTAAGGCCGCCGCCCAAGCCTATAATGAACAGCGCTACCACAAGCCAATGGACGAGTACTCAGACGATTGGGACCTCTCCGGCTTCCAAGAAGACGTGCAGGCACTGTTCTCTATCGGTGAATATATCACAGGGACGACCCTATGGCCGACTTGGTATGAAGGCGCTGAATTCGAAGCCATCCGCAAGGAAGACATGGCAAAACGCTAAACGACAAACCTAATAAGGCTCTAACGAGATGCTGTCATATCAACATGGCTTCCACGCAGGCAATCGCGCGGATTTGCTCAAACACGCGATTCTGTATGACATCCTTAAAACCGTGTCCGCAGACCAGCGCCCGATACTCTATGTCGAAACCCATGCCGGTCGAGGCGTCTATGACCTCACGGGTGAGCAATCGCGCAAAGGCGGGGAAGCCGACGAAGGCATTCTTGACCTAATCGACAAGAAAGTGCCTCGCCCGATGCGCGAATGGGTCGACTTCGTGCGCAGCAAAGGCATTTCCGCTTATCCCGGCTCCCCCGCGATGGCCCAATCTGTCCTGCCCGCAAACTCACGCCATGTGTTCTTCGAGAAACACCCGACCGAATTCGCCGAACTTCAAAAAGCGATTGGTGACGATGACCGCTGCCAAATCAAACGGGTGGATGGTTATGCGGGTGCATTGAAGCTTGCTCCGCGCGCACGTGAGCAAATGATCTGCTTCGTAGATCCGAGCTACGAGACCGATCGCGATATTGAAGCTTTGGCAATGTGGACGCCCAAAGCGCTAAAGCGATGGCCAAACGCAATCCTCATCCTCTGGCTGCCTCTGTTCAAAGACCAGCGAGAAATTGAGTTCGGAGAATATCTCTCAAGTCTGGAAAGTGGCTTTATTTCGGGCGCTCGCTGGCCGACGGACCCGATGGACGAAACGGCCCTCGCAGGCACAGCTATCGTCGCATATCGGGCCCCTCCAGAATGCGAAACCAAGGGCGTCGCCATTCAAGATGCGCTGCAATCCTGGTGGTCAAACAGCTAACCGAGCAGACGAAGGTCTAGTCGGTGATGTCTTCTTTGACGTCTTTAGCGACCTTTTCGACAACTTCGCCAGTCGCCTTCACGTCTTTGCCGACGCCTTCAATGGTGTTGCACGCGACTACACTTAGCGGCGCACTCATCAATAAGGCTGCAATCAGTAACTTCTTCATTTTCCGTCTCCAATTTCGATGCGCACTTTACCGCAATATCCATTCCGATGGAATTCATACCATTCTACAGCCTCTGGTACAGATGCATCTTCGTATTATTACGGTTCCCTTTGCCCCCGATTCGCTGTTAGAGGGGGCGCATGAAAACAGCAGTAATCGTATTCCCGGGTTCCAATTGTGACCGTGACGCGCACGACGCGCTCGCGCAAGTAACTGGATCAGCACCGCAAATGATCTGGCATAAGGATGCAAAGCTTCCTGACGGGCTAGATCTTGTGATGGTGCCCGGTGGCTTCTCTTATGGTGACTATCTGCGCTGCGGCGCCATGGCGGGCAACTCGCCCATCATTGCCGATTTGAAACGCCATGCCGATCGTGGCGGATATATCCTCGGCGTGTGCAATGGCTTCCAAGTGCTTTGCGAAACGGGCCTGTTACCGGGCGCTTTGATGCGAAATTCAGATCTGCACTTCGTTTGCCGCCAGCAAAATTTGGACGTGACCGCGGGCGACACAGCATTCACTTCTTCCCATGCGATTGGCGACACGGTTTCATATCCCGTCGCCCATCATGACGGCAACTATTTCGCAGATGACGCAACACTGGATACGCTCGAAGGCGATGCCCGTGTTGCATTTCGCTACACGAAATCTGAGAATCCCAACGGTTCAGCCAGAGACATTGCCGGCATCCTCAGCGAGAATAAGCGCGTGCTCGGCATGATGCCTCACCCAGAGCGCGCCATGGGTCGTCATGAAGGCGGATCAGACGGCATCGCCCTGTTCAGTGGATTGCTAAACACCGCCTAGTCAACGCCCTTTGCGTGTTGGTACGCGCAATGCGAAGATCAAATCAGCCTCATAAGGGCTTGAGACGAAATTGGCCTGAATATCCGTTTCTCCCTCGGCAAAATTGACAAAGCAATAGTCATGCGGCTCCGCCTTCAGCGCATAACGTCCGCACGTCTCCAACAACTCCCTTGGCAAGTGTAGGCTCGGCTTAAACCGCATCAGGCTCGCCCCACGCAAACGAGTTTGGCGGCGCGCCTCATTTATCAGCCCCGCAAGAATATCGGCATCTGCCTCGTCCGGCAGGTAGGCAAAATCAGTGACATAGCTAATCCATGGCTCATGCGAATTCGGCTTGGTCAAAGTCGTCGTCATCACAGCAACGATTTGGCGGTCTCTCATAAAGGCAAGCACCTCAGACCTGCCGGGTAAGTCAGGGTCAGCCATTCGCCACGCATAAACCTCTGCCGACCGAACCGGTAAGAACGCGGCCGAGCGTGCCGCGGTGAGCGCCTGACTGAACTGATCGAACGCAGCCCGGTCAGCACTATCCTCAAAATCTAGCCGCCTTACGTTCGGGTCACCAATAGGCTTGCCGGGCGATTTGGGTTTTCTGCCAAACAGCTCAACCTGAGTAAAGGCGCGGTACATGGCATCAGAGCGGGCAAGATAGTTCATCACGCGCCCGATAAAATGCAAACGAGGGCGAACGATCCAATCCACATATTGTCGCCCGTCCTCACCATGGGCAGGCCTCACCCCCATACGCGTCAACAAAGGGGCCGATTTCGGGTTGCTGCTATTGGTCTGTATCGCATCAACGCCGGGATAGTTGACAACCCGGCGCGCCATAATCAGGCCGCGTCCCCGCCCGGCATCATTGCTCATCAAAGTGTGCCCCATCGCGATGCGCTTGGCCCCACCCTTGCCTGTATACGAGCGCATCTGAACGCCTACAAACGCGCAGATTTCACCATCTCTTAGCGAAATCAGCCCCGGCGCAGCATCGCCCTGCTCAGGATTATCAAACAGTGCCCAAGTCCATCCCTCAATGGAGCGATTTGGAAATCCATTGCGGCGGATCAACGACATCAATGCAGGGATATCAGAGCGCCTAAAGTCTCGCGTCTCAAACTTACTCATTCGCCGCCCCCTTTGGCCAATCCTGCCATCTGTTGCCCGTCCTAAATTCAATGAAAAAAAGAGTCCACTCAAACCGCATGTAGCGCTACAGACGAAACGCCGCGTAAACCACTGCTGGCGACTCAAGCCTTATGCCGCTAAAGAGCCTTTCATGACTGATCAAATGACAATCCTCGCCCACCTCACAGCCACTCAAGACGCGCAAGCTGGTGTCGAGCATGGCATCAATTCCGAGGAATGGGAGCGCCTGCATACCCGGCTTGGCCGCAAACCAAACCTCGTTGAACTCGGCATCTACTCGGTCATGTGGTCAGAGCATTGTTCTTACAAATCTTCGCGTCGTCACCTGTCAAAGTTTCCGACGAAAAGCGACCGCGTCATTCAGGGCCCCGGTGAGAATGCAGGCGTTATCGACATTGGCGATGGTCAGGCCGCCATTTTCAAAATGGAAAGCCACAACCACCCGTCTTACATCGAGCCCTATCAAGGCGCGGCGACTGGGGTGGGCGGCATCTTGCGCGACGTGTTCACCATGGGTGCGCGCCCTATCGCTCTAGTCAACGCGCTACGCTTCGGTGACCCAAGCCACCCCAAAACACGCAGCCTCGTTGCGGGTGTCGTTGCTGGCATTGGCGGCTATGGCAACTGTGTCGGTGTGCCGACGGTCGCAGGCGAAACCCAGTTCGACAAAGGCTACAACGGCAACATCCTCGTCAACGCGATGGCTGTTGGCCTCGCCGATCAGGACAAGATTTTCTACGCGCGCGGCGCAACGCCCGGCAACCCGATCTTCTATGTCGGTTCCAAAACTGGCCGCGACGGCATCCACGGCGCGACAATGGCCTCGGCTGAGTTCTCCGAAGGTGACGAAGAAAAACGTCCAACCGTTCAGGTCGGCGACCCATTCACTGAAAAACTACTCATCGAAGCGTGCCTAGAGCTGATGGCGACCGACGCGATCCAAGCCATTCAGGACATGGGCGCAGCGGGCCTCACCTCATCATCTGTTGAAATGGCGGCGAGCGGTGGCGCGAACGGCGAAGGCATCGGCGTGACGATGAACCTCGACCAAGTGCCCCAGCGCGAAGTCGGCATGACGGCCTATGAAATCATGCTGTCAGAGAGCCAAGAGCGGATGCTGCTGGTGCTCTATCCAGACAAAATCGACATGGCAAAAGCCATCTTCGACAAATATGACCTCTCCGCAGAAGTCATCGGCGAAACAACAGACACCGGCCACCTCGTCCTCACTCAGTTCGGCGAGACAGTGTGCGACATCCCCGTCGCGCCGCTGGCTGACGACGCGCCAAACTATGACCGCCCATGGGTCGAGCCACCAAAGCGCGCGCCATTTGATAATTCGAAATATCCAGAGCCAGAGGATTATGCCGAGGTTCTCCTCAAGCTGATGTCCTGTCCGGACATGGCCTCAAAGCGCTGGGTGTGGGAGCAATATGATCGCCACGTTATGGGCGACACGCTCGACAGCTCACAATCCCAAGGCGACGCCGCCATCGTGCGCATCCACGGCACCAACAAAGCCCTCGCCATCTGTTCAGACTGCAACCCGCATTATGTGGCTGCAGACCCATATGAGGGCGGTAAGCAAGTGGTTGCGGAATCCTACCGTAACCTCTCCGCCGTCGGCGCAAAACCGATTGCGATTACCGACAACCTCAATTTCGGCAACCCAGAAAAGCCCGACACGATGGGCTATATCGTCAAATCCATTGAAGGCATGGCCGAAGCTTGCCGCGCACTCGACTTTCCCGTCGTGTCCGGCAACGTGTCTCTATATAACGAGACAGACGGCATCGCCATTCCGCCTACCCCCGTTGTTGGCGGCGTTGGCTTGATTGAAGACATCACCAAGATCACAACGCTCAGCCACGCAAAAGACGGCGACGTTCTTTTCCAAATTGGAAAGACGACCGGCCATCTCGGCGCGTCAGCTTATGCCCGTACAATACTTGGCCTTGAGGGCGATGATCTCGGCCCACCTCCAGCCATCGATCTTGCCCACAACAAAGCAATGGCCGATACGGTTAGAACCCTTATCGAAGGCGGCCTCGTTTCAGCAGCCCATGACATCAGCGATGGCGGCATTGCCTGCGCTGCGGCTGACATGGCGCTCGCAAGCGCAACCGGCGTCACGCTCACCGCGACAGACGGCCTGAACCTGTTCTGCGAAAGCCAAGCACGCACGCTCATCGCAGTCGCGCCAGAAAATGTAGACAAGGTGCGTGAACTCGCTGGTGACGCGTTATCCGAACAGGGTAAGTTCGGCGGCACCGCGATAACCCTCGGCGGCGCGCCTGTAAAACTCACCACCCTCCGCGACGCCCATGAAGGCTGGCTCCCAGCCTACATGGACACGATCGACTAGGCACCGCCCGGTATGAGGAAGTCACGCTTACTCAGCGCAACGCCTTGATGGCGGAGCAATCCGTATGCGGTGGACGCATGAAAGTGCAAGTTCGGCAGCACGAAACCTGAAAGATACCGACGTCCTTCCATCGGCACGGTTTGCGGCCCCATTGGGATTTGCAGCACGACATTCGCGTTCGCATCCATCGCGGCGGCGTCAATTCCGTTCACATAGGCCAGCGTTGCCTCAAGGCGCGCAATCAATTCTGCGAACGTTTCTTCAACATCCGGAAAGCTCGGAATCTCTGCTCCGGCTAGACGCGCCGCGCCGCGCGCAACCATATCGCACGTCATTTGCACTTGGCGCTTCATAGTCAGCATGTCTGGGTAGAGACGCGCATTCAGAAACACGGCCTCGTCAACCTCCACCGCTTTGGCGTGGGCTGCGGCCTTGCCAAGAATGCTACTCATAGAGCCAAGCATCTGTGTGGCGGCTGAGTTCAGCATATATGATACAGAATCTGTCATTTCATTTTCCTCCTGCTCACGCATCAGTTGCGTAGCTTTGATATCTCGTCCAGCTCGCCATCCGCCGCCATAACGGCCATGGCGATGCTGTCGGCTGCACGTGTGTAGAAGTCGAGCGTCAGCTTATCGGCATCGTCCTCCGGCGTGTGGTAACCCGGATGATCCTCCACACCGAAATACAAAAACGGCATCCCCGCCGCTAAAAATACCGCATGGTCTGACTGCATACTCCAATCATCCTTACCCTGATCAGGACTATCATGCCCCTTGATGAGCGTTGCAGGCGCGCTCGCAATCACCTCATCCAAAAACAAGTCAGACAGCTCTGTGTTGTGATACGTCCCCGCCACATAGAGCTCGCCCGCCTCTGACCGGCCAACCATATCCAGATTGATATTCAGCGCGACGCGATCTGCTGACAAATAATCATCACTCTGCAACTGGCGCATCAGGGCCACCGCGCCAAGAAAGCCAATCTCCTCACCGTCTAGCGCGGCGAACACAATGTCATGGCGCCGGGGCTGCACCTTCAAATGGTGCGCAATCGCGATCATCGCCGAAACGCCCGACGCATTGTCATCCGCGCCATTGTAAATCTCGCCATCCTTTACGCCGATATGATCGTAATGCGCGGTCACCACCAAGACGGGCCCCTCGCCCGGTGTTTCACCCGGTAGCCAGCCCACAATGTTCACGCCTTGCTCTGGGCCAGTCTCATCACCGGTCTGAATGATCGGGAAGCTCTGTTCAAAGCGGTTGGTCATAGGGGACAAGCCGATCTGCTCATAACGCTTCAGGATAAACCCGCGCGCAGCCTCCGCGCCCGGCGTATCCGTCGCCCGCCCCTCAAGTGCGTCACTCGCCAGCGTCTCGACCAAGCGCACCATCGCCGCGCCATCTACATATTGCGGTTCATACGCCGCTTCCACGCTATTAGTATCGCGCACTTCACGCCCCACGAGCAGCAGCGCCGCGCCGATCAAAAGCGCGATTAGCCCCAATATCGCCGCCAAAAACAAGGATTTGCGTGTGCTCATCTCCATCACCCCTTCATCAAGAGAGGCTTGACCCTTAAGCACATCCTCTCCATTTGACCAGAAACATCATCTTAAGGAGCGCCCGCTCATGGCCATGTCACGCGAAACCCTCAACACTTACCTCACAGAGGCGTTCCCAGAAGCAGAGATCACGCTCACAGATCTGGCAGGTGATGATAATCACTGGCAGGCTGAGATCATCTCACCACAATTTGAGGGCCTATCGCGCGTCAAACAGCACAAGCTGGTCTATACCGCGCTGAAAGGCACAATGGGCGGTGAGCTTCACGCATTGGCGCTCAAAACCAGCGCACCATAATTACTCAAAATATATACTCTGGATTGACCTAACGCCCGCATCGCGGTCCTAATGAGGGCATCACAACCCTCAAAAGGTCTTTCCATGAACAAATTTACCCTTAGCGCGAGCACAGCGCTGCTGGTCCTCGGGCTGGCCGCGTGCAATCCCAAAGACGTCGCCGCTCCTGAAGAGCCAGCCGCCTCCCATATCGACGCTGAAATGACGAAAGAGACTGAGGCCTTTCTCGATCGCGCTGATGCCGAAATCGCTGCGATGAGCAAAGAGGTTTCAATCGTCTTCTGGAATCAGGCAACCGATATCAACGACGAGACAAACGCAGCCGCCGCAGATGCTGGCGCTACGGCCACCAAATTGGTCGTCTCGCTCGCTAACGAGTCGAAGATCTATGACGCGAGCAAGCTGCCAGCCCCTCTGGCCCGTAAGCTCGGCATGTTGCGCAGCGGCATCACCATTCCCGCACCATCCACTGAGGGCGCTGCAGAACGTCTCGCCACCATCACGACGGGCCTCGACTCCACCTACAGCACCGGCACGTTCGAATACAATGGCAAGACGCTCAATCTCGATGAGGCGTCCACGATCATTGAAACCTCGCGCGACCCTGAAGAGCTGAAAGCGATATGGGAAGGCTGGCGCACAGTTTCTCCTGCAATGAAGGCGGACTATGCCGAAATGGTCGGCATCGCCAATGAAGGCGCTAATGAACTGGGTTATGACAGCCTCGATCAAATGTGGCTGTCGGGCTATGACATGCCCGCCGACGAGATGTCCGCCGAAGTTCAGCGCCTTTGGTCACAAGTCGAGCCACTCTATGAGGAGCTGCATTGCTACACCCGCACCAAGCTGAACGAAGAATATGGCGACGACGTACAGCCGCTTACCGGCCCGATCCGCGCTGACCTGCTCGGCAATATGTGGGCCCAGCAATGGTCGTCCATCTATGACATCGTAGAGCCAGACGGCCCGGCCATCAGCTATGACCTGACAGAGCGTCTCGTCGAGCAAGGCTACACAGCCGAGAAAATGGTCGAAACGGGCGAGGCTTTCTTCACCTCACTCGGCCTTGATCCGCTACCAGAAACCTTCTGGGAACGCTCAATGATCACTCGCCCGGAAGGCCGGGACGTTGTCTGCCACGCCTCGGCATGGAACCTCGACGATGAAGAAGATGTGCGCATCAAAATGTGTACTGAAATCAACTCGGAAGACTTCTACACAGTCCACCATGAGCTGGGTCACAACTTCTATCAACGCGCCTATAAAGACCAAGACTATATCTACAGAACCGGCGCGCATGATGGGTTCCACGAAGCGATTGGTGACTTTGTCGCTCTCTCCATCACGCCAGAATACCTCAAACAGGTTGGCCTGATTACTGAGGACGAAATGCCGCCTGCCGAGGCCGACACAGCCTTGCTCATGCAAGCTGCGCTAGACAAGATCGCCTTCCTGCCCTTCGCGCTCACCGTTGATGGTTGGCGCTGGGATGTGCTTGCGGGCGAAACGGCCCCAGAAGACTATAACCAAGCATGGTGGGACCTACGCCTCGCCAATCAGGGCATTGTGCCACCGGCTGCGCGCCCTGACGATGCGTTTGACCCCGGCGCGAAATACCACATTCCCGGCAACACGCCTTACCTGCGGTATTTCCTGTCCTTCGTGATGCAGTTCCAGTTCCACAAAGCCGCCTGCGCGCAGGCGGGATGGGATGGCCCACTTCACCGCTGCTCAATCTACGGAAATGAGGAAGTTGGCGCACGCTTCAATGCAATGTTGGAAAAAGGCGCATCACAGCCTTGGCCCGATACACTGGAAGAATTCACCGGCACCCGCGAAATGGATGGCAGCGCCATCATCGAATATTTCGACCCGCTGATCGGCTATCTCAAAGAGCAAAACGCCGAACAATCCTGCGGTTGGGGTAAATAAGCCCAATATTCGCGTGGCCGCAGTCTTGACGATTGCGGCTGCGCCCCTCACATCCGTATTTCTAACGGAGTATTACATATGACCGACCAAGCCACGCTCGACACAATCGAAAAAGCCGTAAAGTCTAACGACGTTGTGCTGTTCATGAAGGGCACGCCGACATTCCCGCAATGCGGTTTCTCGTCCACTGTGGTTCAGGTTCTCGATTATCTCGGTGTTGAATATGTCTCCACCAATGTCCTCGAGAACGCCGACGTGCGCGAAGGCATCAAAGTCTTCTCAGAATGGCCGACGATCCCACAGCTTTATGTGAAGGGTGAATTCATCGGCGGCTGCGACATCATCAAAGAGATGTTCGAGAATGGCGAGCTACGCGACGTGTTCAAAGAAAGCGGCATCGAGGTCGAAGCGGCGCAAGAATAGCTGCTCGCCCTCACGCGAAGAAAAACAATCCAGCCAATATCAATAGCGGGATGACGCTCATCCCGAACAAATTGCGGGTGAATGCATAACGATCGATCCATCGATCCAGTTCTGCATCGCCCGTTTTTTCCGTGTGAGTGACCATCTCAACATTGTCGCCCTTAATCACGGTCTCGTCGCTAATGATGTACTTTTGCAGCGATCCCTCGGTCAGCAGCGCGCCAAAGTAAAACACTCCGCTAAACGTAATAGACGCCAGCGCAAACGCGATGACCCATTCGGCAATCGAGGCTGAGCGAAAGTCAAAGAACGCCGTCATCCCAAGCAAAAACACCGCCGCTCCCAGCGCGAGCGCCGCGCCAAAAATCGTCTTCAATCGCTTATAATTTGGTCGATCTGACATGTATGAGTCTCCATCTATTCCCACTCAGGCGTTTTAAGTATAGCAGAGCGCGTATGACTTCCTCAAACACGCCCACGCTTAATGCCGCGCCCAAAGTTGGCATTGTTTCACTTGGTTGCCCAAAGGCCCTTGTCGACTCTGAACGCATCGTCACCCGCTTGCGCGCCGAAGGCTATCAGCTCGCGCCTGACTACACCGGCGCAGACCTCGTTCTAGTCAACACGTGTGGCTTTATCGACAGCGCCCGGAATGAGAGCCTAGAGGCCATCGGAGAGGCGATTGAGTCCAATGGCAAGGTCATCGTCACCGGCTGCCTTGGCGCTGAGCCCGAAGTGATTGAGAAGGCCCACCCCAAAGTGCTCGCCGTCACGGGGCCGCACCAATATGAGCAAGTTATGGAGGCCGTGCACAAGCACCTCACGCCGCCACATGACCCACATGTCGATCTCGTGCCAGAGGCAGGCCTGCGCCTCACGCCGCGCCACTACGCCTATTTAAAAATCTCTGAGGGCTGCAACAATCGCTGTAGCTTCTGCATCATTCCAAAACTGCGCGGCGATCTCGCCTCCCGGCCCATCCATCATGTGCTGACAGAGGCTGAACAGCTCGTGCGCGCCGGCGTGAAAGAGCTGCTGGTCATCAGCCAAGACACGTCGGCTTACGGCCTCGATGTGAAATACGCCCCGCAAATGTGGAAGGGCGAAGAATATGAAACCCGCTTCCTAGAACTCGCACGCGGCCTCGGCTCGCTCGGTGTGTGGACGCGTATGCACTACGTCTACCCCTATCCGCATGTCGATAAGATCATCCCGCTCATGGCTGAGGGGCTGATCACGCCTTATCTCGACATCCCGTTCCAGCACGCCTCAGCCAATGTGTTGAAAGCGATGAAGCGCCCGGCCAAGCAGGACAAGGTTCTCGAACGCATCCAGCAATGGCGCCGCGACGTGCCAGACCTCGCGATCCGCTCGACCTTCATCGTCGGCTTCCCCGGCGAGACTGAGGAAGATTTCGAAATCCTGCTGGACTTTGTCAAAGAAGCAAAGATCGACCGTGCAGGCTGTTTCAAATATGAGAATGTGGTCCATGCTGACAGTAAAGCACTGCCGAACCATGTGCCCGAAGAGGTCAAAGAAGACCGCTGGCACCGCTTCATGCAGGCACAAGCCGAGGTCTCTGCTGCCCGCGCCGCTGCGCAAGTAGGCACCACGCAAGACGTTATCATCGATGAGATAAATCCAGACGATTCCAAAGCTATAGGCCGCACAAAGGCCGACGCGCCAGAAGTCGATGCCGTGGTCTTTATCGACGAGGCCACAAACGTAAAACCGGGCGACATTGTCTCTGTGAACATAACTGAGGCAGATGACTATGATCTGACAGGGACGCTTCAACCTTAAGGTATATCTCGAAAAACGATATTGACTTATCGAAAAACAATATGCACTGTCGGGGAAAATCGAACCTCTGCAGATTGGATACGTCATGCGCGCCTTGTTTTTCGCCACCGCCCTCGCCGCCTCACTCGCCTGCCATGCCGCCGCGGATGAAACGAAATCGTATGATAATGAGGGCTTTAGCAAGCTGAAAACTAGTGCCGGGATCAACGTAACGTTCGAAACCGCGCCTGAGTATTCCGTCAATGCGGTCTTCAAAAAAGGGTCCCCAAAAAACCTGAAAATCCGCCAGTTTGGTGACACGCTTAGCCTCAGCCAGCAAAATGGAAAATGGGGAAAGTCGTTCAATATCCATGTGCACGTCACCGGGCCTAAGCTCACTGAGGTCGTAGCCAGCTCGGGCTCAAATTTATCAGCCACGGGTGTCGCCGCTGAAAACTTCGAGATAGATGCCTCTAGCGGCGCCAGTGTCGACATTTCCGGCACCTGCACATACGTCGAAATCGACGCAAGCTCAGGCTCATCCATTGACGCAAAAGGTCTCGAATGCGCCCGCGCTGAAGTCGATGCCAGCTCTGGCGCATCCGTCCGCGCATTCGCAACAGACTACGCAGAAAGTGACCCGTCCAGCGGCGCCAGCGTGCGATTCTATGGCGACCCTGCCGAACAAATAGCTGAGAAGTCTTGGTCCGGCGGCTCCACCGATTTCAACTAACCGGCAGCTTGCCAAACCCCTGCTAACTTAGCCGATGTCAAAATCTGCCGCATTGTAGCCAGGGTTTGGCCAAGCAAGATCCATATCTTCCAACGCGCCGCGCACCAAACGTGCGATCAAAGCACTGCGGCGCGTGCGGCTATCAGATGGTACACAATACCATGGCGCATGAGGGGTTGAGCATTTGTCGAGTGCTGTTTCGTAGGCCGACATAAAATCGGGCCACAATTTTCGATCTTCCAAATCTCCGGGATTGAATTTCCATTTTTTGTGCGGCTCGACAAGGCGCTCGGCCAGCCGAATGCCCTGCTCTTCATAGCCAACATTGAGCATGCACTTAACAATCGTCACGCCATTCTGGCTCAAATGCTTCTCAAAGCTGTTGATCTGCTCATATCGATCCACAATCTGCTCCGGTGACGCAAACCCGCGCACTTTAGCCACCAGCACGTCTTCATAGTGCGAGCGGTCAAAGATGCCGATATTACCCTTCTTGGGAATGGCATTGTGAACACGCCAAAGGTAATCGCGAGCCAGCTCATTCTTGCTTGGCGCTTTGAAGGCTTTCACCTCCATGCCCAGCGGCGTTGTGTCAGCAAATACCCGACGGATCGTTCCAGACTTCCCAGCCGTGTCCATCCCCTGCAGAACGACCAGCACAGACCGCTTACCTTCGGCGTACAACATGTTTTTCAGCTCATTGATAACGGCTGCATCTTTTTTCATGCTGGTCTTGGCGGTTTGCTTGTCATCAAACAGGCCGCGATCATTTGTATCTCGCTTTGACAGGTCAAACTTACCGCGTGTTGGAACCGCAAGCGATTTGCGAACGTCTGAAATGCTGGGAATGTTCATGGTCAATTATATCCATCAAAACGAGAAAGGCCGCACCATAATGGCGCGGCCCTTCCAAAAATTCAAGAAATTCAATCGTCTTAAGACGAATAGAATTCGACAACCTGTGAAGGTTCCATCTGAACAGCGTATGGCACGTCGGACAATTCCGGCACGCGGATATACGTTGCAGACATAGATTTTGGCTCAACTTCCACATACTCAGGAATGTCGCGCTCAGCACTACCAAGCGCTTCGAGAACCAACGCCATGTTGCGTGATTTCTCACGAACCTGAACAACATCACCCGGCTTCAAACGCGCAGAACCGATGTTACAGCGACGACCATTCACAAGCACGTGGCCGTGATTGACGAACTGACGCGCAGCAAAGATCGTAGGAACAAATTTTGCGCGATAAACGAATGCTTCGAGACGTGATTCTAGCAGGCCGATCAGGTTTTCTGCGGCGTTGCCTTTCATACGGCTAGCTTGCTCATATGTGCGAGCGAACTGTTTCTCTGTGATGTCGCCGTAGTAGCCTTTCAGCTTCTGCTTCGCCATCAACTGCATACCATAGTCAGACACTTTGCTACGGCGTGATTGTCCGTGCTGGCCTGGCTTGTAGTTACGCTTGTTTACTGGGCTTTTTGGGCGACCCCAAATGTTTTCACCGACCCGACGGTCGATCTTGTACTTCGCGCTGTGGCGACGTGACATAGCATACCTCAATTTTCGACGCGGATCGGTGGAAACGCTTATTCGATTCCACGATTACAACGGCGGCTCCGCACCATCCCGTATTGAACTGGCGGTCTAAACATCAATAGTGCAAGATCGTCAAGCCGAAACTAAACATAAGAAACACAGGCATCCAGGGAGGATCCCATGAAATCACTACAAGGCTGTACAGCTATCGTAACAGGCGCAGGTAGCGGCATTGGCCGCGCCACCGCCATCGCCCTTGCAAATGAAGGCGCTAACGTACTCACCACAGACATGGATGAGGCATCAGCAAAAGAGACCGTATCTGCAATACACGCTGCAGATGGAAGAGCGCAATCAGCACCGCAAAACGTCGTTGATGAGGAGCGTTGGGATGACATATTCAGCCTCGCTGCCGACGTCTACTCTACCCCCTCAATCCTCATCAATAATGCTGGCATCGCCATTGCGGGCGCCATTCGTGATTACTCACTGGATGACTGGAAAAAGCAGATGTCGGTAAACCTCGACTCAGTCTTCCTCGGCACGCGCGCAGGTATGCGCCACATGAATGATGGCGGATCTATCATTAATCTTAGCTCAGTCGCTGGCCTTCGCGGCGCATCCGGGGCGAGCGCCTATTGCGCCTCCAAGGGCGGCGTGCGTCTGTTCACTAAGGCTGCCGCCATCGAGTGTGCCCAGCTGGGTCTGAACATTCGAGTTAACTCCGTCCATCCTGGCATTATCGACACGCCCATCTGGCAAACAGACCTCGCTCGCATGACGGAGATAATGCCTGAAGAACAATCTAAAGCTTTGTCGATCCATGACGGATCGAACTCAGGGATTGATGCCTCCATTCTCGGCGCAATGTCCTCGCCCATGGGCCGTGCGGGAAAACCGGAAGAGGTTGCAGATCTCATAACCTTCCTCGTCTCGGACAAAGCCAGCTATATAAACGGTCAGGAGCACGTCATCGACGGCGCGATGACCTCCAATTAGCCGCTAAACTATGCCTGACGCCCGCAGCTTCTCAATCTGCTCGGGCGTCAGGTCTAACACCTCTGTTAGCACCTCTTCAGTGTGTTGGCCCAGCTTAGCCGGCCCATCCCAACGCACCTTGCCTTGCGTCTCTGACATACGCGGAAACACGTTCTGCATCATCACCTCGCCCCACCGCTCGCTCGGCACGGGCGTCAGCGATTCCCGCGCGGCATAGTGCGGATCAGCCAACATCTCAGGCGCGCGATAAATTTTGCCGATCGGTACGGCGTTCTCGATCATCACGCGCTCGACCTCATCAATTGTGCGGCTACTCGTCCAATCCTGTATCAACGCGTCCAGCTCCGTCTGGTTCTCACCGCGCGCGACATGGCTCACAAACTTCGGATCATCCTTCAGCTCAGGCCGCCCAATCGCTTTAGATAGTCGCGCAAAAATCGTGTCCTGATTGGCCGCGATGATGACCATGCCATCATTGCCCTCATAAATGTTAGACGGCGCAATGCCCGGCAAGAACGATCCGGTACGCTCGCGGATAACCCCCTCCAGCGTATGCTCAGGCACCAGCCCTTCCATCATCGCCAGCACGCTTTCATAGATCGACGCGTCAATCACCTGCCCCTTGCCCGTTTTGTGACGGTGGTGCAGCGCGCTCAGTGCGCCAATCGTGGCGAACAGACCCGTCAGGCTGTCACCAATGGAAATCCCCGCGCGCGACGGCTTACGGTCCGGCTCGCCCATCACATGGCGCAAGCCGCCCATCGCCTCGCCCACAGAGGCATAGCCCGGACGGCTAGAATATGGCCCCGTCTGTCCATAACCAGACACGCGGATCATAATAAGCCCCGGATTAATCGCCTTCAGCTCATCATAGCCCAGCCCCCATTTCTCCATCGTGCCGGGTCGGAAATTCTCAACGAGGAAATCAGCCTCTCTCACGAGGTCACGCAGCAAGTCCTGCCCGCCCGCCTCTCGCAAGTTCGCCGTGATGCAGCGCTTATTGCGCGCACAGACTGACCACCACAGCGGATAACCTTCACGGCCCCACTGGCGCAGCGGGTCACCTTGGCCCGGCGCTTCAACTTTGATGACATCAGCGCCAAGGTCAGCAAACATCTGTCCACAAAACGGCCCGGCAACCAGTTGGCCTAGCTCAATCATGCGCAAGTCAGTTAGCGGGCCACTGCGTTTCGTTTCGGTATTTGTCGTCATGTCGGGCCTCAAGCAATTATAGCGTTCAGCCTGACACAATGCATGTGGCCGCCGCGAATTGCTAGCGTTCTGAGACGCGGTAAATAGACCAGCTATCGCCCTCGCCCGCGCTCGCCTCTAGCGTAAGAAAAGGCTCTGCGTGTCCCTCTGCCAACCGCGCATACAGCCCATTCGGCGCTTCCTCGATCAAACGCACCGTATTCGCCATATTTTTGCAGAACAGAATGTAATCAACGCCAGCTTTGCCCAGCAATTCCTCGCTCTCGGCGCTCTCGGACAGCGCGATATAGATCGCCGCCTCAATGCCATTCTTGTTGCGATGATAATTACCGCTCAACGCGCTGTGCGACGTAAACTGCAAAAGGTGCGGTGCAATATCTGGCGTCGCCAATATGCGCCCGTCAGGTAATTCATTCAGCACCGCCATAGCCTCGTCGCCCTCACAACTCTCCACGATTGCAGAAACCTCCAGCGAGGCCTCCTGCGCTGGCTTCGGTGTGGCAAACAACATTCCCGGCAGTGCCCAAACAAACGGGGTGGAAACTGAGATCGCCAGCAAATAGCCAACGCCGCCTTGGGCATCCTTACGCGAAGCCGTGAACAAATCCCCACACCACAGCCCCAAGGGAAGGATCGCGAAGACATGGCCAAACACATAAAAGCGAACCTGAATGACCGTGAGAATAATGCTCACCGTAATTAGAAGCAAACACAGGCTGTGAAACCGCACGCGATTACTACGCCATATCTGATAACCGCAGACCGCCGCCCCTGTGAGCATAATGCCAATAACATACGGCACCTGACGCAGCGCATCACCAGTCGACGCATAGATTGGCCGGGCCTCAGCAATTTGGCCCAGCCACAATATCCTCACCGTCGGCGACAAATCAGACAGCGGATCATGCAGACATTGCGGCGCATAAACGCCCAGCGCGATCAAGCACAACGCTGCAAACAATAAAATCACACACACCCGCATCAGCTTAGAAAGCCCGCCAGAAAACTGCGCCAACGCAGCCAGCCCCAGCCCCCCGATCGCGAACGCAAACATTGGCACAGACGACACCGCGTCGCACGCCTTGGAGGTATACAATTCAGGCGCCACAAAAATCGGGTAAAGCACGAGTAAACTGCCAAGGAGACCCAAGCCAAATACCTGAACCGTCCGCCGCAACTCGTCCCCTCGAAGAGCCCATTCAAATGCGTAGAACGCACACAAAGCCGCGATAAACGCATAAACCTCAGCCCCAATCACCACAGACACAGTCACAGCCACCGCCGCAATCGCCGGATATATCAGCCGCGTGTGCGCCCGCAAAGTTGCGCCCAAGGCAATCGCTAAACATCCCAGCTGCAAATTGTGATGATCGATAGCGCCCGGCATAAACCGATAGTGTCGATACAGCGTCGCAAATGCGATCAGCAGCACAAAGGCCCGCATATATTTGCCAGACAATGATTCCATGCCCAGCGCCACGCCATAAACAACTAACCCAACCGACAAAACCGGCCACACAGCGCACGCCAATGACAAGGCCAGCGCATCGCTCACAAACAGCGAAAACAACCAGTGCAGCGCCAGAATGGGCAGATCGACAAGCCGTGACCAGTGCATCTCCATGCCGCCATCCAGCCCCAGTCGTGATTGGCCGACGTCAAACCACCGCCCATGCGCCAGATACTCAGAAATCTGAACCAGCCGCATACGATCATCAGCATCAGTACCGATCTCAAGTGGATTTTTCGATACAACGCTGAAAATAATGAGAGAAATCATCAGCAACAGACTGAAACACAACACGTCTCTCGGCGGAGCGGTGATCTTTTTGAGCACAGTTTTCATTGCGTAAGCCAGTCAATTACACGTTTCTTGAAAGGCTCGCTTAACCATTTTGTGTGTACAAAACGCTAAATCAAAATGCGGGAGTTTATTTTGCAAAACGACATGTTCGCAGGCCTAAACATTGCGGTGCTTCTCCCTTGTTACAATGAAAGCGCCTCCATTTTCTCTGTGGTGCTAGATTTCCGTAAGGCGCTACCAAACGCGCGTATTTTCGTTTACGATAACAACTCAACCGATGACACATCGGCTCAGGCCGCTCGTGCTGGTGCAACTGTTGTTCCCTCACGCCGCCAAGGCAAAGGCAATGTTGTGCGCCAAATGTTTGCTGACATTGATGCAGATGTTTACCTCATGGCTGACGGCGACGGCACATATGACGCCACTGTCGCCCCACAACTTATTCAAACCCTGCTCGAAGATCGCGCAGACATGGTTGTCGGCACGCGCGGCGGCGTAACCAAAGATGCCGGCCGTCAGGGCCACGCCTTTGGCAATCGCGTCTTCAACACAGTTTACAAAACCCTGTTCGGCAGCGACTTCACCGACATCTTCTCAGGTTACCGCGCCTTCACCCGCCGCTACGCCAAGAGCTTCCCAGCATCCTCTCCCGGTTTTGAGATCGAAACAGAGATGAGCGTCCACGCCTCCTCCCTCCGTTTGCCCGTCTCAGAAATTGAGTGCGAATATGGTCGTCGCGGCGAAGGTTCTGAAAGCAAACTGTCTACATTCGGCGACGGTTTTAAGATTCTGCGCATGATGGGCATGCTGACAAAAGAAACACGCCCGTTCATCTTCTTCGGCTACATCGCCGTGGCTCTGCTTGGCTGCGCGGTACTACTCGGTGTCCCCGTTATCAAAGAGTATTTTGCAACCGGCGGCGTTACCCGTTTGCCCACATGGATGTTCGCAATGACGCTTCTGATTGGTTCTATGATGGCCTTCGTCTCTGGCGTTATCCTCGATTCCGTTGCACGTGGCCGCGCCGAACAAAAGCGCATTCACTATCTATCGATTGCGCCCTCTCGCGGTGAACATTACCAGCCGGGCGCAACACCCCTCAACGAACGTCGTAATATCACTGACGCCGCAAACAGCCTCAACCAGCGCAAATCTGCCGGTTGAGCTTAAGCTGCTCCGTTAGCGCCCTCTAAGGTCGCACGGACAGCTGACACATCCAGCACACCGGGCTCATCCCATGCGCCTTCTGGTCGAATGATCTGATACGGGCTCACATCCCCGGTCAGCGCGGCAGGATGCTCAGGCAACACCACTTCGACTTCTCGGTATTCAAAGTCAGAGAACCAAAACGCCTCGCGTCCCTCTTTCAAACGACAATGCACCTCGCGAGACCATACAGGCCACAACCGCGCCTGTATTTGCGCAATCGCCAACTGATATCCCTTTCGGGTCATGTGCTCGAACCCATGCGCAAGCAGCATCCGCATCGCCGGGCGACCGCGCACAAATGGCAGCACAGCCACGCGCTCAATTTTCACAAACTCGGCAAACCAACGCAGCCGCAAGGTGCCAACAGGGCGATCCCCCTCAAGCAACAATAAATGCGTGGCGCACAAATCATTGCCGTCGAACTCCTCATGATAAGGACAATCCTGCTCGGCCATAAACACAGCGGCCCGAATGCTCGACACTTTCATAAAGTCGTCCAGCGTGCGCACCTGCACCACTTGAAACCGGGCGCGCACATCATCTGGAATGCTGCGCCTTAAGAGCGTTTCACCTGTCTCATACACTCTGGTCATGCTGCCAACTCATTCCGGGTACGCGGGGCCTGAACAAACAAGCTCGATCCCTGATGGGGATGTGGGGTCATACCCATGCTCTGCATCGCGCGCCGCCCCTCATCCGTCACGCCGCGCGCGAAACAATACACGTCAGCGAAAAACTCTGATCGTAACACTGACACGGTCATCATCAGCCGCCTTCGCGTCTCCGATGATTGGCCCGCCACGATGCCAATATACAGCCCGGCGCAATCTCTCCCGCGTTGGCTCAACCAAATTTTCAACGGACGCTCAACATCAAAGCTTCCATCCAACAAGGCCGCTGCACCTAAATCGCTCAATGGCGCAGCAACAAAAACGCCATCCACAGGGTCTCCTGTCACCCAATTGCTCAATTGCGTGACGCTATCGACATAGCTAAGTGCATCTGCAGTCGATAAACGCTCACCTGTTGCTGCTTCTGCTATTCGCAGGCCATCACATAGCTCATCATACCGCGCATGGCGAAAGCCAAGGGCAAAGGCCCGCGCCGTAATGAGCTCAGGGTTCAAATGTTTGGTGTCGGGTAAAACAGGGTTGGCAGCTAACACAGGTATTCTCCACTTCTGATTGTGTAATCTAGAAGAATAATCTGTGATTGTATATGCACCTTGTCGTTGTTTTTATTGTGCGCACGAATTTTCAAACGCAAAAGTCGCGCAAAAGCATATTGAATAAGCGAATAGGCGGTCTGACCACCCAACCAAAAAGGCCTAGAAACCACCGCCAGTTTTAAAGCCGCCGCCACCACGAGAGCCGCCACCCCCGCCTCTCCGGCCACCACCGCTGCGCCGACGCGGAATATTGATTCGCGGTGACCGACGCTTACTCGGTAGCGATGTCGGGAAGCCAATCGACCCACCGCGCGAACGACCGCCGCTGCGGCCCGCCTCTTTCGCGACCTCCCACAGCACATCGCCCAGAATACCCGGCAACCCAATCGTGCTCGACCGAGGCATCCCGCCAAACCCAGGCTGCGCCTTCGGTTTCAAACGGCGCAAACTGCGCGCGAGACGCCTAAAGCCTTCATCACCAGACATCCGGCCCGCCGAAACACTCGACAACACATCGTCCAGTGATGATCTCGGGAATACCGAATATTGCCCATCATATCTCGCGCGCTTGAACTGTCGTCGCACATATTCCAGATCGCCTAGGCTCTCACGGAAACGCTCAGGTCGTCTCGCCGCTCGCTCCTGTTCCAGCTCATTGCTCATTTCTTCAGTGCGTAATTTCACCAGACGATCCACGATACGGTCATCATCAAAGCTGACCGTCTCAGCCGCCATTGTGCGCAAACTCTGAAAACTGGTTTTCTTCAGGCCATCAGACAGCAGCACACGCGCCTCTTTGGCCGGGCCAGACTCTTCACGCAGCGCCACAGAATGTTTCTGCGCAATCTTAGAATGCTTCTCCTCAGCGCGGTCTATGTTCTGATCGGTCTCTCGAATGGTCTGCAATAGCGTATTGGCCGTCTCCTGCAGCTTGGTTGCGCCAGCCTTATCAAGCGCATCTTGCTCGGCTCCCTCAAGCGCAGCCAAAGCCTTTTCCGCCTTCTCGTCCTGATCTTGTGCGTGCTGCTCCAGCCACACAGGCAAATCCGTCAAGCGTTGAAAATTCAGGAACGCATCATCATACTTACACAGCTTGGCGACCCAGCCATCCATCATCCGCGTAATCAGCCCGGCGTCATACTCCGGTGACCGAAACTTACGGTCCCACAGATACATAAACAGCTTATCTTCGCGATAAGGCGCGCCCTTATCTTCAACTTCGGCAACAGCAACATCCAATTTCTGGTGAGAGCGCGCCGCCACCGCCGCCGTCTCTTCAGTCGCGTCGATAAGCGCATTGTAAGCGACGTTCTCCGCCAGACTCGCCTCGACCTCGGCAACCTTGTCCTCATATGCATTCACCGCTGCCAAGTGCTTAGCCGCCGATTCATTACGCGAAGTTTCCAGCACCCGGATTTCACCATCGGCCCCCGCCAAAGCATCAGAAAACTCCTGAACATACACCTCATGCTCATCCATTAGGCGCGACGCGTCAGCATGGATCGCATCAAACTGCGTCGCCCCTTCAGACGCCTGCACGACATCCAACCTTATTGTCGCTAAATCCCTAAACAACGACACTTGCTCAGACTGCACACGCGCCTGTCGCACATCCAACTGCTCAGCCTCGGCAATGGCATCGCTCAGCATGCGCCGCATATCGACGATGGAGTCATCAATAATGCTTAGCGTGTCATGTCCTGAAAGTTTCCGCGCCATTCTTACCACTCCAAAATCGCGCCGCCGGGTGTTTCCACGCGGTAATCAGGGCTCAGCTTGCCCTTGTCTTTGCTGCCCAAAACATTGTTCTGAATGATTTGATCATCGGCTTTATCGTCAGCGATGGCGTAGAACACCTCTTCAGACACGCGTTGCCCCCATTTAGAGGCCCGACGCGTTTGCTGATCTTCTTCGTTCACAACCGGCACCATCACTTTGTCCCCGGTCGGATCAACCGCCTCGACGATCAAATAGTAATTGCGCGTGTCAGGTGCATCATTGGGAATACGGAATACACCAGAACGCGGCTCTCCCTGCCCGTACACAACCCGCACATCATAAACCGCGTTGAGATCTTTCCTCAGCTGCTTTAAATCGACAATAGCCGTTTGCGCGGTTTCTGCCTCACCGTCCGAAAGACCCGCCATACCATTCTGATAGATCGCTTCGGCGCGGCGATCATCATCGCGATCCACCGCCAAATCCTGCACTTCCATACGCAGCCGACCTAGCTCTGCTGGCCAGACCTCCGTCAGCTCAACTTGCGCCGCTGCCGCCCTGGCCCGCTCCGGCCCCACAACAGCAAACTGCCATGTGCCAAACAGCGCCGTTGCCGCCAGTGAAAGAGCGACCACAGGTGTCACCCATTTTTGCCGATTGATATACAGCTTCGCCAGTTTCACCTGAAATGATGGCTTGGGCGGCGTATGCTTAAACCGCTGCTCTTCTAGGGCTCTTACGCCTTCGAGCAGCACACGGTCAGACACCTCAATACCCTGCGCACCATAAATCTCGCGCAGCCGCTTAAGCAGCTGTTCCTCTCGCCCCTCGGCGTTCAGTTCTTTGGCAAGCGCAATATCGCGATGGCGCAGCGTATCCACCACATCCATCGCGAGCATTACGTCGTCCAGTTTGCGCTTATCCGGCGCGACATCTGGCAAGCTTGGTTCAGTCAAAACTTAACCCCGTGGCACAAGCGCGAGGGCCGCGCCTTCCTCGATTAGTTTCGTCAAGCGGCGCTTACCGTCTTCAACAGACTCCCGAATTTCTTCGGAGTTCTTCGTCGACAGTACACGCATCTCAGCGATGATGACTTGCGAGCGCTCTTGGAAGCTAACCACGCTATCAACCAACATCTTCACAGACGCCGCTGAAACCGTTGGACCATAACCGGCTTTAATCGCGGCTTCCTGCACTTCGCCGCCAATTTCGGCGAGCACTTCAAGCGACTTGTTCACGCCGTCTTTCATGGCTTCCAAAGTCTGCGTGCTTTCATGCAAACCGTGCAACCCGGTAAAGCTCGCGGTCAGCGCGGTCAGAACAACTTCATTCGTAGAGAAGAAGCTGAGAGATTGCGCATACACACGTTCTTTCGCATTCGTCGTTTGCACGAGACGCGCCATAATCACTTCAGATGTATTGTACCCAATCGTGATATTGTCAGACAGGTCCTTGGTGATCTGATAGCGCTTTTCTTCCTGCTGCAACTCGCGTAATTTCTCATCACGGGTCAGTTCCAGCTTCGCACGCTCGGCGGGTTCCTCGCCGATATAGCCAGCGACTTTCGCAACGGATTCGTTGACCTTGCCGCGCGCAGCATCCAATTCGCCCTCAGCGGTCTTCAGCACCTCAAGCGCCATAACTTCCGATTGCTTCATCGCGCCCCGAAAATCGAGATACGCATCGAGAATTTTGTGCTCGCGATCAATCTGGTTGGCGCTCTCGTCCTGAACTTCAAGATACAAGTCTTTGATTTCACCAAACCGGGTCGCGATATCGCCGCGTGTCATCTTCATCCAAACGTTAGACACACGCTCCATGGATGAGATTTTACCATCAGCATACTGATCCACCATTGACTTGGCGTCATCCCGAATAGATGTGAACGCCGCTGTGATGCCTTCATAGCGTTGGCCAATCGTCATGCCAGACAATTGCTCGCGCACTACATCATTAAACAGGCTCATCTGATCGAGTGTGCGCGCAATCGCGGCAACACGTGTCTCATCCAGATCAGATATCTGTTCGAGCAGTGCCACAATGGGCGCCGCCGATTTGGCGCTCGTTTTAGCGGGAACCAATCCCAAGCCTTTCAAGCCACCCATGGCTCGATCCAGATATTGCAGCGCTGTTGGGCTAACCAATTCGGTCATCGCAGTGTGTCTCCCCTAAATTGAACACAATCAGGTCAAAACAGACCTTACGGCATGAGTTAACCTGTCACGACACGCGAATACAAGGGGATTTCCCTTTGCATTTTCCCAAATCGACACCTTGCCGGACGCTAGGTCAACGCATCTACTCATTGAATAATACAGCAACAGAGAGAGAAGAACTATGAGCGTAGAATTTGAAAAACGTGGCCGGGTAGCGATTATTACCCTCAACCGCCCAGAAGCGCGCAACGCAATCAATGGAATGATGGCGAGTGGCATTGAAGCCGCAATCGATAAAGTCGAAAACGATCCTGAAATTTGGCTCGCCATCCTTACAGCAAACGGCAAAGCCTTTTGCGCCGGCGCCGACCTGAAAGAAATCAATGCAGGCAATGGTGCAGCCCTCAGCACAGAACGCGGCGGATTTGCAGGCATCGCCACTCGCGAACGCACCAAGCCACTTATCGCCGCTATTACAGGTAGCGCCCTGGCTGGCGGAACCGAGATCGCACTGTCTTGCGACATGATCGTCGTGTCAGACACAACCAATTTCGGCCTTCCGGAAGTGAAGCGCTCCCTCGTGGCCGGCGCTGGTGGTCTGTTCCGCCTGCCTCGCGTTATCGGCATGCCAGTCGCCCTCGAAACCATCCTCACGGGTGACCCGCTATCATCACAGCGCGCTTATGAACTAGGCATGGTCAACAAGGTTGTCCCCGAAGCAGAAGTCCTGGACGAAGCGCTTAAGCTCGCTGAGCGGATCAATGCAAATGCGCCTATCGCAGTTCAGGCCAGCCGCTCTGTCTCAATAAACGCCCTCAAAGATGATGACGCAGCTCTCTGGAAAGCCAGCGGCAAAGCCTTCGGCGATGTCGTCAAAACCGAAGACTTCAAAGAAGGCCCCCTCGCCTTCATCGAAAAACGCGCACCTGTCTGGAAAGGCAAGTAAATCACGATGTGAGACCCGATGGGTCACTCGTGAGACCAATATGAGACTCAAATGAGACTCCAAAGGCGCCTTTATCCCGTGGATAGAGGCGCTTTTTTCATCACTCCTCACGCACAATCCGCGCTTTGCCACGGCCCAGCGCCAACGCCTTTATCGCACCGCGAAAGGTTTGCACTTCCTGCTCGGTCCAGTCAGCGCGAATGAACGCCGCTCGCAAATTGTCCTTCATCAGCGGCGTCTTTTGTGGCGGGTAAAAGAACCCGGCGCGCTCCAGCTCCTCTTCAAAATGCTCAAACATCCTGAAAATCGCATCTCGCGTTGCAGGCGGGCTTAGCTCTTTGCTATGGCTGTCAGAAGACCCGCCAATGCCATCCAGCTCCGGCACTTGCTTGCCCCACTCAGCGGCAAACACGCACACAGCCTGCGCCAAATTCAGGCTTTTGAAATCAGCGTCCACCGGATAGGTCATCAAAAAATCAGCAATTGCGACAGCGTCATTGGGCAATCCAGATTTCTCTGCGCCAAACATTACCGCCGCTCGGCCCTTCATATTTTCAAGCCGACCAAATATTTCTGTCGCGGCATCCTGCGCGTCGCCCACGCGCTTCTCCATGCCACGAACGCGCGCCGTCGCCGCGACCAGCCAAGTGATTCCCTCCAACGCTTCAGGGAGCGTCTCAAACACCGTGACCTCGACGCCAGCGTCGAAAGCGCCCGCACTCATTGTGTCTGCGTCGGCATTGGGCCATCCGTCACGCGGTGTGACGAGCCGAAGATCGGTCAGTCCGAAATTGCGCATAACACGCGCGGCTGCACCTATATTCAGTCCCAGCTGGGCTGAATGGAGAATAATGGCCGGGCTGCGACTGTCTGCCATGATAGAAACCTGTTTTGACGCGGGCTTTCGCTCTGCTATAGCGCACTGCAATAGCTTCAAAACCAAGGAAATCAAACATGGCAAAGATCAAGGTCAAAAACCCGGTAGTCGAAATGGACGGGGACGAAATGACCCGGATCATCTGGCAGATGATCAAAGACAAGCTCATTCACCCATACCTCGACATCGATCTGAAATATTATGACCTGTCAGTTACCAAGCGTGACGAAACAGATGACCAGATCACAATCGACGCGGCTGAAGCGACGAAAAAGTACGGCGTTGCTGTAAAATGCGCAACCATCACTCCAGACGAAGATCGCGTTGTAGAATTCGACCTCAAGAAAATGTGGAAGTCACCAAACGGCACAATCCGCAACATTCTTGGCGGCGTTGTTTTCCGCGAGCCAATCGTGATTTCAAACGTACCACGTCTCGTTCCCGGCTGGACAGAGCCAGTGGTTATTGGCCGTCATGCGTATGGCGACCAATACAAAGCAACTGACTTCCTCGTGCCCGGTAAAGGCAAGCTGACCATGAAATGGGAAGCGGCTGACGGTTCAGACTCACAAGAGTACGAAATCTTCGATTACCCTTCATCCGGTATCGCGATGGGCATGTATAACCTCGACGAGTCTATCCGTGACTTCGCACGCGCCAGCTTGAACTACGGCCTACAGCGCAAGTGGCCGGTTTATCTGTCTACCAAAAACACAATCATGAAGGCCTATGACGGTCGCTTCAAAGACATCTTCCAAGAAGTCTTCGACGCAGAGTTCGCCGACAAGTTTGCTGAATACGGCGGCACCTATGAGCACCGTCTCATCGACGACATGGTTGCAGCAGCCATGAAATGGTCAGGCGGATACGTTTGGGCTTGTAAAAACTATGACGGCGACGTCCAATCCGACACAGTAGCCCAAGGCTACGGTTCACTCGGCCTAATGACATCAGTTCTGATGACTCCAGATGGCAACACAGTGGAAGCTGAAGCGGCGCACGGCACAGTGACACGTCACTACCGTAACCACCAAAAAGGTGAAGCCACTTCAACGAACTCAATCGCGTCTATGTATGCTTGGACACGTGGTCTCGATCACCGTGGTCGCATGGATAACACGCCAGACGTTCGTGCATTTGCTCAAACACTTGAGAAGACAATCATCGAAACCGTTGAAAGCGGCCAAATGACGAAAGACCTCGCGCTTCTCGTCGGCCCAGAGCAAGAATGGCTCACAACAGAAGGCTTCATCGAAGCTGTCGACAAGAACTTCCAAGTTGCTATGTCAAAAATGTAAGCCACTTGGCTCTTCAAATGAAACAAGCCCTCGCAGAGATTTCTGCGGGGGCTTTTTCTTGACCGGTCTGCCCGCTAAAGGCTCGCGCCGATGAAATGCCCCAATATGGCCGACGCACCCATCGCGATCGCCCCCAAAATGCACACTCGTGTACCTGCGCGCCATACAACGGCGCCGCCTGCCACCGCCCCTGCGCTTCCCAATGCAACCAGCCCAAACATTGTTGCAATGAGAACTGAGCCGATCATATGAGCCTCTGGGGCCAGCGCTATCACCAGCAACGGCAAGATAGCGCCAAGCGCAAAGGCGATCGCTGACGCGACAGCTGCTTGTAGCGGCCTCGCACGCGCCAGATCAGTAATGCCCAGCTCATCTCGTGCATGTGCCTCAAGCGCATTGTGTCCGGTCATTTGCTCAGCAACTTGCTGCGCCAGCTCCGGCTCCACCCCACGCCCAATATAGATGTTGGTTAGCTCCAACAGCTCCCCTTCAGGGTCACTGCCCAGCTCTTCAGCCTCACGCTTAAGGTCAGCCTTCACCGCGTCCGACTGCGAACTAACGGAGACATACTCGCCCGCCGCCATAGAGAACGCGCCTGCCACGAGGCCAGCGCTTCCTGCAATCAACGCATCCTGACGTGTCGCAACCGCTGCAGCCACGCCAATGATGAGGGAGGCGGTCGAGATCAACCCATCATTCGCGCCAAGTATCGCCGCACGCAACCAACCAATATTGTCGATTAAGTGATGTTCATGATGTGGCAAATGCAACGTCTCCAGAGTCTAATGATCAATGCTTAGCGCGCTCATTGCGCCAAAAGGTAAAAACCGATCAACAACAGCCGCCAACGGGGGCTGCGTCGCGCTCTCCTGCTTGCGGTGCAAACACATCTGGCGCTGCGCACCCGGGGAACACACCAAAATGCTGCGCCCCGTCGCCTACTACCTTGAAATATGGCGCATAACGGCTTTCTGCTAACATCGCCAATGTGTTGCCACACACCGGAAACACTCGGCCCCGCTCAATTGCGTGCTCAGCGTCCAGTGTGAAAAGCTCCTCCATGCCCTCAACGCCGCCACGATAGATCACAGCCTGACCATAATCCTCACATGCCGGTTCCAAATTGGGTAATTTGAACAAACGGGCCGTAACAGAGGCGAACTTAATCCCGCCCAGTTTTGCCAGCAATTTGTCATCCAGAATTGCCAATGGACGGTGCTCAACCACGCGCAAGTCCTTAAAACCAGACGTGTTCGCTACCGCCTGAAAATCGTTCCAATACAATGCACCCGACAAGCACTCACCATACAAAACCGGGTCTTTAACGAGGTGACTTGGAATTCTGCGATCGGCATAAACATCCGAAAAATATAACTCGCCGCCCGGTTTCAGCAGACGGTGCGCCGCTCTAAAAACCGCCTCTTTATCGGTGCACAAATTGATAACGCAATTGGAGATGATGAGGTCGAAACTTCCAGCGGCAAGGTCAAGCTCATCGAGTTTCTCTAGCTCGCCTTTCAGAAACCGCGTATTTGGCGCGTCATAACCAAACGCGTCCGCATGCCAGCCTTCATGGGCCATAGCGACGTCCAATTGCTCGTCCGTCATATCAACGCCGGTCACCTGTCCTTCAGGGCCAACCAGTTTCGCCAGCGCGTAAACATCACGCCCCGCACCGCACCCTAGATCCAGAACCGACAGCCCCTCCAGCGCAGACGGTATCGCAAGCCCACACCCATAATAGCGCGCCGCTACGTCATCATGAACTGCGGCAAGCGCTTGCCGAATATGGAGCGGTGGTTTGCTGTCTGTCGTGCAGGCGTCGGTCTTCAAATCGGCAGATGACTGCAGAATTTCACCGTAATATTCTTTCACAATCTGCTGGCTCATCGTCGTCCCTCCTGATTCAATATCTGTCGCGATACTTAAGCCGGATGCGTGCGCTTTACCAATCCTCGTTATGTGAGCCAGTCAAAAAAACCCCGGCACAAACTGCGCCGGGGTTCATATTCATTCGCTTGTCTAATCTATCGACTAGTAAGCAGTCAGTCCTAGAGACTGAACAGTACCAACAGTCAGGTAGCCAACTGGCAGACCGTTTGAGCGCTGATAGTCTTCCATTGCACGCAATGTAGCAGGACCGAATGAACCGTCCGCAGGCAATGTGTAGCCTTTTTCGCCCAGCGCGCGCTGAACTTCAGCAATTTTCGCTGAAGACGCATTGGTGTCACAAAGAACCTGACGCCATTCAAGACCGCCACCGCCGGTTACAACACGTTTTTCGACAGTCCGGTAAGTCGCCGGAATAACGATCGTGTCTTCCATTGCTGGTGAGACCATTTTCTGAACAGAAACGGTATCATAAACAGCAGGAACTACAGTCTCAACAACACGTGAAGGCTGAGAAACGATTTCTTTTGACACAGTTTTGTATGTCGCAGGAATAACGTTCGTTTCAGTACGCTCAGGCATTGCAAGGCGTGTACGCGTTACAGTGTCATACTGTGCTGGAACTTCAACACGGCAAAGCAATTCACCCGTAGCAACACCGTTGCCACTGATTGTGCCGTCAGCATTTGTTGCGCTTGTGCCAACGCCAGCTGCGCCACGACCGTAGAGGCCATTACCTGGCTTCCAAGTTGTGTAAGCAGGACGTACAAGCACTTGCTCAGAATATGTTTCGAACTGCGCAGGAACAACAACTGTTTCAGTGCGTTCTAGCGTCGCAATAACTTGCTCAGTCACTGTTTCATAAACAGCAGGAACAACTTCGTATCTGACAGTTTCTTCCTTGACCAAGATTTGCTCAGTCACAGTTTGATACTGCGCTGCAACAACCTTGATTTCGGTTGATTCCGGGCGATCGATCACTTGTTCTGTAACAACTTCCGTCATTTCAGGGATCAATACACGTGCGAAGCAAGAACCAGCATCAGACTCCGGCGGATAGTCCGCAGAACCCTGAGCGAATGCCATGCCTGTCATAGCGGTCGACGCGATCGACAAATATAGTAGTTTGTTCATTTCAACTCCCCTTTCAAAGCAGCGGTCGAAGTCCATCCACGACCAAAGGCTTTTTCTCCGAATGCCGCACCTTTAAGGCGACACGGAGTGGCTAGACCTTGCATTAACCAAGAGCCCAACTGATTCCCCTAATAGCTTAGTGACATGCGCTCCACCAGTCAGTAGCGGTTAATTTTTCGCATTTTTCGCGTTATCATTACCAAAAATACACGCGTTAGTGGGGAATTTAAGATCTATTAGGGGTGTAATTGAGTCGCGACGATTTACCGTTACACACCCCCTATCCATTATTCTCCCAGCCTGTATGTAGTCTGCCAAAGGCTTAGGAGGCTCTTATGATTTCGCGTTACACTCGCAAGGAAATGGCCGATATTTGGTCGCCAGAGGCCCGTTTTGGGATTTGGTTGGAAATTGAAACACTCGCCGCTGAATCCATGGAACAATTGGGCATTATTCCTGAGGGAGTGACAGCAGCCGTTCGCGAGCGCGGGAAATTCGAGGTCGACCGTATTGATGAGATCGAGCGCGAAGTAAAACATGACGTCATCGCATTCTTGACCAATGTGGCAGAGCATGTGGGCGACGAGGCCCGCTTCCTCCATAAAGGCATGACCTCCTCAGATGTCCTAGACACCTGCCTAAGCGTCCAGCTCGTCAAAGCGTCTGACCTGCTCCTAACAGGCATAGACCGCGTACTGGCGGCCCTTGAAAAGCGCGCCTTTGAGCACAAGCTCACGCCAACGATCGGGCGCAGCCACGCCATCCATGCTGAACCAACAACTTTTGGCATCAAGCTCGCCACCTTCCATGCAGAGTTCCAGCGTGCAAAAAAACGCCTGATAGATGCTCGTGAAGAAATTGCGACCTGCGCTATTTCTGGCGCCGTTGGCACATTCGCAAACATCGACCCGCGCGTTGAGCAACATGTTGCTGACAAGCTGGGCCTCACTATTGAGCCAGTTTCGACACAAGTAATCCCACGTGACCGCCACGCGATGTATTTCGCCGTGCTAGGAGTCATCGCCTCATCTATCGAGCGTCTGGCTGTAGAAGTACGCCATCTACAGCGCACCGAAGTGCTGGAAGCAGAAGAGTTCTTCTCAGCGGGCCAAAAGGGCTCGTCAGCGATGCCCCACAAACGCAACCCAATTCTAACGGAGAACCTGACCGGCCTCGCTCGCCTCGTTCGGTCCGCAGTGACCCCGGCAATGGAAAACGTTGCGCTTTGGCATGAGCGCGATATTTCCCACTCATCTGTTGAGCGCGGTATTGGGCCGGACGCGACTGCGCACCTAGACTTTGCCCTCCATCGCCTCGCTGGCGTGATTGAGAATTTGTTGATCTATCCAGACAACATGCTCGCCACCATCGACAGCATGGGCGGCCTTCATAACTCACAACGCATTCTACTGGCGCTCGTTGAGAAAGGCGTCAGCCGCGAGGACTCGTACCGCCTCGTTCAACGCAACGCGATGCGCACATGGAAGAAAGAAGGCGACCTTCTCGATCTGCTCAAGGGCGACGAGGAAGTTTCATCCAGACTGACAGACGCCGAATTGGAAAATCTGTTCGATTTGGATTATCACTTTGCCCACGTAAACACGATCTTCACCCGCGTTTTTGGCCGAGCATAGTCAACACAATCTGAAAAAAGTCAGCACTCCTCATAAACCCGATTGAGTGCTGACAAACATCCTTCCAACTACTGCTTCATCCAACCCATATCCAAATAGGGTTGGATGCTAGCGTAGATGGTGATTTCAGTTACCATCCAGAAACCCGACCTATAGATCTGGAACATATCGGATCAGGTGAAGCGCTTGCAGCACGTAACCTCCCGCGAGTTCTCGAACAAAGTCCACTCACCGACGATTTTGTACGGAACAAAGCCCTCGATTTGAAACGTAGCGAGCCAGAAGGCCCACTCAATATTGGGAACTATTTGGCGAAGGAACTGAAGCATATCAAGAACGTAACTTGGATAAAGTGCTGATCGACATCTATGGTGAGCACACAATTATTTCCTTCAGTTTGAAACGGAAGTTCCAAAATACGTGTACATTTTCCATCGTAGGCTAATGGTTCAGCAGTTCGTTACAGTTTCCCCACTGCAGCGAACCCGCTTGATTCTGAGGTCATGCCGCCGTAATCGACAAGTGTGATGAAACAGCTTGCGAACATCCCATTTAGAGCTGGCCCGCTTCTCGCTGCGGGCCGGATCGCATTGATCGCAATCCTCATTGGCTTGGCCGGGCTGTATACGGCAAAACTCGCATGGCTGCTCATCGAGCCTCAAGGTTCTGTTGCGAGGTCTCATCCAATTCCCCGCACCGCGCCATCTGCAGTAAACTCATCACTTCCAACGTTTACCACTGACGTGACGGTCCTCGTCCAGCAGACCCGTTTCGGTACCGGAAACTCCGCGATAGCCATCATCCCAAGCGCGCCTGAAACATCGTTAAATTTGCGCCTAAAGGGCCTTCGCGCCACATCTGATGCAGGAAGCGACCCCAATACTCAGGCAATGGCGGTCATTCTAACCCCAGATAATCAGTCCAAAATCTACAATATCGGGGATACCATTATTGACGGCGTAACGCTTGAACAGGTGTTTCCAGACCGCGCGCTTATCAACCGTCGGGGGGAACGTGAAACCTTGATGATGGACAGCAGCCTTGGTTCTCTCTCTGTTTTGTCGCTCCCAGAAGAGGAGGGCATGGTCGAAGGAGCACCGAGACAAACACCGGTCAGCACGGCGTCATCCAGCAATGTGCCGGTGGTTAGCCAAGCACTCGCCTCATCCCTAAAATTCAACACCGTTGTCGAAGGCGGAAACCTGATGGGCTACAGCCTAGATACGAGCGCCGACCCCGTAGCCTTCGGCCAGCTCGGCTTCCAAACCGGTGACCTCATAACCGGGCTCAACGGCGACAAAATTGGTGACGTTGAAATCCAAGACATTTTGAACAGCTTCTCAAGATCAGGCGATATTTCGCTCACCGTAGAACGCGGTGGCAGCCCCCGTACAATTAGCTTCAGACTTTCAGAAGGAAACTGACATGCGCCTCAAACTAGGCCTTTCGGCAGCCCTCTTAGCATCCTTTACGCCGGGCGCCCTCGCACAGGTGCAAAACACAAGCACCGGAGAAAGCCGTCACGTCCTCAATTTTGATGACGTAGAGCTCAGCGCCCTCATCGCCGATGTTTCGATTGTAACTGGCTACACCTTCATCGTTCACCCAGACGCACGGGCGAAGCGCGTTACGGTGACCTCATCAGCGCAACTCACCACAGACGGCGTGTTCGACGTTTTCCTTTCAACTCTGCGCGTACACGGATTTGCGGCTATACCAGCCGGCAAAAACGCCTACCGCATTGTTCCAGAGCAATCCGCGGTTGGAGAGGCGGGCCTCGGCAGCCTTACACAAAACAGCTTCATTACTGAGATTTTGCACCTCAACAATTTCAGCGCCCAAAACGCCGCGCAAATGATCAAGCCGCTCATCGATCAGCAAGGCCAAGTCATCGCGACCCCGCGCTCCAACACGGTCGTTGTCGTCGATTACGCGTCAAATATGCCGCGCATCAGGAAACTGGTTGCCGACCTAGACGCCAACAAAGACCGTATCGAGACCATACAACTCAAGAACATCCCGGCGACTGAGCTGCAATCCATTTTGACGAACCTCCATCAGCGTCAAAACGAAGATTCTTACGCCGCTAATTTCAAAGTCATCTCGACGAACACAGGAAACGCCATTATCGTTCGCGGAGATGAGCAATTAGTAGAACGTGCGCTCAAGGTCGCAAAGGATCTGGACGCAACCAATCGCGCCGAAGACTCACTACGCGTCATCTCGCTCAAAAATGCCAACGCAGACGAATTGGTCCCTATCCTCGAAAAAGTCGCCAATGCGATGACCACACGACAATTCGAGCAAAGTGACGCTGCGACACCCAGCACCATCGCGCACCATGTCGCAACAAACTCGCTCGTCATCAGCGCGCCACCCGAGACACTGCTCAGCCTAGAGCGTGTCATTCAAGACCTCGATAAACGCCGCGCCCAAGTGCTGGTCGAAGCTATCATCGTCGAGATGTCTGACGACACCGCTAAAGAGCTCGGCCTACAATTTCTGTTGTCAGGCACGAACGGCTCAACCGTCCCCTTCGCCTCAACCAACTATTCGCAATCAGCGCCGAACATGCTCGCACTTGCTGGCGCCATCTCCCAAAACACTCCGTTCACAACAGGTGGCTCCAATCCATTCACTGACTCTGCAATCAACTCGCTCCTCGGCACGACCGGGCTGACACTCGGCGCGGGTGGCCAGAGCGGCGATACACTCTTTGGCGCCATTCTTACGGCTGTTGAAAATGACACGACATCTCAAGTTCTGTCCAAACCCTTCAACCTCACTCTAGACAATGGCACATCGTCCCTCCTCGTCGGCCAAGAAGTTCCCGTCGTTACCGGCGAGGTGCTCGGCAGCGACAACAGCAACCCGTTCCGCACGGTAGACCGCAAGGAAATCGGCATCAGCCTAGAGGTCACCCCGCGGGTATCTACCGATGACACCATCCGCCTCGATATCAATCAGCAAGTGTCGAGCATTTCCGGCGCTGTCGGCGTTGCGACGAGTGATCTTGTCTTCAACAAGCGCTCCATCGAGACCAGTGTTTTGGCTGATAGCGGCGAGATCATCGTTATCGGCGGGCTCATCCAACACGCCGACACTGAGGTAACAGAAAAAATTCCATTCCTCGGCGACGTACCAATCGCTGGCCGCTTGTTCCGCACTGAAGGCGTAGACCATCAGCGTACAAATCTCATGGTCTTCATTCGCCCCACGGTCATTCGAGACAAGCAAGGTGCCAAAGACGCAACGGCTCGCAGCTACCGCTATATCCAAGCTGAAGAATTGTGGACGGGGAACGATAAAAACATCAACTCCCTTGACAGTTTCGTCAGAGATGTACTGGGAGACGAGCCTCCGTCCTAATCAATCATGACAGATCTCCCCTCTCCACAATTTACATACGCGTTCGCGAAGGAAAAAGGGCTGATCGTCCTTTCCGATAGAAATACGCCTACAATCGGCGTCCGCTCGGGCGCTGACGTGATGGCGCTCATCGAGGCGCGACGCATTATCGGAGAGCCCGCCGCGCTGGAGCCCTTAGAGACCGCCGCCTTTGACCAAATTCTAACCTCCACATTCAGCAAAGGTCCACTGGGCGAGAACGACATCGAAGCAGCCGTTGCCAGTCGCGGCGGCTTAGAAGGCCTCATCGACGACATTCCCGAAGCCGCTGATCTACTCGGCGACTCAGGCGATGCTCCTGTCATCCGGCTCATCAATGGCTTGATCTATGAGGCAATGAAACGCCGTGCATCAGACATCCACATTGATCCGTTTGAAGACAAACTCTCCATCCGCTACCGCATAGATGGCGACTTGGTGGAAGTCTTGACCCCGCCGCGCAAACTCGCCGCGCCGCTCGTCTCTCGCATCAAAGTCATGTCGCGACTTGATATCGCCGAGAAGCGCCTGCCCCAAGACGGGCGTATCTCGCTACAGGCCGCCGGACGCTCCATCGATGTGCGCGTCGCAATCCTGCCCACGCGCTTCGGCGAGCGTGTTGCCCTGCGGCTGCTCGACACACAAACCGCACTGCTCTCCCTCGAAGCGCTGGGCATGGATACCGACACCTATGCGCGTTTCGACGAAGTTCTAAAACAGCCCAATGGCGTTATCCTCGTTACAGGCCCGGTCGGCTCGGGTAAAACCACAACACTTTACTCGTCCATCTCGCGCCTTAACACTGGCAACGTCAACATCATGACACTCGAAGACCCAGTCGAATATGGCCTGCCCGGCATCAGTCAAACACAGATGGACGCCAAAGTCGGCCTCACTTTCGCAAAGGCACTGCGCAACATCTTGCGCCAAGATTTTAATATCGTCATGGTCGGCGAGATTCGCGATCTAGAAACAGCCGAAGCCGCCTTCGAGTTTGCCTCAACAGGTCGCCTCGCGTTTTCCACTCTGCACACGAACAGTGCAGCAGGAGCGATCACTCGCCTGAAAGACATGGGCGTCGAAACCTACCTCATGGCCTCAACCTTGCGCGCCGTCATGGCCCAACGCCTCTTGCGCAAATTGTGCGACGTCTGCAAAACGCCTCACCCTGTTGGCGACGCTGAGTTCGACGCACTTCAAATGCCAGCCTCACAAGACGTTACGCATTACACGCCAAATGGCTGCATGGCGTGCGGCAACACAGGCTTCCACGGACGCATCGCTATCTACGAACTACTCGTTGTTGATGCTCGCCTCAGAGACCTGCTCCACGCGGATGCAGGCGAAGACGCCATCGAGGCCTGCGCCTTTAGAGATCACAATCAGCTTCTCCAAAACGCCCACCGTTACGTGCTGTCAGGCGAAACCAGCGTGACAGAAGTCTTACGCGTTTGCCGCCGGGAGGATCGCAATGGCCGCGTATGAGTACACCGCGATTGACGGCACAGGCAAAAAGTCAAAAGGCGTAATCACTGCGGATTCCCCACGCGCGGCCCGCAAAGAGCTGCGCATCAAAGACTTGATGCCTACAGACATCCAGCCGCTATCCGAAAAGCGAGCCAGAGGCACCAAGACCCGCAAGTCAATCTCAGACAAAGAGCGTTCACTCCTCACCCGCCAGCTCGCGGTGCTGCTCCAATCCGGCATGACGGTCGAGCAGGCCCTCGGCGCAGCAGCCCAAGACGCCAGCAATCCGTCTGTCGCCGCGATCCTCCACAAGGTCCGCGCAGACGTCACCGAAGGCGCGCGCTTCGCAGACGCACTCGGCAACGCGCCCAACGCCTTCCCGCCGCTCTACAAAGCGGTCGTCGCCTCGGGCGAGCTGTCTGGTCGCCAAGGCGATGTGCTGGAACGCCTCGCGACCTATCTAGAAAACACATGGCGCCTAAAACAAAAGGTGCGTGCCGCCCTCATCTATCCCGCGCTGCTGGCCAGCATGGCGATAGGCATGGTCATCCTGCTCATGTGGTTTGTCGTGCCCAAACTCGTCGAACAATTCGAAACCTTTGATGCCAAGCTACCCTGGATCACCCGCGCAGTAATCGGCGTATCAGACGGCCTGCGCGCTTATGGCTGGATAATCATACCCGCATTCTTCCTACTCGGCCTCTTGGGGCGCAAACTGCTCTCGTCCCCGGCCACAGCAAGCTTCAAAGACCGCACCATTCTAAAGCTACCCATCATCGGCAATCTAGCACGCACAGTTTCCGCCGCGCGTTTCGCCCGAATTTTCGCAACCCTCTCAGCGTCTGGCGCCACAGTGATCGAATGCTTAAACGCCTCCCGAGGAGCAATGAGTAACTCTCTCTTTCGCGATGCGACCGACCAAATATCAGAACGCATCAAAGAAGGCGGCTCACTCGGCGCAGCAGTAAAAGAGACCGGCGTTTTCCCGTCCATGATGGTCCACATGGTCGCCTCGGGTGAGGCTGGCCGAGACATCTCTGGCATGATGGGCCGCGCGGCTGATTTTCTTGAAGATGAATTTGAGACCGCTACCTCAACCGCGCTCAGCCTGATGGAGCCATTGATAATATTGTTCCTTGGCCTCCTCGTTGGCATAATCGTCTTGTCGATCATGCTACCAATCATTCAACTCAACACGATGGCAATGCGCTAAGCTATGACTGCAAGACAGGAAAGTCCCATGTTTCAAAATCCAAAAACTGACCCCAAAGAAACAGCCAAGCACGATTCAGGCTTCTCCCTAGTTGAGGTGCTGGTCGCGGTGTCAATCATGGCCGTTATGGCGACGGCAATCGTCGTCTACGTCGCACCGCTGCTAGGCAAGTCAAACGTCACTCGCGCAAAGGCAGACATTCAGTCTCTCGATAGCGCGCTAGACCAATATAATTTCGACATGAACTCCTATCCAACGGCAGACCTCGGCCTCAACGCGCTCATCACCGCGCCGTCTTCGGGCCACACAGACCAATACCGCCCCGGTGGATATATTAAGCGCCTAGAGCAAGACCCTTGGGGCAATGAATATATCTACGCCCTCCCAGCCACACGTTCAGGGCGCATATACGATCTGTACTCGGCAGGCCCAGACGGCCAATCCGGCAATGCCGACGACATCGGAAACTGGGCAGAATAATCCATGAGGCAGCCACCCCCAGCAACCAACACTCAGGATGCGGGCTTCAGCCTGACCGAAGTGCTGGCCGCTGTGTTTATCGTGGCTATCGCCTCCACCTTCATCATTCTCGCAGGGCCAGAGCAACCAGATGCGCTCGCTCGCCAAGGTCAGTCCGTTTCCAAACTGCTTTCCCAGTCGGCAGACGAGGCCATGATCAGCGGCGACATTTACGGCCTCTCAATCACAGAGACTGGTTACCAGCCAATCAAATGGCTCGAACAGACATGGCAACCCGCAACCAATGAAGTGATCCCACATGAATCCGACGTCCGCCTAGCGCTCGATAAGTTCCAAAGAACGCTCGGCGTCAGCTCAACAGCGCCCCTGTCGCCCTCATTCACGATGGACCCAACCGGATACGTAACTGGCGACACAGTCACCTTTGAATTCGGCAACGACACGCTCACCCTCTCCATGACGAGTGACGGAAAAATTATACAGGAGCGCACAAATGAACTCCGCTTCTGATACAGGTTTCAGCCTTGTTGAAGTCATCGCGGCGCTTGGCATATTCTCCATCGCCGCCCTTGGCCTCATCAAGCTAAACAATGAAACGCTACGCGGTGCGAGCCACCTGAACGCGCGCGCCTATGCAGAGCTAGAGGCCAGCAGCCAAATCGCTGATGCGATGAGCGACCCAAGGCTAAGCGCTGGCGTGCGGTCTGGCACCAGCACCCAACGTGGTCGAGACTATGATTGGACAGTTTCCATCACACCAACAAACACCCGACAGGTCAACCTGATCGAAGTTTCAGTCTCAGACCCCCAAACTGGTCAGGTCTATACCCGCGCCCAAGCGCTGAAATCGATCGCGCCATGAGGAAAGACACTGGCTTCTCCCTCATGGAAGTGCTCATCGCACTCGCAATCACCGCGACGCTATCGACAGCAGGTATGCTCTTGATGGTCCAAACACTCAACGCTAGTTCCGCCATCTATGGACGTATGGAAAGCGTCAGGGAGCAGATCAAATCAGATAATCTAATCCGCAACGACTTCTCATCCATTACCTCGCGCATCGGCGCAGACCAAGAACAAACCCTCGCCCCGCACGGCTTTATTGGCGCCCGGTCCAAAGACAACGCCATCTTGATGTCATTCATTCGCGATGGCTGGGCAGAGGCCACCACAGAACGAACCCGCAGTAATTTGCAGCGCGTCGAGTATCACTTGATCGACGGTCAACTCCTCCGCCGCGCATGGGTTCGCCCAGACCCCTCACGCCAGACCCCATTCAATGAGCGCCTTCTCTACGCCAACATTGAAGACCTCAACATCCGCTATCGCGAAGACGGCAAATGGATCGCCGTTTGGCCCGCCGAACTAGGCGGTGCACATCCTGACCTCATTGAGCTGAGCCTCACCTTCTCTGATGAGGATATACTGACCCTCAAATATACTGTGGGGCTATCGTCATGAGCGCGCCAAGACCTCCCGCCGATCGCGGCGCAGCACTGCTCACAATCTTGATGATTGTGTCTGTCATGTCCGTTGCGGCAGTAGCAGCCGTGTCGTCCCTGTCTCGCTCAGTTGAACTCTCACGCAGTGCATCGCACCGCTCACAAATCCGCCTCGCGTCCCAATCCGTCCTCGAATTTGGCGCGCCAGTTGTCGAGCAGTTCGTCAGCCAAACCGTCAATGGTCAATTGCCGACAGATATCATCCCCGTGCCTTTCGAGCGTGGCATGATCAACATCACGGTCACCGACGCCACCAATTGCTTTAACCTCAACCAAATTGGCGCAATCGACGACAGCTTAGCCGATGAGCGTTATCAAAAACTCCTGGTGACACTGGGCTTTTTTGAGGCTGACGCGCGCGCCCTAACCGACAGTCTCGCTGACTGGATAGACAGCGACGACAACCCCCGCGCCTTCGGGCAGGAGAGCAATTTCTACGCGCGCCAAGAAACACCCTATATGGCGGCAAATACCCGGCTCGCAAACGTGTCAGAGCTTTATGCAATCGAGGGCTACACTTCCGAGATCGTCAAGCGCATCTCTCCTTACATCTGCACACGGCCCAATGCAGACCAAACCCCGCTTAACATCGAAACACTAGAGGAAGCCGATGCGAGTCTCCTTGTCACCTTATTCTCAAACGAGATGAAAGTGGAGACCGCCGAAGGCCTCATTCTAGGGCGTCCCTTGGATGGCTGGGGCACCACCGAAGCTTTCCTAACCCACCCCACAGTCCTCCAAATCGCTGAGCACGCCCGCAACGACGCGATGATCTCCATAAACCCCAGCTATATTGATCTACACGCCCAGATAAGTTCGGGCCCTATGACCCAAACCGTGAAACTCACCTATGATATTGTGACCAGCTCAGAGCCAACACTGCTGCAACGCGTCATCGGAGAACGCCAATGACACGTCGCCTATACGCCTACCTCCCCGCTGCAGGGCAAGCACCTGAATTCGCCTCCGTCACGAATGGCGAGGTGCACCTATCATCCCAAGCCGATACAGAGACATCCTCAAACACTGAGATCGTTTTCTTTGTGCCAGCGACAGATGTGTCATGCCACAAGGCCCGTCTCGGCGGCCAAAAAACGGCTGACCTTAAACGCACGGCTAAGTTCGCCTTGGAGGAAGACCTCGCCGCCCCAATTGACGACACACATTTCGCCGTGGGCAGCAAACTCGCCGACGGACGCTACCACGTGCACGCCGTCAGTCCTCACCTGATGGAGCGCTGGGTCGAGCAGGCAAAATCTCTCGGCTACCCAAATGCCAAGCTCGTGGCCGACGCCTCCGTGCTTCCCGGCCTCGCCACCGCGCTAGATGCGGGCGACACTTATCTCGTCGCATTCCCAGATCAATTCTTCGCGCTAGACGCCAGCCTACCAGATGACGCAATCCAAGCCGTGTTTGCCAAAACAAGCGCGCCAATTGAAATCTTCGGCGACACGCTGGCTGAGCGTATGGGCACCAAAGCGGTTCAAGCGTTCACACAGCCACCACTTGCGCAATTGGCACTGTGGGCAAACGAAACAGTCGAACTGACAGACCTGCGCCAAGACCGTTACGCTGCCCGGAACCAATCAACGCTAGACCTGAAACAGTGGAAACTACCAGCCGCCCTATTCGGCGCAGTTGCCGCGCTATTCCTCACGACGCTGCTTCTAGAGAACCACAATTTGGGGCGCCTCAACACAGCGATGCAGCAACAGGGCAAAGACCTATACGCTGCCCAAAACCCCGGCCGACCTGTTCCCAACAACCTCGCCCAAACCGTACAGAGACCAACAGCTGCCTCCAAGGCCCCCAAATTGGATTTCCTAAACGCAACTGCCTTGCTCTACAGCGCCCTGCCCGATGATGACACGCATGCCATTCGCGGCCTCCGTTTCAACACGGAAAACGGCCGCTTGGTCGCCAGCATGACCTACCCAGAATACGGGGCGGACATAGACCTAAAACGCGTACTAGAATCCAAAGGCTTAAGCGTCACCTTAGGCGACTCCCGCCAGCAAGACGACCAAGTGCTCGGCGACGTCACCATGGAGGCAAGCCAATGACTCAGTGGTGGCAAAAACTCACAATGAGAGAGCGCAGCATGATTGCCCTCGCCGCAATAATATGCGGCGGGTTCATCTTCCTACAACTCATCATCTCTCCGGCGCTTAAGGCCAGAACGGCCAACAAGATGGATGTCGCCCGCTCTGCCCAAATGCTTGACATACTCTCCAACCGGGGCCCAAACGGTAACCGTGACACTGGGGCCACCGCGAACACATTCAAAGAGAATTTAGATCCCGACTCCTTCCGCCGCGCTATTCTCGACACGGCGAGCAATCGCGGCCTAACCATCACCCGCGTGCAGATGACAGATGATGGCAAAGTCACCGTCCAATTGGATGATACACCCGCGCAAGCCGTGTTCGCATGGCTGTTCGACCTTAAGCGCACAGTCGGTGTAGAAGTCTCCAAAGCAACGATGTCCAATGTAGGCGGCAATCTCGTCCGCAGCAGTTTTGAATTTGGTGGAAGCTCACAAGAATGACGCGATTACTCATCATACTCCTCTTCATCGGCGCACTCGCGATCGGTCTCGCCACCAAAATTCCGCTATCCTTCGTCATGCGTAACTCCGGCGCAACGTCGCAAGGTCTGTCATGGCAACAAGCACGCGGAACGATCTGGGATGGCCAAGTCACAGGGTTAGGAATGAACGGCAACCCTTTAGGGGCCATCGACATGAGCCTGTCGCCATGGAAGTTCATCACAGGCGGCGCGCCATCACATTTCGATTGGATCTCGGAGCAAGGCCGCGCGCGCGGCGATATCGCTATCAGCAAGAACTCCATCCGTCTCAAGAACACCGACATGAACCTGTTCGTCGGCACAATGTCGGGCCTTCACCCAGAGCTTCAAAAGCTAGGCGGCGCGCTATCCCTCAAAAATGTAGATGCTGCTGCTGAGTTGTCAGGAGCCTGTAAATCCGCCTCTGGGGCTGCCCAAACAGACATTTTGCAACGCCTCGGCACGCAATACGGCAGAAGCTGGCCCATTCTGAAGGGTGAAATTTCATGTGCTAATGGTGATTTGATATTGCCTCTCTCTGGTGAGGGCGAGGCTGGAGAGCGCTTCAACATTTCGATCATCGCCTCCCCAACTGGCACAATAGATCAAACGATAGAGGTCGAAGGTCTCGACGGCCAAGTCAGTGTCGCGTTGCAAAGCATGGGGTTCACCCCCTCCGGCAAAGGCTTTGCGCTTCACCAAGTCACGACATTTTAGGAGTCGAAGAATGACTGCATACAGAACTCTCGCATCAGCCCTCACACTCCTTATAGCGGCAGCGTGCGCAACGACTCCCGCCGACCAATCCGAAACCGAAACCCCGGTAGCTCCGAACCAAGCTGACACACGCGTTCAGCTATCGCCGAAAGACTTGCAAGCGGGCGAGTGCGGTTTATTCCTGTTCACGAGAGGCACACCGCGCCGATTTGTGCTGTTCAGCAGCGCGGCCTCGAACCAAGCAATCGTCTTCATAGAAAACAAAGAAATCACTCTCCCGCTTACGGCTGCGGGTGGTGATATTTTTGGCCAGTTCCTCACCCGCCAAACATTTTCAAACGACACAGAGACCGTGAAGCTAACGCTCTCGCCGGGTGAGAAAATTGAAGGTGGTCAACGCATTCCGGTCGCAAGTCTCACTCGCACTATGGCGGACGGATGGGATGTGATTACACCGCTACAAGGCGTACGTGCGTGCCAGCCAGATCAAATAGCAGGCTAGCTGCAGCCGCTATATGTCGGTATCGTCAAACAGACCGAACGCCAGCGTCGAAGCATAGATCGAAACCGCGTCGTCTAAATCCTGCTGGCTAGCCCAACGTTGAATATCAAATGCTGAGTTCAACATCGCCATAATGGCCTGACTGGTGATCAACGGGTCGATTGTCCGAACAGACCCTTCGCTAATCCCATCGATCAACATGCCAGCAAATCGCCGCGCCATACGGTTAGACCGCGCAACAACGCTTCCGCGCAATTCTAATGGCAGCGCCTGTAGCGCAGTTGTTCTCAACAATGGGAAGTACGGATCAAATTGAATGTGAAGCAATTTCGCAATCGCAGAGCTTACTTGCTCCCAAAATGTGCCGCCTAGCTCACGCGCCTCACGCTGGGTGTCTGACACGCGCGAATAGCTTCGAGAGAAGCACTCAAGCACCAGCTGATCCTTGGCGTCCAAATGGTGATAAAAGCTTCCCTTGGTTACGTTCAGCTCAGAGGCGATGCGCTCCACAGATGCCCCGCGATAGCCGCGCTCATTGATAAGCCGCGTCGCAACACGCAAGAAGTTCTCAAGCCCAGCTTCTTTGGAGTCATCCCCGGTTTTATCATCACTAAGGCGCTTAGGCGCCCATGTCGCGTCGGTTTGCCCAAACCCGTGTTCGAACAAATCCATTAAGCGCGATTGGATGCGTTCAAAATCGCCAATTGAATAATCGATAATCCAAACCGGCAACCAATACATGTTCTCCGACAACACATTCGCTCGTGCAATCGAGCGCAAACGCTCACGCGGGGTTGTCGCTGGCCCAAAAAATCCACACATCTTGCGGAAAACTTGGTTGTAGCTCTCCTGAATTTCGCCGCGCAACGGGTCTTCCAATGCGCGCATATCGGACAAAACAGCCAATGGACGCGCGTTTCCGTGGCGCAATTTCGCGCGATGGTCGAAGTTTAGCTCCATAAACCGCGCAACACGCTTCTGCGGCGTCTCTTGGCGCGCCGCATCAGACACGAAAATATCGAGTTCTTTAATCGTGCGCTCAAACACAGCGGCAGCGAGCAGCTCTTTTCTACGGAAATAATAGGTAACACTCGTGGTGTTCAGATCAACAGCGGCCGCAACACGCGCAAAGGTTAGCCCCTTAACGCCCTGCTCATTAATGAGTTCGGTCGCGGCGTCCAAAATGACCTCGCGTTTCTTCTCAAATCGCGAAGATTCTGAACCGGCGTTGCTGGTGTCCATAACGTTCATAGATACCCTAATAATATTCCGGTGTAGTGATGTCACCTCAATTCTCCACACCGCTGAGCAGGTTGGAACAATTGCACGCATCGACGCAGTGGAGACAGCGCGGTAGTGTTTGGCAACTATACTCAGCATAGAAATACGGAGCATCCCCGCAATATGACCAATGAAAACATCGATCTCACCGGAAAAGTCGCGATTGTGACTGGCGCAGCATCAGGCATTGGGCGCGCATCTGCCATGCTATTTGCCAACGCTGGCGCAAAAGTTGTCGCAGCCGATATTTCTGACGCCGTATCCGAAACTGTCGCAGCAATTTCTGCAGCAGGTGGCAGCGCGACCGCCCTTAAGATGGATGTTGGCGAAGAGAGCGATGTCATCAAACTCGTCGATCTCGCCTGCGACACCTATGGCGGTCTCGACATTTTCTACGCAAATGCAGGCATCACAGGCGGCCACCGTGAGCTACTCACCGGCACGCCAGAGCTTTGGATGAACGTGCTACGGGTAAATCTCGTCGGCCCCTTCCTCGCCATCAAACACGCCGCCGCAAAAATGCGCGCACGCGGCGGTGGCTCCATCATCTGCACGGCATCTGTCGCGGGCCTACGCTCCGGCGCTGGCCCGGCTCAATACTCCGCGTCTAAAGCTGGTGTCATCAACCTCGTGCAAACCTCAGCGCAAACGCTGGCTGGCACAGGTATCCGCGTCAACGCCATCTGCCCCGGCCTCATCGAGACCGGTATGACTAAAGGCGCTTATGACCATGCACGCAGCGTCGGCAAAGAAAACAAGATCGGCCAGCTAAACCCAACCCAGCGCGGCGGCGAACCAAAAGAGATCGCAGGCGCTGCCTTGTTCCTCGCCTCAGATTACTCCAGCTATGTGAACGGCCAAGCCATCGTCGTAGACGGCGGCCTGTCTTCCTCACACCCGGTCACAATGGGCGCTGTACGTGCTGAGATCGTTAGCGCTGCCGCTGCGATGGACGCAGCGGACAGCTAACTAATCAATTCGAGAAGCCTGTTCGAACTAATCCTCAAACAGGCTTTTCAAATCCTTCTTGAGGATTTTGCCGTTGGCGTTGCGCGGCAATGTCTCTTCACAGAACAATACGCGCACCGGCGTTTTGAATGATGCCAAGCGCTCACGCACCCAGGCTTTCAATTCGTCTTCACTCGCACTCTTGCCGGGGCTAAGGTGCACAACAGCCGCAGGCTCTTCGCCAAGCGTACGATGCGGAATGCCGACAATCGCCGCGTCACTTACCGCTGGGTGGTCATAAAGAACATTCTCAATCTCTGACGAATAGATGTTCTCACCACCACGGATCACAATGTCCTTGGCCCGGTCTACGATAAAGCAAAAGCCCTCATCATCCAGCCGCGCCAGATCGCCCGTGCGCACCCAACCATCAATAAATGTTTCTGCTGTTGCTTCAGGGCGCTTCCAATACCCACGCACGATTTGCGGACCACGGGCCCACAGCTCGCCAACCTCACCGAGAGGAAGTTCCTTGTCACCCTCAAGGTTCATGATTTTCAAATCAGACACAGCCACCGCAGGGCCGCAGCTATCAGGGCGATTGAGATAATCTTCCGCACCATGAACAGTTACAGTGGCGGACGTTTCCGTCATACCCCAGCCACTGCCCGGCTCTGCGCCAAACTCTTCCTTAATCAAGCGCACAAGCTCTGGCGCAGCAGGCGCCCCGCCATAAGATACACCCTCAAGCGAGGACAAATCATATTTCTTACGATCCGGATGCTCAATCATCTGCCACGCAATCGTTGGCACACCACCGGTGGATTGCACCTTCTCACGCTCGATAATCTCAAACGCCTTCACCGTGTCCCATCTGTGCATGAAGATCAGCGTGTGCCCGGCCATGACAGAGCCCATCAGGCGCGCATTACACGCCGTCACATGGAAGAGCGGGATGACCAACAGACCAACCTTCTTCTCCGGCTCTGGTGGGGCCTCACCCCGGCGCATCGCCGTTCTCGCGGCTGCATAGGCTGAAGACAAGATGTTAGACGTCGCGTTGCGGTGCGTCCCCACGGCGCCCTTCGGCTTACCCGTGGTGCCAGACGTGTAGAATATCGTCGCATCATCATCCGGGTCGATCTCTACTACCGGTAAGTCAGCCTCGGGCAAATCCTTATACGCTTTGGGCTCACCGATTATGCTTTCCAGCGCCACGACGCCCGCCGGCACGTCGCCCGGCAAGCGGCTTACAATAACCGTCTCAATATTCTTCAGCTCAGCCAGATGCGGTGCAATCGTAACGTGGCGTTCAGCGTCACAAAATACCGCTTTCGCTCCGCAATTTTCCAGCGCGAAAGAAAGTTCATTGCCCTTCCACCACGCATTTAGCGGCACAATAATCGCACCAATCGCCACAACCGCGAAGTAAATCGCGGGGAACTCGGGCAGATTGCGCATCGCCAAGGCAACACGGTCGCCCTTCTGAATGCCGCGCGCTTGCAGATCTGCCGCCAATATCGCTGTCGCGCGATACCACGCATCATAAGAAACGCGCTCGTCCTCATAGATGGTGAACAAATGCTCCCCATGTTCCTTCGCCGCATTTGCAAGCGTTGCGAGGCTGACCGGATTGTTCTTCCAAACGCGTGTCGGAATCCCTCTCACTTGGACGGTTTCCATCTCAAATTTCTGGCCTGGTGCACAGAGTTGAGCTTCAATTTCTTTGAGGCTGGCGGCGGGCCAGCTTGGCGTTGCAGTCATTCGATAGTTTCCTCCGGGCAAGCCACGACAAATCTTATGCCGGGTTTGCAAATATTTTTCTATACCCAACCATAAACCGTTCGCTTTTGTTCAACAACCATGCAGACTTGCCAAAATCGTCACAGTGTGAGCATTTCCGGCCTCGAATGTCAGGTACGGGATCTGCGAGGATTCCGATTCCCTGCAAAATTCGCTCAACAGGACACATTTCTAGGAGGATAAGAGCATGTCGATCATCTCTACCCGCAAGGACGGCAACATTCTCGTCGTTACATCCAACAACCCACCGGTTAACGCGCTCGGCGCTGCGGTCCGTCAGGGCCTTGCCGCTGCCATCGAAGAAGCCAGCAGCGATGCCGCGATTGAAGCCGTAGTTATCCGTTGTGAGGGCCGCACATTCTTCGCCGGCGCTGACATCACCGAATTCGGCAAGCCTCCGGTCCTTCCCGGTCTTCCTGATGTGATCACGTCTATCGAAGCCTCCGAAAAACCAGTTGTCGCGGCCATTCACGGCACAGCGCTCGGCGGCGGCCTCGAAGTCGCCCTAGGTTGCCACTACCGCGTTGCGGTCCCGTCAGCCAAGCTCGGCCTTCCAGAAGTGAAACTCGGCCTCCTGCCCGGCGCAGGCGGCACACAGCGCCTTCCGCGCGTTGTCGGCGTTGCTGATGCCCTCAGCATGATCATCAAGGGCGACCCGATCTCAGCTAAGAAAGCCGCAGCTAGCGGCCTCGTCGACAAGCTCGTCGGTGAAGACAGCCTCGAAGCTGACGCAATTGCCTACGCAAAAAGCATCGCAGCGGCCCGTCCACTGCCACGCACAAGCGAGCGCACTGACAAGATCAAAGAAGCTGTTGCTGATCCGTCTGTCTTCTCAACCTTCATGGAAAAGAATGGCCGTCGCCTACGTGGCTTCGAAGCGCCTGCTGCCTGCATGGAAGCTGTCCGCGCCTCTGTTGAACTGTCATTCGAAGACGGCATTAAAAAAGAGCGTGAACTGTTCCTGAAACTCGTTTCCGGTACACAGTCATCAGCGCTGCGTCACGTCTTCTTCGCTGAACGCGCAGCCACCAAGGTTAATGACATCCCGAAAGACACACCGCTTATCCCGATCAAAAAGGTCGGCATGATTGGCGCGGGCACCATGGGCGGCGGCATCGCGATGAACTTCCTGTCAGCGGGCATTCCTGTCGTACTGTTGGAGCTGAAACAAGACGCACTAGATCGCGGCGTCGGCATTATCCAGAAAAACTACGACAACACAGCAAAGCGTGGCCGTATGTCCGCTGAGCAAGTTGACGCGGCAATGGGCATTCTTACCCCATCACTTTCTTATGATGACTTGTCAGACTGTGATCTCGTCATCGAAGCTGTGTTCGAGAATATGGACGTGAAGAAAATCGTGTTCAAAAAGCTCGACGAAGTGATGAAGCCCGGTTCCATCATGGCGTCCAACACGTCTTACCTAAACATCAACGAGATGGCAGACGTAACAAGCCGCCCAGAAAGTCTGATCGGCCTTCACTTCTTCTCACCGGCTAACATCATGAAGCTTTTGGAAGTCGTACGCGGCGCCAAAACATCAGACACCGTTCTGGCAACATGCATGGCGCTCTCCAAGAAGATCAAAAAGGTCGCTGTTGTGTCTGGCGTTTGCGATGGCTTCATCGGTAACCGCATCTTGAAGCCACGCCAACAGCAAGCACAAGCCATCATCCTAGAAGGCGCAAAGCCGTGGGACGTTGACCGCGTGCTGACTGACTTCGGCATGCCAATGGGTCCATTCCAAATGGCTGACCTTGCGGGCCTAGACCTTGGCTGGACAAAAGAAGCATCTTCAAGCTCAACAGTGCGCGAAGTGCTCTGCGAGCGTGACCGTCGCGGCCAAAAAACAAGCAAAGGCTTCTACGATTATGACGAAGCCCGTCGCGGCTCACCTTCACCTGAAACTGAAGAGATCATCGCAGACTTCATCAAGAAGTCAGGCAATGAACCACGTCAGGTTTCTGATGAAGAAATCACAGAGCGCCTGCTTTACACAATGGTCAATGAAGGCGCCAAAATCCTCGAAGAAGGCATGGCACAACGCTCATCCGACATCGATGTTGTTTGGATGAACGGCTATGGCTGGCCTGCCTACACTGGCGGACCAATGTTCTGGGCGTCAACAGTTGGCCTCGACAAAATCGTTGCCGGTCTTGAGAAGCACATTGACAAGCTTGGCGAAGATTTCACCATCTCCAAACTGCTGAAAGAGAAAGCCGCCAAAGGCGAAGCATTCGACTAAACGTCAGCAAACGACCAAAACGTGAAAGGGGCTTCCAACCGGAAGCCCCTTTTCTTTTAGCGCAACGTTTCAATGTCTATTCAGCAGAAGGCAACCCGCTCGCCACAAACTTAGAGACTTGGTCAATCTCCTCATCCGACAGGATCGCATTCATCGCGGGCATGCCGACCCCGCCATCAACGATACGCACCTTGATCATCTCAAAATCCGTCAGTGCCTGAATGTTCGGCGCGCCGCCTTCGCGTCCCTCGCCCTGCTCAGCGTGACACACGCTGCATGACGCCAGATAGATGTCCCGACCCGCAGCAATCTCCGCCGGGTCATACACCGCCGCCTCAACAGGTTCCGGACCGAGCTGTGAAGAGAACAACCACTCATGCGGCACCACTGGCCCGGCCCGGTCACTCTCCGCTGGCAAGCTCAACGCAACCAGTTCAGCCGGATGCTCCGCCGTCGCGACCGCAATTACAATGTACTGCCGCCCCTCATGCAGGTAAGTCATCGGCGCATTGCTCGTGCGTTCCGGCAATTCAAACGCGTGAACCACCTCGCCCGTCGTCTTGTCATACGCCCGGAATAGCGGCCCACCAGGGTCACCAAACAAATTCCCAGACTCCGCCAAGAACACCAAATCACCGGTCACCAGTGGGCTGGGGCGAATATCAATCTGCCCCATCGCGTCAAAATCCAAATCAAGCCCTTGCAGCGCCTCATGCTCGCGAATCCAGTCCGGCGCACCGCCTATCGGCTGCGTCCATGTATGGTGGCCCGAATTCATGTCAGTCGCCGTCACAAAGCTATAAGGCGGTTTCAACACCGGCAAACCCTGCGGCCCCGGCACACGGCCCGTCGGCAGGCGCAAATAATCCCAATTGGTTTTGTCCTTATCGGGAATCCCTAGCCCCGCCACAAAGGCAGAATTTCGGTTAGGCACAAACATCTGCCCTGACACAGGGTCAAACGCCGCCCCATTCCAGTTAGACCCGCCGCCATAGCTCGGCTCAACCCACGTCCCTTTCGTGCCATCCTCAGTCACGATAGACGGCGGCGTATACATCGGCCCACGCACATAATTCTCAGCAATCGCCAGCGCCTCAGCCTTCAGCTCCGGCGTAAAGTCGACCAACCGATCCTCGCTAAAGCCCAGCGGCAAATACGCCTCCGGCAAAGTCGGGAAAGGCTGCGTCGGCGCGCTCCGCTCCCCCGGCACAGTCGATTGCGGCACCGCCCGCTCCTCAATCGGCCAGATCGGCTCGCCAGTTTCCCGGTTAAACACAAAGCTCATGCCTTGTTTGGTCACCTGCGTCACCGCCGGAATGGTCTCCCCATCAATCACCACATCATGCAAAATCGGCGCAGCGGGCGGGTCATAATCCCACAGCCCATGATGCACCATTTGGAAATGCCAAACGCGCTCACCCGTCTTCCCATCCAGACACACAATCGACTGGCTGAACAGATTGTCGCCTTTGCGGTGCCCACCATAAAAATCATGGCTCGGCGCCTCAATCGGCATATAGACATAACCGCGCTCAGTATCGACGCTCATCATAGACCACACACCAGTATTACCCGTGAAGGCCCAGCTCTCGTCTTCCCACGTCTCGTGCCCGGCCTCACCCGGTTGGGGAATTGTGTGGAGCGTCCAGAGCAGCTCACCCGTGCGCACATCATATCCGCGAATATGCCCCGGCGTAGCCTCTTTGTCCTTAGACGTAATATCCGCCACAACCTGCGCGACGGCCACATCGCCCACAATCGCAGGCGGAGAGGACGAGCCCACAAACGGAACCTCGCCGCCATCGGGCCTCAAATGTTCACGCAGCAACACTGTGCCATTGTCACCAAATTCAGGGTCGGCTAACCCCGTCTCCGCATCAATCGACAGCAACCGCCCATCGCGCGTATTGTGCAGCAAGCGCTTCACCTCGCCATCTGTCCAATACCCTACCGCGCGGCTAGATATCGCCTCGCTGCGCCCCTTAATCACTTGCGGATCGGGATCATACACCCACACCGTCTCGCCCGTAGACGGATTAAGCGCCACAACTTGGTTCACACCCGCTGGCACATACAGCATCCCGTCCACATAGATCGGCGTGCCTTTGAGGTTGATGTCCGGCCGCGTCTCCCATGGCGGCGCTTTCCAACGCCAAACGATCTTCATCTCATCGACTGTCTCGGCATTAATCTGCTCAAGCGGACTGTAGCGTTGAAAGCTAGGGTCACCGCCCCACGTCAACCACTCACCATTATAGACAGTGTTATCCTGCACGAGCGAGACAGGCTCGACCGCCAACTCCCCCTCATCCTTCGCACACGCGCTCAGCATGATCGGCAGCAACAATGCACCGCCGATCAGCGCGCTCTTCAATGTAAACCGCGACATTACTCTGCCGCCTCTCGCTCTACACCAAACGCATTCACCGCGAGGCTATTCATCGAGTAAATGCCAACTGTGTAGACCATCTCAACGAGCTGCTTGCGCGAATGTGTTTCAGACAATGCCGCCCAAACCTCATCAGTGATAAACGCCTCACGCCGCAAATCTTCAGCCGCGCGCAATATCAACGCGTCCTCAGCAGACCAAACCTCATCGCCTGATCCCGTCCCTATACCTATTATTTCCGCACCGGTCATGCCAGCCTTCAGTGCCTTGACGGAATGATGCCCGAACACATAGTCCGCGCCGAGCAAATCCGCCGTGCGCAAAATCAGCAACTCCCGTTCGCGCGGCGAAATTTCCGTCTTGTTGTTGATATAATGCCCAATGCCCGAACGCGGCGCATAAAGCAGCTCGCTATTGAGCATCACGCGATGGAAATTCGGAATAAACCCGTTCAGATCAAACCGCTCAGAGATCAGCGCCTTCTGCGCCGCGCTCATCTCGCTAGTCTGCAAGGCCTTCAAACGCGGCCCCGCTGGCTCACTGGATTCCACCTCACCCGCCAAAGGCGGCAAGGGCAAATCCGTCGGTAAACGGAACTCAAGCACATCATCCAACTGAATGCCAAATGAGTTCAGCGCCATAGAGACGAGCTGATACTGAGCGGCAGTGAACAACAGTTCCATCTTTTGCTTATCAGAATATGTCTCGCCCAGCGCGGCCCATGTCACGTCGCTAATCGTGCCGTCATAGCGCAGCTCATCGGCCATATTCATCACGGCGATATCCGTCGCGCTCCACCCTTCGGCGTCCGGCCCCTCGGCAATGCGGTGAATTTCCTCAGGCGAAAAACCATACGAGTCATGAGCAATCCGCGCATGCTGCGCCCACTCATATTCTGCCTGACACAGCCACCCCATGCGCAGCATCGCGATCTCGCGGTGGCGCGGATCAATCGTCGAACCGCTCAACATAATCTGCCCAAGCGGCGACCACGCATTATACAGGTCCACATGATGGGCGAGCGTCTTATAAAGATTGAAATCCGCCCGGCTGGCCAGCATTTTTGCCTGCGCTGGCGTCAGATTGTTCTGGTCAATCAGGGGAATGCGTTGCTCAGTTGGGCGCGCGCTAAACGTCGCCACTTCGCCACTCATCGCGGCTTTGCCTGCAATGTCCTCGCCCGTCGGCACGCCTGCACAGGCCACAAGGCCAATCGCCGTCATCGCTACAACCGCGCTTTTTAAAACTCTCATGTGTCCAATCCCTCTGAATTTCGTTTTCCCCACGGGCAAATCCCCGCGACTCTTTTGAGCGCAAGTTGCCATGGCGAAAATCTGGTGTCCATGAATATATAAATATAGTAACTATACTTAAATGATGAAGCTTCTACCGCGCTTGGTGTGAAGCAGTCCTCTAAGCTTTAGCTAAATCATAGGCCTCATTGGCTTCCATCCAAGCCGCCTCAGCCACATCAAGAGCACTCGCCACAGACGCGCGCTCCTTCGATAGCTTGGCATACTTGTCAGGGTCAGACGCAGACGACGCTAACCCTTCATCCAACGCTGAAAGCTCCTTCGTCAGCGCCTCCAACTTGGTATCCGCCTCAGACGCAGCCTTTTTCAGCCCGTTGACATTCCCTGAAGGCTTAGACGACCTTGAGGCCTTCTTCGGCTTCTCCGCAGACGCAGCTTTCTTGCCGCCGCCTCCGGTTCTATCCGCCTGCATCACCAGCGCGCGATAGTCTTTCAAGTCGCCATCATAAGGCTTCGCCAGCCCATCACGCACCAGCCACAATTGATCGGCCGTGGCCTCCGCCAAGTACACATCGTGCGTAATCAACAATACAGCACCCGGAAAATCATTCAGCGCATAGATCAGCGCCTCACGGCTATCAATATCAAGGTGAGAGGTCGGCTCATCGAGGATGAGAATATGCGGGCGTTCAACAGACATCAGGCCCAGCAACAGTCGCACTTTTTCGCCGCCCGACAGTTTTTCAACCTTGGTCTCAATCTTCTCGTGCGAGAAGCCCATTTGCGCGCCAAGCCCGCGCACTTTGGCCTCTGGAGTACCCTTCTCCATAACCCGGCGCACATGGTCCAGCACCGTGTCACCCAGCACCAACTCATCGAGCTGATCCTGCGAGAAGTAACCAATCCGAATGGCTTTGGGTACTTTGCGGTCTCCGCCCATCAGCGGCAAGCGCTCAGCGATAGATTTCACCAGCGTCGTCTTGCCCTGTCCGTTCGCGCCAACAATCGCAATGCGATCATCAGGGTCCAGACGAAGATTCACATTAGAGAGAATTTTCGCGTCACCCCCGTAACCAAGATCAGCGCCTTCCAGCGTCAACATTGGCGGCGCCAACTTGTCCTTCGGATCAAGGAACTTAAACGGCACAGTGCGCTCAGCAATCGGAATACTAATATCTTGCATTTTCTCAAGCATCTTCATGCGAGATTGTGCTTGTCTCGCCTTCGAGGCTTTCGCCTTAAACCGCTCAACAAAGGCCTCCAAATGCGCCCGGTTTGCATCCTGCTTCACACGCTGACTTTCCAGCTGCGCCAACTTAGTTGCCCGCATTTTCAACCAATCATCATACCCGCCAACACAAATGGACAGCTTCATATGCTCCAGCGCCATTGTGTGCGTCACACACCTGTTCAGTAGTGCCCGATCATGCGATACTAAAAGAACCGTGTAAGGATATTTCTTCAAATACGTCTCAAGCCACGCCGCGCCCTCAAGGTCGAGATAGTTGGTCGGCTCATCCAGCAATAGCATTTCGGGCTGAGAGAACAACACGCCAGCAATCGCCGCGCGCATCCGCCATCCACCAGAGAACTCCTTGGTCGGGCGCGACAGATCATCATTGCTAAAGCCGAGACCCATGAGCACTTCAGCCGCGCGCGAATCCGCCGTCCACGCGTCAATATCGATCAGCCGTGTATGAATGTCAGCGATGCGCATCGGGTCTTCGGCTGTGTCGGCCTCTTGCAACAATTCGTGGCGCTCTTTGTCGGCGGCGAGCACCACGTCGAGAATGGTCTCGTCGCTCGCGGCAACCTCTTGCGCAACCCAGCCCAAACGCGCGCCCTTATTCAACCGGATAGACCCGTCAGATGAAGGTGATTCCACCTCCTCACGGATCAACCGGAGCAGCGTAGATTTGCCCGTGCCGTTGCGCCCGACAAGGCCAACTTTCCAGCCCGCAGCGATTTGGGCTGACGCCTTCTCAAACAAGGGTCGAGCGGCGATGCGATAGTCTAGATCAGAGATGGTCAACATGATGGATCGGGGTGTAACGCCCGCCCCGCCAAACGCAAGCGAAACGCCCACAATGACACCTAAAACGCCTCAAACCGTTACATGAATGCCCGATTGCGCCTCAAACTGCCCGAAACCGCCCAGTTACGCCATCACGCGTCGACGGATTTTTCTCGTCCCAGTATCAGCAACGAAATCAGCGCAATGAGCGACCCCGCCGCCATCAGTATCGACACCAGCTGCACACTCTGCCCAGACTGGAACAGATACCCCGCCACAATCGGCCCAAGCGCCGACCCGCCCCGGCCCATGCCGATGACGAATCCGGTGCCGCCTGCGCGCACCTCAGACGGGAAGTAGCTCGCCGCCAGTGCGAACATGCCCACAATCGCCGAGTTGGTGAAGAAGCCCGCTATCGCCGACACCAGAGAGAGGCGATTCAGGTCAGCATGGCCAGAGCCAAAGTAGGCCACCATAGCGAACGCACCCAGCATCGCGCCCATCATCATCCAGCGCACATTGAATCGCTGCGTCAGCAGTCCCAGCAACACAGCGCCGATTGCGCCGCCGACATTCGCCCATACGAGTACATTACCCGCAGACGACGCCTCATACCCCATATCGACCACCATTTTGGGGATCCATTTGAGGATGTAGTAGAACGTCATCACATGCGCGAAATAGGCCAGCGTCAGCAGCAACGTCACGCGCAGCAGAGGCCCACTGAGCAGCCGTGATATTCCCACCTTCGCCGCCGACGTATCAATCTCCGGCAAGCGCTCCAGCGCCTCATGCCCCATCCGCTTCAGGATCGTGTTCACCTTCTCCAGCGCCCCCTCAGGCCGACGCGTCACCAGCGACGAGATCGATTCCGGGATGAAGAAGTACACAACCGGCAACAGCGTCGCCGTACAGATTGCGCCGAAGACGAAGACGGATCGCCAGTCATAATGCGCCAGCAATTGCCCCGACACTGCCCCGCCAGCAATAGCGCCCATTGGGTATCCAGCCGCCATAAGGATGACGTTCATCTTGCGATACTTGTCGTTAGACAGCTCCGCCACCATCGCATTGGTGCACGCCAACATGCCGCCAATGCCAAGTCCAGTGCCGAACCGATAGGCTGACAGCTCTTTGATCCCACCGGCCAGCGAGGCCGCATACATGCCAACCGCCATCACCACCAAACAGAGGAAGATCACCGGGCGGCGGCCAATCCGGTCGGCGACCTGCCCCAACAGAACAGAACCAATCGCCATGCCGATAAGCTCCATCGACAAAATGATACCCAGCGCCCCGCGGCTGACATTCCATTCCTCTGAAATGCCCGGCGAGGCGAAGCTGATAGACAGCACGTCAAACCCGTCCAGCGCAGTGAGCAATACACATAGCGCAATCGCAATTATCTGCGTCGCACCCATCCGCTTGTCTGACAATAAGTCAGCCGTCGATCCAGCCATATCTTCCCCCAATAGCGCCCTATGCAGTGGCGTCAGCCGAGCCTAGCGCTCGTTCCAACCCATCTTTGCGCCATATTCGAAATTCATCAAGACAGCATCGATCATCATGATCTGGCCATCCTCGACTTTGAACAGCTCATACAGGAATAGCGTTCTCGGCAAACGTTGACGCTCTGGGTTGATGTTGAAGGTCTTGCCGCGAATGGTCACTTCGCGCGTCAGCTTTGCCATATCAAACGCCGTTACACCCAGCACCAGCCCCCGCTCGACATCGACCACCGGATAGTCTGGCGTGCGGAACGACGCCATGTAGCTGAACGGATACAAGTCGCGGCAGCTGAACTTGATACGCGGCGGATTGTTCGTCGTGCGGAAGCCATTCTCCTGTCGGTCACAATCAGGATGGAATTTCAGCTCCCCCGGATCGCCATTCGACAAGCCCTCAAAATACCCGCGGGCAATCGCCCTCAGCTCCTCGCGGCTAGAGCGTTTCTCCTCCGACACATAGCGATAGAAACCCTCCCGCGCGCGCTTGTGATCGGTCTGGAACAGCGGAAAGTCACCCTCATGGATGATGAGCCCCTCGCTCTCTGTAAAGGCGCCATCCTCTTGCTTCAGGCGGAAGGCCACGATCGCGTCCTTGCCATTCTCTTCGCGGATCACCCCGAAGATGCCGACGCTGCTCTGCTCTGGATCAACAAACGTATGGCGATATGACCAGCTCGTCGCGGTGGACCAAATGCCCTCGCCCGGCTGCACGTCCCCGCCGTTCTCGGTCATCCGGATATCATCTGCCAAAAGCGCGCTATCAACATACTGCGCGGCCAGCGAGTCCATATAGTGGCCCGCCATCTGGTTCAGACAAACATCGTCACACTCTTGCGCCACCGGAAGAGGCCCGCGCTCAAGGCTGGCGCAAGACACCAACCCCAATGCCGACGCACAAACCGCCGCCGCTACTCTCAAACCAACCCGCATTACAAACACCCCTTATTTGACCTAATTATTTAGACTTCAGCTTCTCAAGCCGCGCTTTCTCAGTGTGCGCCCTCTTGATCATGAAATGTCGAATGGCGCTGATCTCCTCTTCGCTCAACACTTCGGCAAAGCTAACCATGCCTTTATCTTCCAAGGCGCCGTCACGTACAATCAACTGCCAGGTCTCTTCTTTCTCCAGCGCGCCTGAATAACGCAAGTCTGGCACAATTCCCCCGCCAACATGACAGGTTCCGCAGAACCGGCTATAGCCCGCCGCCCCCAACGCAATCACCTCATTGCTTGCCGTTTGCTTCGGTGGGTCGAGCACGCGCGCAACATCTTCCATCGCGGGCAACTCAGCTTCGCCGTCGAGAGAGAAGACTAGCAATCGGCTGTGATTAGGCACCGCCCCAGACAGCAAGCCATACACACCGCCCCAGCCAGCCACGATGGCGACATACTGCTTGCCGTCCAGTTCGTAGGTAATCGGCGGCGCAATCGCCCCTGTCTGAATTGGGTATGACCACAGCTCCGTGCCATCGGTGGAGCTATAGGCCTTCATGTCGCCAACGGCTGTGCCTTGCAGCACCAATCCCCCGCCGGTCGCGAGAAGCCCGCCATTCCATATGCCCGGATAGTCCACACGCCAGCGTTCAGACTGGCTCACAGGGTCCCAAGCCACCAATGCGCCATATCCAATATTACGCTCTTCCACCGGCTGCATGTTCTCTTCTGACACAGCCTCTTCAGGCTCACCCGGTGCAGTCTCAGCGCGCTTGTAAACAGTCCCATCGCCGCCGCCATGACCACTCGCACCATTGCGACCTACTGCAGTGTTCGACCCGATGGGCTGCGGAGACCACTCATCCGGGCTGGAATACGGCATCGGCACGCTCTGCGCCGGAATATAGACCAAGCCCTCTTCAGGGTGCATCGCCATCGGGTGCCAATTATGACCGCCCAACGCGCTCGGGGTGATGAACGCTGTGCCGCCCGTATAACGCGCGGTCGGGCTTTCAATGGGCCGCCCCGTCTCAGGGTTTATGCCCTTGGCCCAGTTCACCTTTGTGTAATTGTTGGCCGAAATGAACTCACCCGTCTCCCGGTCGAGCACATAGAAGAAGCCATTCTTCGGTGCTTGCATCAGCACTTTGCGCGCCACGCCTTCAATATCCATATCCGCGAGCATAATATGCTGCGTCGCGGTATAGTCCCACGTCTCGCCCGGCGTCGTCTGGAAGTGCCACGCATACTCGCCCGTCGCCGCCTTAATCGCCACGATGGAAGACAGGTAAAGATTGTCCCCTCCCTCTGGTGAACGGAACTGTCTGTTCCAAGGCGCACCATTGCCGACACCGATATACAGCAAATCGAACTCAGGATCATAAGCCATAGAATCCCAAACGGTGCCGCCGCCGCCAAGCTCCCACCAGTTACCCGTCCACGTCTCAGCCGCGTCTTCTAGATAGGCAGGCTGCGGCCCATTCGCTGGATTATCTGGCACAGTATAGAACCGCCAAAGCTGCTCACCGCTCGCTGCGTCGAAGGCAGAGACATAACCACGAATAGCACCCATATCCGCGCCGCCATTGCCGATGAACACCATGCCATTGGCCACTCGGGGCGCGCCTGTCACAGTGTAGGGCCTGGACGCATCAACCGTCATCGTTGACCAAACCTCTGTGCCCGTCTCACGGTCCAGCGCCACAAGACGCCCATCCAGCGTGCCCACGTAAAGCTTATCGCCCCACGCCGCCAACCCCCGATTGACCACATCACAGCAGGCCTTCACGCCCGTCGCGCCCGGCACCTCCGGGTCATACTCCCAAAGCGCCTCACCCGTGCGGGCGTCATACGCCTTCACCATGCTCCATGCGGTCGTAATGTAGATCCGTCCATCGATCACGAGCGGCGTCGCCTCTTGCCCACGTGCTGTATCCAAATCCGAATACCAGTCCAGCTTCAGCCCAGCCACAGTCTCGCGATTGATGCTCGATAGCGGGCTAAACCTTTGCTCAGCATAATCGCGCCCATGCGTGAGCCACTCTGCGTTATTGCTCTCAGCCGCTAGGATATCATCAGCGCTAACGCTTAGCGTCGCCTTGTCTCCAGACTGGGTCGGTCCATCCAAGTCAGACTTTCCGCACGCAGTTACCCCCCCACTGCAAAACAATATCGCTGCCGACATTATCACCAATAATGATTTCGAGCGTGACAAACAGCCCCGCGCAGAAGCGGATAAACAAGTTCTCATAAATACTCCCAAATTTTTGCATTCGCCCCGACACGCATCAACGGGCCGCGCACCACATAGGCACCCGAAACGGAAATCTTCAACGCGAGCCCATCTTAGGTGAGCAAACTATACGCATGTGTGCCTGAAGCCGTTACACATCGTCAAGGCACGCAGCCTCAACTGCCCACCATTTCCCAAGACAATGGCAATCAATACACACTCGCTTAAGCTACTCGATCGCGAGAGCCCCCTCTCGCCATGTTGACCACCCCTCAATTGCCTGACACCCTGCCTGCGAAAACAGTCACTCCAATACGAGCGCGCCACGCAAGCCTAAATTGCAAGAGCATTGCGCAACACATTTCACAGCGGCACAAGAACCGAACGGGACGAAACGACAAATGACCTACACCACATCAGCCAAAGCTAGCCTATTAGTCCTATCCGGCCTGCTACTCTCGGCCTGCGCTCACCAGCCCGCTCCAGATGCTAAAAACTCGATTGATCAGGTTTCAAAACCGGGCGTCTATGAAGGCTACGCTGAAGTCCTTTACGATGGTCACGAAAGAACCTCCCTCTACGCGCCAGTTCGCGACGGCACTCAGCTCGCAGTCGACATTTTCCGCCCCACACTGAATGGCGAAGCCGCGACCGAGAAACTGCCAGTCGTCTGGATGCACACACCCTACAACCGGCGCACCTTTATGGGCAAACCAGCAGTCGAGAACTATCCCGGCTACGCCCTCCAGCTCGTGAAATACGGCTACAACGTCGCCATCGTGGATTTCCGAGGCCTCTATGCCAGCGAGGGCGTCAACAGGGGCTTCAATCGCGGCGAGTGGCTACCCGCAGCTCGCTACGATTCCTACGATATTACCGAATGGCTAGCCCAACAGCCCTACAGTGATGGAAACATTGGCATGTGGGGGTGCTCAGCCACAGGCGGATCGCAAATGCAAACCCTCACCACTAGCCCGCCATCTCTAAAAGCAATCATACCTCTCAGCGCAGAATATGACGCCTACTCATTCGCCGTATTAGGAGGCGTCGCGCGCGAACGCCCCATTGGCCCACCGGGAACACCAACTGGCTCCGCCATGGTCACCGCACGTGATAAGTTGGCTGTGCCAATTGATGTGGATGACGACAAATCACTCCTAAACGCAGCCGTCGCGGACCACGGCCTAAATGTAGATACAGTCGGCCTCGTGCCATTCCGCGACAGCCAATCAGAAGCAGTCGGCTTGGAATGGTGGAGCCAGTCCAGCCCACACACTTATTCAGAGGCCATGAAGAACTCGCATATCGGCGTCCTCGCCGTCGCCAACTGGGACGAAGCCGGCACACGCCACGGCACATTCTTAACCTTCAATAACCTCAATCCTGACAACACAAAACTGCTCGTCGGACCAGCAACTCATTGCGACTGGCGTACAGTCAAGAAAGACACCGGATTCGATCTTGTAACGGAGGAACTACGCTTCTTCGACCACTGGCTCAAAGGCGTTGAAAATGGTATAATGGATGAACCTCCGGTTACCTATTATACATACAATCAAGCGCCTAAATCATCGTGGTCACAAAGCGATGCTTGGCCATTGCCTAATGAAGATCGCCAGACATATTACTTGTCGGTTCAGAACGGGTTGTCACAAAACAAGAGCGCGGCCCGATCACTTCAAAGCACTATCGTTGCGCCGCCAAAAAGCGAAACTGTGACAGTTTTCACCCCCGAGGATGGCGTGAAATTCGAAACTAGGCCGCTCGCCGCTGACACTGAGATCACCGGACACCCCGTCCTCGACCTATGGATTCAAACCCCAGCCGAAGACATAGATGTCACTGCAATTTTGTTTGATGTTGCACCCGACGGATCAAAGCAATCGCACCAGTTTGTTGGCCGACTACGCGCATCGCACAGAGCGCTCGGCGAGGCACCTTATGAGAATCTGGGATTGCCATGGCACTCATTCACACAGGCCGATGCTAAGCCGCTTGAGCCGAACACACCCGCGCGCCTCCAATTTGAAATGCTGCCTATGTCACACATCTTCAAAGCCGGTCACAAAATCCAGATCCAGTTCACGCTGGCTTCAGGCGACGAGAAAACCATGGGCCAACCTGTACAAATCCTGACGGGCGGCGATCACGCATCCAGCATGAACTTGCCCCTCATCGCACAACAGTAAGGACGCCCAATGCTTAAGCACATTACAGCTACAGCCGCGCTTTTAACCGCCTGCGCAACACCAGACGCAACCATCTCAACCGACCAACTTCCCGCCTCTATTGATCGGGAGCGCCTCATGTCAGCGGCGCCAGAACCAGCAGGTCCGGGCACGCAATTGGGGTCGCTCACAGATGTTTCCATCGTCTCCGCTCCCGGCCTGCCAACCCATACGCTCTATTTCCCCGTCGACAATACCGCTGACCCACTTCCGGTCCTTATCTGGGGCAATGGTGCTTGCACCAATGCTGGTCGCTTGTTCGAAAAGACGCTGAAGAAGGTCGCCTCACACGGTTACGCCGTCGTCGCCGTCGGCCCATTCGAAGCCGCAACAGACAAGACGCGCACAACAGGCAGCCAAATGATCGACGCTATCGATTGGCTGGAAACATCACCTAAATTGCCCGGCTCAGCGACCCGCACGCTCGATGCTTCAAGTGTCGCCGTAATGGGCCAATCTTGCGGCGGCCTGATGACCATCGAAGCAGCCCATGATCCACGCATTGACACAATCGGCGTGATCAACAGCGGCACCTTCCCCAAAGGCGAACAACCGATGAGCATGTCCACGACCGATAAGGAAACGCTAAAAGACATCCACACACCTGCGCTCTACATCAATGGCGGGCCAAGAGACATCGCGTTCGAAAACTCCAATGACGATTACAGCCGCATTGAAGGTGTCCCGCTCTTCTACGGCGCGATGGAGGGCGCGGGCCACTTCGCAACCCACCGCCACGCCAATGGTGGACGCTTCGCTGAAGTCATCACAGCATGGCTAGAATGGCAGCTAAAAGGTGATGGCGATGCGAAAGCTATGTTCGTCGGTGAAGATTGCGACCTCTGCACCGATCGACAATGGACCGTCCAGCGCAAAGCTATTTCAACTGAATAGCAAGCTCAGTTACTCCCCCAAAAGCCACGGTTCGTTTTGCACGCGAAGCAACACATCGGTACGGCTAGAAACATTCAGTTTCTGCAACACTGATGAGACGTGGTTTTCCACGGTGCGGCGTGACCGGGAGAGCGTTTCGGCGATTTCCCGGTTGGTCGCTCCTTTTGCCAACTCTCCCAATATTTCCTGCTCTCGCTGCGTCAGCCCCAACGGGTGAGATCGCGAGGCAGAATACGGCCCCCTAGACTTGCGCGCGAGCTTGCCGGAAATACCAAGCCCCATCGCCTGCGCCCGGCACCGCTCCTCCATCTTCCGCGCGCCCATGCCCATGAACAATTTGTGAGAAGTGATCAACCCAGCCTCGTCCCCGCGCAAAAAGTGTGAGTAAGCCTCGTGATAGCAAAGCCCTAGTTTAGAGAATTGCGATGCTGCAGACTGATAATCCTCTTCAAGCAAACATAGATAAGGCTCTGGCAAATCATCAAAATGATCAGATGTCACGTCCATCCCGCATTGACGTGACCAGAACCAAACCTCAGCCCGCCGCCAGCGCATAATCCCCTGCTTCGGCAAGCTAACTATCGCATTGAAATGCTCCTCAGTATCATAAGCCGCATTGTCCGTTGCCGCCTCAATAAAGGCTGTACGCATGGGCACAATATATTGCTGCTCGCCCGTACTTAGGGCCGATTGAAACGCCTCCGACATTTTCTCATTCGCGTCACTAAGCCCAAGCCTTAAGTGCGCCTTCGCCAAACCCATTTGCGCCGGAAGCCGCATCAAAAGCGTTTGATCTTTTCGGTCTAAAACACCCTCACATATTCGCTTAGCATCCTCAAAACGTCCTTGATCAAATCGCAATTGCGCCATTCGCCCAATCAGATAGAATGTCCAAGAATCCAAATCATGCTCAGTATCAAACGCGATGCCATCAGACAGCACGCGCTCCGCTAACTCAAAATCCCGAAACTCCACTGCATACTCGGATAGATTCGTGTACACCCGCGCCACGTCTTCGTGCCGCCCAAGTGACGTTGCCAGACGCAGGCTCTCATCCATATCCGCCAGCCCATCTGTGTTGCCCCGCAACAGCTTCGCCGACCCTAAGTTGTTCAGTGCATGAATTTTCACTTCCGCGCTGTCGAACGTCTCCGCCATTCGCAGCGCCTTTGTTCCCCAGTCAACCGCCTCGTCCATTCGATCATTCAACATATGAAGCTGTGACCGCAGGCTCAGCGCCATTGCCTTCCCTGATGAATCCCCTTCATCTTCGAGAACCGATAGGGCGTCGTCTGAATAACGCGCAGCCTTATTCGCTTCACCGCGATACCAGTGCAAGCGCGACAGCCAGCGTAAATTCTCACCCACCTTATCCATACGCCCCAGCGCTCGCCAAAGGGTGACTGCGTGACGCCGCGCATCGATCACCTCCTCGTCAATCTTCAACGACAATCCGGCTTCATACGCCCAGCTTTCGTACAGTTCCGCCGCCTGCTCCGGCCCCGCCTCACTCACAAACTCTAGCGCGGTTGAAAGATGAGCCGCCGCCTCCCTATGCGCGCCAACCTTAGCGGCTTCCTCAGCCGCCATTGGCGCATAGTTCAACACAACATCCGTATCCAGCGCACCAGCCGCATGATGGACCAGTTGCGCCAAGGGCGGGCTTTCCCGTTCCAACAAATAGGTGAGCAGGCTTTCATGAATTAGTTTTTGCTCAACGGCGGTCAATCGACTGGCCGTTGCCAATCGCGCCAACTCATGCCGAAAACGCAGTAATGAGTCGCCATCCGTCTTCAATAACCCACGCCCCACACAGACCAAGGCCAGCATCTCCGCAGAACCGTCAAACATCGGATCCAACAGTTTAGGATCAATAGGAACCGGGATCATGCTCGCGGCCTCTAGGAATTTCCGTTCCAGAGCGCTCACGCGGCTCAAACGCGCGTTAACCGCCTCACGCACAGAACCCGGCGCAGTAAAATCCCTTGCACCACCTTTTGAGGCCAGAAGTTCCGTGACGAAAAATGGGTTCCCACCAGTCACCCTCACAATCTCGTCTGTATGGAACCTATTCTCCTTGTTCAGCCTTTCGATGCCCTCCGCCGTAAGCGGCGCCAAAGATATCTGATGAATATTCTTTGACGGCAAGTCCCCAATCGTTCGGTATAAAGGGTGGTCAGCACCGACCTCGTCGTCGCGATAGCTCACCACCAACAATAACGGCATTGCAGAAATCCGGCGCCCGATGAACCTAATGAAATCCAACGTCCCGAAATCGGCCCAGTGCACGTCTTCGATAAGCATAATGACAGGCTGAACAGACGATTGCACTGCGCTATGTATGAGTGAGAACAAACCGTCAGCCGCCAGCCTACTCTCCGCAGCGCGAGCGCATTTGTCGCCCAGCCCGGCAGAAATCTCGTAAACCGGCCCCAAGGGACGGGGCGTGAACAAAGCGTCGCACATTCCGACGACAATCTGCGCACGCCCGCCTGATCTTCGGATGAACTCATCTAGCAAGCTGGTTTTACCGATACCCGCTTCACCAACAATTCGGACAATCCCGCCTCTGCGATGTCCGGCAGCCTCCAACAGGCCAGCGAGAGTTTCGAGCTCTGCGTCTCTTTCGACTAACATCTATTCTCTCACCCCAATATTTGACGCTCATGCTCTCAAACAATCGAGACCGGTAATAGACCTTACCTAGAAATAACGCATAAAAACCTCCAAAATTGAGTAGTAATTTGAAATTTGAGTAGTGAATTTTTCGAAAAACACGCAACCCTACCGACGCTTTTCCTTAGTATGCGTCATAGATCTTAGGTTGATCGGACTTTGCCGGTTGAGACACTGCCACCTTTTGGAGGGGACACATGAGCTGGAAGTCACAATCGTGGGAGACCTCAGTCCGGTCAGCCCTTTTATCAGCCGCCGCAACCACAACACTACTCTCTCTCAGTGCATGCGGCAGTTCAGCGGACGAGACCACCGCCAAATTCGACCCCATAGAAGCGACCATCGAATCCACCTCGACCGAGGAGAGTATTGCACTTTCGCAAGCTCCCATCGATTTGGATGCAGCACTGGGTAGACTCCCCATAGAGATCATAGAAACAGCCCCTTGCCCATTTCTCTCTGACGAGACCGCCCTGAGCGGTGTAACAACCAAGTTTGATTTCACCCGCCGCAAAGTGGCCAACAGTGAATGCGTATGGAACTACAATATAGGGTTCGAGATCAATGTGCGGATCACCCCCGTTGAAGACGCAACACCGCGCGCCGACCGAGTCTACAATCTAGAAAACCCGCCAGTCCTCGTTGCCCAGACAGGCCCCGGTAACGACGCCACAGTTTTTACTGATCCAACCTGGGACGCAGAAAGCCCTCGACCTTACGCTTTTGGTTTCACCCAGAACAATCAAGATATAATGATCTCAACCGTCGGCGTTAGAACAACGCCGGAGCAACTGCACAGCGTCGCTGTCGAGATTGCCGAACGCTTACCAACAGCTCCGCAAATCGAGCCGCAAATTCGGCAAGCTGCCGAAATATATGACCCGTGCGAGATCTGGACCACAGCTGAAGTTGCAACCTTATTTGGGATCGCTCAAACAGATCCAGGCCAATCTAGCCCATTTGGGCAAACAGCCTGCACCTTCGGTTTCTACCCATCAAATGGCTCACCACTCAAAGTTCGAGCTGGCATTTTCGAGTGCAATGACGACCATCTTGATGTGAGACAGGGCCACGATTTTGAGCTTTTCTCAGACCTCGACGCCCCCGCAGTAAAGAGCGTGTCCAAAAAAGATTGGGGCACAGATTTTTACATTGAGGCAAAAGCGCCAGAATTTTGCGTGGCCGTTTCCTCAACAGAAAATCGCGACCCAATCCCGGATGCGCTAGAGCCCGGTTTAAACCAGCTCACAAACAACCTACTTGCACGCGTCGTCGCTGAATAGCCACTCAGCTAGCGGATTATCCAACGAACAATTTGCTGAATCACCACAGCTCAGCAACGCCAGCGTTGGGACAGCGTGTGCCATCACGCAGCTCGCCAAGCAAGCGAGCCCAACCGTGAATGCATGACCTTCTCTCGAGCCGCGCATTCAATTGCAATCTTTGCCCCCAAATATACCCAAATCAACAACAGACACACCCCAAATCCAGCCATATTGCGCAACATTCTCCCAATAATGGATGAAGCTTGTGGAATTTTGTGCTACACTTCACCTAAATCAGTCGAATCTTAATCCACGCAAGAGCTTTGCTCACGCAAAATTTTGTCGACTAACCGCCCGTTGAGGCGAAAACCACACCGCCCTTGTTCGAGCGTTCCCCCTCGGCCGGGTCGCTAGAATACCGCTGATGTAGAGCCCAGGAGGCTGGTAAAACGAGATGACAATTACAAACCATAAGACCACGCAAAGCGCCCAGCCGAGTGAAGCCTTCGACTGGAAAAACATTGCTTACAACGTACTTCTCTCTCGGGCATTAGATAATTTGGAGGAGAACAAACTCGTCCCTGAAAAGAAGGTTCTCTATCAGTTTTCGGCACGTGGGCACGACATGGCTCAGGTCATGCTGGGCCTACAACTCAACAACCCCAAAGACGCCGTCTGCGGATACTATCGCTCCCGCCCGCTACTCCTCACGCTAGGCGTTGACGTCGAACATACGCTCAGCTCAACCATGGCACGCGCTGGCGGATACTCTGATGGACGAGACATTGGCGTTTTAGCGAACTTCCCAAACGAGTCAGGCGCATCCGCCCTGCCCATGTGCGGCGGTGTCGGCACCCAATACACGCCAGCCGCTGGGTGGGCACAAGCAATAGACTACCGGCATAAAGTTCTCAAAGACGCTTCATATAGAAACGCAATTTCCGTTGCGCTGGGCGGGGATGCCTCCGTCGCATCTAACGGATTTTGGTCCGCTCTAACGCTCGCCACCACTCAACAACTCCCCATGCTCTTCTATATTGAAGACAACGGGTACGGAATATCTGTTCCATCAAGCTTCCAAACCCCAGGCGGCGATATTGCAAAGAACCTCAAGAACTGGACAGGTTTGAAAATCATCAACGGCGACGGCACAATACCGGAAACCGCCGCCGACCTGACTGCAAAAGCCGTCGCACATGTTCGCACCAAGCGAACACCAGTTCTGCTACGCTTGACTGTTCCGCGACTGCAAGGACACAGCTATCAGGACACGCAGAAATACAAAGGCGACGACGTCGTAAAATCTGAATGGCACCGCGACCCTCTCCCTAAACTTCGCTCATATCTAGTGCCATCCTATATGAATGCCGAGGCGTGGGCAGACCTTGAGGAGGACGCGTTTTCCGCCGTCGAAAATGCAAGAGAAGACGCCGAAAACCGCTCAACTCCAGACCCATCGCGCGCAGAAGAGCACGTGCTTTCGAGCGCCGGAAAAGTCCAAAAAATGGGCGGGCTTTGGCCCAATGGCTACACGCCGCCGCCACCAAACACGACACCCCGGCGCGAAGGCGCGCGCATCAATATGGTGACAGCCATCCGCAAAGTCTTGGACCATGAACTCACCATCAACCCAAAAGTCGTCCTCTTCGGTGAGGACGTTGGCCCTAAGGGCGGCGTCCACGCTGTGACCCTCGGCTTGCAAGAGAAGCATGGAGAGGGCCGCGTCTTCGACACCAGTCTTTCAGAGGAAGGTATCATTGGCCGGGCGGTCGGCATGTCACTTGCCGGACTGATGCCCGTGCCCGAAATTCAGTTCAGGAAATACCTCGAACCCGCCATTGAACAAATCAACGACTGTGGAACAATGCGTTGGCGCACGAACAATCAGTTCGCCGCCCCAATGGTCGTCCGCATCCCCGGTGGTTATTTCAAATTCGGTGACCCATGGCACAGCCAAACCAATGAAGTCGCCTTCGTGCACCAACCCGGTTGGAAGGTCGCCGTGCCATCCAATGCCGAGGATGCAGCGGGCCTGCTGAGAACCAGCTTGCGTGGCAACGACCCAGTCATCTTCTTTGAGCATCGGGCCATGCTAGACCACAGATCAGCCCGGCGCCCTTACCCCGGCGATGACTATGTCCTGCCATTCGGCAAGGCTCGCATCACCACTGAAGGCGAAGAGCTAACCATCGTAACGTGGGGCGCTATGGTAAATAGATGCGAACTGGCGGCCCAAGGCTATTCTGTCGAGATCATCGACCTGCGGACCCTAATGCCGTGGGACAAAGAGACCGTGCTCGCGTCGATCGCCCGCACACACCGCTGCCTGATAGTCCATGAAGACATTCGAACAGCCGGGTTTGGTGCAGAAATCGCAGCCGTCGTCGCAGACGAAGCCTTCATGGACCTCGACGCCCCGGTCACGCGCCTAACCATGCCGGATATTCCGTGTCCGTACAGCACCGTATTGCTAGACGCGGCCCTCCCGTCCGTTGACAAGATCGCAACCAAAATTGATGAACTGGTGAACTTTTAATGAGCATTATTGATATCGTCGTCCCCGAGGAACAAGAGGGCACATCAGCCGTTGTGCGTAGTTGGCTTAAAGCGGTCGGAGACACAATTGCGGTCGACGATCCGCTGGTCGAGCTAGAAACAGACAAAGTTACACAAGAAGTGCCCGCACCAATGGCTGGCGTGCTCGTTGAGATACTGATGAACACGGATGATGAAGCCGTACCCGGTGATATTCTTGGCCGCCTCGAACTGAACGGTTCAACCTCCGTTCAACAAGACGGCATCGAGCCAACCCAAGCAGCGCCGATAACCGAAACGATGACCACCACCGAGACTTTCCTCTCCCCAGCAGTCAAACGCGCGCTTGAGCGCCTCGACTTGGACCCGGCGACCATTCAAGGCACCGGCAGAAATGGACGCATCACAATCGCCGATGTGGAAAACGCAGCAACTGCCCATCCAGCGCCCAATTCTGCCTCAGAACGCCCAGAAATGCCCGTCCCTGCCCCAAAACGCACGGAGCTGCCCGTTTCTGCACGCTCGCGCGCACCCTCCTCAACCAATGTGCCGCACAGCAGCATGAGGCTGGCGATCGCCAAGAACATGGTCAACTCGGTCACCGTCGCTCCGCATGTCACGTCGGTCTTTGAGGTCGATCTGTCCGCCGTTATGGCCCACTGCGCTAAACACAAGGCCGACTTCGAGGCACAAGGCGCAAAGCTCACCTACACCGCGTATTTCTTGGCCGCTTGCACCAGCGCAATGAAGACCTCGCCCGCCATCAATAGCCGCTGGCATGACGATCACCTCGAAGTATTCAACGACCTCAATATTGGTGTCGCCACCTCCCTCGGCGATGAGGGGCTCGTGGTTCCCGTGATCCACAGCGTACAGGAATTGTCACTGCTAAACATCGCACAGAGGCTGACAGACGCGACCCAGCGCGCTCGAACAAACCAGCTCTCCCCAAGTGACGTAAAAGGCGGAACATTCACCATCTCGAACTATGGTGTGTCGGGTGCGCTAGTCGCTTCACCCGTCATCATCAACCAGCCACAATCAGCAATATTGGGCGTAGGCAAAACCGAAAAACGTGTTGTTGTCAGAGAAGTAGATGGCGTCGACTCAATCCAGATCAAACCAATGGCATTTGTGTCCTTGACCATGGACCACAGGGTCGTCGATGGACACCAGACCAATTCATGGCTCGCAAAATTCGTGGAGACATTAGAAAACTGGCGCTTGAACTGAGGTTGCAACTCAGCCCCACCGGGCCTATCTAACTCAACCAAGCCATGACCGATTCACAGATCAAATCCGCAGCCGAACGGCGCCTACAGGCTCGATCCTACGCCACATCACTCGGCATAAATGAGGCCTACATCTCAACTCTCGTGGACACGTTCTACGAGCGCGTTCTAGCCGACCCTGTACTTGGGCCAATTTTTGATAAAGCCATCAATGATAATTGGGCTCCTCACTTGAAAACCATGAAAGCTTTCTGGGCCTCCGTGGCGCTCAGCACAGGGCAGTATTCCGGCAAGCCCGTCCCCGCCCACAAGAAACACAGCGCGATTGAGTCAGAACATTTCGCAATCTGGCTGTCACTGTTTGAGCAAACACTGAAAGACACAGCCCCCAGCGCCGACGCCGTGCCTTACTTTATGGAACGCGCGAATCGCATCGCCCAAAGCCTGCAACTCGCGCTCTTCGGCCTTCCAAGCCTCAGACAACCAAATTAAACGATCCGCGATTTACCACAACATTCCACGCCCCAAAGGTGAAGCCCTCCTCCTCCTGCGCAGCGGAGCCGAAGTCCCCGTCAGTAGAACCTATAAGTGTATTCGGGATCAAACCCCTTCCCGGTAAACACACGCACCACTACCTCAAATCACGCAGATTGAGTTTTCTTAAGTTTCTCAATCTGCGCCTCGATTTTCTGTTTGCGCTGTTTAGCCTCGGCAATCAATTCCTCAACGCTGAGAAGTTTGACCGTCAGCAACTCAATCGCCTCCTCGCATGAGACCGGGTGGTCATTGTCTCCTGACTGGACAGTGGCAATTTCCCTGAGCGTAAATCCAAGTTGCTGCGCGAGTTCTATAAACTTCAATCTGTTAATCAAGTCAGACGGATAATCCCTATAGCCATTATCACCCCGCGCAGCGGGAGAAATAATCCCCCGCCTCTCATAGAAGCGGATGCGGGACGTTGTAACGTCGGCCGCCTTTGCGATTTCACCAATTCTCATGACTACTCTTGACCTTAAACCTATGTTTAAGGTCTACAATGTGGTTCATGAAATGTCGAGGACAACAACATGACCTATAACTCCACCGATTCTAGCTTGTTTGAAACGCTAGCGCTCCCATGCGGCCAAACCTTCCCCAACCGCATCGCCAAAGCGGCGATGGAGGAAAATATGGCGGATGATCAGCATCTTCCGGGGGCCGATCTATTCCACTTATACCAACAGTGGGCGGACGGTGGCGCGGGACTATTTCTAACCGGAAACGTCATGGTCGCGCCAGACGCAGTCACAGGACCCGGCGGCGTAATTCTGGATGCAGCACAGCCAATAGAGCCATTCAAAAAATGGGCCCGTTTCGGTCAATCTGGTGGCGGAAAAATTTGGATGCAAATCAACCACCCGGGCCGTCAGGTGTTCGTTGAGACGAACCCTCAAGCCCTAGCGCCATCAGCTGTTCCGATGGAAATGGGCAAATTTTCGAAGCTCTTCGCAGAACCTCGCGAAATGACAGCTGCGGATATTGAAAAGGTCATTGAGCAATTCGCGACAACTGCAGAACGCGCAGAATTGGCGGGGTTTGACGGCGTCCAAGTTCATGCGGCGCACGGCTATCTGCTAAGTCAGTTTCTGTCTCCTAAAACAAATCTCCGCACTGATGAGTGGGGCGGATCCATAGAAAATAGAGCGCGAATCATAATCGACATTGTTCGCGCCGTCCGCGCAAAAGTCGCTCCTGAGTTTGGAGTGGGCGTAAAACTTAATTCAGCCGATTTTCAGAAAGGTGGGTTTGAACCAGAAGACGCCATTGCCGTCGTCCGGCTTTTGAACGAGTTGTCTGTCGACCTCATTGAAATTTCGGGCGGCAGTTATGAAAGCCCTGCCATGCAAGGTACGCCGCAAAGAGCAAGCACCCGCGCACGAGAAGTGTATTTCATTGATTTCGCACGCGACATTCAGTCCATCGCCAACATGCCGGTCATGGTGACAGGCGGTATTCGCCGGCGCGAAGTAGCCGAAGCAGCACTTTCGTCAGAAGACGGACGCACCGGCGTCGCGATGGTCGGCATTGCACAAGCACTAGCGTTCGCTCCCGATCTGCCAAACAAATGGCGCAAAGAAGAACACGATGTTCAGCTACCAAAGGTCAAATTCAAAAAACAAACCATCGCCAGCCTCGCACAAATGGCCGTGACGAAATCCCAATTGTTTCGAATGGGCAAAGGCAAAGCACCAAAACAAAACGTCTCGCCGCTTTGGGCATTAATCACTCAGCAACTCAAAACCAAACGGCGGAACAAACAATACCAAAAATGGCTGGCTCAGCGGTAATCGACTGAACGCCTACATTTGCGAAGCGGGCTCTACTCGGGGCCGTTTCGCAGCAGAAAGCTCTTATGGTCCACAATATCCATAGAGACCAGTCGCCCCAATTTGGGAGAACCAAGCCAAGCTGACCTAAACAAATTCGAATATTTGAAAATTTTGGAGCGGGCGAAGAGATTCGAACTCTCGACCCTCACGTTGGCAACGTGATGCTCTACCACTGAGCTACGCCCGCATCCTAAATTGTGTCCCAGCATTTCTGCTGAGAGGCGTGATAAAGCGCATCATTGGCGCAATAGCAAGCCTCTATTTTCAACAAAAAGCACATTCACCGCACATTTCCACAATTCACGCGAATGGGCACCAAATACACGGCTAAAAGCCTACCCTCTTAGCACGATCCGAATCTGATCTGGGGAAACTTCCCGTCCATCCTTATCGACGAAGGCTGCGCGAATCGAACTCTTCGAGCCCGCCCGCGTAAAGCTGATCGGCGCAGCTTCCCCGCCGCCCAGCCACGCGTCGCCCCATTGCGTCAATCCGATCAAAATAGGGCGTAATGACATGCCCATGTCTGACAGCACATATTCAGGCCGCGTGCGCTTGCCCGGCGCCTTATAGGCCCGTTTCGTCACAAGCCCCTCATCTACCAGCATTTTCAGTCGCCCCGACAATACCGTGCGCGGGCATCCCAACTCTGACTGAAAGTCATCAAAACGGCGCACGCCATATAGCGCGGCGCGCAGAATGAGCAGCGTCCATCGATCACCAATCAGCGAAATGGCGCGCGCCAAATTGCAGCTGTCTGGCGGGATGGGCGAACGGCGGGCGAGCGGAATCTGTGACATGCTTCCGTTTTGTATGGGTTCGTTATCTAAATCCAGACCCGAATTTTGCGAAAGATTCATCACTTTGTCGCATTAGGTGTTTCTAATCCTCATTATCCTCCCAGTTCGACAATGGAGCGCTGTTTCGCCGTGCACCTTCATATTGCCAAATCCAGCCTTCATATTGCCGTTGCGCTGTTGGTCACCAGCTGCGTCAGCTCGGTAAGCGCGCTGCCGATTGTGCCCAATACCATTGCGGCATGGTCGCTAAATGATGTGCTGCCAGAATTGAGGGCCGCGTCCTGCCCAGCCGACCCGCTCGCAAAATCGCCCACCCCGATCGAACTGACCTACGATGAAGTTGATGGCACGCTCATCACAGAGATATTACCAGAGCATGTCAGCCTGACCGGCGCTTGGCACGTCACCTCTGACAATTCCAACTGGGGCGGTATTTCCGGCGTCGACTATTCTAAAGCCGGAACACTCATCGCTGTATCCGACAGAGGCGCGCTGTTCGAGCTACCCCTGACAGACGCACAGCCAGACCCCGAAGCGAGCGTCACCTACCTCCTCGGCAACGACGGCAATCCCCTCTCCGGCAAAAAGCGCGGCGACTCCGAAGGCATCGCCCTTTATGACGGCGCAGCCCTGATCAGCTTCGAGCGCGATCACCGAATAGACGTGTACGACATTGAAACCTGTGGCGCAGCAGCTCGCCCTGCAAACCTCGCCGCCCTGCCCGACATGCGCGATGGTTACGCCATCGACCCTAATCGCGGCCCAGAGGCCCTCGCCGTTTCAGCAAATGGCACCGTCAGCTTTGTGTATGAACAGCCCGGCGCACAATCGGCATCTATTGGCGTCATTGGTGAAAATTCTGAGCCAGAAATCCTCACAGCTCGCATTGCCACGCCCTTTGCTTACGCGATGGTTGGACGTGATCATGCCACGCTGTCAGACGGCAGCGAAATCACAGCGGACCTTTTACGCAGCTATGATCCCCTTCGCGGCATCCGCGCGCGTCTCCGCGTTGGCGACACCGAAATCACGCTCATTCCGCCTATGCCCGTTGACAATTTCGAAGGCGTCGCCCTACAGCCACAGGACAATGGATCAGTCATTGCTTGGATAATTTCCGACAATAATTTCAAGGCAGACCAACGCACACTCCTGTTTGCGTTCACAATTGCGCAGAAGTAAGCCACACGCCCCTTACATTGTTAACCGGCCCAGCCTACATTGTGTTCAGCACAGGGGCTGCTTCGTTTGCCATGGGACCGATCTCCGGAGACCTTATTTTCCGTAAGGGAGCTGGCATCTGGTCTGGGCCGTGGTCCGGGCTCATCTGGCGCCCACCTAGTATACTAGGTTTGCGGGAGAGAATATGCCCCGCGGCGTTCGTGGTTCCTGTGCGCTAATTTTCCGCTTCCGCCCAAGGGGTTTGCCGTGTCTGCCACAACCGACAAAATTGAATTGCGCCACCGCATGCGCACCATCAGGGCCGAAGCCGCCGCGCGTGATCCTGACGCAGCAGAGAAACTCGCTGACCTGTTCCCCATGAAACTGTTTGAACGCTACGGCCCAGTTGTCGGCGGCTACGTCGCGATCAATGAAGAGCTAAGCCCAGCGCTGCTAATGAACCGCCTCGCCCAAGCAGGCGCAGAGCTATGCCTGCCCCGCGTCAATGATGCGGGCGATGATATGACTTGGCACCTCTGGTCACCGGGCGAACCGCTAGAGCGCCGCCCCTTTGGCCTGTCAGAGCCCGCAGCAGACGCCCCGCTTGCAGAGCCAACCCTCATCCTAACCCCGGTGCTCGCTTATGACCTCATGGGCAATCGTCTTGGCTATGGCAAAGGGCATTATGACCGCGCTGTCGAACGCCTGCGCAGCAAAGGCCGTGCTTTCTGCTGCGCCGTTGCCTATCGCGATCAGCAAATAGACTCGGTTCCTGCAGAAGACCATGATCAGCCACTCGATTGGGCAATCACCCCGGTCGGCTCGGCGCCGCTATTCATGTTACGCAACCGGGCCGCGCTAACAGATCCGGAAGCCACACCGGCGGCCTAACCGCCAAACACTGGCCATTATTGTTATCCAGTCTACTTCTTGGCGCATTTCTTGCTTCTGGTAAGGATAGGTTAACCACGCAGTTTAAGATGGCACATGACATAACTCCTCTCGGGTCAAAAAAATGGCAACCTTCCGCGGGGATGGATAGCTTGGTCGTCTTCGGCCTGCTTCTGGTTTGCGCCGGTCTGATCGTTGCGCTTGCCGGCATCCCAAAACGACCGAGCGTCGCCACCTCGCTCAGCGCTGAACGAGTAGCCACATCAGAATCCGCAACCAATTTCGAGACCTTGCCTGACAGCTTAACCATGACGGCTAAGAGCGTCATTGCCGGGCCCGAATTGTTCCCTGCCCCCGCATCGGGCGCACTGATCGAGCATTCACCAGAGCCGCAACTTCGCCAGCGCCTACCCGTACTGAGCTGGGGTCAATTTTCAAAAACTCCCAAACGTGGCCAACGCGGACGTGCCTTCGTTACGCTTCTAGGTGATCGCAAACTCAACAACTCGACTTTCTGGGCCTCCCGCCCCGGTAGCGAAGCTGATTTCATTGGGGGAATTTGGACTCCTGACAACATAGAGGCGAGCGTCGGCGGCCTAACCTTGTGGCTGAAAAAAGACAAAACGGGCCCAGACTATACGATGGGCGAAATGCAAGCTTACGGCCTGTTTGGCTATGGGCGCTACGAAGTCGTGATGCGGCCAGCTAAGGGGTCGGGAACGGTGTCTTCGTTTTTCACTTTTTCAGGCCCCCACATGGGCGTGCCACATGATGAAATCGATATTGAATTTCTCGGAGCCGACACAACGAAAATTCACCTCAATTATTTCCACTTGGGCAAACGTGGAACGCCCACCATTTATGACCTGCCATTCGACGCCTCCGACGCGCAGCACCTGTACTCGTTCGAATGGACACCAGATCACATCGCTTGGTACGTTGATGGCGTACCTTTCGAGAAAACCGCGCTAAACGATCCGCACATTCCAACCTATCCTGGCAAAATCATGTTTAGCTTATGGGCTGGAACCCCCAAAATACGCGACTGGACCGGCTCGCCAGATTTCGGCGCGTCCACCTCCGCTGATTACGGCTGCATCTCATTCACCCCATTGGGCGAAACAGCGCGCTCTTGCAGTGATATTTTTGTACCGCCCGCCCCATGACTTTGTGAGCAGGGCTGACTACGCTCCAGTGATGCGTTTCACAACCGCTCCACTTTTACGCCCCTTGATGCTCGCCGTGCTCATAGCATGCATGGCCACACCAGTTGTGGCTGAGGCGAACATCAACGTCGTGTATCTAAAAGCTGACTGGTGCCCGCCCTGCGCGCGCCTTGGGCCCCGGCTAGATGACGCCATCTTTGAAAGCCCGACAGGCAACGTCGGACGCATAGATTTAGATATGTCAGCGCTCAGAGGCCAAGGCCAGGACGTAAAATGGCAAACAGTGTCCGCGCTGAAACAGCAGGCTGCCGCCGCAAACATTTCATATATTTGGGATTGGTATGGTGGCCACCCCGGCTTGGTCGTTGTAACGGCCGCCGACAATGGGGAGCCGCTTACCTGCCTCACCAGCGTGATGGAAGTAAGCGAGATGAAGGCCCGCCTACAAGAGAGCCTCGTCCTCGCAACCGTCACAGCGCCGGGAAAGCGACGCCCGAGCGGCACTGATTGTCCAGCGCCGCTCAGGCCTCAATAACGAAACTAAACGTCTTTTTCCAATTGCTCACGCGCAACGGGTAGCAATTCAGCCATTTGCTCACGAATACGAGCATCTGTACGGTTCACGCCGGCAGTGTCGAAATCACCGCGCACCTTGCGGAACACGTCATCATCGCCAACTTCTTCCAGATCAGACAGCACCACTGTTTTGGCGTAAGCTTCAGCATCTGCGCCAGCTAGACCTATCAAATCAGCAGCCCAAAGCCCCAAAAGCTTGTTACGGCGGGCCATCAGCTTGAATTTCAGTTGTTCGTCTTGCGCATATTTCGCTTCTGCAGCGCGCTCGCGATCATCAAATGTCGTCATATCCTTGGTCTTTCGCGTCAATTAATACGAGTATAGTTCTCATATAGGGGTTCACCCCACCTCAGTACAATAATTGTTTCTCGCGGCCAATTGGCGTACTAGACGGGGATTAAACGGCAGACCAAAGCGATTCCCCCGCTGCCACTCATTCAAACAAACGAGGATCACGCGAAATGAGCAAGAAACGCGTCGTCTACGAAGGCAAAGCAAAAACCCTTTATGAAGGCCCAGAACCGGGCACCCTCATCCAGTATTTCAAGGATGATGCAACAGCGTTTAACGCTGAGAAAAAGGCTGTGCTGGACGGTAAAGGCGTTCTCAACAATCGCATCAGCGAATACATGATGACGCGCCTTGGCATGGTGGGCATTCCAAACCACTTTATTCGCCGCCTCAATATGCGTGAGCAACTCATCAAAAAGGTGGATATCATTCCGCTTGAAGTCGTGGTGCGCAATGTTGCTGCAGGCTCTCTGTCAAAGCGCTTGGGCATTGAAGAGGGCAAGTCTCTGCCCCGCCCAATTGTCGAATTTTACTATAAAGATGATGCGCTCGGCGATCCGCTGGTCACTGAAGAGCACATCGCCGCATTCGGATGGGCCAACCCACAAGAATATGACGAGCTGATTTCACTCGGCCTGCGCGTAAACGATTTCATGTCCGGCCTGTTTTCAGCCGTTGGCATCCGCTTGATTGACTTCAAGCTGGAATTTGGTCGCTATTACGACTCCGAAACAGAGTCGACGCGCATCCTTCTCGCTGACGAGATCAGCCCGGACAGCTGTCGCCTTTGGGATTTCGAGACCAAAGAAAAACTCGACAAAGACCGGTTCCGCCACGATATGGGCGGCGTCACCGAGGCTTATGCAGAAGTGGCTCGGCGTCTTGGAATTATCAAAGAGTCTGGCGAAACCGACAATGTCGTCACCTTCACTGGCGGCAAATAGTCCCCTATTTAGCTCAATTCGCACGTTCCAAAACGTGGCGGATTGGGCTACATCAAGCTCGATTCACACTTACGGAAGCACCTCCCCATGAAAGCCATTGTCCACATTGCCCTCAAGAATGGTGTCCTTGATCCACAAGGCAAAGCCGTTGCCGACACTTTGGCGCGCATGGGATATGACGAAGTTTCTGCCGCCCGTATCGGCAAAGTGATCGAACTCGATCTCGAGGATGGCCTCTCCGCAGACAAGGCAAATGCTCGTGTCACAGAGATGTGTGAGAAACTTCTCGCCAATACAGTGATCGAGAGCTATCGCGTAGAATTCGTCTAGAACCACCAGACGATCCCGCCACACCGCGAATAATCCTTAACGCTCAGCGGGCGAATCTACACGCCCCCATCAATTGTGAGCGAATATTCACTTGCAAATATCCGAATTTGTGATATATCAAAGCCTCAGTTTAGAGGAATTGCCATGGCTCGCTCGACTTCAAGCGCCCCAGAACCGCAGAAAAAAGCACGCGCCCGCAATGCGCGGCCAAAAATCGAACGCGCCGCCCTCAAACTCTTTATCCATGAAGGCGTCGACGCTGCCACCACACGCGAAATTGCCGAAAACGCTGGCGTCTCTGAGGGTGCACTCTACCGCCACTACAAAGGCAAGGACGAGCTCGCACTACATTTGTTCCGCGAGACCCATCAACGCCTTGGCGAAATGATGGCCGAGGCCCTCTCCATTGATGGCAGCCTAGAAGATCGCGTGCGCGCCGCCGTAACCGCCTATTGCCAGCTCGCCGACGACGACTTCCTCCTCTTTTCTTTCCATCTCGTCTCGATCCACCGCTACGTCCCTTACGACAAAAAACGTGACGATGACCCTGTGTCTGTCACCGAAAAGATCATCGAAAACCTGATGGACACAGGCCTCATCCCCAAAGGCGACCCATCACTTAAGGCTGCCATGGTGCTCGGCATCATGCTGCAATCAGGCCAAAACAAAATCTACAACCGCCTGCCCGGCCCAATGTCTCAGCATATTGAGGCGTTCACGCGGTCAATCATCGCTGTTCTGCAAACGGCTTAACCCTCCCCTTCAGACTAGAAATAAAACACAGGAGCCTCACCATGCGCGGCACCCTCTTTATGATTGTCTACTATATATTGTCCGTACTCTACGTATTGGCCTCTCTGCCCTTTCTGGCGTTACCCGGCCACAAGCCTGTGCGCATTATCATCCGCAGCTACACACGCGCGATGAATTGGAACCTTCGCCTTGTCGCAGGCATACGTAAAGAAGTGCGCGGCCGTGAAAATATGCCCGAAGGCGCCTTTGTCATCGGCGCGAAGCACCAAAGCTGGGGTGACGGCTATATGCTCTACCCTGAAATCCGAAACATGGCTTTCGTCACAGGCGACCATTTAGAAAAGTTCCCCCTCATCGGCGGCATCCTGCGCAAACTTGGCGCCATCGTCATCGACACATGTGGCGGCGGTGACCGTAAAGCCGCGTCTTTGGCCGAGGGCATGCAACGCGCCAAAGAAGATGGCCGCCGTGTACTGATCTTCCCAGAGGGCCACCTCGCACCTATCGGTTACCGCTTCCGCTACAAGCCGGGCATCTGGCACATGGCCCAAGCAATGGGCGCGCCCGTTGTGCCCGTCGCGACCAATATCGGCTGCTTCTGGCAACAACAGGAAAAGAAGAAAACCCCCGGCACAGCCATCATCGAGTTCCTGCCGCCCATCCCGTCCGATCTTCCTAAAGCCGAATTCATGGCGCGCCTAACAGAAGTGATAGAGACGCGCACAGCTGAGCTCGTCGCCGAAGCCACAGGACAAGCACCTGTAATTTCAAAAGAAATTCCGGACCCACCAAAAGGCTTCGAGGCGCAGCCATCACCGATGGACCTCGCCGCATTCGGCAAGCCATAAGAACTAAAATCTACCTTCAGGGGTTAACAATCTCGCATAAGGTGATAACATATCATAGAGATCAAAACTTGGAGATCCTATGAAACTAAGAACTATCAGCCCGCTTGCTGCGATCGTCACTGCACTCATGCTCGCCCCTATCGCGAGTGCACAAGACGCGGCGGCTTGGTCTCTCCAACCAGATCAAACGATCACCGTCGACTCATCCGACGCAGGTAGTCGCCCTGACCTTCGCGCCAATATTCGAACAATTGAATCAAATGCTGGGCTCGGGCCAATGATCATCTTGTCCTGCACAGCGACGACCAATGGCCACCACATGCTACAGGTCGCCTTTCAACCCGACCCTCACTCCGACTATGAAACCTACTCTGATAACAAACTCCGCCTGCAGCACGGTTTTGGGAAACTCTCAATCGGCGACAAAAAACACAAAGCGCGCTTTACCCTACACCCTAAGTCCACACGCATGGTCCCCAAGGATCGCATGATTGCCAAAAAAGTCTTCAATGGGATTGTGCGTGGCGATACAATCTCCATCAAACGCAGCGGCAAAACAACAGAGTTTGCCAACCCCGGCAAAGACCCTGTGTTTGTCTCATTCGCGAAAAGCTGCCCGACCACAAATGGCGGAAAATTCGATGATCCACTGTTCAGTGTGGTTAAATCTGGCGCACTCGAAACTGCTTTCGATTAATCCATCCAAGCCGCTTAACTGTCGACTTCTTCCACGACGGGAATAATCGTGACGCTCTCGCCACATCCGCACGCATCGGTCTGGTTCGGGTTCCTGAACACGAACTTCTCGTGCAACAACGTCGTCTCATAATCGACGACACTGCCCAGCAGGAACAATACGGCCTTCGCGTCTATCAGAATGGTCACACCATTGTCCTCGACCACCTCGTCGAGTGGTTCAGGCGCAACAGCGTAGTCCATGACATATTCCATGCCTGCGCAGCCGCCATTGGTCACGCCAACGCGTAAATATCCGGCGCCGCGTTCTTCCATGATCTCTTTGACGCGCTTTGCAGCGTCGTCACTCAGCGTCACGGGCTTGGGTCTGGGTCGTCTAGCCATACTGGTAAGATAGTGTCTCCGCCTTAACGCTTCAACTACAGCATATTTAGCGCAAGTCGCGCTTCATCAGACATCCGGCTCGGATCCCAAGGCGGATCGAACGTCAAACTCACATTCACATCAACAACGCCCTCAACCGTGCGCGCCGCCATCTCGATCCATCCTGGCATATCGCCCGCCACGGGACAGCCTGGCGCCGTCAGCGTCATATCAATGTCGACCTTATAGTCATCATCAATATCGACCTTATAGATCAAGCCGAGTTCGTAAATATCCACTGGAATTTCAGGGTCATATACGGTCTTAAACGCAACGATCAACGCATCCGTAATACGGTTCAGTTCCGCTTGCGGAATCGCAGACACCTCCGGTGCCTCAGCCGCTTCGCTGACGTCAATCATATCTCGAGAGTTCACATCATCTGCCATGTGATACCTTTATACCAGCATTTCCCGGGCTTTGGCGAGCGCTTCGATAAACGCGTCCACTTCTGCCTCGGTATTGTAAATTGCAAAACTTGCCCGCGCCGTCGCCGACACGCCCAAATGCTCCATCAGCGGCTGCGCGCAATGATGGCCCGCGCGAATGGCAACGCCATAACGATCAAGTATCTGCGCCAAATCATGAGGGTGCACACCCTCAAGGCTAAACGACAATACCGCGCCCTTATCTGGCGCTGTGCCGTGAATGGTCAGCCCATTAATGCCATGCAGCGCCTCAACAGCCCGTGCATACAGCGCATCCTCATGCGCGATGACCGCATCGTGCGAGAACCGCCCGACCCAATCAATCGCCGCGCCAAGGCCAATCGCCTCCAATATCGGCGGCGTGCCCGCTTCAAACTTATGCGGCGCTGTATTGTAAGTCACTGTATCACGAGAGACGATTTCAATCATCTCCCCGCCGCCCTGATAAGGCCGCGCCCGGTCCAGTGCTTCCGCCGTACCATACAGCAGGCCAATGCCCGTCGGCCCATACAGCTTATGCCCGGTCATCACATACCAGTCACAGCCGAGCGCCTGCACATCCACTTTCAAATGCACGGCTGCTTGCGAGCCATCGGCCAGCACTTCCGCGCCGACCGCGTGCGCCAGTTTAGAAATCTCAGCGATGTCAGTCACAGTACCGAGCACATTGCTCATATGCGTCATCGCGACCATTTTGGTCTTCGGCCCAATCGCCTCGCGCAGCGCATCCATGTCCAGCGAGCCATCCGGCGTCAGACCAACCCAGCGCAGCACCGCGCCATGGCGCTCCCGCAAAAAATGCCACGGCACAATATTGGAGTGATGCTCCATCACAGACAGCACGATCTCATCGCCCGGTTCAATCCGCCCCGCTAGCGCAGAAGCAACCAAATTGATTCCCTCGGTCGAGCCTTTGACGAATATAACATCATCCGTTGACGGCGCATTTAAAAACGTCCGCCCTTTTTCGCGCGCACCTTCATAAGCTTCCGTCGTCTCATTCGACAGCGTGTGAATACCCCGGTGCACATTGGCATAGGCGGTGCGCGACTGGTTGGCGATCGCGTCGATCACCGCATTCGGCTTTTGCGCGCTCGCCGCATTGTCGAAATAGACGAGCGGATGCCCGTTCACTTCACGCGAAAGTATCGGAAACTCAGCGCGGATTGCCTTAAGGTCTAGTCCAGCCATGCGCCAACCTCATGGGCCAAAATATCGCCCAGCATGCCAGCGCCGTCCAGCGCCTCCATAACAAAGGCCCGCGTCAGCAATGCTCTCGCCTGCACTTCGGGAATTCCCCGCTGGCGCATATAGAATAATTGGTTCTCATCCAACGCACCGCACGTATTGCCATGCGCGCACTCAACATCGTCCGCATAGATCTCAAGCTCAGGTTTGGCGAACACCACAGCGCCCTGCTCCAGCAACAAAGCTTGATGCTGCATATCGGCGTTGGTGTACTGCCCCGCCTTACGCGGCACATGGAACTTGCCTTGAAACACGCCCGTCCCACCGTCGAGCACAGCGCCCTTGGTGATCTGCTCGGTCACACAATGCTGCGCGCCGTGGCGCACATGGCTCGTCAAATCAATATGCTTGCCTGCGCCTGCGAGGTAGGCCGCGTTCAGCACAGCTTTCGCATTCTCCTTCTGGTGCGTAACGCGCGTTTCAATTCGCGCAATCTTCGCCCCGAAGGCCAGCACAGTCTGGCGCACCTCTGCGCTCTCTTCCAGATTGATCGCCGCCGTCACAGCAATCGCCTCATCATCGGCCCCGCGCTGATACACAATGCGGTCAAGCTGCGCTTTGTCTTGCAATCCGTACTCGAACAGAACAGAGCTAAACCCTGCCCCGCCCGTATAGCTTTCACTCACGGTCAGCGCCGCGCCCGGTCTTATCAACACGACCACGCGCCCAAAATTGGCTTCACCTTCGCCATCGAACGCAAAATGTATGCGGGGCAAATCGCTCCCCGTCACTTCCAACATCAATGTCGCGGGCCTCGTCTTGCTGCCCGATAGCGCCGCCGCCAGCGCGCCAAGCGGCATGTCTTCGGCCCCGCCAAACGCCTGCGCCTCAGGCTTCGCAAGCATGCGCAGTCCCGCAGGCAATTTCGCCGAATACTCAAAACCGGTTGGCGTAAAGCGAAACACAGCCGCCGCACCCTCTTCCAGCGGATCATGCCGCGATGGTTCTGACGGGTTTTCAACGCCTTTAACTTGCGCCTTAAAATCACTCCAGCGCCAATTCTCCATCCGCCGATGCGGCAGGCCCGTTCCAGCAAACGCCGTAAACGCCCGCTCGCGCCGCGCGTCTTCAGGCTGCATGGCATAGCGCGCCACAAGCTCCAGCTCAGCAGGCGTTGGGTTCTTAATCAGGTCGCGTAGCGGCGTTGTCATCCCGCCTCTCCCAGCACCCCGTCATAGCCTTCTCCTTCAAGACGCAGCGCAAGCTCTGGCCCGCCGGTCTTAATGATCTTGCCACCCGCCAACACATGCACTTTGTCCGGCTTAATATGGTCCAACAAGCGCTGATAATGTGTGATAACCAACATACCGCGCTCAGGGTCACGCATCGCGTTCACGCCGTCAGATACGGTTTTAAGCGCATCGATATCCAACCCAGAATCAGTCTCGTCCAAAATCAGGAATTTTGGCGACAGCATCATCATCTGGTAAATTTCCAAACGCTTCTTCTCACCGCCAGAGAAACCGACATTCACCGGGCGCTTCAGCATTTCAGGCGTCAGCTTCAGCTTGCCAGCCACTTCGCGTGACAGCTTGATGAAGTCCGGCGCGGAAATCTCGTCCTCGCCGCGTTGCTTGCGCTGAGCATTCATCGCCGTGCGCACAAACGTCATCACCGGCACACCGGGAATCTCCACCGGGTACTGGAACGACAGGAACAATCCCGCAGCCGCCCGAACCTCAGGGTCCATCTCCAACACGTCAGCGCCGTTCAGTGTCGCGCTCCCGCCCGTCACCTCATAGCCAGCCCGTCCGGTCAGCACATAAGACAGCGTGGATTTACCCGCGCCGTTAGGCCCCATAATGGCGTGAACCTCGCCCGCAGGCACTTCTAGCGTCAAACCATTGATGATGGTTTTGACGTCTTCGCCCTCGCCAACTGTGGCGCTCAGATTATCAATCTTCAACATGTAGCGGATGTAAGGCTTGTGCCCCGTCAGGGAAAGCCCCTGCGGCAGAGAAACGCGCTTTGATTACGTAGTTTTACCTACGAACAGGGCCCCTTGCCCCATTTTCCGGCCAATTCGCCGCGCGCGCACTGCACTTGAACGCCGTAAACAGACGCAGTTCGCTCACCATCCTCATTCAAAACATACTCAATCACATGCCGCTCACCAGACACAGAATCGTCCATAAACCCGGTCCGCTCAACCACGATGCGGAGCGGCTCCATCTCGGTGAGTTTGTAGCCCGTTTGCTCATATTGGGCCGCGCCCTCACCGGTAGGCTGCTCAAAGCCCGACAGGATGCGAGAGATCGCAACATCAGGCCGCTCGCGCCCGGTCAAGCGAATGCTGGAATACTCGCGCAGCTCAAACGCCTCCTCAGAAACCAAAGGCATCACCAAATATTCCGCGTTTTCACCGCTGGCCACCGGAGCCGAAGCGTCACCCTCATTACAGGTCACATCCATGCGACCCCCAGCATCACGTGACGACGCCGCCACGCCCGCATCTCCGCAAGCACTGGCCGCGCGCTGATTGTCGATCGTATCGACAGGCGATCCACATCCCGCCACAACAATGGCGGCAAACGACAGGCAAACTGAGGCAATACGCATAGGTCAAAACTCCCAATCAATCCCCCTGCTATGCAGAGCAACCGTTAAGAATCCAGCCTACAATTTGTTGAAAACTACTGCGCGGTAACCGGCGCCATATTTGAGAAATCAGTGCCAGACATCGCCTTATCCAAATCGACAGGCTCAGACAGGAAGGTCGCGATATACGCAACGCTATCAATTTTGCCGTTAAGCACACGCTTCAGCGCCGTGTTCACTGGCGCCGCAACGCCTTGCTTTGAGACCAGCACATATTGGTCCAAGCCCGCTTCCGCGCCCAGCGCCTGTGCATGGGCCGGATTGGTCGCAACAAACGTCTCAAACGCCTGCCACACCCAGTCTTGATTGGCGTTCAGGCGAACCACTTCGCCCAGATACAGCCCAGCGAAAATCACTGTGTTATCGCCGCGTCCGTCCCGCGTGAAAGTCTCGCCAATGCGTCCCTCTCCGGCCTCAAGCTTGTTGATCGTGTGTACCGCCAAGAGCCAATCATCAACTTCTTGCAGGCTCTCCATAGAGAAATCGAGCTTGGTTTTGTCCAAACGGTTAGGCAGCAACACCAGCGCATCGCCCTCATCTGACAAAAACTGCTCAAGCGCAGCATCTATTGCAGGTCCAGCCTGCTCAACTTCGCCCGCCGCCAGTGCTGCCGGGGCAGACACAACCAGCCAAAGGCCAACAAAAGCGCTTAAAATAATGGTACGCAACATGAGATAACTCGCTCGCAACGGGCCAAATGCCCCTGTGACTGCTTGTATTTTAGCAAGTTCTGTACCGAAGTCAGGCCCAGTTCGCCCGGCAGTAGAGTTGACGCCCAAAACTCACCTATCAGGCGAGCATGCGAAGCCTACCCAACACTGCCCTCAAGGCTCACCTCAAGCAGCTTTTGCGCCTCAACGGCAAACTCCATCGGCAACTTCTGCAACACATCACGCACGAACCCGTTGACGAGCAGCGCAACCGCCTGCTCCTCACCAATGCCGCGTTGGCGCACATAGAACAGTTGATCCTCAGACAGTTTCGTCGTCGTCGCCTCATGCTCCAGCTGCGCATCGGCGCGCCGGTTCTCGATGTAAGGCACCGTGTGCGCTCCGCAGCGATCGCCAATCAACAGGCTGTCACATTGGGTAAAGTTACGTGCGCCCTCGGCATTCTTGTTCACAGACACCAGCCCGCGATAGGTGCTGTCAGATTTGCCCGCTGAGATACCTTTAGAGATAATCCGGCTACGCGTGCGCTTGCCCAGATGCAGCATCTTGGTGCCAGTGTCGGCCTGTTGGTGCCCATTGGTCACCGCAATCGAATAGAACTCGCCAACACTGTCATCGCCGCGCAGAATACAGCTCGGATACTTCCACGTCACCGCAGACCCGGTCTCAACCTGCGTCCAGCTAATCTTGGAGCGGTCGCCCCGGCAATCGCCGCGCTTGGTTACAAAGTTGAAGATACCGCCCTTGCCATTCTCATCGCCCGGCCACCAATTCTGAACGGTCGAGTATTTGATCTCGGCATCTTCCAGCGCGACCAGTTCAACAATCGCGGCGTGAAGCTGGTTCTCATCGCGCATCGGCGCGGTACAGCCCTCAAGATAGGACACGTAAGCGCCCTTATCGACGACGATCAATGTGCGCTCAAACTGGCCGGTATTCTCAGCGTTCATGCGGAAGTAAGTCGACAGCTCCATAGGGCAACGCACGCCCGGCGGCACATAGACAAACGTACCGTCAGAGAACACAGCGCAATTCAGCGTCGCGAAGAAGTTGTCTGATTGGGGCACCACTGTCCCCAGATACTTCTTCACCAATTCCGGGTGCTCATGCACGGCCTCAGAGATCGACATGAAGATCACGCCAGCCTTCTCCAGCTCCTTGCGGAACGTCGTCGCCACAGACACAGAGTCAAACACCGCGTCCACCGCCACACGCGGAGTCTCACGCGCTGCCGCCGCAGATTCGGCTGCGCCCGCCACACCGAGCAACACTTCGGCCTCGCGTAGTGGAATGCCTAGTTTCTCATAGGTTTCCAAAATCTCTTTCGGGACATCATCAATCGAATCATAGCTCGCGCCCGCTTTGGGGGCCGCGTAATAGTAGTAGTCCTGATAGTCGATTTTCGGATACCGCACCTTGGCCCAGCTCGGCTCTTCCATGGTCAGCCAGCGCTCATACGCTTTCAGCCGCCATTCCAGCAGCCATTCCGGCTCTTCCTTCTTAGCGGAGATGAAGCGGATCGTATCCTCGGACAGCCCCTTCGGCGCCATGTCCATTTCGATATCTGTGACGAATCCAGCCGAATAGTTCTCAGCCTCCAGCGCCTTTGCGGCCGCAACTGTGCTCTCTTCGATGCCGTCTTTTACAACAACCTCAGCGCAGTCATCATCATGATCGTCAATACCGCCGCAGCAATCCATCAGATTTAGTCCTCTGTTTGGCCCTCATATAAGGCATTCACTGTGCATTGGAACCAGCACTATATCACTAACTGGCCAAAAGCCGCAGCAGTCCCAACTTTGAAGCTAAAACACCGCCACTGAGTAGCGCTATGCTGAACGCCGAGAATTGCCACTTTTCGAGCAACAATGTGAGGATGTACGCAGCAAATGCTGATACTCCCCTCGTCTCAAATTTAACACCATTCCGATCAACACTGAACTGGCTAGCATTCTGTCGCCGTCTTTTCATAAGACCCCGCTCCTAAAGCATGTCATCAGCTCCCGAAGAATTCGGGCTACTGAAACCCATTTTACAGCTGAAAATTTTGGGGTCCGCGCTGAAAACCAATATTTTTTCACCTCTAAGAATTGAGGCGAGATGCCCAGTACTTACTACAGATTCGACCCACACGCAGACCAACGGCATGCTACATTAAAATCGTCTATCTTTTAAGAATCGAATCGCTGCTTAGCCGCTTTGAGCCATGCATCAGCAACAGCTTCAAAGTCGGAAGCCTTGCTGTCATATCCAAAACTTGTGCGGATTGCACTTTCTGCAAGGGCGTCACTTCCGCCCATGGCTAATATTACCAGCGAACGTTTCACTTTGCCAGAAGAGCACGCCGAACCAGCCGACACGCAAACGCCAGCGAGGTCCATCGCCATAACTTGCGTCTCGGCCAAAAATCCGGGTTTTGCAAAGCAGGATGTGCCAGCGATTCGTGGGCCAGCCTTGCCGATGACAGAAACGCCCGCTTCTGCCTCTAATCGCCCCTCAAATGCATCACGATGCACCCGAAGCGCCTCAAACTGCCCCAGTTCTGCATCAGACTGCACAGCCGCTGCACCAAAGCCCGCAGCGCCCGCAACATTCTCAGTTCCGGCCCTCAGATTACGCTCTTGTCCGCCGCCAAGCTGTAATGCCTTCAACGGTGCGCCCGCCCTGTGCCACAGCGCGCCCACACCCTGCGGCCCGCCAATCTTGTGCGCGGATAGCGTCAGATAGTCAGCGCCCAGCATCGCCACGTTCACCGCCGTCTTACCCAGCGCTTGAACCGCGTCACACACGACCAGCCCGCCAGCTTCGCGCACCAGAGCTGCAGCCGCCGCTACAGGTTGGATCACACCGGTTTCATTGTTCACCAGCATCACACATAAGATAGGTACGCCGCGTACACTATGATTCCAGCCGTCCAGAGTGGCCTTCAGCCGCTCCAGATCAAGCTCACCTGTCGCCGTCACACCCACCGCGTCCACAGGCACACCAGCATAGCCAGCCGCCTTGCTGACAGCGTCATGCTCAATCGCTGAAACCAGTAATGTGCACGGGGCATCCAGCCCCATCACCGCGCCATGAATTGCCAGCCAGATCGACTCGGTTCCGCCGCTCGTGAACACGATGTCCTCAGCCCGGCTACCAATCGCGCCGCCCACAGCGGCCCGTGCGCCCTCCACCAGCGCCCGTGCACGTCGCCCAGCGCCATGCACAGAGGACGGGTTCAACGCGCCGTGCTCATAGGCCTCCAGCATCGCCTCGCGAGCCTGTGGGCGCAGCGGCGCCGTAGCATTGTAATCAGCATATATCATGGCCCCAGCCGATACAGCGTTTGCCCCCATTTTGGAAGCGCTCGCCCCCCCATCGCACACGCTCTCTGACCCCGATGTGCAGAATTATTTGCAATTAGACTCACAAATCGCCTATCACCGCTGCTTAATCACCCAAAACCACAGAGATTTACATGGCTGAACTGATCATTCCCGGCCCACAGGGCCGCATTGAGGCGCGTTACACAGAGCCGCCGCTCCAAGGCGCGCCTATCGCGCTGATTCTGCATCCTCACCCCAAAGCGGGCGGATCTATGCAGGATCCCATCACCATCATGCTCTATCAAATGTTTGAGCGTCAGGGATTTGGCGTTCTACGCTATAATTCACGCGGCGTTGGTCGTAGCCAAGGTCAATACGATCAAGGCATCGGCGAGCTTGAAGATGCTGCCTATGTTCTCGATTATATTGAGAACCTGTCCGAAAGCCCGCGTTTTGTTTGGGTCGCAGGCTACAGCTTTGGTGCATGGATCACGCTACAATTGCTGATGCGTCGGCCGGAAATTGATGGCTTCCTCGCCATCTCACCACCCGCCAACCATTACGACCTTTCATTCCTCGCCCCATGCCCAGCCTCTGGCCTGATCGTGTCAGGTGACGAAGACAAAGTCGCCAGCCCAGAAGACGTAGAACGCGCACTGACCAAAGTGCGTGTCCAAAAAGGCGAAGAGATTGAACGCAGCCGCATCAACGGCGCCAATCACTTCTACGAAGGCAAGCGCGAAGAGCTGATCGGCATGTCAGAAGAATACCTGCTGAACCGCCTCTCAATGGCCGAAGAAAAACTCCGCCTCGAAGCAGATGGCGACTAATTTCCAATATTTACTGGGTGCTCATTGATCTGAGCGCCCAGTTTTCACATTAATCTCAGACCGGAATTAGCTTCCCACCCGTCATCGGCGCTTTAACACCCGTCGTCATTGGCCAACTGATCGGCAATCCGCGCGCCGTGCGTGCCGCGAGAAGTGCAAACGCCTCCGCCTCAATCGAATCACCGCGCCATCCAGCATCCTCAGCTGAGATCGCCGGAAACGGCAGAAGGTAATTCAACCACTCCATCATCACCGGATTATACCGACCGCCACCGCAGACAATCATGCGCGACGGACGCTCCGGCAACTGCGCCACACCAGCGGCCACAGCGTGCGCTGAAAATGCGGTCAACGTTGCGGCGCCATCATTAAATGACAGCCCCCGCGCCAGATTCGCTGAAAAATCATACCGATCCAGCGATTTTGGCGGCAGCTCATTGAACCAACTGTGATCCATCAATTGTGCCAGCAGGCCCTGATGCACCATGCCGCCGCGCGCAAAGCGCCCGCCCTCGTCATGCGTGCCCTTGCCATGCCCCTCCACCCATTCATCAATCGGCCCATTCGCTGGTCCGGTATCAAACGCGATCAAGCTACCGTCAGACATTCGCCCTGTAATGTTCGCGACACCTCCAAGGTTCAGCACGCACGCCGAATCATCACCCCGGCGCTGCAGCAATGCCCCGTGATAGGCTGGCGCGAGCGGTGCGCCCTGCCCACCCGTGGCCACATCATCACTGCGAAAATCATAGGCAAGTCTAACGCCCAAACGCGCCTGTAATGCCTGCGCATCGATCAATTGCAGGGTCTCGCCAATTTTATCTTCCTTGGGCCGGCGATGCAGAACAGTCTGCCCGTGAACACCTGCCAGAATCGGCGCCTCACCGGTCCAGCCATCCAACATCACCTCCCACGCCTCTGCATGGGTGTCAGTTATCACTCGCCGCGCCTGTTCAAACGCCTCCTCGGGCCGCTCACCAGTCCAGTTCCAGGCGCGCGCCGCATCCGTCGCAACTTGCAGTACAGCCCGCTCATCCGCCGTATATTTACGCTCAGCAACAGGTCCAAAATCCAGCACCTGCTCGCCATCCGTCAAAATCATCGCGACATCGGTTGCATCCAAAGATGTGCCGGACATGAAGCCCGCGACCCATTGAGGTTTTTTAAAATCGGTTGTGGTGTTCAAGGATCACACTTTCCATGCTAAGCGGCTGACCTTCCAACGGAGACCAGAGAAGATGAGCGATTACAAGTCGGAATTCCTTAAAACCTTGAGCGATCGGGGCTTTGTTAAGCAAGTCACCCACCCCGCCGAGGTCGATGCTTACTGCGCATCAGGCGTTCCGGTCGGCTATATCGGCTTTGATGCAACAGCTGACAGCCTACATGTTGGCTCGCTTTTGCAAATCATGTTGCTGCGTCACCTTCAAAAAGCGGGCGGCAAGCCCATCGTACTCATGGGCGGCGGCACCACAAAAGTGGGAGACCCGACCGACAAGGAAAAGTCTCGCCCCCTTCTCACCGATGAGCAGATCAACGCAAATATGGAAGGCATCAAAAAAGCCTTCCAACCGTTCCTGAAATTTGGGGATGGGCCAACAGATGCCATAATGGTCAACAATGATGATTGGCTCAGCAAGCTCGGCTATATCGAACTGTTGCGCGAAGTGGGTGTGCACTTCACGATCAACACAATGGTCAAGCAAGATACAGTCGCGCGCCGCCTAGCGGCTGAGCAGCCCTACACCTTTCTCGAGTTCAACTACTTGCTCATGCAGTCTTACGACTTCCTTGAACTGTTCCGGCGTCACAATTGCCGTATGCAAATCGGTGGATCGGACCAATGGGGCAATATCGTTGGCGGCGTAAACCTTATCCACAAAGCAGAGGGCGGTGATGCGTTCGGCGTAACTGCGCACCTCATCACAACCGCATCTGGCGGCAAGATGGGAAAGACCGCCGATGGCGCGGTGTGGCTGAATGCTGATCGGCGTAGCCCGTTTGAATACTGGCAGTTCTGGCGCAATGTCGAAGATGCCGATGTGGGCCGTTTCCTGCGCCTGTTCACGGAGCTTCCTCTTGATGAAATTGCCAAGCTCGAAGCGCTAGAAGGCGCGGAGATTAACACCGCAAAAGTGCGCCTAGCTAATGAAGCGACTGCCCTATTGCACGGTGAGAAAGCCGCCAACGAATCTGAGGCTGCGGCCCAAGCCGTCTTCACACAAGGCGCGACCGCCGCCGCGTTGCCGACAGCAGAAGTGCCTACGGCCGACCTTGAAGCAGGTATGCTAGTCGCCGCTGCCTTCGCAGCGACTGGCCTAACGGAATCAAACGGGGAAGCCCGCCGACTGATCAAACAGGGTGCAGCAAAAGTGAATGATGAGAAAGTGACCGATCAAGCTGCCACGCTCTCAACTGCCGATGTCGTCGATGGCTCTATTAAGCTGTCAGCCGGCAAAAAACGTCACGCATTGCTAAAGCCCGCATAAATCCCGACCCTAAAAAGTCTCTTCCGGAATGGGCGGCAATTCTGACGGAATAGGCACATCCTCTGGACGTTTTTTTGCTTCAGGTATTTTCGTTTCCGTCGGATTTTCAAAAATCCGGCGGATAACGCCCGGCGCCAACGCTGAGAGTGGATTGACCGAGACATTGGCCTTCTCCAAAGTTCCACGGATCGCATAAGTCAGCGAGAAAATACCCTCGCCATCACGCCCGACAACAAGGTCGCCGACAATTGGTATTCCGCCCAGCGCCGAGTTCATGCCGAAACTTGGCACCAGCACGCCGTCAAACACTACCGCGCCGTCTTCGCCGCCAAAATGCCCGTTAGCGGTTAGCCCCAGAGCGGGGCCTTGTGCCTTAGCGCCTTTAACGACATATCGTCCGTCAACCAATGTAAATGGCACATCAATACGCGAGAACAACACACCTTCTCCCCCCAACGTATCGGCCAATCCGCGCAGCGAACCAAGAGACAAAATTTGTGTGAGGAACGGCGCGTCTCGCAATCGACCATCTGTGACCGCAAGATTGAATTTCGCCGGCCGGCTGTCCGCATACAGTGTCCCATCCAGCAGCAGTTTACCACCATCGATAAAGTCGGCCTCGAGAAACGCCAATGTGAAGAATCCAGCATCGCCACTTTCGATATGTATCTTGGCATCGCCCTTGTCGTTTCTTTTAAATTTGGCTGACAGGTCCGACCCATCATCTGCATTGCCCGTCGCCGAGAAGGCCCGAATGCCAGCATTGTTCGTTTCTAATTCGATATTCGCATTGCGCATCACCAATCCCGGACGAAGTGTTACGGCTTCAACATTGGCGGTCACCGTCATTGCGGTCCCGTCCTGCTTTTCGTTTGCGCTGACCACTCCGACACCCGGCATTGCTCCTGATAGATCCAGATATGGGCCATTCAGCGCAATAACAATCGCACCCTGCTCAGTTCGCGTGAGGGCACCAGAAACGTCAACCTTGTCGGCCATGTATGCCCGCTTCAAACTCACGCGCTCCAGTCGAGAGTTCTCATTGAGCGTGAAGGCTCCCTCCAGACGCGCATCATCTGACGTGTACAAAACGTCTGAGGTAAACCCTGTTCCTTCATTCTTATACTGAACGCTGGCACGGGCCTCTTCACCACTCGGCTTAATCCAACCGATCTCCGAAATATCCAGTCGCGCCAGCGTCAAATCCAATGACGTATCGGCAGACAACACACCCGCACGCCCCACCTTAGCCTGCATTTCCAACGGCACTTCCCCAGTAAGGTATGCGCGCCCCAACAAGCCAAACTCGTTCAGCACATCAGGCGTCACAACCGCGGTTGCCGACAAATTGGCGGGCTGATTGCCATCATTAAATGCGTCGCGCCATGTGAATTGAACCGGTGACGCGCCGAGATCGCCATGCCCAGACACTGTGAGACCAAACTGATCCACGTTGACGTCCACGCGGCCATTCGTGATGTCCTGTCCCAATGCGGCAGATTTTAGTCCGGCGTCGGAAATATGTGCGATCGCCATGAAACGTATATTCTCCATCGGAACATGGCTTCTAGCAGGTCTGAACATTTCAAATGTTGCCTCACCCAATCCGCTCACACGCTCAGGAGACAGTGCCTCATCTAGCCGGCTATTGGACAACACATTCATCATACGCTGCGCTGGGCCAGAGCCTTTAGCAAAAATGCGAATATCTTCGCCCACCGGGTTGAATGCAGGAAAATCAACTGCGCCTTCAGACAAATTCCAACCGCCAAATTCACCGTCCGTCAGCACAATACGGATGCCGTTGCCCGTCAATTTTCCAGAACCTGAAGCGCTCGTGACATTCGGCAAGTCATGCAGAATGTTCACATTGCCGTCACGCACATCAAAGGTAAGACTTAGATCCTCGTCCCTAAGATATCCCTCAGCAAAACTATCCCGGGCAAGAGACAGCTCGCCCTTAACATTGGATGCGATGACGCTCTCAATTTTATCAATAACAAATCGGCGTCCACCATCGCCTAAGGTTACCGGCCAAAGCGACAGCACGGTCTCTTTGGTGACGTCACCCGGCACCACAAAATCCAATTTCCCAACATATGGCACTTCCCCGTCTTGATGGTCGGGCGTCGGCTCAATTGAACCACCAAAATCAAATGCCACCCCTTTAAGACTGAAGGCTCCTTCCATTTCGCGAAGGGCACGTGACTCGAGCGCGATCTGTCCTTTAACTTCCACACCGGTGAACGCCATAGGGGCTTCAAATCTTGGTGTGAGGTCGAGCGTAAAGGCATCCGCTCCGAACACAAAATCACGATAGCCAGAACCTTTGAGCGCATCGTTCAAAGTTATAACAGCGGCGCCTGACATCGGGCCCGCATCAGAACTATTCACATCAATGGTCAATATGTCGGTCGTTGCAGTATAGGTCGAGACAAGCGACAGATCAGTTACATCCAGCGACCCATCTTCACCTCTAGGGATCGTGCCAGCCCCAGACTCAACCGAAAAAACGATCTGCTCAACGCCTTCATCTCTCGCGAGATCTACGCTGAGCTCCACATCGGATGGCAACCCGACAAATCTTCCGCCGCCAACACCGAAGCGCTGCGCCAAATCGGCAAGCGGCCAGTCGGCAACAGCAAATTGAGCGTGCAGTCGTGAATTCGAATCCGTAGACTTCAAAGTCAGCCCGAGGCCGGATGGCAAACCCTCTCCCTCACCGCTGCCGGCGACCGTGAGCAGCAACCCTTCAGGTTCCCGTCCGATTAATCCCGTCGCGGATGTGAGCGTTAGAATCGATCCGCCATCAGAATTTCTGACGCGAATCTCCATGTCTTCGAAACTGATCCGTTCCAAGCTGAGATTTTTCTCAGCCGCTTCAAGGGCAATCAGCAATGGTGGCAGAACCTGATTGGCCCGCTCCATCCACTCACCCAAACTTTGCGGCAATTGCCCTACGGGGATGAGAGGTAATGGCTCGCCTGCAATTCTCCACTCACTTTGTGAGACCTGATCGACATTTACCCAGCCGGACTCCATCGCGAGGCGTAAGACTTCAAACTTGCCGCTAACCAGCGCGGAACCGTCCAAGAAGATATCAGCACTGTTCGCGACAGCAGCCCGCTGATGATCGGCGCCTAAAAGTTCGACATCTGAAGCAGCAACGCGCAAGCGTCGGTCAGTTGATGACCACTCCAAATGCAAATCGCCAAGCTTTACAGGGCGACCATCGCGCGCCTTGGTCAACGCATTCTCTATATCATCCTTAAATGGACCCAGCGAGACAGGGCCGCTGGAAAGCCGGAATGCGAGCAGCGCAGCAAGCACAACAACGAGCAGAATCAATCCACCCAATATTTCGAGAATTACAGTCGTCGCGGTCTGGCGGACCAAGGGCACTCTCCGTATGGTTCAGTCGAGGCCGAACCCGTTGGCCCCCGCAGTTGTTATAGATATAGACTGCTAGGTTAGATGGCACCATAGGAGGATTACATGAACGACAAACTAACTGTCGGCGACGCTGCACCTGACTTCACTATGGAGACTACGCAGGGGCCACGCACGCTGGCATCCTACAAAGGGCGCTATTTGGTCTTATACTTCTACCCCAAAGACTCGACCCCAGGCTGCACCACCGAAGCGCAAGACTTCACAGCTCTGGCTTCTGAATTCAATGCATTGGGCGCTGAAATCCTCGGCGTGTCGAAAGACACGATGAAACGCCACGAGAACTTTACGCAAAAGAACGAGCTAAAGTTCCCTCTTGGCGTTGATGCCGATGGCGATGTTTGTGAATCTTACGGCGTATGGGCGGAGAAAAAGCTATACGGGAAAGTATATATGGGCATCGTGCGCGCTACATTTATGATTGCGCCAGACCAAACCGTAAGTCGAGTATGGCCAAAAGTTAAAGTGAAGGAGCACGCCGCTGAAGTGCTCAATTACCTGAATAATCAGTAATCCAGTGAAGAAAAACCTAATTATATCAGGCCAATTAACGTGAAATTTACCCTATTACGCGAAATTTCGCACAAAATGTGTCTCTAAGGGGTATCGCAGAGATTCAAATTAGGTTTTTATAAGTTTGGGTTTGGGGAAACACTGTATTTGTTGTTACGGTGTATAGGTGTGATCTTCCAGTCTACGGGTGGCGTATATGGCTAAGTGGAGTACGGGCGTTAAATCAACGTTCAGTCGTGCATTTCCAGAGCGACAAATCTATCACCGTAGCGGTGGTACCGTTCGGTATATATCTATCTCTCCTTGGCAGCAGGCCATGATCGCGACAAGCGCGATTGCAGTGCTTGGCTGGACCGCATTCGCGACCGGCAGCTACATCCTAGGCGGCTCGCCAACGGCCCTTCCGGGTGGTGGCGATGTTAGCGAGCTCAGAAAATACGAAAGATGGGTTCAGGACCTTCGCGCGAAAGACGCGCTGTCCCGCTCCCTTCTCGAAGAACGCACAGACGCGTTCCAACAAGAAACCGTTGAGTGGGAAGACCGCCAGCGCGCCCTTGAAGACCTATTCAACCAGCTAAAAGGCGATCGGGAATTGGAAGTTTCCGCGCTAAAAGGCGACGGCGCCGCACTGCTCGTTACAGCCTCAATCGAAGAAGCTGACACACGCCAGTCACGTGATGCTCTTTTGCTAAGAGCCTCTTTCGACACAAGCAGCACACGCGTCAGCGTTCGCGACCTAAAGAAAAACCAAGAACGCATCTTGGCTGAAGCTGAGGAATTATCAATCGAGCGCGCCGAACGCGCACGTGGTATTCTTCAACTCACATCAATTGGCAATGACCGCATTATGTCAGGCACCGAAATGGGTGGCCCGGTCACAAGTTTCGCGACGCTCTCATCAGATGCAGCCAGTAAAGCCAATGTTCAGGATGTTGCGTTCTATAACCGCCTCAATCAAACTCAAGCGCGTGTCGCGGAAATGCTCTATTATGAGAGCATCGTAGATAATCTCCCACTATCAGAACCCATTGGGGTTCCCTATCGCCTGACCAGTAACTACGGCGTCCGGGTAGACCCGTTCAACAAGCGCCCTGGCTGGCATAACGGCATGGATATGGCGGCATATCGCAATGCTCCAATCATAGCGGCAGGCCCCGGTAAAGTGAGCTGGGCAGGCGCACGTTCAGGTTATGGCAGATTGGTAGAAATCGATCACGGCCATGGCTTTAAATCACGATACGGACACTTGCGCTCCACCACCGTTAAAAAGGGTGAAACCGTAGAAGTCGGTGATCTTATTGGTAAAATGGGCACCACCGGCCGAAGCACAGGCGACCATCTTCACTATGAAGTTTGGTTCAATGGCAAACCCTATAATCCAAGCGAATTCCTGAAAGCAGGCAGACATGTTCACCAAAAATAAGAATTCATCCACGCCTCAATCACCTCAGATGCCGGCCCCAACAAAGCCAGCCACACAGCACGACGCTATTCGCGGCGCTGCGATGAAGCCATCTTCTCGCGCAGCCTCAATCATCTGCGGTGACATGAAAATCAACGGTTCTGTCGTATCCGAAGGTGCGCTACAGATTGACGGCATCGTCGATGGCGACGTGTCCGCGACGGATATCACGATCGGCGCGTCTGGACAGATCACTGGTGAGGTGAAAGCCGAAGTTGTACGCGTTAAAGGCAAGATCATCGGATCGATCCGCGCCCGCAAAGTTGACCTAGAAACTGGCGCCCATGTGAAGGGCGACATTGTTCACTCATCCTTGCAGATCCAGTCCAATGCCGTGTTTGAAGGCCAAGTGAAGCATGCCGACAACCCGCTTCGCGATGCGAGCCCCAAGGGCGCGAACGATCTTGCGGGCTCCAACAAGACATCTACTTTTGGTGTGACGAGCAACACGGCTCAGTAAACACTTCCTAGACCGATCTAAAGAAAAGCCGCCCCGTCAGCAAAGACGCGAGGCGGCTTTTTCGTATGCTCAATCATGGGAGCGGTTTGACTTACCCATCGACCGGCAAAAAAAAGCCCCCAGGATCAAACGATCACGGGGGCTTGTATTTTGGTACTATCAGAGCGTGAGCCTAGGTGTTCGAGGCGCACTCCGTCGCTTCGTTTAGCGCGGTTTGTGCGGTATCCAAACGCTCTGGAAGTGTTTTACACTCTTCCGGCAAATACTCTTCGCCGAGTACTGCTAGGCGCTTACAAACCTTCTTCTCATTCTGCAAACTCATCAATGGTGCTTGCAGCTCGAAGCATCTAACGGCCTTAGCTGTATTCTCTTCAGAGGTCATGAAGCCCAACCAGCTACGGCCAGCATTGTTGCCAGCTTTACGGAAAGCCTCACGTGCGCCGTCACGATCCTTGCGCTCATAACGTGACTGACCGATCATAACCCACGCCGTGCCTTTGTCCTTCAGCCCCTTCATATTGAGGGCTTTAGTCAGTGCTGATTCGGTGTTTTCCCACTGCTGAAGGTCAGCATAAGATCGGCCTAGACGCTCATACATTGCGCCGCCGCCGCCTTTATTGGCCGCCTCAGTGATAACCGGAATAGCCTTCTCGTGCTCACGTGCCACCTGATACAGGTTTGCGAGTAGCTCGAGATTTTCCAAATTCTTAGTGATACGACCAGCAGACATCTCTTTTTCGAGGATACGTGCTGCGTGGAACGGCGCATCGAACCGGTTGTAGAAGTTCACAATGCGCTTGAGCTCTTCTTCCTTCGTGAGAAGGCCGCCAAGATACATAGCTTTTTGAACTTCAAAGGCTTGCTTCTCTTTGCCGTCAGCAAAGTAGTTACCGGCAATGATATCCCAGTATTTACGGTTAGTTGGATCGCGCTCTAACAATGTTTCAACGAGAGCAGCGATCTTCGCCTTCTCGCCCGTCTTGTTGTAGAGGTAGAGCAACAGGTCATAAACTTCTTGTTTGAAGTTTGCACCATCTATTGTCTTCACATCTTCGGCCCAGCGTACAGCTTCGCGGAATTTGTCAGCGCGCTGGTTAAGAACCGCGAGCTGCCATTTCTGCGTCCGATCAGGCTGACCACCTGCCTTCTGCCAGCGAGTCATGTAATCTAACGCTTTAGGAAGATCTTCCTCCTGAAGATAGATCTGCGCGATATTGTAATATGTCTGCGCGGTATCTGTCGCTGGAATGTAACCCTTTTGCAGAGCCGTCAGAAGATCCTGAACCGCACCACGACGATCGCCATTCTCAATTTTGATATAGGCGGACAGTTTGATAACCGCGCCTTCTTCATAGCAATTGAGTGTTGTGCTGCGCAGGCTATTCAACTTGCTGAGCGCAGTAGCAAAATCTTTGTTGATCATCGCAGCTTGCTCAGCCTCGAGATAGGTTTGCCCTGTCTTCGATGTGAACTGGTTTTCAGCACATGTTGCCTGCGCCAAAGCTGCGCCAGCACCGAATACGGCCATGGCTCCTACGATTACGGCACCCTTTAAGGTAGCTTTCATTCCCATGTTTCCTCTCCTCTCCACATCAGTGGTGGACTTTGATACTAACGACCGAAATTCCCTGTTAAATTCAAGAGCTTCCGGCTGGAATCCGATGCGTTTTCGTAAGCACCTAAAAACCAATGTAAGACTGTTACTATTTCCCTTAGGTATGGGTTCTCTAGAGGGGTTTCGTCAACAGGGTTAAACACATTTCAGCAACGAATATGCTATTTGAGCTGAAAATCTATCGGGTAAATCATACCATGCGCCTCAATTGGTCCGTTGGCACCAACTTGAGGCAAAAATTGGGCGCGTTTGACAGCTTTTAGTGCCGCCGATTCGAAGCCGGTTTCAGTGCAAGTCGCCACTGGGTTGAACGGCAATCCACGCGTTGAAAGGCTGAAGGTCACTTCGCAACTGCCCGAAAGGCCGCGCTCTGCCATGCGCTGCGGGTATTGAACACTGGGAGGACTAAGCGGTTCTGCAAGACGCTTCATCATGCCAACTTGAGGCAGTGCAGGTCGCATCGGACGCGCCATGGGCAACGCTGGCGCGCTTGCCTGTATTACAGGAACCGGCATATCGATGTTAGCACTTGCTGACTGGGTTCTGGGCAGCGGCGGCGGCACAGGAACAGTTGCCGGCTGAGTGGCTTCGCGCACAGTACGCGTGACCGGGTCATCTATATGGGCCGGCGTAATGGGCGTCAAAACACGGGACGCACCCTCCACAACATTGATATCTTTAACATAAATGAGTGCTTGCATCAGGCCGAATAGACCAAGTGTGATACCACCAGCGAGTAAACAAGACACGCCAAAACGAGCGCTGGTGCTGCTCGACGATGCTGTTTTGCCTAGGCTAAAGCCACCCCTGAGCGCATTGGCGCCATTGGGTGCAGTTTCGCGCAGTTTGAGGCGGTTTGACATGAAGTTCTCCCTAATCAATTTTTGTTATGTTGTAACGTAACATAACTGAGAGGAACCTACAACCGAAAGTTTGAGCAAAGAAAAAGGGCGCCGAAAACGGCGCCCTCTATCAAATTGGTTGATTGGTCAAACTTACTGGAGATTAAACTCGAGTGGGTAGACCACGTTCTTACGCTCTGCTGCTTTGCCGCGAATAATCTTCGGTGCAAATTCAACACGGCTCACTGAACGCTCTGCTTCGCGCTTGAACACATTGTCCGAACATGTGGCTTGCACATTGTATGGACGACCACGTGTATCAACATCAAACCGCACATCACAGGTACCTTCCTTGCCACGTTCCGCTGCCCGTTGAGGGTAGGACGGTTGTGGTGGACGGATAGGCTGAGCATCACGGTCAGAAATCGCAACCGGATCAATCGCCAGCGATTCCATACGCCCCAAGTTCAACTCAGTCGGCGCAGCACCCGCAATTTGAGGTGTAGGCAGATTGATGTTGGACTTAGTTGCCGACACCTTTGGTGGTGGTGGCGGCTTTTTGGCGGAATCGAGACGCTTTGGTTTTGACCGCTGACGCGTGCGAACATCGCTATCTTGTTGCTGCGGAGTAATCGCAGCTAGAACACGCTGTTCGCTCTTGTCCACACGGATTTCATTCACGTTGATGAGAAAGTTCATCATCATGAAAAGACCATATACGATCGGCGCAGCAATCACGAAGCCTGCAAGAATTCGAATAAATGGGTTTTGAAACATACTCTAAACTCCTAATTCTTCTCGACAGAAATGTGGATCACTGTGGAGCCATCCTGCTTATTGATGGCCTCCATGATGTCGACGAGTACTTCAGCTTCTGAATCCACGTCAGCCTGAATGACGACTTCACCTTTCGGATTGTCTTCACGCAATGACTTCAGCGTAAACGTCAGCTCATTCGGGTCCACCTGCTTCTTATCGATGTAAATATCGCTATTCTCATCAATCGCGATCAGGATCGCCAAAGGCTTCACTTGCGCCTGCGTATCAACATCGGGCCGCACAATTGAAACACCTGGTTCCTTAATGAATTGCGCGGTAACGATGAAGAAGATGAGCAGGATAAACACTACGTCGAGCATGGGGGTGAGGTTGACGTCGTCTTCCGCACTACCGCCGCTGCCGGCGACTGATTGGCGTTTTCTTCGTGCCATAATTGTCGCTCCTCTCTCTACTCTTCAGACGACAGGACGAAATTCACCCTGTCATTGTAGCCAGCTTTATATGCAGCATCACGGATCAAAACGACCGTACCATTCCGTGTGCGCGGATGCGCCTGAATGATAACTGCACTCTCAGGATTCTCAGCCCGCACACGCTCAATATTTGCGCGTACCGCACCGATATCCGTCGCACGCCCATTCACACTGATGAAGCTATTTTCATCGACGTAAATAAGGATCGCAGGAACCGGTTCTTGAATATCCTGATCAGGTGCAGGAGGCGGCGGTGGCTCAAGGCCAATCGCTTCTTCCTGCGCGAATGTTGCCGTTACGATGAAGAAGATCAACAGAATGAAGACCACATCGAGCATCGGTGTCAGGTCAACATCAGCCTCATCGGCTTGTCTCGCACTACGTCCTCTCATCAGCTAATCTCCATCTGATCTTCGACTTCTTGCACAGACCGACTTACGCGGCGGTCCATACTAGACGTGAACAAAATACCCGACAGTGAGGCAACCATGCCAGCCATGGTGGGGATCGTGGCGCGTGACACGCCGGCCGACATGGCCTTCGCATCTGCACCATTTGTAATCGCCATCACGTCAAACACAGCAACCATCCCGGTCACGGTGCCCAAGAGACCGAGCAGCGGGGCGAGAGCCACCATTGCTTTGGTCAACTGGACGTTCTGTTCTGCTTTCAATCGCACTTCTGAGACCAGCTTGTCCTTAACCCAATGGGCCATAGTGGACTTTCGGTCAGGGCGCGAACGCCACTCCGCAATCGCTTCAGAGGCCACTTCTTTGTGGGCGAACCTGAAATAGAAAAACCGTTCTAAAATCAGGGCCCACATGAAGAATGTTGCTGCCATAATGACCAACAACACTGGCCCACCACGATCGAGGAATGCTTGTAAATCTGCAAAACCCATAAAGGTCTCCTCCTCGAGTGAACGAGGGGGGTGGCTTAAGCCACCGCCCCGCGCGTGGATTCAGCTTTCTCGGCGACAAGACCAGCGGCCTGTTCGTCAAGGATTTGCTGATTTGAGCGAGCCATCGCAGAAGCGAAAGCATGCACGAGAAGCAATGGGATCGCAGCAACCAGACCAAACACTGTGGTCATAAGCGCAACTGAGATACCACCAGCCATCAGTTTCGGATCACCGGCACCATAGATAGTGATGGTGGTAAAGGTGATGATCATACCGATAACCGTACCGAGAAGACCAAGTAGCGGAGCAACAGCGGCCATCACTTTGATGATGTCGTTGAAGCGCTCAATACGTGGGCTCTCTTTAAGGATTTGTTCGTCAAGCTTGAGTTCAAGCGTTTCGATATCAGCACCGCTGTTAGACTCATAAGTCTCGAAGATACGTGCCAGTGGGTTACCAGTACCCGCTCTACGTGTCTTCGCTGTACGGCGCATTGAAGCACCCATAGTGAACAGAGTGAAGATCTTATAGAGACCGATCAACAAACCAATGAACAACAGAACCGCGATTACAGCACCAACTGGACCACCTTGCTTAAGACGATCGGTCAGCTTCGGTAGATCGCCAAGAATGCCAAATAGTGTACCCTTTGACGGATCAACCGGTGCACGCACCACAGCTCCCTCTGACGCGTTGATGACACTACCCATTGCACTTGCAAAACCGCCAGATGGCTGCGTTTTGAAGGCTGTGAGTGATGTTTTGTCGCCTTTTTTCTTAACTTCAACGAACTTTTTGCCGTCGACAGTCGCAGCGGTGAACACACCAATACGCATAAGCTCTGTTTCGAGGTTTGAACCGTCTGGGCCAATACCATCAACAGTGGCCGTGAATTGCTTCACTTCCATTTGGGCAACCATTTCTTGAAGCATTGCTTTTGGCAGACGCTCAAGTTGGGTGCGGTTTGGAAGCGTACGTGCTTCTGCGATTTCTTCGATGCCCGCAACGCGATCACGGTAATCAAAGTTAGCGAATGAGTTTGAAATTTCTGGCATCGTTTCACCAGCAGCCGTCCGGAACTGACCGAGCAGTTCTTGGAAGTCACCAGCGAGTGTTGAAACCTGAGCTTCCAAGTCACCTAGAACAGCTTCATTAGCATCGAACTCAGCACCAAGGGCGCGACCGCGACCTTCAGCAGCGTTAAGCGACGCACGAGCAGAAGCCATTTTCTGAGCCTGCTCTGCAGTATCAGCCTTAAACTCTTTCAAGCGGGCCTGATCGGCAGAATTCATAACACTGGAATCCCGCTTGATCGCGTCGAGAACGCTTTTTAGCGAACCTTGTGAATGCGCAGGCGCCGTGAAGGCGATTGAGCTGAGACCGAGCAGCGTAACCGCACCCAGAGTCTTCAGCGAGGAATTTAGTTTAAACATGTAATTTACCTCTGTTTCTCTGACTACGCCGACTACTCAGCGGAGAAGCGTTGAACGGGAGCGAACAGGACATCCTGTTGTGCTTTACCATCAGCGACTTTGATCGCTTTGGTCACGTCAGCCTGAAGGCTGCCGGAAGCCGGTTCAAACGCGCCAGTGTCGCGGTTGTAGCGGTGCACTTTACCGTTTGGCGTCTGATAGACGTAAGCAACACGGCCGTAGAGCATCATATCAACGGTTGTTGGCTGCTCATTCAACGTGATCTCTTCTTGCCACGTAGAAATTGTACGGCCGTATTCCATTTCAGCCTGATAGGCGTCCATGATCAGGCGATACTGTTCAGCCGGTGTAACTGATGCGTTGGTCATCGCAGCATTCAAGCCGTCCAACCGTGTCTGACGAATATCCATTTTAAATGGCATGTCAGCAGCAACAAATGTCTCTAGATCTTTGATCATGTCGAGCAACATTGGAATAGTTTGCGCTGTGATGTCGTCAATTGAGCCGAGCTGTGATTCTAGCGACGCGATTTCCTCGCGCTGGCTTTCAACAACAAGCTGTTGTTGCTTTGCATACAGATCAGCTGCCTGTGTGCGCTGTAGTAGCGTACGATATTCACGCACCATGTCGGTACGATCATCGTCGAGCTGATTAATTTGCTTTTGCACTTGCTCAGCTTTCGCCGTGGCTCTCTGGCCTGTGTTAAGCGCATCGCGCAGCTGGGCCTGAGCTGGGATAGCCAGTCCAACAATCAGCGCAGCAGCGATAACGCCGCGAGCTGGTGACAGAAGTTTCTTCATGAGGTTTGCCTCTCACTCTCCAAACGGTCGTGCAAATAAAATCATTTGCACGGGAAATCCAAAAATCGGGCACCCATCTTATGAGGGTGTCCCGGGTACAAGTTTCGGCCCAACACACGTTGGCGGACCTTTAGTTTATTCGGAAGTCGAAAGGCTTTTTATGCCCAGCATCTCCCCTTGAAATTCACGGAGCGTTTATTCGCTCTTCTTTAAGTCGTGCACTCTCCTGCCATTCTGACTCGGATTGCGCAACGCTAATGTTCATTCAAATTACGCTAGCAACCCAGCGCGCAGCGATCAACAAAGCTTTACGATTCGTTTAGAAAGTATCTGGGATCGCAGCAGACGCAACACTTGTAATACAGTAACGTCGCGCTTCAGCACATATTTTTTGGAGTTTTTTGGGGATAAAAAAAATATGTGGCTGGGGTGCCAGGATTCGAACCTGGGATGCCGATACCAAAAACCGGTGCCTTACCACTTGGCGACACCCCAACGAGAGAGGCGGGATACCGCCTCTTTTCATGACTTGCAATACCCCATTTGCGGGTTTCGCATTTCTGCTGTCAAAATAAGTCGCCTATGGGTGAGAATACCCTCAAATCTTAGTGAGCGTCTTTACAATGCCAGCGCGACAACCCATATCAATTATCGATAAATACTATGATGCGGAGTTTTTGAAATTATGAGAACCTTCTTTTTGTCATTGGCCGGCTCTCTTGCCGCCATGCTCATATTCAGTTTCCTGTTTTTCGGGTTCATATTCATGCTCGTCGCAGTGGCCGCGGGCTCTGCGACACCGAAGACACCCGACAATATCGTTTTGTCACTCGACCTAAATATGCCGTTGCCCGATCAAAGCCCAACCACAGGCTTTGCAGCATTTGCAGCCCAACCCGGCTTTATCGATATAATCACGACCCTCAAAGCGGCTGAGCGCGATGACGATGTGAAGGGCCTTTATATACGCGGCGCCACAATGGGCTTTGGCAGCTCCCGCGCAGAGGAACTTCGTCAGGCCATTCAGAGCTTCAAAAGCTCTGGCCGATTCGTTGTTGCGCACACGCAGGGTACATACGGAATCAGTGGGCCATCTGCCCTCACCTCCATAACCGCTGCTGACGAAATTTGGATCCAAGATGGAACCGACCTATTTGCGTCGGGTGTTACGTTCGAAACCCAGTTCATGAAGGGCTTGTTCGATCTGACGGATGCCAAGTCTGAGATTTACCCGTTCTTTGAATATAAGAACGCTCCCAACAGCTATAATGAGGCCGAATATACGGAGCCGCATCGTGAAGCGATGACGACTTTAGCCGAATCCATTTGGACGACCTCACTCGAAATGATCGCAGGTGATCGGGACATCCCAAGTCAAACCATTCGCGCCGCACTCGAAAATGGTCCTAAGACAGCCCAGCAAGCTGTTGAGCTTGGCTTAGTTCACCGCACTGGATGGCCTGAAGATGCTGAGCGTGCTGCATTGGAGCGTGCCGGCGAAGACGCCGAGTTCGTCAATGTTGGGATGTACATTCATCCGAGCCTACCTGTTAAGGCACCACAAATCGCAGTTGTTGGCGGCGAAGGCGCGGTTGTTACTGGCGGTGGCGCTTCGGGAAATCCGTTCGCAGCGTCGCAGAATTTTGCGTCTGATGTGATCGCACGTGCCATCCTTGATGCGGGTGAAGACGACAAGATCAAAGCGATCGTATTCCGTGTCGACAGCCCCGGCGGATCACCGACAGCGTCGGACCAGATTTGGAATGCCGTCAAAACCGTTAGAGACAATGGCAAACCTGTTGTCGTCTCAATGGGCACATATGCTGCCTCGGGCGGATATTATGTATCTGCTGCTGCGGACTACATCATGGCCAACCAAGCAACCCTGACCGGATCAATCGGCATATACGGGGGCAAGATCGCGCTCGAAGGCGTATTCAACAAAGTGGGCGTCACCTTTGACACCGTCAGTGTTGGCGGCGAATTCGCAGATGCTTATGGCGTGGATGCGTTCACCGAAAGCCAAGAGGCCGAGGTGAAAGCTTGGTTGAGACGTGGCTATGATCGCTTCCTAAATGTTGTCGGCGAAGGCCGCGGCATGACCTATGATGAAGTGCACGCCATTGCCCGTGGCCGCGTGTGGAGTGGCCGTGACGCTATCGACCAAGGCATCGTCGATGAAATCGGCACCTTTATGGATGCAGTCGAGAAAGCGAAAGAGCTCGGCGGCGTTGAGGCCGACAAAGACGCTCGCCTCGTCTACTTCCCACAGCGCAAAACTGGCTTTGAGGCGCTCGAGGGCATGATCGGCGTTTCAGCAGAGGCCGCGCAGGCCATCAATACGTTAAACATGATAGCCGGTGACGCACGCACTCAAGTGTTGCTCGAAGAGCTAAGCATGATCGAGGGCGTCAATAAGGGCCAAACAGTCGCCATGGGCCCACGGATTAGAGAACGCTAAGCGCTCAACCTTTTTGCACCATCAAAACCAAAGCCGCCTATTCATAGCAGAATGGGCGGCTTTTTCGTGTAATATTGACTTCACTCGCGAACTTGTGCCCACCCCTTCAATAGTCTAGCCGATAACAAAGAAAGCACGGGTCGATTCATGAAAGTCCTTATCACTGGCGCTGCTGGCTTTATCGGATGCGAACTGGCGCTGCGTATTTTGCGCGAAGGGCACGACGTCATCGGTGTGGATAATTTTTCGGCCTATTATGATGTTCAGCTAAAACGCGACCGCGTTCGCAGATGTGCCATCTATTCTGAGCGCTTTGACCTGCATGAGTTCGGCGTCGAAAACGAAGCGGCAATGACCGAGCTGTTTGAGCGGGATAAACCGGATGTCGTCGTTCACTTAGCGGCCCAAGCGGGCGTTCGGCACAGTCTGGAGCATCCGCGAGATTATATCAGCTCTAACATTGTAGGCTCATTCAACGTGATCGATCTTGCGCGCTTGCACGATGTTAAACACCTCGTCTTGGCCTCTACGAGTTCAGCTTATGGCGCGAACCAGAAGTTTCCCTTTGAGGAAACAGATCCGGCACCCTACCCGCTCACCATCTACGCCGCCTCGAAGCTTTCAAGCGAGCTAATCGCGCACAGCCATTCCCACCTGTATGGAACACCCACCACCGTTTTGCGATTCTTCAGCGTGTACGGCCCGTGGGGGCGCCCGGATATGGCGTTCTTCTTGTTCACTGACAAAATCTTCAAAGGCGAGCCGATTGACGTGTTCAATCATGGCGATCTGCTTCGCGATTTCACTTATGTCGATGACATCGTTGAATCCATTCGTCGCCTTATGGACGTGCCGCCGCGCGCCGGCGAACCCATCACGCGTGACGATTCTCTGAGCCCCGTAGCGCCGCTGAGACTGGTCAATATTGGTAACTCAAAGCCTGTTAAACTGATGGACTATATCGAAGCGATTGAGACTGCGATTGGCCGCCCGGCGGTTAAGAACATGATCGACATGCAACCCGGTGACGTGAAGCAGACCTATGCTGACGCGACGCTTTTGAAAGAGCTCACCGACTACACGCCGAGCACGGATGTTGAAGAGGGCATTGCCAATTTCGTGGATTGGTATCGTGACTATTACAAACCGGCCTGAAGACCTCGCGCTTGAACAGCGTCCACAAATTCTTCCGGCAATTCTGCTGACAGTTCCAGCGCTTCACCTGACGGGTGGGTTAGCCTCAATTGCACAGCATGCAGCATGAGGCGCGATACCTCCGAACGCCCTTTGCCGTATAGCGAATCTCCCAAAATGGGGTGGCCAATATGAGCCATGTGGATGCGTAGTTGGTGCATGCGCCCTGTCTCTGGCGACAGCTCCACCAAGCTTGCATCCTCGCTACGCGCTAAGAGTCGCAGCTTAGTCACTGCGCTCAATGCGCCCTTGCGATCAGGCCTAGCGACGAGCATTCTGGGGCGCCCACCCTCGCGTACTTTCACCAAGCTCACATCAATTGACCGTTTAATTTCACCGCCCAGATCACCAAACACGATGGCCACATATGTCTTCTTTGCACGGCGCTCTGCAAACTCTTCAGAGAGCGCGGCAGCCGCTGGTTTGGTTTTGGCAACGATCATCACGCCCGACGTTTGCGTATCGAGGCGATGCACCAGATGGGGCCGCTTGCCGTTTGATTTTGCGAACGCATCCAGCAGGCTATCAAGCGAACGAGTAATGTTTGCGCCCCCCTGCGAAGGCAGGCCGGACGGTTTGTTAAACACCAAAACATCAGCGTCTTCATGCATCAAGAACGACCGCACATAGGCGGCGTCTTCAGGTGATACGTCTGGCACAGGTTTGTTACGCATTAGGAGCGCCCTCTCTTGTTGGTATAGTTCCGGCGGATGGCTGCAATCTCATCCAAACGGTCAGCTATCGCACGTTCGCGCCCGACAGTTTTTGGCGCATAATATTGCTGCCTCGCCATCTCGTCAGGGAAATAGTTCTGCCCAGACACGCCGCCCTCTACATCATGGTCATAGGCGTAACCGTCGCCATAACCTTGATCTTTCATCACTTTGGTTGGTGCATTCAGAATATGTTTTGGGGGCGACAATGCGCCAGACTCGCGCGCCGAAACTCGTGCGGCTTTATACGCAACATAAGCCGCATTAGACTTGGGCGCCGTCGCCAAATGAATGACTGCGTGCGCGAGGGCAAGCTCTCCCTCAGGCGAACCAAGGCGCTCATACGCAGCGGCTGCCTCATTGCAAATCATCAGCGCGAGCGGGTCAGCCAAGCCAATCTCTTCGCTCGCCATGCGCACTAAACGCCGCGCCAGATACAACGGGTCTTCGCCGCCCTCTAACATACGCGCGAACCAATATAGCGCCGCATCCGGATCAGATCCACGCACAGATTTATGTAACGCGGAGATCAAATTGTAGTGTCCGTCCCGATCCTTATCATAGATCGGCGCGCGTTTTTGCAGTCGCGCCGACAATGCTTCGCGTGACAGCACCTCACCCTCTCGCGCCACGGTGAACACCTGCTCGGCTAAGTTTAGCAAATATCGCCCGTCACCATCCGCCATTCCAATGAGGGCGGTGCGAGCATCACCCTCCAGCGGTAAATCACGTTGCTCATCGAGCTCAGCACGTTTCAGCAGATCGTCCAGCCCGTCATCCGACAGCCGGTTCAACACCAGAACCTGGCATCGTGACAATAAAGCGCCGTTCAATTCAAAGCTTGGGTTCTCGGTTGTTGCGCCGACCAGTGTGACCGTCCCCGCCTCAACAAAGGGCAAGAAGCCATCCTGTTGCGCGCGGTTAAATCTGTGTATCTCATCAACAAACAACAGCGTGCCACGTCCGGATGCGCGCAAGCCTTCGGCCCGATCAAACGCCGCCCGCAAATCTTTTACGCCAGAGAAAATCGCGCTTATCGCCTCAAAGGCAAGATCGGTTTCCTGTGCGAGTAGTCGGGCGATTGTCGTTTTGCCAACGCCGGGCGGGCCCCATAAGATGATGGACGATAAACGCCCAATCTCAAGCATACGCGTTAGCGCGCCTTCCGGCCCAACAAGGTGATCTTGGCCGACCACTTCTGACAATTTCGCCGGGCGCAACCGGTCCGCCAGAGGTTGAGGCGCGCCGTCAGCAAGCCCTGAAACGGAAAACAGATCAGTCATGCCCTCTCTATTAAGCTAGGCTGCGGAGTAAAGTAAGCCGAGGCAATAAGAATTGCTTCACGCGCGCCCAGCCATATAGTTTTCGAGTTCAAAATTCGACGAAAATGCGCCCGATCAACTTGACAATTTGTCCTATTTTTAGTTGTAAGCTGACCAGCTCCAATATCGTAGACAAATGGCACAACCCATGCATTAAACTTCTCAAGATATGTAAAAAACGCGAATATTTGTGGAATTTGTTTGATGTACGGCACCGCTAAATCAGGACCGATAGTGGTACTTGAGCTCAATGAGCTTTGCTCGCCCATCATTGATCGCATGATGAAAGCTGGCGAATTGCCCAACTTCCAGAAACTTCACGATTCGTCGGATGTTTATGTCACTCACTCAGATGATCCGACCCTTGAGCCTTGGGTTCAATGGCCGACGTTCCATACGGGTCAGCCTGAGAATGTGCATAAGGCCAAGGAGCTCGACGAAGGACACCTGATCAAAACCCGTCGAATATGGGACAAGCTCGCTGAAGACGACATAGATTCCCTAGTTTTCGGCTCCATGAACTCGGACACTGAGCGTAAGGACAAGGTTTTCCTAGTCCCCGACCCTTGGTCCGCTGGGGTGAAGCCAACCGACTCAACCTTTGAAGCGTTCCACAAGTTCATTAGCTTCCATGTCGCTGAGCATACCAATCCGAATGCTAAGCTAGATACAAATGACGCGATGAACTTCGTGAAATTTATGCTGAGCCATGGCCCCTCACTGGCAACCATAACGAAGGCCATGAACCAGATCGTTGGAGAAAAGGCGACTAGCGGTGACAAAAAATGGCGGCGCGCACTCGTCTTAGACCTGCTGCTTTGGGACGTATTCGCCAATACTTGGTCAAAACGAAACCCAACTTTTGCAACCTTCTTTGCCAATTCTACTGCCTTCATACAGCATAGATATTGGCGGCATATGGACCCAGACGCCTATCAGGTTAAACCATCCAAACAGGAAATGGCCGACTATGGTAACGCCATTGAAGATTCCTATCGTCACATGGACAGCCTGATCGGTAAGGCCAGAAAACTTATCGGCCTGCAGGGGCGAATCGTATTGGCGACGGCGCTTAGCCAAGAGGCGAGTACGCGTTACGAGCATATCGGTGGCAAGTTCGTTTATCGTGCACACAGCTTCGATGATCTATTCAATTTCTTGGGCGGCCCACAGCCGGTTAGCGTTGAACCTGTGATGACGCATCAGGCATGGGCAACTTTTGAGACTGAACACATCGCCATACAAGCCGAGAAATCGCTAGACACGCTCCAGTCCAACGGCAAGACGATCATGGAATGGAACCGGAAAGACAATCGCATCATGTTCTGGTGCGGCCTCCTCTCAAAGACTGAGCCGGGTTTTGAAATAACCCACTCGGAAACTGGCGAAACCAAAGCATTCGACAATCTCTTTATGTTCGTGGGGCAGGTCAATAATTCACAGCACGCGCGAGATGGCGCGCTTTGGATAGAGACTCGCGACGGCACCAGCCAGCACCACCCGGATAAGTTACCGCTTGAGGCTGCCTATGATCTCGTGCTGAACATGTTTAACGATGAAAATGGCACGACGAACGTTACGGCCGAGTAGACTCGACCTAAAGTCGCACGGTTCCACGAATTGTTCGGCCATTTCGTTCAATCTCAATCGCCCAGCTACTCTGGGACTTCGCCAGTTCGGCCTGCAATTCTGACACTTTCAGAACTGGGCGACCATTGACTGAGCGGATAATATCGCCGGGGCGGAAATAGCTACGCGCGATCGACCGGCGCATGACCGAATGCACATAAATGCCTGAACCTTTTTGGAAGGGGTCGAGACCGTTCTCTTCGGCCAGGCGGGGTGACAGTTCGACCACTCGCGCACCCGCAAAGGCATTGCGCCCTTCCAGCAAAACAAGATCAGCCTCAGTCGCGCCGGGTGGCGGCGCAAGTTTCACTTTGAATGACCGATTTTTGCCACCGCGCAGCACCGCCAGCCGCGTTGTGTCGCCCGGGCTACGTGTTGCGGCTAGGAACTTCAATCCACGCTCGTCGACGACTTCACGGCCATCAATGGATAGAATCAAGTCACCGCGGCGCAGGCCAGCCTTGTCCGCCGGGCCATCATCATAAACCTCAGTCACCATGACGCCGACCGGGCGGTCGAGCCCTTGCGCCTTGGCGAGGTCATACGTCACCGATTGCGCCGAAAGACCGAGCCACGGGCGCACGAAGGTGCCTTCATTGATCGCAGCATCGACGACCCGCTTGACCATTTCCGCCGGGATTGCGAAGCCGATGCCGTTAGAGCCACCGGACCGAGAGAAGATTGCCGTGTTAACGCCTACCAACTGCCCGTTTGTGCCCACTAATGCACCGCCAGAATTGCCGGGGTTCACAGCCGCATCCGTTTGCAAGAAAAACGCATAATCTGACACGCCAACATCGGTACGAGCCGTTGCTGAGATTATGCCGCTCGTCACTGTTTGGCCAACACCGAATGGATTGCCGATTGCCAGAACAAGGTCTCCAACTTCAAGATCACGGGTATCTGCGAACTCTAGTGTTGGCAGCGTTGCGCCATCGGGGTCTATTTTCAGAACAGCTAGATCTGTGCGTTCATCCGCCAGCAACAGCTCTGCTGAGTATTCACGGCGGTCTGACAACACGACGCGAAACGAGTCTGCGCCCTCAATCACATGATTGTTGGTGACGATGATGCCCTCAGCGCCAACGATGACGCCAGAACCAAGCGAGTTCTGCACGCGCTCCTTCGGGCCGATATTGCCGTAGATCATTTGCTGAATGGGCGACGCCCGGCTGCGAACCTTCTTCTGCGTGTAGACATTCACGACAGCAGGCGCAGTCTGTTTGACCAGTGGCGCAAAGGTAAGATCAATCTGCGCCTTGGACTGGGGTACATATTGGGCCTGCGCGAACAGCGGCGCGATAGCGAGCCCAAGGAGGGCAATCACCGCCAAACTGGCGACGGCAAAGAACTTAGAGACGTGTTTCATCATGGGTATGGAATGCTTCATGACTATGGCTCTAGTTTGGCAAGCTCCATCCCGCAATTGCCATACTCTTAAATTTCACACATGATTACCGATACTTAAGTCATTTCAGCGTGGCTGAGATTTATCACCCAGCCACCCTGACGACCCGCTATAGGCCGAGAATCATCTTCGCCATAATGTTGCGCTGCACTTCATTGGAACCTGCATAGATCGAGGTTTTCCGATAATTGAAATAGGCTGGTGCAGCCGTGACAGCGTCGAGCGGCGTTGGAATCTCTGCATTTGCACCGCCGCGTGCGAGAGCAAAATTGTCCTTCACAAACGGTGCGCCATGCACACCAATAGCTTCGAGGAATAATTCTGAAATTTCCTGCTGCGCTTCCGAGCCCTGACATTTCATCATGGAGCTCCGAGGCCCCAAGGCCTCACCCGCCGATACGCCGGACAGAATGCGTAGCTCATTTGCGTCCAAGGTATCAATTTTCATTTCCAGCATCGCTAACTTGCGAGCGAATGTAGGGTCTTGCAGCAATGGCGCACCATCTGACTGCTCCATTGCCGCGTAAGCCTTCACCTTGCCCAATGCTGATTTCAAACGCGGCGCGTAGGCATTACCGCGCTCAAACTGCAGCAAGTATTTGGCGTAAGTCCAGCCTTTGTTCTCCTCACCGATCAGGCATTCACTCACCGGGACGCGTACATTCTCAAAGAAGACCTGATTGACTTCCTGCTGGCCTTCGGATGGGCCATCCAAAGTCGGCAGCGCCGATACCGTAATACCCGGCAGCGTCATCGGGAAAATGATGAAGCTAATGCCTTCTTGGTGCTTGCCCTCTTTTGACGTGCGCACGAGACAGAAAATCATGTCAGCCCATTGCGCGTGGGTCGTCCAGATCTTCGAACCGTTCAAGATGTAATCATCGCCATCACGCTCTGCGTTCATCTGGAGTGACGCCAGATCAGACCCGGAGCCCGGCTCTGAGTACCCCTGACACCACCACACATCTGATCTCAAAATCGGCGGCAGATGTTTGGCCTTTTGCTCATCAGAGCCAAACGCCATGATCACAGGTGCCACCATCGAGATGCCCATCGGGCTAACAGTTGGTGTGCCAGCGATGCCCATCTCCATATTGAAGATGTAGCGCTGAGACTGTGTCAGGCCGGGCCCGCCAAACTCTGTGGGCCAGTTAGGCGCTATCCAGCCCTTTTCATACAGCTTTTTCTGCCAAGCGACCTGCCCTTCCTTATCCAGATAACCGTTTTTCGAATACTTCATTTTTTCCTTGAGATCAGGCGTATAGGCCTCCTTGATCCAAGCTCTAACTTCATTCTGAAATGCGATATCTTCTGGGGTAAATGACAGGTCCATGGGTCAGCTCCTATTCGACGATGTCGTAGTATTTAACGTCTGGGCGACCAGCGAGGCAGGCACCGAGATTAGGGCCAGCTGCTTTGAAATAGTCTGTTTGACCGTGTGCCTTCAGATCGTCTGACGTGGCATAACGCTCCATGAAAATATATGTATCTTCGCTGCCCTTCTCTTTGAACAACTGATACATCAGGCAACCTGGCTCGTTCGCATTGACTTTTGCCATCAAGTCTTTGGCAACAGTTTCAAACTCGCTTTGTTTCCCGTCCTGAACCTTAAGGGTAGCAACAACACCTATCATGATCTTCCTCCGATTGATCTTATAATGTCTCCACACTAGAAACTTCAGTGTATCCAGCAAGCCTTACCGTCGGGTCCGATGAGAAAAATTGTTTTTTTAGGGGAAAAATCCGAGTGGAACAGTTCTTGCTGATTGTGTTGCGTAGAAAAATAGAATGATTGGTAGGTCATGTTAGACATTAAGACCCCCCCTTCAAATCCGGATGCCTATGTTTTGCCGGAAAATATCCTCGCTATCATTCCAACATTGAATGAAGAGCGCCATATCGAAGACTGTATTCGCTCTCTTATGGACGGCGAATCCGACCTGCGCAAAGTACCTTTAACTATTGCAGATGGCGGCAGCACAGATCGCACCATTGAGGTGATCGAAGGCCTGCGCGAAGAGTTCCCAAACATCCGCATCATCAACAATCCCAAGCGGCTGCAATCGGCCGCAATGAACCTCGCTGCGAAGAACCACGCCACCGCTCTAACCCACACGTTGGTGAGATGTGACGCGCACTCAATTTACCCACCTAACTTCATTCTCGATGTGGCACGCTCCATGGATGCTCAGCAAGCGGCCTCACTGGTAATTCCCATGGATGCCACCGGGGAAACTTGTTTTGAGAAGGCAAATGCGTGGATCGTCGATACACCACTAGGGTCCGGCGGCTCCGCACATCGCGGCGGTAAAGGCTCTGGCTGGGTCGATCACGGTCATCACGCGGGCTTTAGGCTCAGCATTTTCCGCCAAATCAACGGATATGATGAGTCATTCTCGCACAATGAAGACGCCGAATATGACGAACGCGTCGCTCAAGCGGGTGGGCGCATCTTTCTCGACGCTGACATTCGCATCAAATACGTGCCTCGCGGATCGGTCACTCGATTGGCCAAGCAATACTATAATTACGGTAAAGGTCGTGCGAGAAATATTGGCAAACACAATTCGAAACTAAAAATTCGCCAAGCACTTCCGTTGATTGTTTTGCCATTAGTAATATTTGGATTTATCGCCTCCTTTGTTTATTGGCCAACTATTGTTCTGCCACTTGGTTATATGTCCGTGTTAACTATGGCCTCAATCGCGGTCGCAGTATGGAAAAAATCACCCTGCGGCCTGTTGGCGGGCATGGCGTCTGGTACGATGCATATGAGCTGGGCAGTTGGATTCTTTAAACAAACACTGTTTGGTCGATCCCGTACTTAACAAGTGAAATTTCGAATTACTCGAAGAATGCGATAGAAAGTCGTTATGTCTAGTATCTCAGAGCGCTTACAGAAAACATTTCTGGAACAGTATCGTCGCCTTTCAAAGTCGACGACGTCTCTGCGTGCGCGGATAAAAAGTGGAATCCCAACTGATTTTTCATTGCCAACCGCACTGCCCCAAAAATCGGCGTCCGCAATGCCTTTGCGCACGACCCGCTCCCCTGAAGGCACCTGTATTTACGCGATTGGCGATATTCACGGCCGGGCTGATCTGCTCATGCTGTTGATAGATCGCATTAAGGAAGACAGCGCTAAACTGCCCGAAGGCACCAAGGTTCAAATCATCTTCCTTGGCGATTATATTGATCGTGGTCTTCAATCGCGCACTGTTATTGACTTTTTTCTCAGCGATAAGCTGGACGGGTTTGAAACTGTATTCTTGATGGGCAATCATGAAGAAGCGTTGCTGCGGTTTTTCGATGATGAGAGTTTTGGCAAACAATGGGTCCGCTACGGCGGCGGTGAGACACTCTATTCTTACGGCTTTCAACCACCCAATTCTCGCGCAAGCCTTGGGTCTCATGAATCCATGAGCGCCGCTCAGGACGCATGGGCCCGTGTTTGGGAAGGGTTCCGCGAAAAACTGCCGCAAACACATTTGGATTTTTACCGCGACTTGAAGCACTATCATATCGAAGGTGACTATCTTTTCGTGCACGCAGGATTGCGCCCTCAAGTGGACCTTGAAGAGCAAACTCAGCGCGATATGCTGTGGATTCGTGACGAATTTCTTGACGATCACGAGCAATTTTCGCATCTCATTGTTCATGGTCACACGCCAACAGAAGATGTCGTGCATGATGGTCGCCGCATAGGTTTGGACACGGGTGCTTTTATCAGTGGCCGGCTCAGCGCAGCGCGACTGTTTGGAACAGATATAGAATTTCTTTCCACCTAACCGTGGTCAAAGAGCAAAGTTATTACGGCATTTTGCCAGACGACACATTAATTGGAGACAAGCCGATGGCCTTCCTCAGAAATATCATTATCGCAGGTGCATTGGGTGCCTCACTTGTTTTGAGCGCTTGCCAATCTGGCGGCGTAACCCAAGCTGGAAGTAGCGAAGCGCTCTCGGTACGCCAAGCCACGCCTTACGCACTGGGAACGGGTGATCGAATTAGAATTAATGTATTCGGAGAAGACGACCTATCCGGCGAATTTGTCATCAACAATACGGGAACGATTTCACTTCCACTCATTGGCGAAGTGTCGGCTGCAGATCTTTCTACATCCCAGCTTCAAGTCAGCATTTCTGAGGCATTGTCCGACGGATATTTGCTAGAACCCCGCGTTTCAGCAGAAGTCATCAATTTTCGCCCATTCTATATTTTGGGTGAAGTCCGCTCCCCGGGTGAATATCCATACTCTGCTAACTTGACCGTACAAAATGCAGTTGCGGCAGCAGGCGGTTTTGACTACCGCGCCGATAAACGCATTGTCTTCATTAAGAACGCAGAATCCAGCAATGAGGTTAAATACACCCTAGATGCAAACACGTTGGTTCAACCTGGAGACACGATCCGGATTGACGAGCGTACATTCTAAAAAACTCGACAATCATTGCCAATGACGCGGCCCCAAAGGTTAATTTGACCTTTGGGGCCGTCTCGTTAAGTTAACTTTTCGTCGCAAAATTCCCGCAATACGAGAAATCACTTTCGTAGGTGTCCCAAATTGGTAATAACCACCCTTATGCACTGGTGATCCGGTCGAATATTCGGTGATTATTAATAAGAGGGTGCATTTTTTGCTCAAATAACTCCAATTCTATCCACCATTCGGTATAGAGATTGCAAAGAGATGGTAGTAAAATGGAAATATAGAATGTGTCGGCGTTAACGAACTGCATGCAATTTCGTCGATTTTGATTAACGCACCCATTCTTGATTGTAGAGTGTTTCAGGGGACTATCATGGGCTTAAGACTAACTGAACAGTCGCGCCAAGCGGAAACAGCCGCATACGCAGCTTCGCAAGCGAAGCAACCTCTTTCAAAAGGCGAAGCCTATGCAAAGAGACTTTTTGACGTCGTCATTTCTGCGTCCGCGCTCATCGCGCTGTCGCCCCTCATCCTTGCCGTCGCAGTCGCGATCAAGATCCAAGATGGTGACGATGCCCTCTTTAAGCAAAAACGTTTTGGCCTGAACGGCGAAACCTTTCACTGCTTCAAACTTCGCTCGATGGTACCCGATGCACGCGAACGTTTGGCAGCGCTGCTAGCGTCTGATCCAAACGCTCGCGCAGAATGGGAAGACACCCAAAAGCTTACAAACGATCCGCGCATTACCGCTCTGGGTCACTTCATCCGCAAAACATCAATCGATGAGCTTCCACAGCTTTATAATGTTCTGCGCGGAGATATGTCTTTGGTTGGCCCTCGCCCGATTGTCGAAAACGAAATCGAAAAATACGGTGAGAGCTTTAACTTCTATTGCGAAGTACGCCCAGGCGTAACCGGCCTTTGGCAGGTTAAAGGCCGCAGTGACACAACATATCCAGAGCGCGTTGCGATGGATGTTGAATATGTGCGCACACATAGCTTCCTCGGCGATATCATGATCGTGCTCAAAACGGTTCCTGCCGTGCTCATGTCCAAGGGCGCTCGCTAGGAAACTCGTTTCTTCTGCGGCTAGCCAATAGAAATTTTGAACGAACGACGTTAGAAGCGGAATGTTCAAGGCTAGGAGCTAAACGTGGATCCCGAGAAAGACGATCAGCTTCCAGGCCCGATCCTAATTTGGATCGCTTTTACGCTCTTGGCCCTATCGTTTCTGTTCATTTACATTCAGAAAAATCGTCCCCCAGTACCGCCGACCGTAGTGCCACATTTCACACTAGGAGACTCATCGTTTCGAACCGATTTTGACGATGGGCACGATGAAAAGACGTGGCGAATTGCAGATTTTCACTATCCGTCAAAGATGCATTTAGCTGCGTGGGTCGCCCAAAATACTCATTTTGAGAATGGATACCTGAGTTTGGAACTCAATCGAAACAGAGTTGATTACAAACCCTATTCCGGGGCGGAATACCAACGACGGGGTTTCTATCATTATGGCAGATACGAAGTGATTATGCAGGCAGCAGCCGGATCCGGAGCTGTATCATCATTTTTCACGCATACTAATGAAGTGTTTGGCGATCCTCACGATGAGATAGATATCGAATTTTTGGGTAACGACACAACACGTATGCATATAAACTATTTCACCGACGGCAGTTCAGCTGGCTCAGTTTACGTTCCACTCGACTTTGATGCTGCAGAAGAAACCCATCTTTACGCGTTTGAATGGACCCCAGAGGAAATTAGATGGTTCGTTGATGATGACATGGTCTTTTCAGCCACCGGCGATTTACAAAAAATACCCTCGTCCCCGAGCCGAGTTATTATGGATCTTTGGAGCGGGTCTCCGGATCAATATGCATGGCACGGCAAACCCAGTTTCGAAAATGGCACACGAGCGCATTACATCTGTGCCAGTTTTTTGAAATCTGGCGATTCTGGCCCACAATGCTCAAACGACTATAAATTTGAAAAAGGAAGACGCGTTTTTAAGAACGCGCCTATGACGCCATCTCCCTGATATGAACACGACACCCCCCCCCTCTCCAGATCAACATGAAGAACGCCTCGCTGGCGCATTCAGATCGTCCATGTTTTGGAACATCGCAAATATGGGTGTGTCCCAAGTGGTCACCACCGCCGTGTTTATTTACCTCACCTATAAGCTGGATGCCGCAGTATTTGGTATTTTTGCTCTCGGCGTGGTCATTATCGACTATTTTTATTTCCAAGCACGCTCAGCATCGATTGATGCCGTTCTACAAAGGAGACAATTTGACGACGAAGCCCTAGATTCAGTCTTCTGGTCTAGCAGCTTCGTTATCATCATTGTAGTGATCTTTTGCTTCTTCTCAGGTAGCGCACTAGCCGCTTCAACCGACGAGCCAACTTTGAAATACGTCCTGCCCGCGCTTGGTTTGACGCTATTGCCTGTGCCTTTTTCACTTTCCCCCAATGCCGTCTTGATGCGTGATCACGATTTTAAGGGTGTTGCGCTTCGTAGCATCGTTGCCGCGCTGGCCGGGTGCACCGCTGCAATTATAACGGTGTTGAGCGCATTTCCAGAATGGGCCCTAGTTGCACAACGAAGTGTAAACGCAATCACTTCGACAGTATTCCTCATGCTCCGCGCCCGGTGGTGGCCAGGCTTAAAATTATCCAAGAGCTATGCCAAAGGTTACCTCTTGGATACCGGGCGGATCTTCGCCGCGCAGGGAATCGCAAATTCATACATGCGAATATTGGACGTAATTGTCGGAATTGCGGTTGGCGCTGCGGCAGTTGGATATATGCGTATTGCCGCACGTTTCGTCGATGCCATCTATGGTGCCTTTGCCGCGCCGATAGGAACCCTTTGGGTTGTTCTTTTATCCGAAGGAACTCAGACTAAAGAACAACTCTCAAAAATGTACCTACGACTCACGCAAATGTCGTCACTCATCTGCCTGCCTGTATTTACTGGCATAGCATTGACCAGCGCCGACTTGGTCGAATTTGCGCTAGATGATGATTATGCACAGGTCTCCCCAATCCTGTTAGTGCTCGGGATCGCCGGCCTGTTCGCGCCAATTGTCTATTTTAGGAACGCAGCGCTAACCGCAATCAAACGACTAAATCTTCTATTGATATACTCAATTTTTGATCTCTTTGTCGTTGCCGGAAGCGCGCTCGCGATAATGTACTTTAGTGCCAACGTAAGTTTAATCGTGTGCTCCCTAATCGTCGCAAACGCTGTACGAATTGTACAAACCACGCCAGTGTTACTCAAAGAAATGTCAACAAAGCTCAGCAGTCTTATAAGCTGCATGCTTCCTGCATATATCGCTGCGGCGATCATGGGCGTTGTTGTGTTTGTCCTGTCGCCCTACCTTTCAGATCTACCAGCGGGAATACGCTTGATGATCAAAGGAGTAATTGGTGCAGCAACATATTTTGGATACTTACTCGTCTTGCACAAAGATTGGTCAAAGACTGCCATCAGCATGTTGTGGAAGAGGAAAACTCCAGCGCCAGCCGAGTAAATTTTCGAAGATCGAAGCGATCCTATCCAAAACGATTACGTTTTGCTTGAAACTATATACGACGGCTCACTGCGCTCGCACGATCGTTAGATAGAATTGCTCGATAAGCAGAAAGAAACCACTAGCCCGCGTCCTGGAGTGGAGTTGAGTTGAACCCAGCTTCAGCGCAGATTTTCAGTATAGACTTAGGCTGCCTGCTGCCTAAATATTGATACTTCGACCTTCTTACGGAAAACCGAAAACAGTTCCGTAATATGGCTTGGAGTATGACGCGGCGTAGACAAAAGCCCGCGTAAGACAGTGCTCGTAGATTTATCCTTCAGGCCGGCAGCTAACAGCTCAAACTCAGCAATTTTTTTCGCTCTATCAAGCCGTATTTCCGATGCAAGTCTCACCTCACCTGAGATATAGTTTGCGTAAATTTCCTGAAATCGCATTTCGGCGCGGACAATTGCAAAAGCTTTTTTGGGGCACAGGCGATAGGATAGCGATCCAACTCTAATTTTGTAGATGTATCCGGTATAGGGCAGCAACAACATTGTAGCACCGTTCGCCAGCAAGTTTACGACGAAATAATAGTCTTCACTATTTCGCAGGGCGGGACTGTACTGAACAGCGAACTCTCTAATAAATTGGGTGCGAAACAGCGGTTTGAGATACCCCAGAGATTTCCCGAACCTTTCATCGGAGTCCGGATCAACATAATCTAGTAAGCTAATTTCAATCGAGTCTGGACCAAAGTCGTTCAAAAATGTCTCGGTCCCAACATCGGCCTGTTCAAAGTCAACACTGATCATTTGATCAACGATGATATCCATACCCGTTGTGTCGGCTGCTGAAACCATCACTGACAAACGATTCGAAGCCATCTCATCGTCGGCGTCGAGCACAGCGATGTAGCGCCCACGAGCCTGCTGCATAGCAACGTTTCGAGCGACAGACGGTCCCATATTTTTTGGCATTTGAATAAAATGAACGCGCGGATCACCGTTTGCTGCGTCGGCAACCGCCTTGGCGCTACTCACGATCGAACCATCATCAACGACGATAACTTCAAACTTGATATCGACTTGTGCCAGACAGGACTTAATGGCTGTACCGATAAAGTCAGCAGCCTCGTAGGCTGGAACTATGATAGAGACATCCAATGCATTTTTCATAATACGCGCTCCTCTTACTCAGGTAAAAAATCTAAGTGCTGGCCGAATTACGGAACTCGACAGGACCCGGAGCACCTCGCTCCACCGCAGAAACTTGCTCCAGCAAGTGTAGTAATTTTTGGGTGAGCCGTGCGCGGTGGTCCTCAGCACTCAATTGCGGGGCAGCCGAACTGGCTATCGCCAGTAAGTGCTTTGCCGTTTGCTCTGGTCGATAACCCAGAAAACTTGATCCAATGAATTCTGAAAGCACAATTTTTTTCGCCAATGTCTTGAGGCTGACCTTTGTCGGTTTAGATTGACCACGAGCGACACAACGGGATTCAATTTCTTGTTCAACAGAGTCATCTGAGACAGGAATATCGATTTCACCCGAAGGGAACGCCGGCTGACCTAATTGTTTCGCGATACTAGGGCTTGGCGCAGAGACGCCGGAAACACATAAGGGAAGATCCATAGATGCCGTCCAGTCTTTCCACTTGATCAGAGAAAAATTGGACGAACATGCCCACGCCTTCCAAGGCACACCGTACGCATCGGCGAGGATTGCACCGTGCAAAGACTCAGTGAGGACAAGCGTTGCCGAAGATATATCTTCCAACACCTTTTCGACTCGCTGCATAGGGCTTACGAGCTTGAACCCAGCGGATGAACATGCCTGGTGCCAATACGCTTCCCGGCCATGCAAAGACTGCCAGTGTGGAATGACCACAACTTGCTGTTTTTTCTTAGCCGCTGGCCAAACCAATGGAGCCAACAGAGCGCCATCCGTCACAGCGCGAGATGCATCGACATTGAGTAGCCTAGCGGTAATCGGTCCGCGAACGCACCAAATATTTACGTCATGAGATGGTAACTCGATGGGGTCGTATCCGGCGCCGCTGGAAAACACATGCAACCGATCAACCTTATCGAACGGCCGGCCAACAACGGTTCCAATTCCTAAAAATCCAACGCCATTGTCATCATCAAACAAACCGGGGGCCAACGCCTCCCAAATCTGCTCGTTAATATCATCCCCAAAATTGGGGATCGGGCTAGTATGGTGCAAAAGCTTCATTGTATCGACATCCGGCAGTTAGCTTGCAACGTGCCGTAGTGACTCGGCCCATTTTCCTCACTCAAACCAAGCAATTCTCGTGCCATACGGGAAAAACTGAACCACTACGATTCATAGGAGAGTAAATTTTGGATGGGATAGGAACTTAGATCTTGCGTCTCACACTAGATGAGCCGCACACGTAAGTTTTTAAAAAATGGCGAGTAAACCAATAATAATCAATGCCCACAGTCCTGCGCTGAGCCCTATGATTATCGCCAAACGCACCCAAATTGGCCACTTGTCATGATCGCTAATACCAGAATCAGAGAATTCACTGACATAGCCGGCGCAAAGGGATTGCTCCAAGCCAGACGTATTCGATCCTAGTACAGGGTTTGATGACATCATTATCAAACACTCGCATCCATTTCCTAATGCCAGCTTAAATCCGCTCGCCAAGTCCGTACGATATACAGTTAGATGATGTCAAAACTTGGTCAGGCTAGAAACTTAGGGGTTACTCCGTGGCCGCGGCCTCAGTTGGCTCGATATTACGGTACACTGGTGCCTTGCCGACAAATTCACGCTTCTCTGCCCCAAACGCTGAGACGGCACCGAAATAATACAAATAAACCAACGTATTAAATGTACCCCAAAGATACGATTCAGTGAATGTAGAGGATAGAATTATAACCGCCATCACCAAAAGAGCAGATGTATCCATAGTGGGGGTTCTAAACCACTCTTTTACCGTACGATAAAAACACCACACAACGATAAATACGAACAAACTCCAGCCAATCCATCCCAAGTGGACGCGCGTCTCCCAGTATGTGCTGTGAAACGACAATTTTGTGCCGAAGGCCTTGTGGTCGTTTTCATTCAGAGTTTGGGCCATGCCATTGTCGTAAAACCAGAACCCTTCTAGCCCCACGCCAAATATCGGGTGCTCAGCGCTGGTCAAGCGCCCCGCCTCCCAAATGGCTGTCCGGCCGGTCAAGCTACTGTCCTTGCCGACCAAGCCAAGAAAATCATTCACAAATTCGTTCTGAGGTAGGTTTAGAATAACAAGTGAAATGAACAAAAGAGCGGTGACGCCACTTAAGAAGATCATTGTTCGCAAGTGCTTAACGCGCCCTAAACCGACCCAGAAGAAGCGCAACGTCAACATTCCTACGATACCCAAAACAGCAAAGACAAGTGATGTGGCCGACTCGGCAAGAAATTGAAACACAAAGGCAATCGGCACAAATGCGACTCCGATCAGTCGGATCCAGATTGACTCCTTCGGGTTCAAACAGGTCGCTAGTGAGGTCAACATCAAGAACAACATCTGCATTGCGAAGTAGTTTTTCTGAGGATAAAGACCGCCTTCCGCAAAATCAGCAATGTACGGCGCTGACAAAATCGCAGTACAAATACCCGCGAACATCATTGCTCTCATGACCTGCCTCATGCTTAAGCGGCTCGCAGCGATCACGATGATGACCGGCGTCAACAGAAACAACACCCCTGATCGAAACGCCTCTGCAGGAAATGGCGACCAAGCAAATGACCACAAACCGAAAAGCGGTAACAAGAATATTGGCCAGCTCTTCAGTAACACTGGAACAATTGTGCGATAATCAAAAATCAAAATCGCCATGTATCCGGCGACGAGCAAGTACAAGATGGGCGTTACGCTCGGCCAGGGCGCATATGTCGAAAAGAACATCATCCACATCATGACTTCTTCCCACAATGGGCCTTTGCGATTTTCGCGAAAGACATCAAGGTGACCAACAAGTTCCCGGTTTTGGTTCTCGGTGCTACCTGAAGGTGTATCCGCCTTAAACATCAGTTCGTCTCCCCATCCAGTACGGATGAAACAATCCTACCTACAAAACCTGCCGGTTGTATGAACGTGTCTTCCGGCAACCTCAGAAGTGCCGAAGAATAAGCTACGACGCTGGAGCGGTCTTCAATCAGGCCCTCGATCAAATGTGGTAACGTACGTTCCAGCTCTTCAGGAATCATAAATCCGCATTGTCTGCTCTCAATCCAGTCAGCCGTCTCTGTCCCGGATGGGGCTATGCTTGGGGTCGCATAATATCCGCCCTCATAAATTCTGTTCGGCAAAAGCCACACAGAATTGTACCCCGCCTCCATGAAGTCACCTGCCCACACGACGTCTAGCGGAGCATAAATGGCTGACAAATCTTCCGGCGCGCGATAGCGACCGCCGAAATGCATATTGGCGCGTTTTTCAATTTCCGGCTCAAACACAGCAATTTCTGTGCGAGCGGGAATGCCATGAAGATGAATTTCCAATGTGTCAGGGAACCGATCCGCCAGCGCACAAAGCAAATCAAATGATCGCTGGCAGCGTAAAATTCCAATCCAGCCTAAGCGTAACTTACCGCTACCTTCAGATGAGACAACCTTTTCAGAGGGGCGAGAACCGTAGTCTGCGCCAGTTGTCAGGCGATTCTCAATCAAATAAGGCGTGAACAAACCAGAATAGTGTTTTTCAAAGTGGTTCTCGAGGAACCCGGGCGAACTAACAACAAGCCCTTTCGTGCGACGCAATAGTCTTTTCTCAACCCAGCGCAAAGCTTTGCCAATGATATCAGGACGGGTCAGAAGCCGGTGAACATCTAAGCTCTCATACACGACGGGGGTCTTTAGGCCGGTATGGCGTTTTGCTAGAAAGGCGCAGGCAAGCATGTCCAAATTTCGGGCATACACCAAGTCTGCCGTCTCCAATGCATCAGCATTAGATGCCGCAATACGAGCGCCTGAAAAAATGCTTTTGATCCGCTGCAGGAATGCGCCATCGCGGGTGACGCCCAGTTCAATGTTATCCCATTCTGTAGAGACATCACTTTGCCGGACCATCATAAATCCGGTCACAGACAAGCCATCGCGCTTAAACGCAGCCACTCGGCGACGCACAGCTGCATCGGCGGCATCGTGGCCAAAGAAAGCTATGTGCGTCATGTTTAGGAACCCTATGGTGGACTATATACGTCCCCAAAACAGCAAGTCCCACGCCAAACACGTGGGACTTTACCAGTTTATTCAGCAGCCCGGGGGTCAACATCACTCTGCTCGTTCGCAGGTCGTGCTGGGGACACAGATACTGGAGTTGTCATTGGCCGCAATCCAGGGTGAACTTTATCGGCGTTCTTTTTCTTCTTAAAGCCGAACAGTCCCGGCTTCGTCTCCATCGTGTAATATTTCCGGTACGCTTTGTATGTTGCTCCCGGATCACGGTGATGGCGACGGCGTGTAAGATCAACCATATTGAGCGTAATACCCAGCAAGTCGGCTTTAAACGTATGCAATAGTTTCAGTGACTGGTTCACAGCCGACCGCGTAGAATGACGCCAGCGCACGACGAGAATAGCTTTGTCTGCCTTACCAGCCACAACGCGAGCCTCAGCCATCAGCAATAGTGGACCTGTATCGATCAGGATCAAGTCGTACATTGGACGTAAACGAACCATCATTTCATCAAAGGCACGTGTACCAAATACGTCATGTGGTGTGTGCCCTGAACGTGACAGCGGCAAAATATCAAGCAGTGACTTGCTGTCCTTGGTGATCGCATCAGTCAGTTCACCAGCGCCAAAGAGGTGTTCAATGAAGCCAACCTCTGGAGACAGAACTGCCGCTTCGGTCAATTGGCGGCGACGAAAGTCCCCATCGATAACCAAAGTACGTGAGCCCGACATTGCAGACATACGGCCCAAGCTGAGCGTGAGACTAGTCTTACCTTCGTCTGGAAGCGATGAAGTAACAGCAACAACTTTAGTCTCACTATCAAGATCGGAGAAGGCAATCGCGGCACGTAGGTAGCGAATACTCTCTGCGTAAGCTGACAATGGATTGTCGATGAGGTGATCGGCGGGACTGATTGAACCGAGGCCCAAAAAGCTTTGTGTCCGGATCATTGGAACCGACCCAATCGGGTTCGATTTCAACTTGCGCTCAACATCTTCTGACGAGCTGATCTTGCTGTCGAACATTTCTGACAATAGCGCCAAGCTGCCGCCAAAGATGATACCCAGAATTACACCAAGCAGCAAATTTAGCACTGTTTTGGGAGTGCTTGGAGCATTCGGGATTGTAGAGCTGGAAAGAATACTAGCATCCGGTTCAACAAGGCTGTCCTGAACGCCGGTTTGCTTTGATCTACTGATAAAGTTCTCCAACAGCTCTCGGCTGGTGTCAGCATCTCTGCGAAGCTCATTCAGCGGTATCATTGCAGAAGTGGTCTTAGTGAGAGAGAGATTCACGGTGGCAATGTTGCCTTGCACATCGTTCATCCGACGACGCGCAACTGTAACTTCGTTCCGCAGATTGCCGGCGATGCGCTGAATTTCAGCATCAATCTGACGATCAATATCAGCTGACTCACTCCGTGCAGCAATAAGCTCCGGGTGACGATCAGCCAACCGTGATTCCAGCTCAACCAAGCGGCGACGAATGATTGCGCGTTGAGACTTCATATCGTTGATAACTTGTGAGCCCAGCACTTCAGGAATTGCATCGACTGCGCCGGCTCTCATCTGACGCTGCATATTATCATAGCGAGCTTGTGCAGCCTGATAGTCAACGCGCAACTGGATCAACTGACTCTGCAAATAAAGCAGTTCGGTTGCCGCCTCAGGTTCGCCACCTACTGTGATCATGTCATGGTCGGCCATATATATCGCAACCGCCATCTCTTTTTCTTGAACTTCTTCGGCAAGCACTTCGACACGTTCGTTCAGCCATGATGTTGCGCGGCGAGTTGCCTCAAGCTTTTGGTCCATCTGGTTAACGCGATACTGATCCGCAATCGCATCCGCCAAGCGCGCAGCGGTCTCAGGGTTCTCTGAGGTCACGGCAGCAGTGAGGAGATAGGTCGTCCCGACACGCTTGATACTCGCTTTCTTGATCAGCGCAGTCACAACGGATTCTTCAATGGTACGCTGACGTTCGATGTCACTCATATCAGCGAATGGGTCTGATTTAGATGCATCTTTTCCAAGCATGCCGAGCACACCGGATTTGATGCCATCAAATACCGATGACTTTTTCTCACGGAGTGTCCAGTTGAACTCTGGATCTTCGATAAGCTTTTCTTTTGAAGCCACGCGTGTCATGAGGCTCTTCGAGCCCATGACTAAAACTTCCGTGTCGATCTCAGCTGTGTTAGCGGCAATACCGCCAAGAACAGAACTGATATCAATCACGTTACGCTGAGACGTGTCTAGCTGCACGGTTGTCGTCGCTTTGTAGAGCGGCGTCTGAGTGAACGTCACATACGCGACCAACAAAAACGTCGCCAGAAAACCAAGCGAGATCAGCCAAAAACGGCGATAAACAATCCCGATCAGGGATTTGAAGTCCAGAGAGGTAGTATCTCCTGCAGAATCTGCAGGAGAATTTAGTCCATTTGGAAGTTCAATACTATACGAATTACTCACGTGAAATCACCTGATCGGAGTTAAAATTAAGTTCGGTGTAATCTACCCAATACTACGGGTAGATTTTTATGCCGACGCCAACTTGGTTCACGTCGAATTCGCCGTTACCAGCAAGGTCTGCGCCGCTTCCATCACGTTCCATGTGGCGCGCAAATGTTTCAAAATGAACACGCTTATTCATTTTGTAAGTCGCGCCGATGCCAAGATCGAAGACTTCGTCTTTGCGATCAATCTCTTCATAGTCGTAATTCTGAACATTGCCGTAAGCGGACAGAATGACATTGCGACGAAGCTCATGATCAACACGTGCGCCAAGGATGGTTTGAATAGCGCTCGGTGACTGGAATACACCGATATCAACAACGCGACGTCCGGCGTTAAACCCAACCGTAGTCAGACGAGATGGGAACCATTGCATGCGACCATCAACGGACAAGCCATCAACATCCTCAAAAAATGGATCATCTTTGTTTTCGTTCATGAAACCAACGTTGATGTCACCGCGAATGAGGGACTGTAGTTCAAAGTCGATACCAGCGGATACTGTGTACCCACGAGAATCTCGTTTACGGAAATCACCGCCCAAAAGCTGAACGCGGTTATACTGCAGATCGCGACCCGTCGCTTGACCATAGACAGCCAAATCAGGCGTCACAGCATAAGAGAGACGTGAACGTGCAGTCGTTTCACTGCGGTCACGATAATCTTGGTCAATATCGACGTTCGTTCCAGCGATCTTACTGTCCTGATAGTTGGATTCAGCCCAACCAGCCTCGTTTGTCCAACGAACGCGGTCATTTACGTAGTTCGCACCAATTGTGAAACCCACGCGTGTAAATTCTACCGGACGGTCTGAACCGATTGAATCGGCAAGTGACGTACGGGGCTCTGCGCGATCTTCAGCGAAGACTGACCCATTTAGGGACACATCACGTGTTGCGTCCAAGCGGCCGCGAAGCCGTGCGCGCAGGTCGTTCGAAGACTCATCGCTGAGATCCATGTATTCATTACGGAATGCAGAAACGTCAGCAGCGATCTCATGTACCGCCCAATTCGTTTTCAGCGAAGCTTCACCACCAACGCGAACAACGATATCGTTTTCTTCGTTGGAAGGTGTGGCAAGAGCGTTATCAGTAGCTGTCACACCAGCTTGGAGGTTTGAGTCAACCAAGAATGCACCCAGGCGCACCGGCTCAGGATCAAACTTTGGTTGGCTGCGGTCCTTAACCGCTTCATATTTATCGCGGCTATAAAAATCGCCATTTTGAGCAACCGCTGTTGAGGCCATCAGCCCACAAACTGCTGCACTCACAAGGCTCATGCGCTTTAGTCGAGTCATTTGTTCTATTCCCCTGATCTCAATAATCGGTTGTTCTAACCGGATGCTAGTAGTTGTAGCCATTTGCAATAACTATTCCATCTTCACTTGTCGTGAATATGCGATTTTTAATCAACCAGAAGCATTTAACGAATTAGTGTGCCAACTACGACACGAAATCGGCCCAGAATGAGACTGTATTGAGATAAACCTATGGCTCAAAAATGTATCTCGACACTTTAAACTCCAAAGCCCTACTGGCTTGGGTGACGTTTTTCACGGTTTGACAAACCTAAACGGTTCTGAGCGTCACTTGTAGCAAGAGCTGTAGGTCCATTTGCAGAACCTATCGACCAGGTTCCTGTCAAATGACCCTTCCCGCCCAAAGCACGCAACAGGCGGTAAACATTGAATTTTCCGCGTTGTGTAAGTTGACTTTTATTCTGCTGAGCCAATAGAGTTATAAAACGCTGACCTGCACTCACTGTTGTTCTGGAAAGATGCCACTGCAACGCCGCCCGATGATCACCTTGACGGCCGCTTTCCAAGAAGTGCGAGAACTCATCACTTGTTCGGGCTTGAAAGTCCTCCCACCACTCCTGACAAAGCGATTGCAAGTCATCGATCTCGTTAGGGATTTCAATTTTTTCGCGAACAAATTCTGCGGCTTTCTGCCAGTTCGCAAATATGGGAAGTGGATGTGAGCCCAATACATCGTCAAACGCGTTGGAGAACCATCGCCCCGGTAGCAAAGGAATGGCGCCCATTTCCAATGCCTCATACGGTCGACATGTTTCGACACACACATTCCCCGCAGGACATGGAGCGAAGACAGCATTCGACATATTCTGCAAATAGGCTTCTCGGCTCACACCTCGTTCACCAAACGCTGACTTTGGCAAAGACAAATATCCATTTGGGACGTGCCTGAAATGCCGCGCCATTGCCCCGCGATCCGCCTTCCAATCGCCAGCAAACATCCAAGTATGTTCGCGCTGGCTCGCTGATAGAGGCAAGCTGGCATTCATATTGTTCGACATACCCAACGGTAACGGGAAGACCCCCTCCCCCATAATGCCTTGAAATGGGAACATCCGAACGACATAGTCAAATGCCTGATAGTCTTTCGGAATAGCGCGATAGTACTCGTCACCCAAATGAATGAGACCACAATGCCCAGCCTGTCGCACTCCTCTCAAGAAGGCATCGCTGAGGTCAATCCTGTTGACATTATTATACAAATAGAGCGCCCCCGGCATAATCTTGGGGTGCTCCTCATACTCATGCAGAGTAAAATCGAGCGGCGCTAACATACGAAGCAGCCATTCTCTCTCTGACATAGACGACTGAACAAGTGGGATAATATCGAAGTGTTCGCTCATCTGTTCTACTTAACCCTACTCCAACAGTGCACTTTCTGTGCGGCCAAATCCTATCAATCGACAAAATTCACCACCTCATACTCAATACATACGTATTAGATGCCGAAAGAACTCGCCTGTTGAACAGCAAGTCCAGTGCCAAGATGCAGCATTATTTGCGCACCAAACAACAGACGATCACATTCTCTTGACGCAATTCGCTGCAATTGAGCCCTCTTGTAGACATAATTTTGATTCCCGGTATTGGGAAACACATGAACGCTAAAAATTTGCATGAGACTCAGGTCACAAATTCAACACTGTCCGATGCACAGAGCAAATTCGGCGCTCGATATCACCGATCATTTCATGGCATGCTTCGTGCACCTCCCGGACAAAAAAGCACGTTGGAGATACCACACATGAAAGTTCTTTTTACTGGCGCTGACGGATATATCGGCACGCTCTTGGGCCCGTATTTGCTAGAACGTGGCATTGAGGCTGTCGGCCTCGACACAGGCTTTTACAGATCAGGATGGCTGTATCCCACCAACGCGCGCCGCCCAATGGTCATCTCCAAAGACATTCGCGACGTCACAGTGGACGATCTTCGTGGTTTTGATGCGATCGCTCACCTCGCTGAGCTGTCCAACGATCCGCTTGGCCAACAAAATCCAAAACTGACCCATGAAATCAACCATGGAGGTTCTGTGCGTCTAGCAAATCTCGCGAGAGAAGCGGGCATCAAACGCTTCGTCTATATGTCATCATGCTCCGTTTATGGTGTCGGAAAGCCTGACGAGGTCTTGGACGAGACCAGCCCGGTTAATCCGCAAACCGCTTATGCCGAATGCAAGGTAAATGTTGAGCGCGATCTGAAAGCAATGGCGGGCGATGATTTCGAACCATGCTTCCTTCGTAACGCGACAGCCTATGGCGCCTCTCCGCGTCAGCGCTTTGACATTGTCTTGAACGACCTTTGCGGCCTTGCTTGGACTACAGGGAAAATTACTCTGCTGTCAGACGGTTCACCGTGGCGCCCACTCGTCCACGCGCTGGATATGTGTCAGGCAGTGCATCAGTCATTGATTGCGCCATCCGACAATATTCGCGGCGAGAGTTACAATGTTGGCTCATCAGACCAAAACTATCGTGTCATCGACATCGCCAAGATTGTGGCCGCCGAGTTTCCGAATTGCGAGCTAGAGGTCGGCGCGGCGAGTGCGGACAACAGATCGTATCGCGTCAACTTCGATAAGATCCAACGCGTGCTGCCAGATTTTAAGTGCCAGTGGACCGCCGAACGGGGCGCGCGCCAAATGCACCAAGTCTTCGAGCGCACCAAAATGACAGCCGAAGATTTCGTAGCGCCGCCATATACACGCTTGAAAATGCTGATGAAATTACGTGACGCCAAATTGTTGGATGAACAATTGTTTTGGACCTCACCTGCTGAAGAACTGGTCTAAGTATGATTATCGTCGACACCGCTCTGAAGAAGCGCGCCGCTGAAGGTAAGCCCATCAAAGTGGGTATGATCGGCGCGGGTTTCATGGCTTCTGGCATTGCACTGCAAATAGCAAAATCAGTTCCGGGCATGGAGCTATGCGCCATCGCCGCCAGACGGCCTGAACAGGCCATCGCTGCATTTGAATCCGCAGGTATGCCGACCCCGACTTTCGCCAACTCCCGTCAGGAAATCGAAGCAGCACTCGCAGACGGAAAGACCGTTGTCTCATCCGACCCAGCGACGCTCGCCACGGCTATGGGCATGGATGCTATCATCGAAGCGACTGGCTCTATGGATTTCGGCTTGGCAGCCGTGGAAGCAGCTATCGAGTCCGGCAAGCACGCGATATTGATGAATGCCGAGCTCGACGGAACAATCGGTCCGCTCTTGAAAAAGAAGGCCGACGCAGCTGGTGTAATCTATACAAATGTTGATGGCGATCAGCCGGGCGTTCAGATGAACCTCGTGCGCTTCGTCAAAGGCATCGGGGTTAAGCCAGTGCTGTGCGGCAACATCAAGGGCCTGCAAGACGAATATAGAACGCCAGACACCCAGCGCGGCTTCGCGGACAAATGGGGCCAAAATGTCAACATGGTGACCAGCTTCGCTGACGGCACCAAGATCGCTTTCGAACAAGCCATCGTTGCAAACGGCACAGGCATGGGCGTCGCTAAGCGCGGCATGATTGGCCCAGACCCAACAGAAAAAGACCCAACCAAACCGCTGCGTCCGCTCGAAGATTTCGTCGAGATGTTGACGCCGCATATTGATCCAGATGGCCCCGGCATTGTCGACTTTATTGTCGGCGCGCGCCCCGGCCCCGGGGTGTTCGTATTGGGCACACATGACGACCCGCGCCAACAACACTACCTAAACCTCTATAAGCTTGGTGAAGGCCCCTACTACCTATTTTATACGCCCTACCATCTTTGCCATTTCGAAGTTCCCATGACAGTTGCTCGCGCCGTGTTGTTCAATGATGCGGCCTTGGCCCCCAAAGGTGAGCCGACAGTTGGTGTAATCGCCGTTGCAAAACAAGACCTGAAAGCGGGGCAAACGCTCGATGGCATTGGTGGTTTCGACACTTATGGGCAGGCCGAGAATATGGCTGCGGTTCGTGATGAAGAATTGCTACCCATGGGGCTTGCCGAAGGGTGCGTTGTCACGCGTGACATCGCAAAAGACACAGCCCTCACATTTGCGGACGTTAAAACCCCTGAAAACCGGGCAATTGATGCAAAATATACAGAAATGCTAAACACGTTTGCTCAATAATCCCCCGAAAACGCATCGAGGAAACTGGTCATGAAAGTTGTTATATTCGCGGGTGGGTACGGCACACGGCTGAGCGAAGAAACGACACTTCGTCCAAAACCGATGGTCGAAATTGGCGGCAAACCCATTCTGCACCACATCATGTCTATCTATGCGGCCCATGGTTTAACCGATTTTGTCGTGCTGGGCGGCTACAAAGTTGACGTCATCAAAGAGTATTTTCTCAACTATTATCGTCAGTCTGGGGACTTTACTGTCGATTTAGCGACCGGTGAAATTATCTGGTCTCGTTCCAAAGCAGAGCCTTGGAAAGTAACGATACTGGACACAGGTGTCGACACGATGACGGGCGGACGCCTCAAGCGGGCCCAGCATTTGATTGGCAACGAAACATTCTGCCTGACCTATGGCGACGGCGTCTCAGATGTGTCCGTCACCGAGTTAATCGCATTCCACAAAGCCTCGGGCGCAAAAGCAACAGTAACGGCTGTCTCGCCTCCCGGGCGTTTTGGTGTGCTCAGCCTCACCAGCGACTCAAATCGCGTTCAAGGATTTCGTGAGAAAGACGCAGTCGATGTCGGCTTGATAAATGGCGGATTTTTTGTCTGCGAGCCAGAGGTCTTCAACTATGTTGAAAACGACCAAACCGTCTGGGAACAAGGGCCAATGGCTAAACTCGTTGAAAATGAGCAGTTGGCAGCCTTTCCTCACAGAGGCTTCTGGCAGAGCATGGATACGGTGAGAGACAAAGAATTCTTGGAAGCCCAATATGCCAAAGGCGCTCCTTGGCTAACATAAAGTGAGCGCCCCATGTTAGACCTTGATGCTGTTGTTATTGGCGCGGGCGCCGTTGGTTTGGCGTGCGCGGCATCACTATCGAAAGCCGGTAAAGAAGTCTTCGTGCTAGATGCAGCCAATGCCATTGGCACCGGAACATCAGCCAGAAATAGCGAAGTCATTCACGCCGGAATCTATTACCCGACAGGATCACTAAAAGCTCAATTATGTGTCGAAGGTCGCCGCCGCCTCTATCAATGGCTTGATGAACGCGGCCTGTCCCACAAAAAGCTCGGAAAACTCATCGTCTCCACACATGAAAATGAAGACGAAAAGCTCGACGCCCTATTGGCGAAGGGCCGTGCCAATGGTGTCGAGGGCTTACGTGAACTCACCCGCGACGAAATTTCAAAGATGGAGCCAGCACTGCGTTGCCATGCAGCGCTTCTCTCTGAAGAAACAGGAATACTCGACGCGCAAAGCTATATGCTGTCACTACGCGGAGCGATTGAAGACTCTGGCGGGCACGTCGTTCTCAACAGCCCCGTCACCTCAATTGGCATCGATGCCGACGGGCGCTATCTGTTACGCATTGGCGGCGCAGATCCCTACGTCGCGCGCACGCCGATACTCGTGAATGCAGCAGGCCTGTATGCGCATGAGTTGGCAGCGACCATGGATGGCTATTCAGCCAAACACCTTCCCGAATTTTCACTCGCCAAGGGCAGCTACTTTAGTTGTTCGCAGCGCTCCCCCTTTAGCCATCTAATTTACCCAGTGCCTGACGATGGCGGCTTGGGCGTTCATGTCACTTTAGATATGACAGGCGCACTACGTTTTGGACCAGACGTCGAATGGCTCGATCATTCAGACCCCAGGTCAATCGACTATCGCGTCGATATCCGCCGCGCTGACGGCTTCTATCAGGCCATCCGTCAATATTGGCCCGGGCTGGAGGATGGTTCAATTCAACCAGCCTATTCCGGGTGTCGGCCCAAACTCAGCGTGCAAGGCGCCGCGCCAGCAGACTTTCTAATAGATGGCCCCGACGAGCATCAACACGGTGGGCTCGTTCATTTGCTTGGAATAGAATCGCCCGGCCTAACCTGCTCGCTCGCGATTGCAGAGTGCGTTAAACAAACCGTTGTCTCGTCAACATAAATTGCAGCAGCATCAATTCATTTTCCGTTGTGCCAACGCAGCGGCAAGCTAGGGTGCTTCCTTAGAGTACAAAGAATCATGTGATTTTAGTTTGTGGAAACACATCGTTTATGCATAATTCCACCCAATATTCTCCCTTTGGGGGACGCGAGCCACCCAAGGTTTAAGGGCCTTAAATTTGCAACGTCGCGCCAAACTCAATGCTCTGCACAAAGCGTGACTTAATATGACAAACGGTTTCGACTCATCAATTTTAGCGGCCCAGTCCCGCAACCACCCTAACCCGGGAACGATCGATATTCTCGTTCAACGTCAGTTGGACGACATCTCTTCTGGAAATGGCGCGTATTTGGAGACCTTTCTGCGCAACGCTAAGAAAGGTGGACTGAGCACAAGGGTAATTTTCGCTCCTTGGCATTCATTCGGTAATCGCCCGTTCGCCAGCGTTCATCCTCGGATAGCGCCACTCATCGATGAGGTCGTTTGGCCTCGCGCGGTAAAGATCGGCAAGAATTATTGGTCGCTATCCCCACGTGTTTGGAGCAGACTCCCCGGTCGAATTTTGCGTGAGGTCGCTCGTAAATTGGGGCAAACTGTCGAAATCGATAGCTATTTAGGCAAACCTCTCGGGACAACAGAGAACCGAATTGTCGCGAGCGTTTGCAACAGTGACATTCGCTCAATCACGATTGCGGAATATAGCTCCATGGGCCCGGCGCTCAATCTCATTGACCAGCCAACTATTGCCGGTGTCCTCATGCATGACCTTTTGTCAGACAGAGGGGTTCGTTTCCGCGCTTCAGGACGAGAGCCCGATTTTGTAGAAATCAGTCGTGAGCAAGAAGCTGAATGGGTGAGTGCAGCTGATCTGATGATTTACGCATCTGCCAACGAATTGGAAGTTTTTCAAAAATGCACCTCAGCTGAACATGCCGTATGGCTTCGGCCTGAGCCGCCTGAGTATGGCAAGACCAAGACCAATGATGCCGTCAAAATCGTATTTCTCGGAACGGTTCACGCGGGCAATGAGGACGCCATCAATCACTTTATCGATGGTATTTGGGATCGCGTCCGTGCCTCCCTGCCCGAAATTGAATTGCATATTGTAGGATCGATTGGAAAAATCATCACTGTAGAACGCGCGTCAAAATCGGGCGTTCGTGTTCTCGGCCGCATTGATGATCTAGAAGATATTGGCGGATCCAACTCTATAGGAATCGCTCCGACTCGCTTAGCAACGGGCATAAGCATAAAGGTCGTTGAGTATTTGATGCTGGACATGCCAAGCGTCGTTTACCCCTTGGCTCTTGAAGGATTTGGTCCGCGATTGGACGAATTAGTGAAATCCGCCTCGACACCAGATGAGTACGTCGACGCAATCGTTGACCTAGCCACCAATGACGACAAGAGAGAATCGATCTCTCGGCACTTGCGAAATAGGACCGCAGAAACACTTTCAAACAATGAAGTTGTTAAATGCCTCAAAGCGGCTTCCGGCATTGAGCGCCATCGACATGACAACACGGCGGCAAACGATTCCACCGCGCAAAACGTTGATGATTCAGCGGCATAGCCTTTTCTCTAAGTCTCCTTGAAATTTGGCCAATGTTGATCTTTGTCAGACATTTCTGACGGCTCCAAAGGCCAATCAATATTGAATGCCGGATCGTTCCAACGCAGTCCACTTTCTGCATCTGGCGCATACGAACTGGAAACGAGATAAGTTACCTCAACGTTTTCCGTCAATGTCTGGAACCCGTGCGCGAAGCCCTTAGGAACGAGTAATTGAGACATATTTCGTTCATTCAGCTCAAATCCCTCCCACTTCATGAAAGTTTCTGACTCCGGTCTCAAATCGATAATTACATCCAATATTGCTCCGCGCACACACCGGATCAGTTTGTCTTCGGCATGAGGTGATTTTTGAAAATGCATCCCACGTAGCGTACCCTTTTGGGCCGATACGGACAAATTTTGCTGCACAAATACAGTTTCCAAACCATGGCGCTTAAACTCATCCTGACAGAACGTGCGTGCAAAAAACCCGCGCTCATCTCCGCGACGTTCCAACTCGATTAGCGTAGCCTCAGAAAGACTTGTTGCATGAAACTTCATTCGATTGACCCTGACATTCAGTTTTTAGCGTTAACTATTTGACCACCCCAGTTAATCGCCAACTGCAACCACAATTTAAAGCTAAACGCGCAATGTGGTATGGGGTTTGCTTTAAGTGGAGTAAGCCTAATAGGAACCGGCAAATGAAAATCGACGTATGCATATGTACGTATCAGCGCGAAGCAATTTGCCATGCGATGCTATCAATCGATAAACAGGTTTTGCCGAGTGGTGCAAGCCTGAGACTTATCGTTATCGACAACGACCTCACTCCAACCGCTAAAGAGCGCGTTGAGGCCACGGCCGCGAAGATGACCGTTCCTGTGAAATATGTGCATGCACCTTCTCACAACATCTCCATCGCCCGAAATGCCGGTCTGGACGCTGCTGACGCCGATTGGATCGCCATTATGGACGATGATGAACACGCTGCCCCAAATTGGGTCCGCAGTTTGCTCGGCCATGCCATCGAACATGATTTCGATGTAGTTTTCGGCCCAGCCATTGCACGCTACCCTGAAGGAACACCCGAGTGGATTCTAGCGCGCGATTACCTGTCGACTTTCCCGGAGCCTAGAAATGGCGAGTACCGGACAGGCCCGACAAACAATACGTTGATGCGCGCGGCTTCGCCGCATATCGAAGGCCGTCGCTTCTTACTTGAAAAAGGACGCACCGGTGGCGAAGACACTGCCTTCTTCTTTGATGTATGGCGCTCTGGTGGCCGGCTCGGCATGTGCGAAACAGCGATTGTCTACGAAGACGTTGATCCTGCTCGCCTAGAATTCGATTGGCTCAGCCGACGAAAATTCAGATCTGGAATGACATATGGCCGGTCATCACTGTCAGCGAACCATCCCATATTCAAGCTCGGCCTCATCGCGCTTGCCGCAGTAAAATCCTGCTATTGTTTAATCCGCGCAGCTGCAGCTATTTCATCTCCGACAAAACGAAATTTCTGGAGACTTCGCGGGACATTCCATAAAGGAGTGATGTCAGCCTTCGTCGGAGAGGAGCCTGAACTTTATTGATCAAACTGAGCTTGCATTTTGTCCACAAGAAAAGGACTATTGGCGGGCCATCAGCGAACAAATTCCATAATAAAATTACTTCCAAGAACACAAGTGCATTTACATTCTCTAGTAGTGTGCTTTCAAACAACTAAGCAGAACTTTGTATTCTCCTGCGATCCCATCCACACTTGTTTAAGCGGCTAAAACGTGACTGAAGACGACCGAACATCAGCAATGGACCGACTAGAACGCTACGTTTCGAGTGACGAACAGTCGACTCGATACATTGTGGATTTTGATCATACCTTGTTCCTCGGAAATTCTACGGAGGCCTTCGTGGACTCCGCGCGCCCGGCTTCGCTTTTTGCTTCGGTTATGAAAGCACTTGGAGCCTTAGGACCTTGGCGCCTCGCAGGAAGCTCGGGCTATTTCCTCTTCCGAGATTTGATTCGGTTGCTGTTGCTGACCTGTCTCGCACCGTGGACGTTTCTCTTCTTTAAGAGAGAGGCGAGCCGTCGCTGGGAAGAAATGCGCAATCGTCCGCTGGAAGCGAAACTCGCCAATATCGACCCTGCGAAAATTGTCATTGTCAGTTTTGGTTTCAAATTTGTCATTCGCGCCCTTTTGAAGGGAACGAGATGGGAGGCCTGCGAAATTGTTGCGCCAAGCCTGTTCCAATCTCCAAGATTCCGGAAAAAGGGCAAGCTCGCTGTCTTGCGTGAAAATGGGTTTGAGCTAGATGCACAAAATGACGTTGTTATCACTGACAGCGCCAAGGACGATGCCGACTTGGTCGAGTATTTCGAGAAAACCGCTGTCATCGACTGGCCAGATAAAATCACCAAAGGCGCGTTTCACAACGTCTATATTCCGTTCTTCTATACCGCTAAAATCAAGCGGACTCCGGGTTTTCTAATCAAACAGATTGGCTTGGAAGAACTGCCTGTCGTGATAATTGCGTATGGATTTTCCTATGCGCCATTCAATTGGACAGTATTGGTTGCGCTCACTCTCTTCTTTGCCGCCTTCAAGCTCGTCTATGAAATTGGCTATGCCGAGAATGATAATGTTGGATACGCGACAGAAAAAAACCCAAAACTAACCAGCAATTTCTTCAAGATGCGTGACTACCGCTTGCAGCCTTATGCATGGTTGTGGGGTGCTGCATTTGCCTTAGCAGGTGTTTGGGCCCTTGATGATGCCGCGCAGTTGCTGGCACTCTCTCACCTGCATCTCCCGCAATTGGCCGGTTCCGCAGCTGGGTTCGGCGCAATCTTCGGCGCCGTAGCAGGCATCATCATAATCGCTCGGATCGCCTTCTGGATCTTCAATCACGTTGATCTGAGGACGCGCGTGTTTGCCTATCTACCGCTGCACCTGATGAAATATATGGGATGGTTGGTCCTGTTTTCGTTATCAGAAATCGGCATGGCATTGATTTGCGCTCAGATCGTAAGAACATGGTCGCTCTATGCAATCCGCAGAGCTGGCGGAGACATCGATTTTGTCCCGAGCCAACTGGTAAGGCTCTGCTTCTTTGTTATCTTCTTGGGCATTATCGCAGCCTCTAGCCGCTCAATGGACTTCATGACCCAGTGGCAGACCTATCTGATCTTGGTGTTCTGTATCGTGCGCGCTGCGCCGGAAGTACGCAAAAAAATGTTCAACGGTCGCAGCAGAGAAGCCAACACCTCAGACGCAGCCTAGATCACTCGAAACAAGCACAAAAAAATGGCGGATGATTTTTACATCACCCGCCATTCTTCTATTTGGTGTTAGACAATTGGCGCCCTACTCGGCAGCGACCTTCTGACCAGCGCTCAACTTAGTGAAGCGGCTGATGTGATGATCCGCGCTACCAAATTCGCCTTCGATGATAGACAGGCGTTTGAAGTAGTGGCCCACTGCCAGCTCGTCCGTGACGCCCATACCACCGTGAATTTGCACAGCAGCTTGACCGATGAACCGGCTAGACTGCGCGATACGTGTCTTAGCCGCAGATACAGCCATCTGACGTGTTTCAACATCGTCAGCCAAACGAATGGTCGCCATGTAAGTCATTGAGATGGACTGCTCCAACTCCATGAACATATCGGCCATACGGTGCTGTAGCACTTGGAACTTGCCAATTGGCGTTCCGAATTGCTTACGGTTACGTGAGTATTCAATGGTCTGCTCGTTCGCAACGCGCATCGCGCCGGTCGCCTCTGCGCAAAGCGCTGCTGTTGCTTCGTCCACAACCAGCTCAACCGTTGGCAAGCCGTTGTCCACGTCGCCGATAACCGCTTCAGCACCAACAACAACATTGTTGAATGTCACTTCAGATGCGCGGCGCCCGTCAACGGTTGGGTAGTCACGACACGTTACGCCAGCTGCATCTTTGGCAACGATGAATACTGAAACCCCATTCGCATCGCGGCGTCCGCCGGCAGTACGTGCGGTCACAATCAGATGTGTCGCCCAAGGCGCCGCAATTACAACTGCCTTGTGGCCATTCAGCTTAAAACCAGCGCCGTCTTTAGTCGCTGTCGTTTCCAGATCGGCTAGATTGTAACGGCCCTTTGGCTCAGCGTAGGCAAAAGCGAAGATATTTGAGCCGTCCATTAGACCGGGCAAATACGCCTCTTTTTGTTCCTTAGAGCCACGCTTTAGAAACCCGCCGCCGCAAACAACGCTAGGAAGGTACGGTTCGACCACGAGGCCTTTACCGAACTCTTCCATAACAACCATGGCATCGGTTGGTCCGCCACCAAGGCCGCCATCTTCTTCAGAAAATGGCGCCATAAGCAGGCCAAGCTCAGCGAGCTGACCCCAGAATTTCGCATTGAAGCCTGTATCAGATTCAACGAATTTCCGGCGTGTCTCGAAATCATATTGTTCGCGGATCAACCGTTCGAGGCTGTCGCGGATCATTGTCTGTTCTTCTGTAAAATTGAAGTCCATGTGACTTATCTCCCGTCGCTCGCCTTATAGGCCGAGGATCATTTTTGTGATGATGTTGCGTTGAATTTCGTTAGAGCCGCCATAGATGGAGGTCTTACGCATGTTGAAATAATTCTCAGCAGCAAAGTTCGAATAGTCCGGACCGACTTGGTTGTCGTTTCCGCCCATTTCTTGAACGCCGTAGAAATAAGGTGCGCCGTAATGGCCAACCGCTTCCAGCGTCAGCTCAGTCAGGCGCTGCTGAATCTCAGTACCCTTAACCTTCAAAATGGAGCTTTCAGGTCCCGGGGCTTTACCAGCGGCTTCTGACGCAAGCGTACGAAGCTCTGTATATTCCAGCGCCATCAAGTCGATTTCCAACTGTGCGATTTTGCGGGCAAATTCGGGCGTTTCTAGCAATGGTGTGCCATCAACTTCTTCTTTTACCGCGATATCTTTCAGACGCTCAACGCCGCGCTTCGAACGCGCGACACCGGCAATACCTGACCGCTCGTGAGCGAGAAGGAATTTTGCGTATGTCCAACCTTTGTTTTCTTCGCCAACGAGGTTTTCGACAGGAACGCGCACGTCTGTCAGCCAAACTTCGTTCACTTCATGGCCGCCATCTAGCAACTTGATAGGGCGAACTTCGATGCCCGGTGTTGTCATATCGACGAGGATGAAGCTGATGCCTTCTTGTGGCTTAGGCGCGTCTGGATTTGTACGGCAGAGGAAGAAACCCCAATCACCGAACTGCCCAAGTGTCGTCCACGTTTTTTGGCCGTTCAAAATATAGTGATCGCCATCACGAACCGCTGTTGTCTTCAAACTCGCAAGGTCAGAACCAGCGCCCGGCTCTGAATACCCTTGGCTCCACCAAACTTCACCAGACAAAATGCCCGGCAGGTGTTGTTTCTTTTGTTCCTCATTGGCGAAGGTGTAAATAACCGGGCCAACCATGGAGACAGAGAATGGCAACGGCATGATCGTATCCGCGCGAGCATTCTCTTCTTGCCAGATGTAGCGCTGGGTCGATGTCCAGCCTGTACCGCCATATTTTTCAGGCCATGCAGGGGCAGACCAGCCCTTTTTGCCGAGAACTTTGTGCCATGCGAGGAACTGCTCGCGTGTCAGATCTTCACGCCCTGCAGTTCCGATCAAATCGCGTGGATAATTCTCTTCAATGAATTCCCTCACCTCTTTGCGGAAGGCTACTTCTTCAGGCGAAAATTCAAGATTCATGGGGCGAGCTCCTCAGGCTGTATGTCAAAAATAGACGTTCACTATTCTATGTCAGTCAAAAGGTGGGTATGGCAAGGTGACGTGCACGTAAACGTAAACTTTGCCGCAGTGCAATATGCCGTTATTCGTCCGCCGGAACAGCGATAAATGGCGCACATGCTGTCTTCAGCAAACCAATCGCCGTCGCGCACCCTAGTCCACCACCTGTCTGGAATTCCAGCTGCATAAGGGGCTTTAACCCCATCCGCTCAAGCGCGGCTTCATGTGCTGGACGGCGCGTAATATGCGACGCGAGGCAATGGCTAATTGCGCTAGGCTCTATCGCGTGAACAACACCCGCAGCGATCGTGGTTGCGAACCCATCCAATACGACCGGTATGCCCTGATGGCGCGCCGCGATGATCGCCCCTGCGCAGGCTGCGAGCTCGCGGCCGCCCAAACAGCGCAATGCACCGAGCGGATCAGTCGTCTCTCCGCGATGCAGTTTAAGCGCCTTACTTACCAGTTCAGACCGCCGATCAGACAATTCCTCTTTAAGGTCTGCCCCCGGGCGGACCCAGTAATCTGGAGAGCCACCATACAATGCACATGCGACCGCAGCAGCGGCTGTGCCAACACCCGCGCCAGAAACAGCAAGCGCCAGCAGGTCTGGTTGATCCTCAACAGCCTCGAACCCGTAAGCAATCGTCGCGGCGCACTCGCGTTCGCTCATCGCGGGCGCTTCAGCAATATTTGGTGTCGGCTGCTCAATCGCCAGCTCAAACACGCGGATAGATGCGCCCGCCTGTGTGGCGATCGCAGATAACGGCGCTTGGCCAGCACGCAATGCATCGACATGCGCACGCGTATCTGCATCTTTTGAAAGAGAAACACCTTCCGACACCAACCCGTGGGAACCCGCGAAAATGGTCAAAGCAGGCTTCTCAATACGTGGCGGAAACCGGTTCTGCCAATTGGCGAGCCATTGCGCGGCCTCACCTAGGCGACCAAAGTCCCCTTCACGTCCCATCTCTAAGAGTGCATTTTTGACTGCGATACCGGGCGCTGTACTCAATGATACAGGTTTGCGAACGAGTGCGCGCACATCGTCAAAGGGTGAAATGTCGGAAGATGATTGGCTCACGCGAGATGGCTCCTGGAAGAGATAAACGGCTTGTTCAACAATATCGTGAATAATGGCCTGTGTCTGCGACGGTTTTATATCAAAACGAGAAACTGGCCAAAATAACGAATTCTGATTAGGTCTATATTGATGACAGTCCAACCAATAAAGACCCCATGCATCAAAGTGTGCGCAATTGAAGCCAAAACAGGGTGGTGTTTAGGCTGCGGGCGCTCTCTACCAGAAATCGCGCAATGGTCAGCATTTGATAACCATCAACGTGATTCAATCATCGAAGACCTGCCCCAACGAATTGAGCACCTAACCCAAAGCGGCAAGCGCTAGCCCCCGCACAAAGGCTGATCATGAAACCACTTTATATGCTAATTTCAGCCGCTATGATCGCTGCGGGCGTCTATTTTTTCATTCCCAAAGACGCTCCACACCAAGCCCCAGCTAGCGCTGCGTCTGCTACCGTCGTTGCGGGGACCGTCCCTCCAGCCGATCAAACGACGACCAGCTATGCAAAGGCCGCAGTCATCAGCCGCAAAGATGATGGCCACTATTGGACGAACGCATCCGTCGGCGGCACCTCGGTCGAATTCATGATTGATACAGGCGCCAGCATTGTCGCGCTCACCCCACGAGACGCGCAACGCATTGGCGTTGATATGGACACGCTCACATATAATGGCCGCATCAACACCGCAGGCGGCCAAATCAAAGGGGCCTACATCACCCTCGATGAAGTCCGCATTGGCCGCGTCAAAATTAAAGACGTCGATGCTGTCGTGCTTCCCGACGGACTAACCCAGTCGCTTTTAGGCATGAGCTTTCTTGGCCAGCTTTACTCTTATGAGTTTCGCCAGAACCAGCTGATCATACGCCAGTAATCGCCTTACCGCCGACGCCTTTACCAATGCCGACTTCCCACGCGAACCGGAAGTCCTCTCCTGCCCAGCGCGCATAGGCGACACGGCCAGTTAGCCCAGCATGGTTCATCAAATCACGATACCAATATTCCGCACCGGCATTTAGGCGCTGGGGGTGCACACCCCACAGCAAGCAGGCCTGACGTAATCTGCGATCATCAAGCGATCCATATAAAATTGGCGCAGCGCCCCGCACCCGAGAGAACCTCGCCAAACGGTCAAACGCGCCTGTGCGTAGCGCCAACGCAGTCGCGCCTTCTGCCTCTGCCATCGCTTGTGATGTAGACGCAACCACGTCAATCGCGCTCGAAATCGGCTGATCTCCAGAAAACTGGTCGAGCGAACGCCGATAATCTTCAGCGTTCTCAGTCGCCCGAATAATACGGGACATGATCGCAACTGTCGTCGCTGGATGATGACCCACAGCCGTTTCAGCCGACAGCATCACTGCATCAACGCCCTGATAAATCGCCGTTGCCACATCTGACGCTTCGGCGCGCGTTGGCGCAGAGTTCTCGATCATGGATTCCAGCATCTGCGTCGCCACAATAACTGGGCGCCCAGCCGCCCGCGAGGCACGAACAATACGCCGTTGGATCACAGGCACATCTTCGGGCGCAAACTCCACGCCCAAATCTCCGCGCGCCACCATGATTGCATCTGATGCTTCAATAATGGCTTCCAAATTATCGATCGCAGCCGGCTTCTCTACTTTCGAAACCAACGGCGCACGCCCAGCAATAATCGCCTTTGCCTCTTCGACATCAGCGACCGTCTGCACAAAGGACAGCGCAATAATATCAACGCCGATCTCCAGAGCGAAATCCAGATCTTTACGGTCTTTTTCGGTCAACGCCTGAACGGGCAAAGCTTTGCCTCGCACGGTGAAGCCCTTGCGGTCGGTCAGCCTGCCCGGCACATCCGCGCGAACAACAGGATTATCCCCAGCCTTAAGCACCGTGAAGATCAGCTTCCCGTCATCAACGAGAATGGTGTCACCCTCTTCCAAAACGTCGATGATCGCCGGATGCGGCACAGGGATCGTATCCGCTTGATCGGTCGTCTCCTCCGCGACGAGTTTGTACTCGCCATTATATTTCAGCTTCAGCCCATCATCGCCAAACGTACCAACGCGCACCTTTGGCCCCTGCAAATCGCCCAACGTCGCCAAGGGTATCCCGAGCGCAGCCTCCACTGAACGCACAGTGTCGAGCGCCTCCTTATGGGCCGAATGCTCGCCATGGCTGAAGTTCAAGCGAAAGACATCAACGCCTGCTTCCGCCAACGCACGAATGTCTCTCGGAGACCGACTACCCGGGCCGAGGGTCGCTACAATTTTCGCATTATCGCCGCGCAGTTTCCGGGTCATATTTCCTCGCATTAGCTTAACCGGCTCAGAATCGCAGCCAAATCTCAGCTATGCTTAGAGCAATTTCCCAATCCTCCCAAGGGCATAGGCCTTACACTAGGCGAATGGATCGTAATTGAGGATCGGCGCGAGCCAGCGTTCAGCCTTGCGCCGTTCCCAGCCTTTGCGCTCGGCATAGTCCTCAACCTGATCCTGCTCGATCCGCCCGACAGCAAAATAGACCGACTCAGGGTGGGCGAAATACATTCCGGAAACAGACGCCGCTGGCGTCATTGCAAAGCTGGAAGTCAGCTCAACGCCGATATGCTTCTCCGCATCGAGTAAACGGAACAAGGTTCCCTTCTCGGTATGCTCTGGCTGGCTCGGATACCCCGGCGCCGGGCGAATGCCGCGATACGACTCCTTGATGAGATCCTCTTTCGAGCCGTCTTCATCAGGTGCATAGCCCCACAGCTCTTTGCGCACGCGCTCGTGCATATATTCTGCCGTTGCTTCGGCAAACCGATCAGCAAGCGCCTTCAAGATGATCGAGGAATAATCGTCGCCCTTCTCGGCAAACACCTTGGCGCGCTCTTCGGCTTCGGGGCCAGCCGTTACGCAGAAGCCCCCCATCCAGTCATCGCCACTCGGCGCGACAAAGTCAGATAGCGCAAAATTGGGCCGCTGGTTGTCTTTGACCATTTGCTGGCGAAGCGTATGGAAGACCTCGCCATTTTCCAGATGAATGTCATCACCCTGACTATTCGCTTTCCAGAATCCGACTACTGCTTTCGGCTTCAGCCAAGCTTCACCCGCGAGCTGTTGCATCATGGCCTGCGTATCAGCCCACAGGGAACGCGCCGCCTCGCCAACAATCTTGTCGTCCAAAATTTGGGGGTAACGCCCAGCCAAATCCCACGCGGAGAAATACGGCGTCCAATCAATATACCGCGCCAGCGTCGCAAGATCGAAATCCTCAAACGCCCGCGCGCCCTCATATGAAGGCTTCGGCGGCGTGTACGCATCCCAATCAAGCTGCATGCTCGCGGCCCGCGCCTCAGCGATCGGCAAACGCGGCTTTGGCGGCCCGCCCTTACGCGCTTCACGCATCCGCTGATAACGCTCTTGGGTCTGAGAGATCAGCGCAGGGCCATCCTCATCATTCATCAACGCGCTCACCACACCAACCGCGCGACTGGCATCAGCCACATGCAGCACCGCAGACGTCTTGATAACCGGGTCAATCTTTACCGCCGTGTGCGCTGGGCTTGTCGTCGCGCCGCCGATCAATAGCGGCTGCGTCATCCCGCGCCGCTCCATCTCAGCTGCAACATAAACCATTTCATCAAGGCTCGGCGTAATCAGGCCAGACAGCCCAATGACATCCGCGCCCACTTCAACCGCGCGATCGAGAATATCCTCGGCCGGAACCATGACGCCCATATCGACGATCTCATAGCCATTACAGGCGAGCACAACACCAACGATGTTCTTACCAATATCGTGCACATCGCCCTTCACAGTGGCCATCAACACCTTGCCGTTAGACACATCCACGGTGCCCAGACGCTCCTTCTCTTCCTCCATAAATGGATCAAGATACGCAACCGCCTGCTTCATCACGCGCGCTGACTTAACCACTTGCGGCAGGAACATTTTGCCAGACCCAAATAGGTCGCCAACCACATTCATGCCGGCCATTAATGGCCCCTCAATAACATGAAGTGGGCGATCAACAGTTTTACGTACCTCTTCAGTATCAAGATCAATAAACTCCGAAACCCCGTTGACCAATGCATAGGTCAGCCGTTTTTCCACTGACTGCTCACGCCAGCTCAAATCTTTTACTGCGGCCTTGCCCTTCTGGCCGCGAAGGCCCTCAGCAATCTCCACCAAACGCTCGGTCGCGTCATCACGGCGATTAAGGATGACGTCCTCGACCCGCGTTCGCAGTTCGGCGTCAATCTCGTCATATATATCGAGCTGGCCCGCATTCACGATCCCCATGTCCATACCAGCTGGAATGGCATAATAGAGGAACACCGAGTGCATCGCGCGTCGCACAGGCTCGTTGCCACGGAAGCTGAACGATACATTCGAAAGCCCGCCAGAGATATGCACGCCGGGGCACGTTTCGCGGATCTCCTTCGTCGCTTCAATGAAATCCACCGCATAATTATTATGCTCATCAATCCCCGTCGCAATCGCAAACACGTTCGGATCGAAAATGATATCTTCCGCTGGAAAGCCAACCTCTTGCGTCAAGATACGATACGCACGCTGACATATCTCGACTTTACGCGCCTTGGTGTCGGCCTGCCCCGCCTCGTCGAACGCCATCACGACGACAGCCGCGCCATAGTTCATGCAAATCCGCGCCTGCGCCTTGAAGTTCTCCTCGCCCTCTTTCATCGAGATCGAGTTGACGATGCACTTGCCCTGCACGCATTTTAGTCCCGCCTCAATCACCTCCCATTTGGAGCTGTCGATCATAAGCGGCACGCGCGCAATGTCAGGTTCTGCCGCGATCAAATTGAGGAAGGTGCGCATGGCCTCGGCGCCATCCAGCATCCCCTCATCCATGTTCACGTCAATAACTTGCGCGCCATTCTCGACCTGTTGGCGCGCAACCTCGACCGCATCGGCATAACGCCCTTCGGTCACCATTTTGCTGAACCGCGCGGAGCCGGTCACATTGGTACGCTCACCAACATTTACGAAGGTTGCGGTCGAATTGCTTGTCATTAGAATTTAGTCTTTCGGTCGGGTTAGCCCGGGCAGGCCATCTATACTTGTTTCATTGCGATTATAACGTCGTTCACGCCACTCAGCATCGCTCTCAATATTATCAGTCCACCGGCGAAGCTGATCGCGCTCGCCTTTAAACTCATAAAACGGCACGCCCCATCCACAGCTATCCTGAACCCGTGTCACTTTAATGCGGATAACAGCGCGCGCCCGATCATAGCCGGGGAACAATTTCATCAGCTCAGCATATTCAGGGTGGTCGAAATCCACCGCCTCGCCCCTACCGTAAAGGCGCAGAATATTTGCAGGGCCATCAAAGGCGAAAAACATAATCGTGAGGCGCTCATTTTCCTGCAAGTGCGCTTGGGTCTCAATGCCAGAGCCGCCCAGATCTAGGTAGGCAACCTCATTCGGGCCAAGGATAGCAAAGCTGTCGTACCCCTTGGGGGACATATTCACGTGGCCGTCAGCCGAGAGCGGCGCCGTCGCGACAAAGAACATCTTCTGCTCACGAATGAAATTACACAATTTGCCGTCTAGTTTTTCATAAACTTTACCCATTGAAACTTCCTTCCTCAATCATCTGCATATTTTACGCAGCAAGCAGTTCCGTTTCGGAGCAACGCTATTTCTTCTTTTCCATACCTGCTAGGCCATCAATACTGGTCGGATTTTTGTTGAAAAATTCCTCACCTACGGCATCGCCACGTTTCTCGTATGCGTTATCCCAAACACGCTTCAGCTGATCGCGCTCGCCCTTAAAGTCGTAGAATGGCACACCCCATCCACAGCTGTCCTGAATACGCGTCACTTTAATTTTGAAGATCGCGCGCGCTTTCTCGAATGCCGGGAATTTGGCGAGCAGATCAGGGAAACGCGAATCATCAAATTGCACCGCCTCGCCTTCGCCATATAGGCGCAAGATGAGCGCCGGGCCCTCATAAGCGCAGAACATAATTGTAATGCGGCCATTCTCTTTCACGTGTGCTTGGGTCTCAATGCCAGAGCCGCCCAGATCGAGATACGCCACCTCATTCGGGCCGAGGATCGCGAAGCTGTCATATCCTTTGGGCGACATATTCACATGGCCGTCACCAGACAGCGGTGCCGTTGCCACGAAGAACATCTTTTGCTCACCGATAAACTTCGCCAATTTGTCGTCAATTACGTCATACGTCTTGCCCATGAAATCTCTCCCTAACTCAGCTGCGCGACGTGCCGCGCTCAAGTGGCCAGTTTCCGTCCATAATGATCGGGAAACCCTTGTCGGCCTGATTATACCAATACACCCACGCCGTCCTGTTGGTCTCAACACCGGCAGTGGTAAATAGCGCCACTTTTTTGCGAATGTATAATGACGTTTTACTGTCTTTTGTTACATCCTCAAACTTATCGAGCGCCGGAACGATACTCACATCATCAATCTGATAGCGCTGCCCCTGCACAAGATTTTGCCCTTCGACAACGCCGGGAAAGCCGCCAACATCAAGCATCCGCCCTTTAAACGCGCACACGCCTTTAAATGACCCGCACTTTTCCAAATCGATGTTCTTCGGTGCACCGGCAGCGCCCAGTTTCAGCAAACCATAGAACACGAACAAATCGCCCGGATAAACTTTGCCCGTTGTCGTCATAGAAGAATTTTCCAAATTATTGAGTGTAGGTCTTTTCGCGTCAGCCAGCCGCAAGGCGTTAGCTCATCTCAAACGGCTCTAGGCCCGCCAATCGCATGACAGGCTTGATCTCAGATGGCACACGGGGCTTCACACCCTTCACCGCGTCGGCAATGGCACGAATATGCTCCGGCGTTGTTCCGCAACAGCCGCCAAGAATATTGACCAGCCCCTCTTGCGCCCATGCTCCCACCGCGCCGGAAGTTTGGCTCGGTTGTTCGTCATAGTCACCCATCTCATTGGGCAGGCCAGCATTGGGGTAAGCAGCAACCAATGTATCTGCCGCCCGCGCCAAAGACGCGATATGCGGACGCATCAAATCGGCCCCAAGCGCGCAGTTGAACCCAATCGCAAACGGTTTTGCGTGACGCACAGAATTCCAGAACGCCTCTGCCGTCTGGCCAGACAATGTGCGCCCAGAACGGTCCGTAATCGTACCAGAAATCCAGATCGGCAACTCGTCCATGCCTTCGGCTTCGAGGTCTTTGATCGCTTTGATCGCAGCCTTGCAGTTCAACGTGTCTGTGATCGTCTCGATCAAATACAGATCCACACCGCCCTCATTGAGCGCCTGCACCTGCCAGCGATATGCGTCATAGACTTCATCAAACGTCACCGCACGCGCGCCCGGGTCGTTCACATCTGACGACATAGACAACATCACGTTGAGCGGACCAATTGAGCCGGCAATAAACTTCTGCTCTCCCGTCTCCTTGGAAACACGATCAGCAACAGCTCGCGCTATCTTCGCACCTTCCAGATTCATGTCCCACACGGCCTGCGCATCGAGGTTATAATCTGCCTGCGCGATCACCGTGGACGAAAACGTATTGGTCTCTGAAATATCGGCGCCCGCCGCGAAATACGCCTCGTGCAACTCAGCCACAACATCAGGACGCGTCAGGCACAATATGTCATTATTGCCCTTCATGTGCCCCGGCAGATCCGCAAAGCGCTCGCCGCGAAAATCTTCCTCGGTCAGGCCTTTGCGCTGGAACATTGCGCCCCATGCCCCGTCCAAGATCAGTATACGTTCTTTCGCCGCTTGCCTCAGCGCTGCAATTCGTTTCTCGCGCGTCATGATATCTCCATCGCGCCATTCTCTCTCAGTGGAGCGAATGGATTGTAAGCTATTTCCCAAAGGTGGCCGTCGGGGTCTGCGAAGTATCCGGAATAACCGCCCCAGAACACTTTATGAGGAGCCTTCTTTGCCTCACCGCCAGCCGCAATCGCACGCGCAAAGGCCGCATCGACCGCCGCTTCATTTGGCACATTCCAAGCGATCGCCGTGCCCCGGAACCCAGCGGGCTCAGCCTTAACACCCGCGTCTTCCGCCAATGCGTCATGGCCGAACAGGCCGAGCGCTAGCCCGCCCATATCAAAAAACGTCACACTGTCATTTGAGGCACCACCAGCCTTTAGGCCCAGCCGCTCATAAAACGCGGTCGCGGCGGCAATATCAGCAACGCCCAGTGTTATCATCGTCGCGTGGATTACAGGATCAGACATTACGCCGCCTCCGCCGGTGGTGGCTTCAGACCCAGCAGCCGACACGTCGACAACGCCAAACCAGCCCGGTTCAAAGTATAGAAATGAAAGCGATCAACACCCTCATCTGACAGCTTAGCGCACAGCTCTGCGGCAACGTTCGCCGTCACCAGTTCGCGGGTTTCAACATCGTCGTCCAACCCGTCATAAAGCTCATGCAGCCAAGTCGGCAGCGTCGAACCGCACAAGCCAGCAATGCGTTTCAAGCCCTTAAAGTTCGGCTGGAGCATAATGCCCGGCACGATCGGCATCGTAACGCCGCCCGCGCGCGCCTTCTCCAGAAAGCGCAAATAGACTTCCGGCTCAAAGAAGAACTGCGTAATCGCTCGGTCAGCGCCCGCGTCTTGCTTGGCTTTCAGGAACGCGATTTCAGCGTCCCATCCTCGGCTATCGGGATGAAGCTCTGGATAGCATGAAACGGAAATCTCAAAGCACTTGCCCAAATCAGGCCGATGCGCCCGCAAACCCGCAATTAGGTCCACAGAATCCTCAAAACCGCCCGGGTGCGCCTCAAACTGCCCGCCCATGCCCGTCGGCGGGTCACCGCGCAATGCAACGATGTGCTTCACGCCGGCCTGCCAGTAATTCTCGGCCACATCGAGCACATCTTCCTTGGTCGCGCCAACGCATGTCAGATGCCCAGCCGCCTTCAGCCGTGTTTCCTGCGCAATCCGACGCACAGTGTCGTGCGTACGCTCGCGCGTGGTGCCACCTGCCCCGTAAGTCACAGACACAAAGTCCGGCACCATTGGCTGCAAACGCTCTACCGTCTCCCATAGACGCTCATTCATCTTATCGGACTTGGGCGGGAAGAACTCGAATGACACGTGAGGCGCTTTGCCATCCTGTCGGTTTGCTATTGTTCGGGCGCTCATGCGGCGGCCTCCTTTGATAGGCTTGGCTTTTCAGCCAGCCAGATATTCACTGTCAGCCCAGGGTCACTCCCCACGGGCGGTTTAAAACTCTGCGGGGCGTGCAACAGCAATCCTGCGTCACGCGCCCAGCTCTGCATATTATCATCGCGAACGCCGAGGCGCTGATGGCCATGCTCCGTCCGCAAAAACTCCAATTCATGGGGGGCGAAATCGACAACGATAGCGCGTCCACCCGGTTCTAGGATTCGAGCAGCCTCCGCAATCGCGGTCCCAGGTGCCAACATGAAGTGCAGCACCTGATGGATGATGACCAAGTCAGCCGTCGCATCCTCAAATGGCACCGCGGCCACATCACCCTGACGCACGCGCGCCGTTTCAATACCAGCCCGTTCCAAATTCGCCCGCGCAACGGTCAGCATTTGATGACTGAAATCGATGCCCTCAGCCTCTTCTGCCTTATCGGCCAAGAGGGTCAACATGCGTCCCGTGCCGGTCCCAAAATCCACGATCCGGCGGAATGGCCCTGCGCCTGCAATCTCCAACAATGACTGCTCGATCAGGTCATTGGGATAGTGCAGCGCGCGCACGGTATCCCATGTCTCCGCAACATCAGAGAAGTAGGCTTCAGCATGATCTGCTCGCGCCTGACTAACCGCCGCTAGCTGCATTTTGTCACGCTCCAACGCGACTGAATTTTCAGGCAATTGTACGAACAGAGAGTCGAGAAACGCACGCCCCACTGCGTCCGATGCAGCGCGGTAAAACACGAAAGACCCTTCCGGCAAACGCTCCACCAAACCAGCCGACGCTAACGTCTTCAAATGATGGGATAATCGCGGCTGACTCTGTCCAAGCACCTGCACCAATTCCCCAACCGAAAGGTCGCGCTGGCGCAGCAATGCCAGTATGCGCAACCGCGTCGGCTCACCGGCAGCACGCAGCATATCCAGTATCGGGGAAAAATTCGGATCCATTACTGGATATAAACATACTTTTATATCTTTTGGCAATAGATTCTATCGGCTCACTTGTGTAAGATTTTTCCAGATTCGCTGTTGATCGACGCGCACTGCGACACCATCTTCAGATTTGGAATTCCAGACGGGGACGCACTTATGAAATATTTCTACATGGGCGCACTCGCTTTGGCGCTGTCAGCTTGCGCGACAACCCAACAGGCCGAATCTTCAAGCCCTCAAGATCCGTATGAAGGCTTTAACCGTAAGGTTTTTCTCTTCAATGGCGGTGTAAGCAAATACGCGCTTGTACCTACAGCCAAGGCTTACGAAGCTGTAACACCAGAATTTGCACGCGACAGAGTCGGCGACACGCTAAGCAATTTGAAATCACCAGTCGTATTCGCCAATGATGTGCTACAGGCTAAGCCAGCGCGCGCGAGCGACACACTATTTCGGTTCGTTATAAACAGCACCGTCGGCATTGGCGGGCTGTGGGATGCTGCCGACTATTTCGGCCTGTCCGGACATAAAGAAGATTTCGGACAAACTCTAGGCGTATGGGGCGTAGACACCGGCCCTTACCTGATTGTGCCATTTTTAGGTCCGTCGAATCCTCGTGACCTACTCGGACAAGGGATCGATGCGGCTCTCGACCCGCTCAACTGGACCGAATTCTCCGGCCAACCCGATCTTGATGATGACATTGCAACCGCACGCTTCGCCTTAGGCACCCTGAACGGAAGCATCGGCCTTGTCGAACAGTTAGAAACATTAAATCAGCAGGCCGAGCCTTACATTGCGATGCGGCGCATCTATATGTCTCAACGAGATGCCGCCATCAATGACGGAAAAATCGATGATGAGAACGCTTTTGACGATCTCCCCGATTTTGACGAATTTGTAGATTAGCGTCTCAGATGTTCCGCTAAATCGCGGTGGGAGAGATATAATGAGACTATTGAAAACCCTTTCTATTGCAGCAGCATTGGTTGCGTTGGCACCCCTGCCCGCATTGGCCGACGCTAAAACTGAAGCCTATGTAGAAGAGAACGCAAACGAAGTTCTCAAAGCGCTTAACGACCCTGATCTGTCGGCGGCGCAGCGCACCGAACAATTCAACGCTTACATGGACAAGTTTGCTGACTTTAACGCCATTTCGAATTTCGCAATTGGCAAATACAGCCGCCGCTTCTCAGCCGAAGAACGCGATCAATATCGTGTTGCTTTTCGGGCATATGCGCTCGCCGTTTATCAGAATGAACTCGACGTTTATCGCGGTGAAGCAGTGTCTGTTGAAAACTCCGTTGACCGCTCCGCCAAAGACTCAATCGTCAACACGACAATCAAGCGAGACGACGGCAAAGACATGAACGTCCGCTGGCGGGTCTTCACACGCAACGGAAAATATCAAGTCGTCGATGTCGCGCTAAACATCGAGGGAAATCTGATCTGGCTGGGCATAGAGCAACGCGCTCAATACTTGTCGATTCTTGATCGCAACAATGGCTCTGCACCTGAGTTGATCAAAGTCATCAAGAGAGAAACAGCCAAGCTAAACGCGGGCTAACCTCAAAAAAAAGCCCTGACGTTGTGAAACCAACGTCAGGGCTTTCTGCATTTTTGCGTCAAACTACCCGCGTGTAAATTTCTTGAATTTCAAACGCTTAGGCTCAACAGCATCTTGGCCAAGCCGGCGCTTCTTGTCTTCAAGATAGGATGAGAAGTCCCCCTCATACCATTCCACATGGCTGTCACCCTCAAAGGCGAGGATGTGCGTTGCCATCCGATCGAGGAACCAGCGATCGTGTGAAATAATCACAGCGCAACCGGGGAAGTTATCAAGCCCCTCTTCCAGCGCCTGCAGCGTCTCAACATCAAGGTCATTGGTCGGTTCATCGAGCAGCAGCAAGTTGGAACCAGATTTCAACATCTTGGCTAGGTGCACGCGGTTACGCTCACCACCTGACAGAATGCCAACCTTCTTCTGCTGGTCTGTACCTTTGAAATTGAAGGCGCCGACATAGGCCCGAGACATAACCTCAACGCCGCCCAGATCAATCACATCCGTGCCGCCTGAAATTTCTTCCCAAACATTAGCCTTCGGATCGAGCGCATCGCGGCTTTGGTCAACATAGCCAAGCTTGACCGTATCGCCCAAACGCAAAGATCCCGAGTCAGGCTCTTCTTCTCCGATGATCATTTTGAACAGTGTCGATTTACCCGCGCCGTTGGGGCCAACAACGCCGACGATGCCGCCCGGCGGTAGCCTAAAGGACAAATCTTCAATCAGCAGATTGTCACCAAAGGCTTTGCGTATATTTTCAGCCTCAATAACAATACCGCCAAGACGTGGGCCCGGTGGAATGCGGATTTGCGCGGTCATAACCTTTTCGCGCTCAGCTTTGCCGGCCATTTCTTCATAGGCATTGATACGCGCTTTGGACTTGGCTTGACGGGCCTTCGCACCTGCGCGCACCCATTCAAGCTCTTTCGCCAATGTGCGCTTACGGCCCGTATCATCACGCGCCTCTTGCTCCATGCGCTTCGCTTTTTGCTCTACCCAAGACGAGTAGTTACCTTCAAAGGGATTACCACGTCCGCGATCAAGCTCCAAAATCCAGCTCGTAATGTCATCAAGGAAATAACGGTCATGGGTTACGAGGATAACGCAGCCAGCGAAGTTGATGAGATAGTTTTGCAACCAAGCAACCGTTTCGGCGTCCAAATGGTTGGTTGGTTCATCCATCAAAATAATATCGGGCTTGGACAAAAGCAGCGCGCAGATGGCGACACGTCGAGCTTCACCACCTGATAGGGTGGACACATCGACGTCATCTTCAGGGCAACGCAAGGCGTTCATTGCCATTTGAATTTTTGAATCAATGTCCCATGCATCCGCAGCATCAATCTGCTCCTGCAAAGCGGTCATTTCTTCCATCAACTCATCGGTATATTCCTCGCCCAGTTTGACGGAAATCTCGTTGAACTGATCGAGCATCTGCTTTTCAGGGCACGAAGCTGCGATGTTTCCAAACACATCTTTGGTCGTATCGAGCTGTGGCTCCTGCGGTAGGTAGCCAACCTTAACGCCCTGAGCCGCCCATGCCTCGCCTGAAAAATCCTTGTCCTCACCGGCCATGATACGCAGCAGCGTTGACTTACCTGAACCGTTGACACCGACCACACCAATTTTTGCATCTGGCAAGAAATTAAGGTGAATGTTTTCAAACACCTTTTTGCCACCGGGATAGGCTTTGGTCAGGCCTTGCATGTGAAACACGTATTGTGGACCAGCCATCAGCTTTCCCTCGCTTAGAATAAATGGAAATTCAAACGCCGCTAATGGCAGGCGAGCGCGAACATATCAAGCGCTCGAAGGCGTTCTACAGTGGCAGAAGGGTGGTTCAGTCGCCGTGCCGAGCGTTCACAGTCCGTTTTGAGAGGACTTGAGCTTGCAAAATCCGCAACATATTCATCGCGGGGAGGCTTCCAAGAGCCGCAGCACGTCGCAGCCAAAATTTTGCGGCTTCATCGTCCTGTTCAGGCGCATCGCCATTCACGAAGCTCATGCCCAGGTTTTTGGCACATCGGTGATCGCCGAGCACAGCGCCGCGCCACCACCAATTCATCCCAGCGGTCACGTCAGCATCACCGCCGATGCCCCGCATTAGTAATAAGCCCAATTGGTTCATCGCCTCGCGACTACCGCCTATTGCGTCCAATTCAAACAATTCGCGCGCACATGTTTCATTTATAGGACCGCCACGGCCCATGAACACCATCTGCGCGAGCGGGTAGATAGCGCGCCTAAACCCGCCGCTTACTGCCGCAAACAAATAGGCCCGAACCTTTGTGAGGTCTTTCGGTCCCGCAAGGCCAGAGCGCAAACATTGGGCAAACTCAAACGCTGCCTGTGCATGGCCCAGATCGGCCGAGCGCTGGAACTTCCATGCCGCCTTCACATTCGATTCACCAACGCGCTCCCCTTTCAGGGTCATTCCTTCACGAAAATACAGCGCCGCCTCATCCATAACCTCAACAATAACCAAGCGATTTGAGAGCGCTAGCGCTCAAACGCAGTTACCGATCAAACGTTTGTGATCGGATCCAAGCAGCGCAGCGTCTCGTGACAATTCGCAAGAGCCGTCTAAACTCGCGCCATGCTCAGAATCACGATCCTTCAATTCATCGCAGCATTTGCACTCTCTAGCTGTGCAGCCTCGCCCCTCATGACCAGTCGGAGTAGTAAACGCAGTGGCCAACTCATTTAACACCCTGTCTATTGAGCGCCTATTCGCCTCCCCCTCATTGTCTGGGAGCAAACCGCGCGGGGTCGCGTTCTCACCAGACGGGCGACGCGTCACGTTTTTGAAGGGCCGCGCAGACGATCTCAGCCGGTATGACCTTTGGGCTTTCGACGTAGAAACAGGTCAGCAATCGCTTCTCGTTGATTCGACCTTGCTAGAACCAGAAAACGTAGAGCTATCTGAAGAAGAAAAGGCACTCCGCGAGCGCAAACGCATTGCCGGCTCAAAGGGCATTGTCAGCTATGATTGGGGCACAGCGGATACCATATTGGTCCCCCTCGGCGGTGATCTACATCTCGTCACATTGAACGGTGAGGATGTGTCTGTTCGTCAGCTCACCCAGACTGACGCGTTCGAATACGATGCCAAAGTTTCCCCATCCGGAAAATATGTCAGCTTCATTAGAGACGGCGCGTTGTTCGCTATCGCTTTGGAAAGCGGCATCGAAACTCGGCTCTCCCCACCGCCAGACGCAGCCAACACCATTTCCTACGGCGTGGCCGAATTTGTCGCCCAAGAAGAAATGAGCCGATACACTGGCTATTGGTGGAGCCCGGATGACAAGTATGTCGCCTTCACCCGCGTTGATGAGAGTACTGTCGACATCATCCCACGCTTCGACATCTCAGCAGAAGACGTCACCGTCATAGAACAGAGATATCCAAGAGCCGGTCGCCCAAACGCAATCGTGGACCTCTTCATCAGAGACATTGAAACCAACGAAATCAAAGCGCTGGGCATTCACAGTTCCGACTGGGGGCCGAAAACGGATCAATATCTCACCCGTGTGAACTGGCTCACACCAGACATGCTTAGCATCCAAACCATGGGCCGGAATCAGCGCGAAATTCGCTATTCCACGGTAAACCTATCTACCCCAACACTACCTCTCACAACGGTGAATATTGAACGACAAGACAAGTGGGCAAATCTGTCCCATGATCTTCTCACCACAACAAACGGCAGTTTTTTCAACACGGGTGAAGACAACCCTGCCTCCCCGGGCTTCCGCCACATATCATTACAGCACCAAGACGGCACGCAAAAATGGATCACTGAGGGTGATTGGGCCGTAAGCGAAATTGAAAGCTATAACCCAGAGTCTGGCCTCGTCTTTTTCTCAGGCTTCAAAAGCACACCACTTGAAAACCAACTCTACAGCGTGGAGGTCGCGACGGGAGAGGTCACTCAAATCACAGAATCGGGCAGCACGTGGTCCACCAAGATGGCCAGTGATGGCAAAAACTTCGTTGCCACATCGTCGTCACCAACCCAGCCACCGCAGACCGGGCTCTATCAGGCCAATGGCTCACTCATCGCATGGATAGAAGAGAATGCGCTCGACGCCTCCCATCCGTACACGCTATTCTTGAATAGTCACACCACCCCAACTTACGGCACCATTCCGGCAGACAACGGGATGGACCTTTACTACTCAATCCAAACCCCGCCTGATTTCGACGCATCCAAAAAATACCCGGTTATCGTGCAAGTCTATGGCGGCCCTCACGTGCAAACAGTCACACGTGACTGGGAGCGCACCACTGACCAATTCTACACCCACCAAGGCTACATCGTCTTCAGGCTAGACAATCGCGGCTCCAGCAACCGCGGTAAAGCATTCGAGGATGAAATCCACCGCCACACTGGAAACCATGAAGTGAAAGATCAGCTCGCCGGCGTCACATGGCTCAAGTCTCAACTCTTTGTCGATTCTGACAAGATCGCCATTCAGGGTTGGTCATACGGTGGATACATGACACTCATGACGGTCTTACAGGCCCCTAAAGGCACATTCGCTGCGGCTGCAGCGGGTGCGCCGGTCACCGACTGGAGCCTCTACGATACATTCTATACAGAGCGTTACATGAGCACTCCGCAAGACAACCCGGACGGCTACGAGGCCTCCAGCGTCTTCCCTTATATCGACAACCTGACGACACCCTTCCTGCTGATGCACGGCATGGCCGATGACAATGTCACCTTCGACAACTCGACCCGCCTGATGGCTGCACTACAAGAACGCGGCAAGCATTTCGAGCTAATGACCTATCCAGGCCAACGTCACGGCATACGCGGCGAGGCCTTGCAAATTCACCTAATGAGAACCCGAATGGAATTTCTAAACAGACACCTAAAACCAGAGGCCACTCACAAATGAATCCTTGGCGTACCACAAAAAGCATTATCTCCTTTCAAGACGAATACATAAAGCTGCGCACAGATTCCTGTGAACGCGACGATGGACATAAAATCGACGCCTACCACGTCTTAGACTTCTCTCCTTGGGTAACGGTTATTCCGCTTACAGATGAGGGGAACGTCGTCCTCGTCCGAGAATATCGTCATGCGGCGGGTAAGCTCATGATTGGCTTGCCCGGCGGTGTGTCCGACCCCGGCGAAACAGATTGGGCCGATGTTGGCGCGCGCGAACTGGCCGAGGAGACCGGATACACAGCGCGAGAGATACATGCCGTCGGCACCTGCTACGCAAACCCAGCGCTACAGAATAATGAAGTCCACTATTTTCTTGCCTTAGGATGCAAGCTGACAGCAGAGCAATCCCTAGATCCAAACGAAGAGATTGAAGTTTTGGAAATGCCGCTTGAGGAATTTCTGGCTTACGAAACATTGGACGTCCAACATGCCCTCCATGCGTCTGCTCTGTTTTATATGTTACGCTTCTTCGAAAAACATCCTGACTTAAAACCATAAGAAAGACCGCCAATGCCTGCTTTTCAGCCCACCGGAGACCAATTCCGCGCCTTTCGTGATGACCCCTATGATGGTCCAATAGCGCAAGTGAACCTGCTCAAATTCAAGATCAAAGCGGCCTATTCTCCAGATGAAGCTGAACACGCGGAGAATATTTCCGGCCGAGAAGCTTATCAGCGCTATGCGGAAGCGTTTCGCGTTGCTGCTGCTGAAGTTGGCGGCACACAGTTGCTTATGGGCGAGGCTGAGCGCTACTTCATCGGCCAAGGCGATTGGGATAGCGTCATGGTCATGCACTTCCCCGACAGAAAGGCGTTCATCGCCACGCTTAACCACCCGACCTATAATGAGATGCACCGCCATCGCGATGCTGGCCTGCTCTGTCAGGAACTCATTTCCACGCGCCCGGGCACTTAGTCCCCAATCTCGCGCTACCGGAGTCTCGCATGAAAAAAATCATCCTCCTCATCGGCGCGATAGTATTGAGTGTCGGCATTTGGGTCATGTTTCGCTCAGGCGATCCAGCAGCTGAAACCTTGGAGACACCGCCTCTACGCTTACACCAAGGCATAATCATCGGCACGATCGATCCCGGCAATCCAGATATTCAGATATTCAATGGAATTCCCTACGCCACTAGCACCCGCTGGACGGCGCCAAGCGAACCTCCCCAATGGGGCGCCGAACCGCGACAAGCCAAAGAATACGGTGACCGTTGTATGCAAGCGGAAGAACGCTTAACCCGGTTTCAAAGTACACTGGCAGAACGAAGCGGCTTAAGCTGGCTAGAACGGACCACCCGCAAATGGGCTGGCCGGAGCGTGATATATCCAAATATATCAGAGGACTGTCTATTCCTGAATGTGCGGTCAACCAATATTGGCCAGTCAGACCTGATGCCCGTAATGGTTTGGCTACATGGTGGAAGCCATCAGTTCGGCGCTGGCTCCAACGCTATGTACCAAAGCAACGCAATCGTCGAAAACGGCGCTATGTATGTTTCGATAAATTACCGTCTCGGAGCATTCGGATACCTCGCGCACCCCGCCCTGACAGAGGAAGCCGGCACGTCAGGCAATTATGGCCTACAAGACCAAATCGCTGCGCTAGAATGGGTGCGAGACAATGCCTCTCTATTTGGTGGCGATCCTAATAATGTCACCGTTTTCGGAGAGAGCGCAGGTGCCCAATCCATTACCGAACTCATGGCCGCACCGCTCGCCGACGGCCTCTACCACAAGGTCATTCTGCAAAGCGGTGCCAGTACATTCAACGCAAACCATCTCAGCAAACCAGCGATAAATGGCGGCCCTAGCGCTGAAGACATCGGCGCGCAGTTCTTGGAAGAGCTGGCCTCACCAGAAGCGACAGTTGAGGCCATGCGCGCAATTCCGGCGTCCGCAATCATAACTCACGCAGAGAAACGAACCGACCTCGCGCGCTATTTTCTACCGATCATAGATGACCACATCATCCCCGAGATGATCGCCAAGCGTATCCGTGACGGTGGCACCCCGCGCGTGCCAATGATTGTAGGCTTTAACGCGGATGAGGGTTCCATATTTTACAATCGCTTCCTATCACCAACATCTTTGCACCCGCCGATCACAGGCGCTCTCGAAGACCATGAAGCCGCGTTAGAATCTGTTTACGGACACAATTCCGCACGTGCATTGGCAGCACTCTATGGCATGCAATCGCCAGAGCGGTGGGACACGGGCGCTGAGGCAATGCTCGGAGATGAAATGTTTGGCGCACCCTCTCGCTTCATGGCGAGGCACAATTCCCGCGCGGGACAGCCAACCTGGACATACGTTTTCACGCGGGTCGTTCCCGGTTCCCGCCAATCGCTGGGCGCACATCACGCCGCCGAAATTCCGTTCGCAATGAACACCCATGAGGCGGGCCAAAAACTGTCCAAGTCCGACAAACGCCTCACAGCGGCAATGGGCCAATATTGGGTGAATTTCGCCAGAACAGGCTCCCCAAACATGGAGGGGCTACCAGAGTGGCCGCAATATGATGAAGTCAGCGATACGTGGTTAGAACTCGGAAATGAGATCAAATCCGCGCCAGCCTACCGCGCTAGAAAACTCAGCATCTTGGAAGACTTCATCAACACTCGGATCGACACGATTAGTCCCCCAGTCGATGACTCCACACCTCAAGCATCAGAATCCGGTGAATCAAGCGGTGAGTAGAAATTTGCAAATCGCCTCAAGACCAACCTGATCGACAGAATCAAAAGCATCCGGCGTCACGGAATCAACATCCAGAACGGCCACCAAAGCCCCCTCGGAATCGAAAACCGGCACCACAATCTCTGAGTTCGTCGCTGAATCACAAGCGATGTGGCCCGGAAAAGCATGGACATCGGGAACTATTATGCTCTCCTTGGTCGCGGCCACATGCCCACACACTCCGCGCCCGAACGGTATGCGCAAGCACCCAAGCGTCCCTTGATATGGCCCCGCCACCAGCTCATTCGGCTTCAAAGGGTCAACCATATAGAATCCTGTCCAAAAGAACCGCGGCCTGAACGCCTCGGCCAGCATGCAGGACGCCGTTGCCATACGCGCCACCATAGAGGTTTCGCCCTCGACCACGCTGCGAATTTCCGCTGCCAAAACCTCATAAATCTGCGTCTTATCCATTTTGCCCTCGCAATCAGTCATCACCGCCATATGGCGCGAGCAGTTCAATCGCGCAATAGAGATTGAAAGCACTTGCAACCTCTGAGATACTCCCCGCTGAAACGCCCGAATGGGCGCGTGCAAGGGTATTGTTCATGGGAGTCCTAAGGCTCGTTCTTTTGAGACTTAGCGCCGCTATGTTGGGAGCATTGCTGTGCTGCAGCATTCCTCAAACAACTTATGCCCAAACCCCAGCATCACTCCTCTTGCTTCAATTTGACGACAGCACTTCTACGGAAGAACCTGCGACAGAAACTTTCGACGGAACACGCTTCGACAAAGCTTACGCAAAATACCAATCAGACAACGATCTGCAACGTGAACGCCCATTTTTTGAACTCGATCTTCCAGACGATCTGCCGGATATCAAACCAAGAAGATCATGGAATTTCCCGAGCTGGTTGGGCGGCTTCGTTGCTGGGCTCGGCAACCTGCTCCAAGTCGTGTTCTGGATTGCAATCGGTCTTGGCGCCCTCGCGATTCTCTACTTCATATTTACCCAGATTCGTCGCACCAATTTGCGTCGCAACAAAGATAAATCGGGTAGAGACAAGGAAGAGGACGACCACTATGTGGACATTCGGCCCGATAAGAAAACGGCCCTCACACTCCTTGAAGAGGCTGACAAAGTGGCCAGCGCAGGCAATTATGCCGAAGCTGTGCACCTCCTTCTGTTCAGGTCGATTGACGACATTCAACAGCGTCTCGAGGGCGGCGTGCCCAAATCCCTCACCGCGCGTGAGATTGGACGGCTTGATGCGATTCCCGAACGCGCCAAATCGGCACTAGCTCCCATAATTCAAATCGTCGAAGGCAGCTTTTTTGGCGACGCCGATGTGACGCAAGGCGATTGGCAAACCGCTCGCAAAGCCTATGAAACATTTGCTTTTGGTGAGGAGTGGTCATGAGCGAAGCAAATCCCTCCCCATTCAACCCACGAACTATCGGGATCATTCTGGTCATCGCCATTGTATCGCTGGGCGCCGTTCTGGTGCTGGCTGGCTGGGCGCCAGACCTGAAGTCTAAAAACAAGGCTGGCCCGAACCCCTATTCAACATCGGCTATCGGCTACAACGGCTTCGTCCGCATGCTGGAAGACCAAGGACAGATTGTTGAGATCAGCCGCTTGGAGTATTCGCTGTTGAACGATCGCGATACTATGTTCATTCACACACTTCCGGCAAATCCGCGAAAGTGGGACGAGATGTCCCCTACAGAATTCAGCCCTGCGCTCATCGTCTTGCCGAAATGGAATGGCTTCCGTGATCCTGTGCGTACCAAGAGACAAAAATTCATAGACCTTACCGACAAAAAAAATCCTGAGCGCCTCCTTGAAGACATGGTGGACGATGCGTCAATATCTCGTTCTGAGCCAGAGCGAGGCTTCTCCACCCCGTTCGGCACAATGAACCTCCAGCTGGAGGAGGCGGCTCAGCTCATCGTCTCTGACACGCTAATCCCAATTGTAAGCCAAGGTGATAAAATATTGGTGGGGCAAATCGAACATACTGACGTCTATATTCTGTCCGATCCAGACCTGCTGAACACATTCGGGATGTCGTATAAAAACAATGCGCGTTTATCATCGCAGCTTGTCCACCTAATACAAGATTACCCTGGTCAGACCATCACGTTCGATGCCACCGCGCATGGCTTTCTTCAGTCTGAAAACCTGCTGAAAATGATGTTCGACATTCCGTTTATTGGCGCAACGCTCACTGCATTGTTCGCCATATTTCTATTAGGCTGGAGCGCCGCATCTCGGTTTGGTCCGCCCAACCGCTCACACCGTGCCATTGCGCTTGGCAAACAGGCCCTCATCGACAATTCAGCAAACCTCATAGATGTAACAGGTCGTCACCTCATTCTCGCGCCGCGTTACCTAACGCTGGTCAAGCGTCGCGTCGCGAAAGAAGTTGGCGCCCCGCGTACACTCACCGACACACAGCTCACAGAGCTGTATGACCGGCTCGGCCCAGAAGACGAGAGCGGAAAGCTCTTTTCAGAGTTAGAGACGACACTACTGCGAGACACCCTCACATTCGACACGTTTAGAAAAACCGCACGCGATCTACATCGCTGGCGCGACCAGATTATCGGGAGATCCACCAATGAACATAAGTGACATCAGGGAACTCGCCTTCCGCATTCGCGGCGAGGTCAGCAAGGCTGTCATCGGGCAAGACGAGACAGTGGACATTCTGTTGACCGCGCTCTTCGCATCCGGCCACGTCCTGCTTGAAGGCCCACCCGGCTCAGCCAAGACATTGCTAGCCCAGTGCTTCTCAAGATCCATATCTTTGGAGTTTGGGCGCATCCAGTTCACACCGGACCTCATGCCCGGCGATGTGCTCGGAACCAACCTATTCAACTTCCAAACCAGTGAGTTCGTACTGACAAAGGGCCCGATTTTTACAGACCTTTTGCTCGCTGATGAAATCAACCGCACACCACCTAAAACCCAAGCTGCACTACTCGAGGCGATGCAAGAGCGCAAAGTCACGATTGATGGCAAATCTCATCCGTTAAACCCGCGCTTTACCGTTATCGCGACGCAAAATCCAATTGAGCAGCAAGGTACCTACCCTCTGCCCGAAGCTCAACTTGACCGCTTCCTATTCAAACACACGCTCGACTATCCAAGCCGCGATGAAGAATTCACGATTGTCGCGCAGCACGGCAACAGAACGGGCATGCGTACGCCAGCAGCGTTCAACATCAAGCCCGTCGTCACCGCGGATGAATTGAACGCCGCCGTTCAGGCCGTTTCAGAGGTGCAGGTGAAGGACGAAATTGTCGCCTACATCGTAGATATCATCCGCGCGACACGTGAGACACCATCGCTGGAAACGGGGGCCAGCCCACGCGCTGCGGCTGCGCTTGCCACCGCGGCGCGCGCACGAGCGGCACTGCAAGGGCGCGACTATGTCATCCCTGATGATGTGAAGCGCCTCTCACTACCCGCCTTGCGCCACCGCGTATTGCTGTCGCCTGCTGCTGAGATTGAAGGACGCACCGCTGAGGAAACCTTGAACGCAATCGTAGATCAAACGGCGGCGCCGCGTTGATTTACCCAACCACCCGCGCAATTTTTCTCATGCTGCTCGGCGTGCCCGTGATGATCTTCATCGCGCTGACCGCTCCTGCGTTATGGGTAATCGCGGGAGGATGGATCGTTGCTGTCGCCTGCCTCATCGGTTTGGACGCGCTGCTCTCTGCTCGGTTAACTGCGTTCAGCGTCACCCCCAAACCGCCGCCTGTTTTGTACGTGGGCAGCGAAGACCCGTTTGACATAGACTTCAAATTCGAAAACGGCCCGACACCTAAACGCATGAAGGTGACACTAGAAACCAACTATCTTTTGAATACCGTAAAGGCGGTGAATTTGACGGGTTGGGCAAACAACGCACGCCCCTACAGTTTCCCCCTCACACCCAACCGCAGAGGCATGGCCCATATCGCGGCCATCTGGTGTCGCTGGACGGGCCCTCTCGGCCTTATCCAAAAGACAGTTCGCGACCCGATTGACCTATCCATTCCGATCACGCCCAACATCAAATGGGTGAAAGATGAAGCCATCCGCCTCTTCTCCAGAGACGCAGAATTTGGCCTAAAAACACAATTGGAACGCGGCGATGGCAGTGAGTTTGACGCATTGCGTGAATTCACGACGGGCATGGACCGCCGGGCTATAGATTGGAAACACTCCGCGCGCCACCGTGTGCTGCTCGCAAAAGAGTTCCGCACAGAGCGCAATCACAACATCGTCTTCGCCTTCGATACGGGCCGCTTGATGAGTGAGCCCCTCGGCGGCGTCCCCAAAATTGACCGCGCCGTAAATGCGGGCCTATTGCTCAGCTTCGTCTCCCTGCGCAATGGCGACCGCACCATGCTGTATGGGTTTGATGCAAAACCTGGCACATCGACAGGGTTCATCAGCGGCCATCGCGGCTTCCCCAAAATCCAAAGCGCAGCCGCGAGCCTCAACTATTCGACCCACGAAACCAATTTCACCTTGGCGCTCTCTACGCTGGCCTCCAAGCTAGAGCGGCGTAGCCTCATCGTGATCTTCTCCGATTTCGTCGATACAATTTCTGCCGAACTGATGCTTGAAAATGTCCGCAGGCTCAGCAAAAAACACCTCGTCATATTCGCCACCTTTGAAGACGAGCTGCTCAACAGCCTCGCAGACGCCAACCCGGAAACTGATAGCGCGCTCGCAAAAGCCGTGATTTCCGATTCGCTCTTATCTGAGCGAGATATGGTGCTGCGCCGTCTTCAACGCCTAGGGGTCGAGATCATAGAAGCCCGCCCAGAGGCGTTCGGCTCTGAACTCATTTCACGTTACTTAAAGATCAAGCAAAGGGACATGCTGTGACCGACATGCTGAAATCTTACCGCTTCCGAGAGGAACGCGAGACAGACTGGCGACGGCTGGAAGCCATTCTGCTGCGGGTCGAAAATCGCGGCACTAAAGCCCTGACCGATTCAGACCTGACCGAATTGCCCAAACTCTACCGGCAAGCTGTCTCGTCGCTGTCTGTCGCGCGTTCAATCTCGCTCGATCAGAACCTTATCAGCTATCTAGAAAGCCTCTGCTCACGCGCCTACTTCTTCATTTATGGTGCCCACAGCTCACTCTTAGACCGCATGCGAAGCTTCTTCGCGTACGAATGGCCCGACAGTGTACGCGGCGCGGTGCTTTCAACGTTGCTCTCTTTCGTCTGCCTGTTTGGCGGTATGGCGCTGGCCTTTTTCCTTTGCATGCAAGACATGGACTGGTTTTGGACCATAAATGGCGCTGACTTTTCTGACATGCGGTCACCCAATGCCAGCGTCGACATGCTGCGCTCAACCCTCTACGGCGACGCACACTCAGAAGCGAGCTTAGGCAGTTTCGCCAGCGAGCTTTTCAATAACAATGCACAGATTGCGTTAATGGCCTTTGCCCTCGGTTTCGCCTTCGGTATCCCAACCGCGTGGCTCCTGCTTTACAATGGCGTGCTGATCGGTTCGTTTTATGCTGTCTTTTGGGACAAAGGTTTGGGATATGAATTCAGTGGCTGGCTGATCATTCATGGTGCAACGGAATTGTTCGCCATCGTTCTCGCAGGGGCAGCGGGCTTCATCATCGGCGGCGCCATCGCCTTTCCTGGCGATCGCACGCGGCTCGACTCAGCAAAAGCTGCTGGCACCCAGGCTGCAAGCATGGCGCTAGGCTGCGTTGTCATGTTGTTCATCGCGGCCCTGCTCGAAGGGTTCGGCCGCCAGATGATCAACTCCGATGTCATCCGCTACACGATTGGTTTCTCGACGCTCGTACTCTGGCTTCTCTACTTTTACCTACCGCGTGAGACCTCAACCTCATGAACCAGCCCGCGTCCCCACAGCCCTCAGCGAACTTCCAGCGTCAAATGCGTGTGGTTCAAGCGATCGAACGCGCCAAGTTCGAGCGTGATCTAGTTACTCCAGAAGGCGCAATCATTAGACTAAAGATTTCAACGGCGAGCGAACGTATCGGTGCTTTTGCCATCGATATCGCCATTCAATGGTTCGTCGTCATCGCAACCATGGTTGTTGCGTCTTACGTCTCCAGTTTTTATTCCCGCGACGCCGCAGACATCGTATTTTCGTTCTGGCTAGTAGGCTTCTTCTTCTTCCGAAACTTCTATTACATCTTCTTTGAGGTCGGCAGACGCGCCGCCACACCCGGTAAGCGCTTAATGGGCCTGCGAGTCGCCAGCCGCGATGGCGGGCGCCTTACAGCTAATTCCGTTCTTGCGCGAAATTTCATTCGCGAAATTGAGATCGGCCTCCCCTTTCAATTCCTTATGATGGGCGGCGACGCAGTAGGCACAGCGATCATGGTATCTGGGCTTATCTGGTCGAGCATTTTCCTCTTCTTCCCGCTATTCAATAGAGATCGCATGCGCGTGGGTGATCTGATCGCCGGCACATGGGTCGTCCATGCGCCCAAAGCTGAGCTTATGGGTGATATCTCATCCACCCAAGCTGAGACCGCGAAAGATTCCCAATTCGCATTCACCCAGCAACAGATCGATACATACGGCATCCACGAGCTGCATGTTCTGGAAGATGTGCTCCGCCAATCCGCACCGGAAATCAACGCCCGCGTGGCAGAGCGCATTCGCCGCAAAATCGGCTGGGCCCCGGCTCCGGGTGAAGTCGACAAGGTCTTTTTGGAAGCTTACTACGCCGCGCTCCGGCGTCGTTTGGAACAGCGAATTCTACTCGGGGATCGCAAAACTGACAAATTCGATCAGAATTAACCAAACATCCCAAAAATTTCACGCCGAAACAGTTGACGTTGCCTGCCCGGATGCCTAACTCCGACCCATCGTTAGCAGTTGGCATGGGTGAGTGCTAATTTCTGTGTCAGCCAGCAAACGACCGATTTTATCAACACGTCTGATCTAACAAATGAGGGCTCTCATGAAACTTCGTCCCCTTCACGACCGCGTCGTAGTTCGTCGCGTAGAAGAAGCTACGAAAACCGCTGGCGGAATTATCATTCCAGATACAGCTACCGAAAAACCACAAGAAGGCGAAATCATCGCTGTCGGCAGTGGCACTATCGGCGATGACAATGAGCGTATTCCGCTCGACGTCAAAGTCGGCGACAAAGTTCTGTTCGGCAAATGGGGCGGCACCGAGGTGAAAATCGACGGTGAAGACCTGCTGATCATGAAGGAAAGCGACATTATGGGCGTTCTGGAAGGCTAAGCCTCCCTCTCCATATGTTTTTCTAATTTCTAATTTTTCTAACGAGGTAACTCATCATGGCTGCTAAACAGGTTGTTTTCGGCTCCGACGCGCGCGAGAAAATGCTCCGCGGTGTCGACGTACTAGCTAACGCTGTAAAGGTAACACTCGGCCCTAAAGGTCGTAACGTTGTTATCGAAAAATCTTTCGGCGCACCGCGCACAACGAAAGATGGCGTAACCGTCGCAAAAGAGATCGAACTAGAAGATCGTTTCGAAAACATGGGCGCACAAATGCTGCGCGAAGTTGCGTCTAAAGCAAACGACGTTGCTGGCGACGGCACAACAACAGCGACAGTTCTCGCTCAAGCCATCGTTCGCGAAGGCATGAAGCGCGTTGCTGCTGGCATGAACCCAATGGATCTTAAGCGCGGCATCGATAAAGCCGTAACTGAAGTTCTGGCGCACATTGCATCGTCTTCCAAAAAAGTAAAAACCAACGAAGAGATCGCCCAAGTCGGCACCATCTCTGCCAATGGCGCAACTGAAATTGGTGCGATGATCGCTGAAGCGATGACCAAAGTCGGCAACGAAGGCGTTATCACTGTTGAAGAAGCTAAGTCGCTCGAAACAGAACTCGAAGTTGTTGAAGGCATGCAGTTTGACCGCGGTTACCTGTCTCCTTACTTCATCACCAACCCTGACAAGATGATTGCTGACCTAGACGATGCATACATCCTGCTTCATGAGTCAAAACTGTCCAGCCTTCAGCCTATGCTGCCAATTCTGGAATCAGTTGTTCAGTCTCAGAAGCCTTTGATCATCATCGCTGAAGATGTTGACGGCGAAGCGCTTGCAACTCTGGTTGTGAACAAACTACGCGGTGGCCTGAAAATCGCTGCTGTTAAAGCACCGGGCTTTGGTGATCGTCGTAAAGCTATGCTGCAGGACATCGCTGTTCTGACAGGTGGTCAGGTTATCTCTGAAGACCTCGGCATCAAACTCGAAAACGTTTCTATGGACATGCTCGGCACAGCCAAGCGCGTCAACATCACCAAAGACGACACAATTATCGTTGACGGTGGCGGCAAGAAAAAAGACATCGAAGCGCGCGTGGCTCAGATCCGCAAGCAAATCGATGACACGTCTTCTGAATATGACCGTGAGAAGCTTCAAGAGCGTCTAGCCAAATTGGCTGGCGGTGTTGCTGTGATCAAAGTTGGCGGTGCCACTGAGATCGAAGTGAAAGAGAAGAAAGACCGCGTCGACGATGCGCTGAACGCGACACGTGCTGCCGTCGAAGAAGGTATCGTTTCTGGTGGTGGTACAGCTCTGCTACGCGCCGCTAAAAGCGTCAAAGTTGAAGGCGACAACGACGACGAGCAAGCCGGTATCGATATCGTGCGTAAGGCACTCGAATCACCTGTTCGCCAGATCGCTGAAAATGCCGGTGTTGAAGGTTCTATCGTGGTCAACACGATCATTACCAACAAAGGCAAATCTTTCGGCTTCAATGCGCAAACTGAAGAATATGGCGACCTTGTTGCTATGGGCGTTATCGACCCTGCGAAAGTTGTTCGCTCTTCACTTCAAAACGCTGCCTCAGTCGCTGGTCTTCTGATCACGACCGAAGCGGGTATCGCTGAAGCTCCTAAGGGCGACGACGCTCCTGCGGGCGGCGGCATGCCTGACATGGGCGGTATGGGTGGCATGGGCGGTATGGGCTTCTAAGCTCTCCCCCTACCCCAAGCAGATCAAGGGCGGCGTCATATGGCACCGCCCTTTTTCTTTTCTCATCCTGTTTGTCTTTACCCTTTTAGGGGCAAGCAAATCTCGGTGAGCAACTCAGCCGGCGCGACCTCATTCGGGCTGTTGAGATAAACCTCATAACAAGGGCTATCTGCTGGTTCACTCTCCGTTTCGGGCAACCATTTTCCGAACAAATAGTCATAGGCAACCTTAATGGAGGTATATGGCCCCTTATAGGTGAGCACCGCGTGCGTCCCTCCCTCAAGATGAACCTCATCAAGTTCATCCGGGATTGCGCACCCATCAGCAAGTATTACACCCGCATGCATTTTGAGCTCTGCTTTGGGAGTCACATTCGGGTCGCTATAATGGATACCGATCATGCCTCTCACACTTGGCCACAGGTTGTGCTGCGTGGTCAGGCCCAACATCTTCTGAAAGCAAGCATCAGACTCTTCATACGGGCCAACATGCATCAACGCGGCAGCCCGGTACTCGAGCAGGTTTTTCTTTTCTATAGGGAACATCTGAAAGTCTCCAATTCGTGATGGACCAGAAGGCCGAGCAGGGCGTCCCGCTTTCCGGAACGCCTCGGGCGACATACCGATCTCATCTTTGAAAGTGCGGGCGAAACTACCCGGGTGCCGATAACCAACTCGCTTCGCGACGTCGGCTATTGGCGAGGACGAATGCAGCAGCCAGTTTGCCGCCCGATATATCCGAACGCGACGCACAGCTTGCGCGCACGTCTCCCCGGTCATCGCCTGAAAGACACGATGCCAGTGAAACCGAGACATCGCCGCAATGTCGGCAAGCCGATCAAGCGACAAATCCTCGGCTGGATTGTCATGGATATGCGTAAGCACTCTCAGAAGGCGATCTTGATATTTTGACATAGAGCCTAAAACCCGTTGCTGCAGTTCAACACTGCCACGGACCAAATTCACAAATCTTGCTGAAGTCGCAAGGGGCTGCGGTCTACGCCTAAGTCGTCTCTGGTCCGCGCCGTGCCCGTTTACGCTTCAAAGTGCGGAAAACTGCATCCGCTCTGCAGCAAACTGCACCATCATCGCGAACTAGATTAGCCGTCACATGCACCAGTTCGCCATCAACCGCCTTCACGCGAGTATGCGCCTCCAGCCACGTCCCCTCATACACCGTTTCAAGGTATTCCAAGGTTAGCTTGATGGTGACCGAAAAATGCTGCGTCCTATCGAACACAGCCCACGCCAGCGCGCTGTCAGCAAAGGCCGAGGCCATACCGCCATGCAGAAAGCCCATGCCATTGCAGTGACGATCGAGCACCCACATGCCAGCGCGCACATCGCCCTCGCCGGTGCTCCGATAGGTCGGCCCATTATGTATGGAAAACTTCCCGCGCGTCGGGTTCTTTGCAAACCCTTCAGGCGGCGCCTTCATCAGCGCGTCGGTGTCACTCGTCAATGTTCTTAAAAATCTCGTGCTTCACGGTATCGCCCGGCTCAATGCCCAGCTCCGCAGCAAGTCCGCCATTGATTTCCAACACACCTTTAACTGGAACGTCTGCACCAACCGTACGCAAGGAACCAGGTACCGTATTGTGTGCAACGGCAATCACTTCGCCCTCGGCGCCAATGAACAACATATCCAGCGAGATAAGCGTGTTTTTCATCCACATACTGGCTGCGCGAGGCTGACCAAAATCAAACAGCATGCCCGCTGCCTTCTCCATCGATTCGCGATGCATCAAACCTGTTTGAATTTCGTCCGGGTCATTCGCCAGCTCAACCACAAAAGAATGGGTCGATTGATCCGTCACGATCGAGAGATCACCGGTTTCGAGCTGAGCATAGGCAAGCGGTGCAAGCGCAACCGACGCCAAAATCAAACAGGCTGAGAAGAGTTGTTTCATACAACATGCTTTAACGCCGCGCCAACGCATCAGCAAGCAGTCTTAGCTGTTAATCAATCGCCTTGGCGACAACAACATGCTCACCGCGACTTCCCGCATCAATCGTAACCATCAGTTTTGAATCAGGCTCAAGCTCTTCGAGGCCAGCCTTTTTAAGCACGACCGCGTGGACGAAAATATCCGTTTGATCATCGGCGCGTTGCACAAAGCCATAGCCCTTAGCGCGGTTAAACCATTTCAGCGTGACGGGAATATACTCTGCGGCCTCACCATTCTCACGCGCCACCAATGCACGTGGGCGCTCCATCTCGATGACATTGACGGTTTGCCAGCCCTTGCCACTCTTCGCAGCATCGCAAACAATGCGCGCGCCTTCATCAACATAGGACTCGCCAAACTCACGAAGGCAAGACACATGCAAAAGCACGTCGCCCTCTAGCGCAGGGTCTGACGTGCTGTCTATGAGAATGAAACCGTATCCCTTAACTGAGTCGAACCACTTCACATGTCCGATCACCCGGACTAGCGGCTCAGAGCTCACAGGCTCAGTCTCTGAATTTGAAGCAACGCTCTTCATCAACCAAATTTCCCCTGAACGGCAACTTAGAAGGCAAAAATATCCTTGTCACGCGATCTTCACACATTTTTTAAGATGTTTCCAACCGTGTGATACCGGGATCACAATGTTGGGAAAACAAGCATGGCAGTCCCTAGGGGAATCGAACCCCTCTTTCTAGGTTGAAAACCTAGCGTCCTAACCGATAGACGAAGGGACCGCATCAGCTTGAAGAACAGGCGATATACAAGCTGTTTTTCGGTTCCGCAACCCATTGCTAATGTGGTTTGTGCACTTTCTTTATCTTTTTAGCCGCTGGCCAGCCTCGCCCCGCTAGACGGGGCTGACATCCTGCACGTCCATTTGCACACTGCGACGCCCATTCCACTCATTGATCTTCAATTTCCCGACCAGATTTACGCGCCCGCCAGTGCGCAACGCATCACCAATCGGTGTGTCAGTGCTCCGCCACGCGATACACTCCAGCCTGCCCGTCGGATCTTCCGCAATAAACTTCAAGTGATTGACGCCCACCTGCCGAATTCCAGTCACATGGACCGCGGGCACGGCAAATACCGGTTCCGGCGCGCCAATACCAAACGGCCCGATCTCCGCTACCTTATCGACAAGCGCAGGGCTGGCAGACGCTGGGGACAATATCGCATCAACAACCAACTCTAGCGCAGCGGCTCGCTCTGCTGAGAATTGCACCATGTGCGAGACCATCCATTCATCGAACGCTTCGATTTGTTCCGGCTCCAAACTCAAACCACCTGCCATCGCATGCCCACCGCCCGACAATACGACGCCTTCACGCGCTGCCATCGCGATTGCGTCGCCAATATTCACGCCGCCAACCGACCGCGCTGATCCCTTCGCGACCGGCCCCAGACCTTCACCCCAGCCAATCACGATGCTAGGCAAGTGGAAGCGCTCTTTCAGGCGTCCCGCTACAATACCGATCACCCCCGGATGCCACCCCTCACCGCGCGCGATCAGCACACCGCGATCAGGATCGCTCTCTAAGGCTTTCTCAGCCTGCACAGTTGCTTGCTCCAAGATCGCCAGTTCAACGGCTTTACGCTCCTCGTTCAGCCCCTGTAGGCGCTCAGCCAGCTCAATCGCTTCTGTTCGGTTGTCCGTTGCCAACAGTTTTGCGGCCAGCCACGGGTCGCCCACACGCCCACCAGCATTCAGACGCGGCCCGAGCAGAAAGGTCGCATGATACACGCTTTCAATCTTGCTGATTCCTGACACGTCGGCCAACGCTCGCAGGCCCACATTCTGCCCACGAGACATAATCGTCAGGCCTTGGCGCACAAAGGCACGGTTTGCCCCGACCAAAGGCGACATGTCGCAAAGCGTGCCGAGCGCGCACAGATCAAGCTGCGCCATGATATCTGGTAAGCCATCAGCAGGCGCCACGCCCCGTTCGCGCGCCAGCCGATTCAGCGCAGCCACGAATACAAACACAACGCCTGCCGCAGCCAAATGTCCTTGGCCCGATGTATCATCAGGCCGATTCGGATTGACCAACGCCGCCGTGTCGGGGATTCCCTCCGCCATGAGGTGATGGTCGATCACAATGATCGGTAGGTCGATGGATTCAGCCTCACGCAGAGCATCAAGCGCCGCCGCGCCGCAATCCACCGTGATCACCAGATCCGCGCCCTGTTCCTTCAAATAACGAAACGCGGCCGGTGTGGGTCCATAGCCCTCTTCCAGACGGTCAGGCACATACAGCCCTAACTCCTGCCCCCAAGCGCGGAAATACCGCGTCAGAATCGCCGACGATGTGCCGCCATCGACATCATAGTCTGCCAGCACCGTTACGTTTTTGCCGGCCAAAATAGCATCGAGCACGAGCTCGACAGCCAGATCCATATCTTTGAATGAAGATGGGTCGGGGAATGTGTCCCTCAAGGTCGGCGACAAATACGTTGCCGCGCCCTCAACCGTCACGCCGCGCGCAGACAGCAAACGCGCCAATAGGTCAGATCCACCAATCAGAGGCGCAAGACGACGCGCCACCGCATCATCAGAAGCACGCAGTGTCCAAAACCGCCCCGTCGCTGATTGATCAACGGAAAACAGATTACCCTCAGGCTCTATATTTGGCTCGCCCATAAAAAATGCCTTCCACTCGATTCGAATGGAAGGAACCTTATCATAGTTTTCTGGCTTGATTAGGCTTTACGGTCAGACCGTACGTAACGAACCATTCCGTCAGTAGACGTCATGATCAGTGTGTGGGTGCCGACGCGGCCATTTTTGATGTCAACGCCGTCAAGCAAGTTACCATTCGTAACACCAGTTGCGCAGAACACTGTCTCGCCAGAGGCCAGTTCGTTCAGTGAGTATGTGCGGTCAAAGTCTGTGATGCCAACACGCTCAGCACGTCTCTTCTCGTCATCGTTACGGAAGATAAGGCGACCGAACATTTGTCCACCAACGCACTTAAGTGCCGCAGCAGCCAACACGCCCTCAGGTGCGCCGCCGGAGCCGACATACATGTCGATGCCTGTGCTCTCGTCAGTCGTCGCGATAACGCCAGCAACGTCGCCATCAGTGATGAGCGAGATGCGTGCACCAGCAGAGCGCAGGTCTGCGATAATCTCTTCGTGACGGGGACGGTCCAACACGCACGCCGTCATGTCAGAAACCGCTTTACCCTTTTGCTTTGCGAGCGCCGCAATGTTCTCTGATGGTTTCTTGTCGAAGCTGATAATGCCTTCGGGATAGCCCGGGCCAATCGCCAGCTTATCCATATATGTATCAGGCGCGTGCAGCAGGCCGCCACGTGGCGCAATCGCCAAAACAGCCAGAGCGTTCGACATGGCTTTCGCTGTCAACGTCGTGCCCTCCAGCGGGTCCAGCGCGATATCGATCGCAGGACCGTTGCGCGTTCCAACTTCTTCGCCGATGAAAAGCATAGGCGCTTCATCGCGTTCGCCTTCACCGATAACGACGCGGCCTTGAAAATCTACTTCGTTGAACGCCGAGCGCATCGCATCAACAGCGGCGGCGTCAGCCTTCTTCTCATCACCCCTACCCACTTCACCAGCAGCAGCAATTGCCGCCAACTCGGTGACCCGAACCATGGCGTCTGCCAAGCTTGATGTAAGGATATTATCAGTCATCTGGCGTTTCCTCCGGTCACATAAGCGCGTTCCATGCTTACGTTCGAAGCAATTAGCTTGCCGCGTCAATCCGAATGAGACGCGGCGCGTCCACTGTCAGGGAACTTTTCTCAATCTTCTCTAGGGCTGAATCCAATATGGACCGTGGGCAAGAATGCGTCATGATCGCAACAGGGCTCGCCCCACTTTCATCCGCAGAGTCTTGTAATAATTGATTTACTGATACGCCAGCGGTCGCAAGCGCATCGGTCAGTTCGGCCAATGCACCCGGCTTATCAGCCAAGCGAATACGTAAAAAGAAGGCAGCCGTCTCATCGCCTGCACTATCTGTGAATGGCCGCGCTATATGGTGTTTCGCTCGTCCGAATGCGGGACGCATCGCAGGACGGAACACTTTTGCAACGTCACCCATTACCGCGCTCGCCGTGGGTCCAGCGCCCGCGCCTGGGCCGATCAGCGTGATCGCGCCAACAGGGTCGCCTTCAATCCGCACAGTGTTCAACGATCCATCAACTTTCGCCAGCGGATGCTCTATCGGCAGCGCCATCGGCTCAACACGACACACAACACCCGCTTCCTTCAAAACGCCTTCCGCAATCAGCTTGATTCTCAGACCTAACCGGTCAGCGAGCTTCAAATCGAGAAGCTCAATGCCCTCGACACCTGAGATGCGCACTTTTGAGAAATCAAGGTCTGCTGAAAACGCAATCGCCGACAAAATCGCCGCTTTGTGCGCCGCGTCCATGCCAGACACGTCCAGTGTCGGGTCCGCCTCAGCATAGCCCAGTTTTTGCGCTTCATCCAACACATCATCATAGGCCCGGCCGGTTTCCAGCATTGTCGTCGTCAGGAAGTTGCACGTGCCGTTCAATATGCCTGACACGCGCGTCACTTCTGTGCCCGCTAAGCTGTCGCGCAGAACGCGCACAACCGGGATACCACCAGCAACAGCGGCCTCAAACAACAGGTCTACGCCTTGATCTTCCGCCAGCTTTGCCAAGGCATTGCCATGCTTGGCGATTAACGCTTTGTTGGCCGTAATAACGGGTTTTCCCGCCTTAAGTGCAGTTTCAACAGCGAACTTCGCTAGGCCATCTGACCCGCCAATTAGTTCGACAAAAACGTCAACTTCTGGGTCTTCAGCCAAGGTCGCCGCATCATCGAACCAGCGATAAGAATCTGTTTCGACGATCCGGTCTCTGTTTTTGCTCCGCGCGCTAACGCCAGCAATCTCAACCTGTCCCGGCAGACGCAAATGCTCCTGTCGTTGAACAAGTTCTATCAATCCACAGCCAACATGGCCGAGCCCGGCAATACCGATTTTCAATGGTTTCACGTGATCTACTTTCACTGACTTCTGAAGAAGCCTTTAATCTATTCTGCAGCCGCTGGCGAGACGCTGTTTACGCCGTTCGCTTGCAGAAACTTACGGATATTTCGGGCCGCTTGGCGAATGCGCTGCTCGTTCTCAACCAGAGCTATACGTACGTACTGGTCACCATGCTCGCCGAAGCCCGCGCCGGGGGCAACAGCTACGTGCGCCTCATTGATGAGCTGGAGTGTAAAATCGAGACTGCCCTGTTCACGAAACGCTTCAGGAATCGGCGCCCACGCAAACATAGAGGCCGCTGGGGTTGGAATATGCCACCCGGCCCGACCGAAGCTCTCGACCAAAGCATCACGCCGCGAACGATAAATTCCGCGCACTTCGTCCACACAATCTTGTGGGCCGTCGAGCGCAGCGGCAGCAGCCACCTGAATAGGCGTATAAGCACCATAATCCAAATACGACTTCACACGCGCCAATGCAGACACAAGCCGTTCATTACCCGCAACAAACCCGACACGCCAACCAGCCATGGAGTAAGTTTTCGACATGGTGGTGAACTCAACCGCAATGTCTTTCGCGCCATCAACCTGCAAGATCGATGGTGTCGGCTCCTCAAAATAGATTTCATTGTAAGCAAGGTCTGACAGAATCCACAGCTCATGCTTACGCGCGAACTTCACTGCCTCCTTGTAGAAATCCAGATCACAAACAGCCGCCGTCGGATTAGACGGATAGCAGAGCACCATCGCGGTCGGCTTAGGCGATGCATATTTCACTGCTTTGCCCAAATTCGACAAATACTCTTCCGGCGTCTGCGCGGGCACACCGCGAATGGAGGCCCCTGCTATGATGAACCCGAAATGATGCAACGGATAAGATGGGTCCGGCGCAAGAATCACATCGCCGGGCGCAGAAATCGCCTGCGCAAGGTTCGCGAACCCCTCTTTGGAGCCAAGCGTCACGATAATTTCGCGATCCATGTCCAAATTCACATCAAATCTACGCGAGTAATAATTTGAAACAGCCCGCCTCAAACCTTTGATTCCGCGTGATGCTGAGTAGCCATTTACGTCTGGTTTGCGCGCCGTTTCGCACAATTTATCAACGATATGCTTCGGCGTTGGCATATCCGGATTACCCATTCCTAGGTCAATAATGTCGGCCCCATCCGCTCGCAACGCCGCTTTCTGGCGGTTCACCTGTTCGAAAACATAGGGTGGTAAGCGACGGATTTTGTGGAACTCGGTCTTCATTTTTGACCTTTCAGGCCTTGGGTTACGCGTGGAACATTAAAGCTTTGGCGAAGAGCCTCTACTTCAGCGTCGGTTAGAAAATTTGATGTTGAATCAAGGGATTGAAATTGCACATGGACGCGATCAATAACGCGTTCAATGCGCTCACTGCCTCCCTCTGGCAATTGCGCTAGCGGATTGTCTGTAAAAGATGCACGCAATTTTTTGATCTCATCTCGTGACAAAACCACTTTGCGGCTGGCCAAATCTGCGTCGGTCAAAGTTGGCACCTCGACCAGCGCGGGATAGCCCGCCCCGCGAATTTCAGTTTTTCGATTGTCATACCATTCGGGCGCCGAATTAATCGCGCCTTGAACGTTATCAAACGAGCTCGTGCAGCCAATCAGCAATAGGCACAACACACCCGACAGGAGAATCACAGTGTTTTTCATGGTTAAGCACACTAAATTACAATCAATCTCATTTATAGGGTTATACTTAGAAACGGGCGATATTGGGACCGATGAGCAAATCAAACGAAAAAAGTGCGCCGCCTCGCTCTCTGACAGAGTTGATGCAGGGTATTGATCCAATGCGTTTTCAATCCCTGATGACGACACTGGCCCTCGCAAATACCGAGTCTCAAGCACTCCTTGCTGATGTACTCGCTGGATCTGGTCCAATCGGCACGATGTATGACGGTGACCCGATGGGGGCCAATGAGGCCTTCCAAGCGGTCGGACAAAGCCTCGCGACGCATCCTACTGCGCTTATGGCGGCAAATATGCAGCTAATGCAAGGCTGGATGGGCCTTTGGCAAGAAATGTCGACTGAGGCGATAACCAGCACCAGCACGCGTGACAAAGACAAGCGCTTTTCAGACCCAGAGTGGAGCCAAAACCCGGCCTTCCGCTTCATTGAAAAAGCCTACCACCTCAATTCAAACTGGCTGGCGGCCCTGCCCGACATGGCGCCCGACATACCGGAAAATCTGCGCCAACGTGCTAAGTTCTTCTCGCAGCAAGTTACCCAAACCTTGTCGCCCACCAATTTTCTGTCCACCAATCCGCAAGCCCTGCGTGTTTTTCTGGAAACAGGCGGCGATAGTGTTCTGCGCGGTATCCGCATGGCACGCGAAGACATTCGCAATGCCGGCGGTAAGCTTCAGATCAGCCAAACTGACGCGAGCCCCTTCGAAATCGGTAAAAACATTGCCACGGCGCCCGGCCAAGTCGTTTTCCGCAATGATTTGATAGAGCTGATCCAGTATAAGCCAACGCAAGAAACCGCCTACTCGCGGCCATTGCTGATCTTCCCGCCTTGGATCAACAAATTCTATATCCTCGACCTACGCGAAGAAAACTCGATGATTCGCTGGTTGGTGGATCAAGGGCTCACCGTATTCGTCGTCTCTTGGCGCTCTGCTGATGCTGAGACAGCCGACTACACATGGGACGACTACGCTAAGCGCGGCATCTACGCCGCCGTCACAGCGGCACTACAGGCATCGAACGCCAAGAAACTAAACACTGTCGGCTACTGCATCGGCGGCACTCTGCTCTCAATGACCATGGCACGCATGGCGAAAGAGGGCGACAAGCGCATCGCCTCGGCCACCTTCTTTGCCTCGCAATCTGATTTCGAACTCGCCGGAGACCTCAAAGTATTCACCGACGCGCCTGCTCGCAAATTTATCGACGGTCTTATCGACGACAATGGCGGCGTCATGCCCGGTTCGATGATGTTCGAGACATTCAACTGGTTGCGCCCAATTGATCTGGTTTGGCGTTATGTCATCGATCAATACATGCTCGGCAAAACACCACGTCCGTTCGACCTGCTCTACTGGAACGGCGACCAGACTAACATTCCCGGCCCCGTTCACCGCGCCTATTTGAATGAACTCTACGCCGAGAACGCGCTCGCCAACGGTCAGTTCGAATTACTAGGCGACAAAGTAAGCCTCAAAGACGTCACCGCACCTGTCATGATCCAAGCCAGCAAGGACGATCATATTTGCCCGTTCGAGAGCGTCTTCAGGAACACGAAACTCTTCGGCGGTGATGCTCAATTCGTTCTGGCCGGTTCAGGACACATTGCCGGGGTGGTGAACCATCCAGATGCCAAAAAATATCAGCATTGGACCAACACCGACACAGATTGCTCCACAGGCAATGATTGGTTTGACGGTGCGACTGAACATGAAGGCTCATGGTGGCCAACTTGGTGGAAATGGCTGCGTCCCAAATCCGGCAAGAAGCAACCTGCCATCAAGCCTAAGGATATGGGCCTAGGCGCCGCGCCGGGTCACTATGTCAAAACCAAGCTGGACGACATACCTCTGCCGCTCAAACGCTAGGGCTATAGCCCGGCGGCCTCATCAAGGCCCAGCACGATATTCAAATTCTGTACAGCCGCGCCAGACGCGCCTTTGCCTAAATTGTCATACCGCGCGACGAGGCGTGCCTCTTGATCGTTGCCAAACACAAACAGTTCGATCTTGTTGGTATTGTTGCATGCTTCCGGTTCAAGCCCCGCGAGCGCATCCGCCTGCCCGAGGCTTGCAACAGTCACAAACTGTTCGCCAACATATGCGCTCTCCAACGCCGCCTGAATGGCTGCGCGCGTCGGCTTGGCGGGCATCGCCCACAGCATTAGTGGCACTTCGACGATCATGCCCTGCGCATACCGCCCAACGGCAGGCGTAAACATAGGCACGTGTGACAAGCCTGTGTAGGACTTCATCTCAGGCAAATGTTTATGCCCCTGCGCCATACTATAGATCCGGTAGTTATCAGCCGTCCCGCCATCCTCAAACTCAGCGATCAAAGCTTTCCCGCCGCCAGAATAGCCAGACACGGCATTCACCGAGACGGGTGCTTCCGGTGGCAACAGGCCTGCCCGCACCAATGGCTGCACCATCGAGATAAAGCCGGTTGGGAAACAACCTGGATTACTAATCCGTTTGGAAGCTTTGATCTTCGCACGCTGTTCCCCGTCAAACATCTCAGGGAAGCCATACGTCCACCCGTCACTGACACGGTGGCCAGATGAAGCGTCAATTATCACAGTGTCTGGATCAGTCACTAGGGTGACCGCCTCGCGGGCCGCCTCATCGGGCAAGCACAGAATAACCACATTAGCCGCATTCATCATCTCAGCCCGCGCGCCAGCATCCTTGCGTTTGTCAGGAGCAATCGACACAACGCTCAAATCACTGCGGTCACGCAAACGGTCAGCGATCTGCAATCCCGTGGTGCCTGCTTCGCCATCAATGAATACTGTGGGGGTCGTCATGCCGGCCTCCTAAATACCGTCAAACAAAAGAAAACGGGCGCCTCGTTACCGAAGCGCCCGTTCCGAAAAGAATAGTCGAAAACGTCTTAGCGCTTTGAGAACTGGAATGAGCGGCGGGCTTTAGCCTTACCGTACTTCTTACGTTCAACAACACGCGGGTCACGTGTCATGAAGCCGAATGGCTTAAGCACTTTGCGCAGGCCCGGCTCGTAAGCCACCAATGCGCGAGAGATACCGTGACGAACCGCGCCAGCCTGACCCGAAAGACCAGAACCTTTAACAGTCGCAATCACGTCGAATTCAGTCTCGCGGCCAGCTTCGATAAGCGGCTGAGCAAGCACCATGCGCAGCACTGGGCGCGCAAAATATGTTTCTTGATCGCGTCCATTGATCGTGATCTTGCCAGTACCGGGCTTGATCCAAACACGTGCTGTCGCTTCTTTACGACGGCCTGTGCCATAAGCACGGCCCTGAGCATCGATTTTAGGCTGGATAATAACGGCTTCAACTTCAGCGGCTTCACCGTCCTGAATGGCGCCAAGATCCTGTAGTGAGTTTGCAGTATCAGTCATAGAGATCACGCAACTTTCGTGTTTTTACGGTTCATCGCCGCGAAGTCGATTGTTTCAGCCTGTTGCGCTGTATGCGGGTGCTCAGCACCAGCATAAACACGAAGCTTACTAAACTGCTTGCGAGCCAATGAGCTTTCTTTCGGCAACATGCGCTTAATAGCAAGTTCCAGAGCGCGCTCAGGGAATCGACCATTCATGATGTCGCCAGCTGTGGTAGATTTCAGACCGCCCGGGTAACCCGTGTGGCGATAGTAAATCTTGTTACGCAGCTTATCGCCGGTAAATTTGGCCTTCTCGGCATTGATGATCACAACATGGTCACCCGTGTCGATATGTGGAGTAAAGTCAGGACGGTGCTTGCCGCGAAGGCGGAAGGCCACGTATGAAGCAAGGCGTCCGACGACGACATTCGTCGCGTCGATCACGACCCAATTATGTTCCACGTCTGCTGGTGCGTTATAGGTTTTCATCGCTCTACTAGGAGCCTCTCGCTTTCGGAGTTTATGGAATGCAATTCAAGCGCTGGCGTTTAAGCGCCGCTTCACCCTTTGTCAACGCAGGGCTTGGCCTAAGTCTGCTTTTTACAGCCGCGGCCTGCTCAAAAAGTGAAAAACCTGCCTCTAAAGAGGAAAAATCAGGTGTTTCAACTGAGACTCATCTCACTCTACCCGCCGTCTGGTCAACGTCAATTCCGTCCGGAAAAATCGACGATTTGGCCATTTCTGGAGGTCGAAATGCCCTCATTGCTGTCACCTACGAAAAAGGTGGTCTGCAATTATTTAACATGGAAGGAGACCCAGTCGCCGAACTGGCCAATTTTAGCCTGCGCGCCATCGCCACAGGTAAAAGCACAATCGCCGATAATGCTTACGTCACAGTGTTCCCCGGAATTGATCACGATGGGGCGCTAAAAGGCTACATTTATGGTGACGGCTTACTCGCCCCCGCCATTGTTGATCTTCCCGTAATTGAGGAACGCAGAATCTCCGGCCTCTGCGCCGCCCCCCTAGAAGGCGATTCGCTCATGCGAATCTCCTACTGGATGGGCTCCAGCGGTCAGATGCTAAAAACCGGTCGCTTAGGGCTAGTCGACGGAGATTTCACGTGGGTGGAGGAAACGCCAACCCTGACTGAATTCCCTGTCGCATCCTGCGCCTTCTCCGGCAACACGCTCATCGCGTCGCCTAGCGCGGTCGATTCGGCGTCTCTGGAACGCGATTCGTTTTCTGGATTGGTCTCGATTTCCTCAGACGGCGAGGTCTTACTGTCAGACGAGACAGGCACAGACATCAAAACAGTTGAGATTGGAGATGGTATCTCTTTCAAGGCACCAACAGCCCCCATCGCGATTGAAGCCATGGGCACGATGTTGTCGGGAGGTTACCCGGGCGGAGTGATCGTACTTGGCGGTGAAACAGCGCCCGGTGAGCACTCAATCGTATTTGTAGACCCTAGCGTCCTCACCCTGCGCTCAGAGTGAGAGACGATCTGACGTCAACCAAACCAGCCTTACGGCGGCGAGGCTGACAACAACACCTAGGCCCTGATGAACAAGAGCTAAGCCCATTGGCGCAGCGTTCATCAGGGTCAATATACCCCAAACAGCCTGTAAACTGACCAGGCCTGCCAACACCAAAAACGATTTACTTAAATCTGACGCGGCAAATCGCCATCCGCAGAATAGCGACACGCCCCAGATCACATAAGCCAATAACCGGTGATTAAACTGCGTCGCCGCGCGCCCCTCAAAGAGGCTGCGAATCCCTAAACCATTCTCGATATACCCGCCGGGCATCAGTTCACCTGCCATAAGCGGCCAGTCGGTATATGTCCGCCCGGCATCCAATCCCGCAACTAGCGCCCCCGCTGCCATTTGCACGAACACCAGAACCAAAATGGCCAACGCAAACCTCATCTGAGACAACGGCACGACCGATCGCATCCTGTCACCAAGGTCCAGCCACAGCCATGCAATGTATCCGATAATCAGCAGAGCCAACATGAAGTGCGTCATCAGCCGGTAAGGCGCCACGTCAACCCGGCTCGTCTCTCCGATCCCACTAGACACCATCCACCAACCAATCGCGCCCTGCAGGCCGCCAAGCCCGATTAGTACGAGGAGGCGCACAAATAGGGAGCGGTCCAACCATTTACGCACAACGAACACGCCGAGCCCCAACACAGCAACCAGACCAATCAAGCGCCCGAACAGACGATGCCCCCATTCCCACCAGAAAATCTGTTTAAATTCCTCAATAGACATGCCCTTATTCTGCAGGCGATATTCAGCTGTCTCCTGATATTTTAGAAACTCTGCCTGCCATGCCTCAACTGACAAGGGTGGAAGCGCGCCGCTAATAGGGCCCCATTCCGTAATCGACAGGCCGCTATCGGTCAGGCGTGTTGCCCCACCGAGCAAGATCATCGCATAGACCATCAATCCCATCACGATGAGCCACAGGCGAATCCAGTTCGCCGCAGAAGATGATTTTACGGACTGTCTCATTTGCCCTAGATGCTCCAGATATCTCTTAAAACAAGCCTACCCATCGTCGCATGGGCGCTTGCAACCCTCATCGAAGGACGCGTCCATTTTGAGAAAACTACTCGTTGGCTTCGCTGTTGTCGTTTTCATCTTCGCTTGGGCAATCGCCTTTGCTGTGATCGGCTCAAGCCTGCCACTACCAAAATGGGCTGAGCTTATATTCTATGCGACCGCCGGAATCGGCTGGGCGTTCCTGCTTAAACCCGTTTTTGCATGGCTTAACCGGCACGCACCCCCGGTCGACCCAGACGACGACTAATCGCCTTCCTGCTTAACCGCCGCTTCTTTCAGACGCGCAAACATTTGCGCCGGATCTTCAGGGGCAAATGGTTCGGCCTCATCGCCGCCTTCTTCAGGCTCCGTCTCCGACGATTCAGGGAGCGCAGCTAACTCAACCTCGTCATCGAACAGGTCTTCGTCACGTATCGGTGCCAAACGCGCGAGCACAGTTTCACCGCCGACGAGCGATTGCCCGACCCAAATCATTACATCAGGCCCATCCGGAAGATAAATATCGCACCACCCGCCGAGACGCCTCGTACCAAAGGCACGGCCTAGGCGCACGGTATCTCCAACTTCAACGTCCAAATCCAAGCGTGGACCAAACCCGCCCTGGGCCAAACGCATGCCGACTTGATGCGTGCCTCGGGACACCAAAACATGCGCCAAACATAGGCCGTCCATTTCGGGCTTCGTGGCAAAAAACTGTGTGGCTTCACCTGCCTCAACCGAGGCTAAGTCCACATCGCCAGCAATAGGAGAGTACAGCTTGTTTGTAGACGTCGGTGACGATGCGATTCGAATGCGGTTCACAACGTCCGCCTCCATTCGCATCTCTGTCGGGGCTTCCATCCGGTCGATAGAAACGACGCGCCCGTCGCACGGCGCAACGATCGCTGAATCCAATTCCGGTGGGGTGCGCTTTGATCTGCGTCCTGCAGCCAATGCGACAAGCATCGCTGTGAAGCCGATCCAGAATAGCGGAGACCATAACCAGCCCAGTAGGATGCCTACGAGCAAAGCGCCTAACGCTGCGACCAGTCCCTCAACGTCGAATCCCAAAGTCCACCATGGGGTTTTTGTGCTTTCCAGATCATCAGACATATAGGCCAGTCTCCTTATTCACCTATGCCTCTAGCAGATTATCGTCAGATGCAAGAGCCGCTGATTTGGCTTGTCGTGCCCACATATCTGCATACATGCCCTCTTGTGCGATGAGCGCCTCATGGGTTCCGCGCTCAATCACCTGCCCGGCATCCAAGACCAGTATCTCATCTGCTGACTTCACTGTAGATAGACGGTGCGCCACCATCAGCGTCGTGCGCCCTTCAGCGGCCTCTTCCAGCGCATCCTGAACTGCAGCTTCCGTTGCAGAATCCAGCGCCGATGTCGCTTCATCCAGCACAAGGATCGCAGGGTCAGCGAGAATCACCCGCGCGATACCAACCCGCTGCTTTTCCCCACCTGACAGTTTCAAACCGCGCTCACCCACTCGCGTATCCCACCCCTCAGGCAAGCGCTCGATAAACTCCTGCAATTGAGCCCGCCGCGCAGCATCGTTCAATTCTTCGTCGCTCGCATCCGGCTTCGCATAGGCGATATTGGCACGAATAGTGTCGTTAAACAGCACCACATCCTGCGGCACGAGACCTAACGATTGGCGCAGCGATTCTTGGGCCAAATCTCTCACATCGTGCCCATCAACGCGTACACTGCCACCCACCACCTCATAGAACCGGAATAACAGTTTCAACAATGTCGACTTGCCCGCACCCGACGTGCCCACGAACGCGATCTTGCGCCCCGGCTCCAGCGTGAAGTTTACATCCGTCACGCCAATCGAGCGCCCCTCATGGGAAAAGGACACATTCTCAAACTCAACGCGCCCTTCGGCATTCTCCAGCGTCAGCGCATCGGGCTTATCAGCCACATCCGCCTTCATCGCCAACAAGCCATACAGCTTCTCCAAATCGACAGCGCCTTGCTTAATCTCACGCCATGCCCAGCCCAAAATGTTCAGCGGTGCATACAGCGACAACAGCATCAGCATTACCGCCGTCATATCGCCGATCAGCATTTTTCCCTGAATGACGTTCCAAGCCGACAGCATCAAAACCGCCAACAAGCCCCCATTCATCACCAAAGCTTGCACACCATTCAGCACGTACATTGAGCGCACGGCGTCCACGTATCGATCATTGTAAGACTTCATCGCCGCGCTGAACCGCCCGGTCTCCCGGCGCTCAGCCGCGAAGGATTTCACTGTCTCGAAGTTAGTTAGAATATCAACAGATGTCGCCCTAAAGTGCGTATCCGCCTCATTCATCCGCCGACGCTGTCGCACACGCCACTCAGTTATGATGACGGTGACGATCACATATAGAATGATCGTCCCAACAGCGATAAGCGCCAGCCGAACATCATAGGCAACGCCCAGCGCAACAGAAGCCAACAAAAGCCGCACAAACGTTGGCCCAATGTTAAACGCCAAGAACCGGATCAGATAATCAATCGCGCCTGCACCACGTTCGATCACCCGGTTTAGCGCTCCCGTTCGGCGGGTTTGATGAAAGTTCAGCGACAATTGCTGCGCATGCCCGAACGCATCCACGCTGGCGATGCGTTGCGCTTCTTGGCTGACGGGCGAGAATAACCAATCGCGCACTTGCGGCAGCGCGCCTGCCAAAAAGCGAATACCAATCCCGAAAGAGAGCCAAATCATAGCGGCCTTAAACGAGGGTAACACCCCCTCCGCTGGCGCCGCCTGATTGATCGCGTGACCAACCACAATCGGCGAAATCACCTCCAGCACCGAGGCAACCAACGTCAAAAGAACGGCCAAAATCATAACCGGCCGCCACCGCGTCATTTCTGGCCGGGCCAGCAGTTTCAATATTCGCAGGATAGACTTTCCGAGCCCGCCATCGGCGCTTTCGATTGTATCCTGATCGGTGGAAGCGTTTGCAAGATGTCTCATATGAATGACCATATGGGGACGCTCTCACCAACGCGCCACACCCAATCGTTCACATTGGCTAGGTAGCTGACCGATTGCCCTAGAAAGCAAGCGAAAAACACGCCATAGGATTGAAGGTTAGAAATCTCAAGGATCGGTCAAACATGTCATCTATCAAGTCCGTCTGTGTCTATTGCGGTGCATCTAACGATGTCAGTGCTGGCTATATTGCCCTCGCCGAAGAGCTAGGCCGAGAACTAGCAAAACGTGACATCCGCATGGTTTATGGCGGCGGCGGCGTAGGTCTCATGGGTGCGTGCGCGCGCGCAGCACATGAGAGCGCCGGTGAAGTGCTTGGCATCATGCCCCGTTTCCTGCTGGAACAAGAGAAGATCTTTGATGAAGTAGAGCATATCATCGTCGATGACATGCACACGCGCAAGCAGATGATGTTTGATGAATCAGATGCTTTCATCGTGCTGCCCGGCGGCATCGGAACGCTGGAGGAGGCCGTGGAAGTCCTATCATGGGGCCGTCTAAGCCTGCATGCTAAGCCAATGGCCTTCCTCGACGAAGACGGCTTCTGGTCTCCCTTCTTCGAGCTGATGGATCACATCATTGACGGCAAGTTCACGCCAGAAAGCTTCCGCAATCTGCTCGTCCACACTGATACACCTGAGACAGCTATTCAGGCCCTTCAAGACCGGGCAATCGTTATTGATAAGTCCAGTACCTAAGCGGTTAATCTATGACGCGCTTTGAAAACCGGGCGCGTCATCTGCTGGCTTCTTGTTGAGGTCCATTCCCAGCAACAAGACTATCGCCGACGCGATAAAGATCGATGAATACGTCCCGATCAACACACCCCAGATCAATGCAAAGCTCATCCCGCGCAGCACAGGGCCGCCAAGGAAGAAGATCGCGAGCAAGGCCAGCAAGGTCGTTCCAGAGGTCAGCAAAGTACGAGACAACGTGCTGTTAAGCGCCAAGTTAATCACTTCGCGATCAGCCATTTTCTTATACCGGCGCTTCTCTTCGCGTACGCGGTCAAACACAACCACGGTATCGTTCATCGAATAACCAATGATCGTCAGCAAAGCCGCAATCGTCGTCAGGTTAAATTCCATTTGCAGGAATGAGAACACGCCAAGCGTAATGAACACATCGTGCGACAGGGCCGCCACCGCGCCGACAGAGAACTGCCATTCAAACCGGAACCAAATATACACCAGCATCAAAACAAGCGCGACGCCCAGTGCGGTGATACCTTTCCGAAATAGCTCCCCTGAAACTTTGGGCCCAACCGAATCATTCCTCAAAAAAGCTGAATCCTGCAATCCGAATTTCTCTTTCAACACACGTGTAACCATTTCATTGGTTGCGCCGGATGCGCGCTCAACTTGCTGCTCTGGCGTCAGCGCCTGAAAGGCCTCTCCGAGAAGGTCACCGTCTGCCTCGCCGAACTTTACGACAATGATCGAACGAGTATCGGTTCCCACCGCGCTATTAACGTCGGCGCTGATTGGCATAGCGCTACGCACGCCCTGCACGGTCACGGTCTCGCTCTCTTCCAGCTCCATCACGGTACCACCCGCGAAATCGACGCCAAAATTCAATCCACGTGTTGAGAGAAAGAATGCAGAGGCAGCAATCAAAAGCACAGAACAGATCATCCCGATCGTCCGAAAGCTCATAAACTTCACATCGGTTTTAGCAGGCCAAAATTTCAAAAGCATATGTCTGTCTCCCGGCGCCTAAATGGCCAGTTTCTTCGGGCGGAAAGCCTTGAGGTAGATAGAAGTGAACCAGCGGGTCACAACGAAGGCCGTAAATACGGATGTAATAATACCAATCGCGAGCGTGACAGCGAAGCCCTTAACTGGTCCAGACCCAAGCAGATAAAGCACGATGGCCGCAATAAACGTCGTGATGTTGGCATCCAAAATCGTCGAGAGCGCCCGCTCATACCCGGCCTGAACAGCTGTCACCGGCGAGCGGCCAGAGCGTTGCTCTTCACGAATGCGTTCGAACACCAACACGTTGGCATCCACCGCCATACCAATGGTCAAGATGATACCGGCAATGCCCGGCAGGGTGAGTGTTGCGCCCAGTCCAGACAATGCACCAAGGAGCAAGACAATGTTGAATGCCAAAGACGCGACGGTGAAGCACCCCATCAAGCCGTAAGCCAAAATCATAAACACTGCGACCAATATCAAACCGATGATCGATGCACGCATGCCCGCGCGAATGGAGTCTTCACCCAATGTCGCGCTAACTGTCCGCTGATCGAGGAATTGCACCTTCGCAGGCATTTCACCCGCTTCGATAATCGCAGCCAAATCCTGAGCTTCCGTAATTGAGAAGTCGCCGGTGATTTGAACGCTACCGCCGGGAATAGGCTCATTGATATTCGGCGCTGACATAATCACATCATCTAAAACAATCGCAAAGCGCTTGCCGCTATTCTTCAGCGTCGTGTCGTAAAATTTCCGCGCGCCAGACGAGTTAAGCCGGAAGTCGATCTTCGGACGGTTGCTTTCATCGTTCCCTTGTGAGGCTGTCGCGATGTCAGATCCGAAAATCTCTGGAATATCGCGTACCAACAGGTCGCCAACACCGGGGCCTGATAACAAGCTATAACCCGGTTTTACAACGCCGCGCTGGGCTTGCTCAATTTCAATCGGGCTAGATTCCACGAGATTAAACGTCATCTTACCATCACGGCTCAGCAGGTCTTTCAAACGCTGCGGGTCCGCCTCGCCCGGTGCTTCCAGAATAATCCGGCTCACGCCCTGCGGGGTAATCGACACTTCGCTCACGCCATCGGGGTCAACACGGCGACGTACAATCGTCATCGTCTTGCCGAGAGCGTCTTTCATAATGGCTTCGTTTGCAGCAGCGGGCACTGAAATGCGCACAATGTTGCGGCCCGCTTCAGCAATCTCGAACATTTTCGCGCCGCCAATCGCGCCCTGAAGCGTCGGATTGACCTTGCGAATGCGCTCAATCGCTTCATCAACGGGGTAATCACCATTGGCGCCAGCTTTAGTCATCTCTACGAATAGCGCGCCATCGCGAACCTTTGACAAATGACCGATCCGCTTTTTATCGCCTGAACGCCCCAAAGCGCCCCGCACATCAATCGCGAATACTTCTAACCGGTTGGCCGCAACTTCTGCCTCGTCGATCTCCATCATCAGATAGACACCGCCCTGAAGGTCCAGCCCCAAATTCACGCCCTTCTTAGGTATGAACCCCGGTGCGCCAGACATGTCCACGACACTCGGCAATGCCATCACGACGCCCCATACGAGCGTCCCCAAGATGAGCAAAATCTTCCAAGCCGGAAATTGAAGCATCAGAATATCCCTATCAGTGACACGCGCCCGGGCGTTGCCAACACATTACTAGTCGTTAGCAGCAACCGGTTGATCTTTACCGCGTACTTCCATCACCATGCCTTTGACGATGCGCACACGCATGTTTTCTCCGAGATCAACGGTGATCTCGGTATCAGCCACTTTGTGAACCTTGCCGATCAAGCCGCCGGACGAGACAATCGTGTCGCCTTTTTTGATGTTTGCAATCAACTCCTTGTGCTTCTTCGCGCGCTGGCTCTGAGGGCGAATAATCAGGAAATAGAAGATCAGGATCAGCGGAACGAAGAACAGCAATTGTCCCATGATATTAGGTGATGCCGCTCCAGCGGCAGTCGCAGAAGCTGGCAAAACCGCAATGGCACCGACACTTCCCAACATAGCAATTTTGTTCATCATATGCCCAACTCCCATAAATACGTTTTCGCTGGCCGAATCTCTTACGGCAATCAGCATGTCTGAAGCTTGCCCGTATATCTGTGGCCGGGTCGCTTGGCAAACAAGGGCTGCAGACATTTAAAGCGCTGCGGCCTTGCCGGGCGACAATTGCGGCAAATTTTCTATTGCCACCACCCGTTCCTGCTTGCCATCTATTGTAACCTTTACAAGTTCCGTCCCGTCTTTCCCCCGCATGGGCGCGAGCACAAACCCGCTCGGTGTTAGCTGTGAAAGTAGTATATCTGGCACTTCTTCCACCAGCCCGGTTAACAGAATACGGCTAAACGGGCCGCGCTCCGGCCAGCCAAGTAATCCATCCTCATGTCGCACAGCCAAATTCGGCAAAGCCAGATCGATAATTTTCTGGCGCACATGCTCGGCAAGGCGCCTATACCTCTCAACGCAGAACACATCGGCGGCCAATTGCGCAATCAAAGTGGCGGTGTATCCACTCCCCGCTCCAACAACTAAAACCCGGTGCTCTCTTGCTGGTCGCAAGTTCAACGCCTGCACAAGATGCCCAGTCACTGCTGGCTTAGGCACAATCTGCCCGCACGCTATCGGCAGCACACAATCATCAAACGCCATACGTGCCAGACCGGGGTCATCGATAAACGCACCGCGATCAATCGTTTCCATCGCTTTGAGCACGCCATCATCAGTCACCCCTTCTTGGCGAAGGTGCAATACAAGCCGTGCGGCGCGAAAGGGGTCTGCGATTAGGTCTGCCATGTCTCACGCAGCTTTTGCAGGAACGCCTCATGCGTCAAGTCCACATGCAGCGGAGAGATGGAAACAAAACCTTCATAAATCGCCCGCAGGTCAGTCCCCTCAGGTGGTTTGGACAATGTGCCTTTATAACCGATCCAGAAATAATCATTGCCGCGCAAATCTTCCCGGCGGTCAGTGTGAATGATCGCTTCATCGCGAAAACCCTGACGCGTAATCTGGATGCCCGCCACGTCACCGGGGTCACAATCGGGGAAATTCACATTCATAATTGCGTTGTCCGGCCAGCCTAATTCGAGCAGCGGTTTGATGGCTTTTGCCCCCCACGCCTCCGCCGTCTCCCACGGCAATGATCCACGCTCGCGGAAATTCTTAGACTGGCTCAGCGAAATCGAACGCACGCCCATTTGCATGCCAAACATCGCCGCCGCCACAGTGCCAGAAAAGCTCGTATCCTCAGCAATGTTCTGCCCATTGTTTACACCCGACAACACAAGGTCGGGCTTCTCAGGCATCAAATCATGCAGGCCCAGCAGCACGCAGTCTGTCGGCGTGCCACTCACCGCAAACGTCCGCTCGGCCACTTCGCGCACACGCACAGGCTCGGTCAGCGACACAGCGCGGCCTTTGCCAGATTGCTCCACCTCCGGCGCAACGATCCACAACTCGTCGCCTATTTCGCGTGCAATGTTTTCCAGCACACGCAGGCCCGGCGCGTTGATGCCATCATCATTAGTCAGCAGAATACGCATGCCCTGCTCCTTTTATCTTGGAAACTGTATCGGGGTTTAGTTCGCGCGGATCACTTCCAGCCCGCCCATATAAGGCCGCAGCACTTCGGGCACAGTGATCGAACCATCTTCATTTTGATAGTTTTCAAGCACAGCCACAAGCGTGCGCCCAACAGCAAGGCCAGAGCCGTTCAGCGTGTGCACAAATACGGGCTTGGATTTCTTGCCCTCAACATCTGCCGGGCGATATCGCGCATTCATCCGGCGCGCTTGGAAATCCCCGCAATAAGAACAAGAGCTGATCTCGCGATACGTGTCTTGGCTGGGCAACCACACTTCAAGATCATACGTCTTGCGCGCGCCTGCGCCCATATCACCCGCGCACAGCAACATCCGGCGGAACGGCAGATCGAGCCGCTTCAGCACTTCCTCGGCGCAGCCCGTCATCCGCTCCAGCTCTTCCAGCCCCTCTTCCTGATTGGCAACAACAGACACCATCTCAACCTTATTGAACTGGTGCAGGCGGATCATGCCCTTGGTGTCACGCCCCGCACTCCCCGCCTCAGACCGGAAGCAAGGCGTGTGCGCCGTATAGCGACGCGGCAGATAACCCGGCTCGATAATCGTGTCCGCAACGATGTTCGTGAGCGGAACTTCGGCGGTTGGGATGAGGTAATGGCGAGATCTGAAGTGATCAGATGTATAGAGTGCATTCAACTCTTTTCCCCGAACTTCCCACTGTCTATCAATGAACGCTTCGAGCAACCCTTCTTTAGCTGCTTCGATTGACTGGGGGTCGTCTAACCCATCTTCCAGCTCTAGTTCTTTTTCTAAGATCTCTGACGTTAGTGCCACTCGGTCTTCGCGTCCCCACTTTTTTACTGTCTCAGAAATCAAATCTTGGTCCTGACGCTCCGTCGAAAAAAGATCCTCACTAAACTTCGGCAACTGTCCCGTGCCAAACAGGGCATTTTCCTTGACTAGCACCGGCGGTGAACACTCCGTATAACCATGCTCTTCCGTTTGCAGATCAAGCATAAAGCTCGCCAGCGCCCGCTCCAGCCGCGCGAGCTTACCCGTCAGCAACACAAACCGCGCGCCGCTCATCTTGGCGGCGGTTTCAAAGTCCATCATGCCCAGCGCTTCGCCCAGATCCGCATGATCCTTCGGCGCGTCTATCTTCTTAATCTCACCCCAGCGTGACTGTTCGACATTGCTGTCCTCATCATCACCCAGCGGCACTTCGGCCAGAGGCAAGTTCGGCAAGCCCAACAAAATATCGTCCAACGCCTCACGCGCGGCTGCTTCCTGCTCACCGGCTGATTCAATCGTCTCTTTCGCCGTCGCCACAACGCCGCGCAGCCGCTCAAACTCCGCGTCATCCCCAGAGGCCTTCGCCTTGCCGATCAGCTTAGAGTTTTCATTGCGGTCTTTTTCAGCGTTTTGCTTGTCGGTGGATGCCATGCGCAGCACGCGGTCATGCGCCAGAATTTCATCCACACAGTCGCCCAAGCCCGACTTCTTCCGGTTCCACGCAGCGCGGAAATCTTCGGGATTGTCTCGAATGGCACGAATATCAAACATGGCAGGCAGCCCTTTGGCAGTTAGCGTATGCCTAGCCTGTAATACTGACCGGCGCGTCCGTCCACTGCGCGCGCGGTGTTGTCTCTTTTACCTTGGCCGCCGCGTCAGCGTCAGCAGCAGCAACGCGAAAAATAACCTGCGTCCCTTGGCCCTTCATTTTTCGCACATCTATGCGACTATCCACCTCTGATAATCGCCGCATCATTGTCTGATAATTGCGTAGTCCTAACCACGCTTTTTGCCCCTTCAGCGGCATCGGCGTGAACCCATCAATCTGCTCCAACGCGCGAGAGATTTTGGCCTTACTCAAGGGTTGATCCGGCGTACGTTCGCCCAATTCTACAATAAAGGCTGCAGCGCGGCGCAATTGAATGTCGGCCTTGCTCACACCGCCCTTCTGCTCATCGACAGCATCACGCATTTTCCGCGTCAGGGGGGAGCGCCGCTCTTTTGCAAATTCCAGCGCAGCAATCTTCACCTCTGGCCGCCGCAAACTATACCATTTGCGCTTTATTGGCTCATACTCACATGCCGCCTTCAATGCGCCCATATGAATTACATCATCAGCGTGTTCACTGTACAATCTGTGCGTCGGATCGGTCTCTTTACCACCAGACACCACGCGCACCCCAGTTTGCTGCAATCGGTTCACAACAGGCACAAAATCGGAATCGGTGGTGATGATGATGACTTCATCCAAACCGCGAAACTCGCCCGCCATCTGAACAGCGTCCATCGTCATCATAATATCAGCGGAGCTTTTCCCGGCTGCCGTTTTGTTCTTCGCAAACGCCCGGCAATTGAAGGTTTCAAACCCTGCGTCCTGAAACGCTTTCCTGTGTACATCATACTGCAAATTCCAGTAAACGCGCTTGGTTACGAATTGGCGACGGGCTTGTTTGGGCGAGAATGCACCATCCTCCAGCCAGTGACTCCAATGCGTCACGCCATCTACTAGTGGCTTACCCACTGCAGCGAAAATATTATCAAAATCAACAATCAGCGCACTCTTTACTCGAGCCACAGCACACTCCCTAGAGGTATTCTACCTCATCCACATCAGTTCCCGTAAACCCATGTTTCAACAAGACGGATTAATAATCAATCCTAGAATGACTGCTAAAGGAATATTACGTGCACCTATGCTGCTTCAGCTTCGTCCGATTTCTTCTCGATTACTTTGACGCAAAAGATAGAAATCTCATAAAGCAGATACACTGGCCCAGTTAGCAAAACCTGTGAAATCACGTCAGGCGGCGTGAAAACCGCCGCAAAGGCAAGAATAGCAACCAACGCATATTTACGCCCTTTGCCGAGCGCTTCAGACGTCACAATCCCCACCTTCCCCAACAGAGTCAGCACGATTGGCAATTGAAACGACAAGCCAAAGGCCAGCATAACAGCCATCATTAGGGATAGGTACTCTGACACACGAGGCAGCATCTCTGTTGAGGCAATTTCGCTATCAACCAGCTCTTGCCCAAACGCAAACCGCGCCAACATCGGTATCATCACATAATAAACAAACGCCGCGCCAATCGCGAACAACATCGGCGCCAGCACCAAATAGGGCCAAAACGCCCCGCGTTCATTTTTGTAAAGGCCGGGAGAGATAAATGCATATAGCTGCCAAGCAATCGCCGGAAATGCCAAGAAAATGCCCGCAAAAAGTGACAGTTTCAGCTTCGCGAAAAAGAACTCCATCGGCCCGGTAAAGATAACTTGCAGCTTCGTGCCGCGCATATCTTCGGCCACAAGCGCAAACGGCGTCAGCATGAATTCATAAATCTGCTGTGCGAAGAAGAAGCACAAAATAGTCGCAAGCATCAGAGCGGCGATCGACTTTATCAGTCGAGCGCGCAGCTCTGTTAGATGCGACAGTAATGGAGCGCTGCTAGTCTCGATTTCATCAACGATCTCTGGCTCTTCCGTTTCCGGCGGTGTCTCGGTCACGCGGTGCCGTCTCCAGATTGGTTCATAACGGCCTTATTGATGTCGCTCTCGACCGCTGACAAATCATCAACCGCCTCTTGAACCATGTTGGAGAGTTTCATGTCCTCGATTTCCTTGCGCAATTCATCCAGCTCAGTCTGGCGCGCCATGTCGTCAAACGCAGACTGAAACTCACGCGCCATAGCACGCCCTTTGCCGACAAATTGACCGATTCTACGCATCATCATCGGCAGGTCTTTCGGACCCACAATGATCAATGCAGCCAGCCCAATCACCAGCATTTCGGGTAAACCAATACCGGGCAGCATCGACGCGCCCTCCTATTGCTTCAGATCAGGACGAGGTTTTTGTTTCATCCTTGGCGGGGGTGACATTTACCATGTCCTCAGCCTCAACAGACTTCGCCTCAGTCTCTTCATCCTTTAGGCCCTTACGGAATGCGCCGATCCCTTTGGCCATATCGCCCATGATTGATGAAATGCGGCCACGGCCACCAAACAGCAGCAAAGCTACAACCACAACAATCAACAACTGAATCCAACTAGGGGACATGAGAACTCTCCAAACTTTATTTCGTTATAGTCCCCCAGCGCGACTGGAACAATGGGGCGAAGCTGTTAAAGGAGATTCATGCGTATTGCGACTTGGAATGTGAATTCGATCAAAGCCCGTCTCCCGATGGTGCTTTCTGTGCTGGAAGAGATCAACTGCGACGTGATCTGCTTGCAGGAAATCAAATGCGAAACCGATGCGTTCCCCTACATGGAGCTAGAGGAAGCCGGTTGGAACTGCGCCGTCCATGGGCAAAAATCGTATCACGGCGTCGCTTTGTTATCCAAATACCCCATTGAAGATGTAACAAAAAATCTGCCAACGATGGAGGATGACCAAGCCCGCTATATCGAAGCGCTCATCCTATGTGACACCCCCATTCGAGTCGGCGGACTATACCTGCCCAACGGCAACCCAGCGCCCGGTCAAAAGTATGACTACAAGATGGAATGGATGGACGCGCTAGAGCGCCACGCTAAAGATTTGCTCTCACTTGAAGAGGCATTTGTCCTGTGCGGCGACTACAATACCATCCCAACCGCGGAAGATAGCTGGGACGAATCGGTTTGGGCTACGAATGCGCTCGCCCTGCCAGAGACCCGCCAAGCCTTCACTCGCCTCAAAAACCTAGGACTTACGGAAGCCTTTGACGTCACAGATGGTCGCTCTCATCAATATACGTTCTGGGATTATCAGGGCGGTGCGTTCCAGAAAGACCACGGTATCCGGATCGATCACATCCTGTGCTCACCGCTCGCGGCTGACCGTTTGGAAAGTATCGAAATTTTCCGCAAAGCCCGTACACTCGAAAAGCCATCCGACCACGTGCCCGTGATTGGCGTGTTCTCAGACTAAGCGGTGACTACTTCTTCTTCTTGGTCACGCAGCGCGTATTAAACGCGGCAACGTCCTTATTGAAGACGTCCAGATCGGCCTGAAGCCCTGTATCCAAATCCACCAATTCGGTCTTGGCGTGGGCATAAATCACTTCGGCTTTATCGGCACGTTGGGCATGTGTCGCCGACACCATGCGATGCACTTCCACATCGTCCCACGCCACACCAAGCGTCTCAACCTGATCGGCCAAAGCATCGCGTTTTTCAGTCGCTGTCTTTATCTCAACTTGCTGAACAGGCAGCGTCTTTCCCAGCGCCTTACATCGGGCCATCTCTTTTGCAGACATCGCCTGCGCGGAACCAGTTGAGCCAAGCCCAACGATCAAAAGTGCAATCAAATAGCGTTTCATATTCAAACCTTGATGAATCATTCTGACCTTAATGTGACAGATTTTTGCTGAAAGAAAGCTGAACAGGTTCCGCATATTTTCGCCTCAATTGCCACGCTCTCTCTCTTCACGGTTCCGGCTATCGGTAATCGAATCGATTAGCGAGAACACTGCGACCAAATCATCGACAAGTTCGCGCACCAAAGATGGGTCATCCAACGGTTTTTTCATACTGCCCGGCGCAAACAAATCACCGCCTTGCACGGTGACTAGCACTTCACCTTCTGAGAAACAGCACTTCAGTTTGCCGCCATGAAACGCCTCTTCCAAATCAACCAGCTTCTGCATGAAGTCCGGCGTCAGCAAAAATCGACTCTCAACTTGGTCTGTTGTGTAGACGTCAAAAATTTTCTCGAAATGCGGGTCTTCCAACGCCGCGCGCTCCATACCCTTGCCGCCGCCAAAGCGCCTAAAAAAACCAGCGTCTCGTGTAATCAAAGTACGACCAAAGAACCGCTTCCCGAACTCCATCCGCAAACACTGGCCGCTAAACACGTTTTCATAACGCGTGCGCCCCTTGCTGTCTGACCGGCGCCTCTCAAGCTGGGCTTCAAACAATTCAAACCGCGCGACGCCGCGCTGTCCGGTGAGCAAATCTTCAAACTCCTCGCGGTCATATTTGGGCACAAGGCTCAGCTCGCGATGTCGATCAATAGACCCCGGCCTAGAGGGATGAGGCGTGAATCCGATGCCAAAACTCTGGGTCACAGCATTAACGATCAAGGCTTTAGTATCCTGCCCCAGTCGCCTGAGGTCCTTCGTGTGCGCCGCATAAATCCCCCAACCGACCAAGGCTGGAGGCACAACGAGGAGCATAGTCGGCAGTCGTATCATCATGGCGACCACAGCCCCAAGCCCGGCAATCCCCACGAACAAGAAGGCCCACTTCTTGCCGGTCTCGCCCTTCGCGACTGCCGCGAGCCGCTCATACTCGCGCTCCATCAAAAGCGGACGAATGTCGCGAGCGTAAACCTCATCAAGATTTGAAAATTCCTCAGGTAAGCCCGAAAACGCGCCCTGCCCTGCTTCTTCACCATTCCAGCCTGTCACGTCGCCTACCTCATCATCTGCGCTCACAGAGCGACACAATCTTCACTCACCTAATTGGCACGCCGCTGACGGCTTTACCAACACCCGAGGCACAAAAAAGGGGCAACCAATCACGGCTGCCCCTCATAGAATTCTCTAAATTTGAGATCCGCTTTCGCAGACTACGCCTATATCAGGCGCCGCCTTCAATCAGGCGATCATATTGCAAAATCTCGATGTTGCCCTTGTGGAGCGCAATGCTTTTGTCAGCTTCGAGCTTCTTCAAAATCTGGTTCACATAAACTGTGGTGACACCAGCAGCATCGGCAAGGTCCACTTGGCGAATAGGAATCGTCGCCCGCGCGCCATCATGTGATAGCCCGACTTGCTCTGCTAAACGGGCGAGCAAATAGCGCACACGCAAATTACCTTGGCGGCAACCAATATTCACCAGGCTGTCATAAGCCCGGCGCAAGCGCTCGCTCGTCAGAGTGGAAAGCTGCTCGGTTGCGTTTTCGTCTTCACTTACGGCCCGCCGAAAACTAGACGTAGACAGCATATGGCAAACAGTGTCGGCCAAAACTTCAACCGCGAGTTCACAGCCGGAGCCTAGCTCGCTTGATGGCATCAACACCGCGCCTTGTGATTCGAAATCCAAGACTTGGCGCTTGCCACTCGAGCACAAGCTCGTCAGCGCAACAAAACCGCTTTCAATGTAATAAACACGGTCTGACCGCGCATCCGTTCGGATGATGTATTCCCCACGCTTATGACGGGTAACAATCCCGTCGCGCTTGAGAATATCTCTAAGTGCCATATTCGGCACGCCTTCGCCTGCTTGCGTATTATCTATCGCAAGCCGAGGCATTCTAAGTTCACTTCCAGTCAACATAGGTCCCCACCCTGTTTTGGAGTTCATTTATAGAGGCGCCGCGCTAACAGCCCCCCGCTCGTATTCTAGTCTGTTTACTACCGTCCCTAGAACGCTCCCCAGCGCCTAGATAGTAAACCTAGGGTACAACACTCCCACCGCATCTGAAACCGAGAGGTGAGTTATTAACGAATGGTTAATCATGTAGTTGAATCAAATATTTTAGTAAAGGCCCCTCAAATAATGAGTGAACTAGTCCAAATCATCCAATCTTGATCTCGCCGCTTGCAACTTCTCCGCGCTCACCTTGAAATCAGACAGACGTTTCTTTTGTTCCTCAACCACTTCAGGCGGAGCTTTCGCTACGAATTGCTGGTTGGAAAGACGCCCCTCAAGACCGCCAATTTCCTTTTGCATATCTTCGACCCGTTTATCCAAACGAGACTTTTCTTCTGCGATATCAATAAACTCAGCGATACTCAGCGAAAGCGATGTCTCGCCCATAACAGTGCTCACCGCGCCCTTCGGCGCTTGGTCCTTCAGGTCCAGCTCGGCCAACCGCGCCAACCGCAAAAGAATGTCTTTGTGCAAATTAGCCCGTCTTGCAGTTTCATCAGAGGCCCCGATAAGGGCCATCGGCACTTTCGCGCCCGCTGGCACACCGAGGTCACTGCGCACACTACGTACCTCAGAGATAAGCCCGATAATCCACTCAATCTCTTCGGCGGCTTTCGCATCGTGGAACAGCTCGCCAGATTTACCTGGCCACTGTTTCAACATCAGGAAGCCCTCGGCCTCCTTACGGCCCGGCGCGCGGCTCTCCCACAGTTCTTCAGTCACAAACGGCATGAATGGGTGGAGCAGTTTCAGCACTTCATCCAGCACATAGCCGCACACATCACGCGTTTCCGCCTTAACGGCCTCGTCGTCGCCGCTAAGCATCGGCTTAGACAGTTCCAAATACCAGTCGCACACAATGTTCCAGACAAACTTATACAGTCCGCCCGCCGCATCATTAAACCGGAACTCTTCCAGCGCCTTTGTGACCTCCGCCCCGGCGGCGTCCAGCTCACCGAGTATCCAGCGGTTCACCGGGTTGTTCACCGCGTCAGGGTCGATACTACCCGGCGCGCCGCACTCATTCATCTCCGCAAAGCGCATCGCGTTCCACAATTTGGTGGAGAAGTTGCGGCTGCCTTCAACGGCCTGAACAGACAGGCGAATATTGCGCCCCTGCCCGGCAAGCCGGGCGAGGGTGAAGCGCAACGCATCCGCGCCGAACGCATCAAACCCATCGGGATAGGCTTTGCGCGTGTCTTTCTCGATCTGCGGCGCTTTCTCAGGGTCTTTCAAACCATGCACGCGCTTCTTAACAAGATCCTCGCCGCTCACCCCTTGGATAAGGTCTAGCGGGTCAATCGTGTTGCCGACAGACTTCGACATTTTCTTGCCATTCTCATCGAGCACGAGCGCGTGGATATAAACATCCTTAAACGGAACTTCGTCCATCAGATGGATTCCCTGCATCATCATCCGAGCAACCCAGAAGAAGATAATGTCAAAACCAGTAATCAGCGTCGATGTCGGATAAAACGTCTCAAGCTCCGTCGTCTTCTCAGGCCATCCAAGCGTCGAGAACGGCCACAGCGCAGACGAGAACCATGTATCAAGAACGTCTTCGTCTTGCATCAGCGAAACATCAGCACCAGCCAAATCACGAGCTTCCGCCTCAGTTTCCGCACAGAAAATCTCGCCCTCAGACCCATACCAAACCGGAATCCGGTGGCCCCACCAGAGCTGGCGGGAGATACACCAAGGCTGAATATCATTGAGCCAATTATCGTACGTCTTGCGCCAATTGTCCGGCACAAAGCGCGTTTTACCTTCAGACACAGCCTCCAGTGCAGGTCCCGCGAGCGTCTCCGCATCAACGAACCACTGATCCGTCAGCATAGGCTCAATCACAACTTTAGAACGATCACCAAACGGTTGCTGGATCGTCTTATTCTCAACCAGCGGCACGAGGCCCACCGGCTCATCAGCCGCCGCCTCATCGTCGCCCTTCTTCTTTTTCTTCTTCTTTTTGGTTTGCACACGCGGATCATCCGCCGGCACCATCACGGCAAAGCCCTCTTCGGTGATATCAGCAATCACCCGCGCCCGCGCCTCAAACCGGTCCAATCCGCGATACGCTTCCGGCACAAGATTCATCGCCGCGACGATCGTCTCATCCCACGCCTCAGCGCCCTCAGACATCTTCTGCGCCCGCGCCGACTCATCCGCATACGCAGCGCCATCACTACGCATATGCGCCTTCTCATCCATCAGAGAAAACATCGGGATGCCGCCACGCTTAGCGACCTCATAGTCGTTAAAATCATGCGCGCCAGTAATCTTCACCGCGCCAGAGCCAAACTCCGGGTCCGGATATTGATCGGTAATAATCGGAATTAGACGCCGATGCTCTTTCGGCCCCACGGGGATCTCACAAAACTTGCCCACAATAGACGCATAACGCTCATCAGACGGATGAACCGCCACCGCGCCATCGCCCAGCATCGTCTCAGGCCGTGTCGTCGCAATGGCGATATAGTCCCGCTCTTCCTCAAGCGTGACATTCCCGTCCTCATCCTTCTCGACATAAGTATAGGTCGCCCCATCCGCCAGCGGATACTTAAAGTGCCACATATGCCCCGGAACTTCGACATTCTCCACCTCAAGATTAGAGATCGCCGATTGAAACTGCGGGTCCCAATTCACCAGCCGTTTCGCGCGGTATATCAGCCCTTCATTGAACAGCTGAACGAACACCTTGTTGACCGCCTTGTTACAGCCGTCATCCAGCGTAAACCGCTCGCGGCTCCAATCACATGACGCGCCAAGACGCTTCAGCTGGTTCAGGATTTGCCCGCCAGATTCTTCCTTCCACTCCCACACCTTCTCCAAGAACGCCTCGCGTCCCATTTCAGTGCGTGACGGCTCTTGATTCTGGCTCAGCTGTCGCTCCACAACCATTTGCGTCGCGATGCCCGCATGGTCGGTTCCCGGCTGCCAAAGTACGTTCTTTTGGCGCATCCGCTCAAACCGCACGAGAATATCCTGCAGCGTATTGTTCAGCGCATGGCCCATGTGCAAAACGCCGGTCACATTCGGCGGCGGAATGACGATGGAATAAGCTGCCGCGCTCGTGTCACCAGAAGGCTTAAAACATCCAGCCGACTCCCATGCCTTATAGAGGCGGGTTTCGGCTTCTGCAGGGTCGAATCGTTGGTCGAGCATCGGTCAGATTATCCAGAATAAACATAGAAAAAGGGCGCACCGAAAATGGTGCGCCCTTTCCTATATCAGACTGTTCTGATTGGGCTAGGCCACGATCAGCGTGCCATGCTCGCAATGCGTTGAACTTCGGCTTCCACCTTCTGCTCAACAATGTTGGCGAGGTTCGCATCAAGCCACTCTTTAATCATCGGCTTAAGCATCTCGCGAACGAGACCATCAATCGTATTCTCGCTGCCCATCTCCATTGTTGAGAAGAGCTTTCCAAGTGACCCAGCGGCCGCGCCAGCTGTCGCGTCGTCAGTCAATCGCGTAGCTTGTGTATTTGGCGTTGCAGACATTTCAGGTTCCCTTGATTGAACAGTATTTCGCGGCTGGGCGATAATCGCCTCAGCCACTTCAATTTCGATTTCCGCCTCAATGTCTCCGCTCACCGCGTCAAAATCTTCGGCCACTTTATTCACAGCGCCCAGCATAGCTTCGAAGGAAATGTCTTCTTCCTCTTCGGCCACGTCCTCAGCGACTTCGGCTTGGACTTCAGCAATTTCTGGAGCGGCCACAAACTCAGGCGTGTCAGATACTTCTGCATCCACGTCCCAAGACTCAATTTCAGTCTCAGTGTCTTCGCTCACAAACTCTTCCAGTACGCTAACTGGAGCTGGAGCATCCAAATCAGCGCCTGCCTCGACGTCTGAAATCTCAAAGCCAGAATCAGCAAACGATTCGACGTCTTCTGGAGCGTCTAGATTCTCGTTGCTGCTCGCATCCTCAAACACTGAATCGTCGAGTTCGCCCTCGCCGGGCTCGAACCGCAACTCGTCAAACCCGTCATCATTACCAGCTAGTGCGGGCTCTTCAACGACCGTCGGCGCACTCTCAGCGGGCGCTGACGTCGTGTCGTCATCAGAGATAATTTTACGAATAGACGCCAGAATTTCTTCCATTGTCGGTTCTTTGTGTGCTTCGTTGGCCATAGTCAGCCCCTTGATTTCAGACCCAGTACAAACTTCTAGGTTAACGAATAGACTGTATCGGTTAACAAGGGCTTGATGGTTCTGGGCTTATTCGCCCTCGACCAGCCCAGACTCAGGCGCAACAAACTCCTCATTCAGCGCTGCTGCAGTGTTTGTTATACTCGCGGCCTCGCCCATCGATGCTCCCAAAACATCCGCTTTCAATCCACCGGCCGCCCGCAATAGGCGATGTGCAGCGACGTAAGCATCGCGCTCAGCCTGCACCAAAGACAACCGCGCCTCAAAGAGTTGCTGCTCTTGATCCAACACGTCGAGCGTCGTTCTCACGCCGACCGCCAATTCTTCTTTGGCACCTTCATAGGCGATCTCTGCGGCGTCTACTTGCCGGGCAGAGGCATCAATTGCCCGCTGCTCTGCTTCATAACCATACCATGCTTGGGCAACTTGCGCCCGCAATTGCCGCTCAATTGCATCAATCTGCAGCTTCGCTTGTGACCGTTGCAGCTTGGCTGAACGCACTTGGCTGCGGATCAATCCACCTGACATCAAGGGAATACTACCCTGCGCCACGGCGGACATGTTAGAATCGCGACGTTCAGCATTCCCAAACGTCTGCTGCACGCCAGCACCGGCAACGAAATTGATTTGCGGCTTAGATTGGCTGCGGGCCACATTAATCGCCTCACCAGCGGCGCGCTCCTGATGGCGGGCTGCGCTCAAATCAGGGTTCACATCCAACGCGAGTTGTGTCGCGATCTCAATTGCCGCCGGCAAGGACGGCGATGGCGGGGGTGATGCCAGCGTTTCAGGGCTAAGCCCTGTCAAAAACTGATAGTTCGCCTCATTTGCCACCAAAGCTGCCTCTGCGCCCGCGAGGGCAGCTTTCGCCCCCTCCAAACGCGCTTGCGCCAACGACACGTCAGTGCGTGTAACCACACCAACGTCGAAACGGTCATTCGCTGCGCGCACTTGCTCGCCAGTGACAACAACATTGTTTTCACGAATAGAAACGGTATCTCTTGCCGCCCGCACGTCAACATAGGCGGTCACAACTTCCAGGATCAAATCCTGACGTGCTGCTTCCAATTGCTGCTCTGATGCCGCAATGCCCGCTTTGGCCTGACGGATAGACGAAGAAACTCGCCCGCCGGTATATAGTGGCTGCACTGCCTGAAGCTGCGCCGATGCAATTGGCCGATCGCCCAGATTGAAGCTAAGCGGCGAGTCTGAATCTGTATATTCATATCCAGCACTACCAGACAGATTAAGCGTGGGTCGCCCTAAGGCGCGTGCTTGGGTGAGGTCTTCGCGCGCCAAATCACTGCGAGTGCGTTGGCTTTCTAATTGAGGGTTTGTCGCCAATGCTGCTGATATTGCTTGGTCGAGCGTCTCCGCTCCAGCATTCCCTACCAAAACAGCCATCGCTGCAAGGCTCGTCATACACTTTAGTTTGAACGACATTATGCGCCCCTCTTGTACGTTACAAAACACCAAAACCCCGGTTTCAGCGTCAATTACGCAAGATAGAACAATAATCGCTTTTCTGTAATGTTAATATTCGCGCAAAATATCAGAATTCGAAAGCGACCTTGCGATCAAACTCGGTCCATTTGGGCACCATAGCATCAAAAGCAGAGCGCCCAGCAACTGTGTCGCCGGCGCGGGTATAGATCCGTCCGCGCCCAACTCCGTCGCCAAAATCTTCGATAACGGCCAGTCGGCCACCTTCGGACAGCTGGCTCGTCCATGCTTCTGAGACAGCCTCAACCATTCCGCACACGTAAATCACATCGAATGGCCCTTGATCCGCCAAGCCTTCAACGATCTTCCCCTCAACCGCCACTGCGCTATCAATGCTCAACTGGTTGAAGCGTTCAGACATGGCCTCTACCAATGGCTCGCTTTCTTCCAATGCGATGACCGTCTCAGTGAGACGTCCAAACACGGCGGCTTCGTATCCCGCCCCGGCACCGATAACCAAAACGATATCCGTAGACTTCGGATCACTCAATTTCAGCAGCTTGGCGGTATCACGCGGCGTCCATAAGGCTCGCCCCTCTGACGTCTCGATCTCAAGCTCAGAATAAGCGACAGATTTGCGTCCTTTAGGCACGAACAGTTCGCGCGGCGTGTTGAGAAAGGCCGATACGAGATGCGCATCTGAAACATCATTCGGGCGAATTTGAGAATCCACCATAATTTGTCGGGCAGCATCATAGTTCATCGCGTCAACGCCTTTTCGCTCTTGGGCAATCTTTATAATTGCCATTTATCACGAGCCGGGCGTCACGCAATGCGCAATAAACGCCTATATCGTGAAAAGCCGATTGAAACTCAGCCAAAGGCTTGCTAGGGAACGCCCTTCTGACATGGCCCTGTGGCGGAGTGGTGACGTAGCGGATTGCAAATCCGCGCACCCCGGTTCGATTCCGGGCGGGGCCTCCAGACTTCCTCCAATCCCAAAAACCAAGAAACAACACCTAACGCATAGATTGCGATAATCCGCGCTCGGTCATATGTTTTCCGCAATATTTACAACAAAGATCAAAAAACCTCGCCGCCGTTTAGGTGTCGTTAACCATTAGGGGCGATGTTGGTCATGTCTTCACATTTGAGGACACCCACCATCACCCAACGCCTCGGCGGGAGCTTTTGTCTCCCGCCTTTTTTTTGCAGGATCACACTTTTTATGCAGTTCGCGCAGAAAAAAGGTTGAACCCACGCACGGGTCTGGTATTCACCCGGCTTCGGCTGATCCGCGATAGCTCAGTTGGTAGAGCAGGCGACTGTTAATCGCCCGGTCGTAGGTTCGAGTCCTACTCGCGGAGCCACTTTTCCCCAAATTCGATCCCGCAATCCACTGAAATTATTGGATTGTTTTCACGATGGGTCACGATTGCTCACGATTTTCCCAAAACTGGGCTACAAAATGGGCTACAGAATGTGCTACAACGCACATTACAATGAACCATCTTGATCAGTATCTGAAAGAGCGCGGGCCAAGCAGGCGCTCCAAGAAGCCGGGACTGTTGCTCATTGGACTGTATCTGGTTTCATGGCGGCGCAAATGCGCGCGACAGACGCGCGGCCAGCGGCCAGTGCATCGGGTAGCAATTCTTGCGCGGTCTCTGTCAGATAGCTGTTGTCAGCATCTGGATAGTTCGCTTCGATGCCCCAGAGACTCACCGCGTGTTCGTCCAGCACGACGCCTTCAAAGCTGACAGACAGCACAATCCCGCAATAGAACCACTCGTCATCGCGCCATGCGCACAGGATCTCTTCCGCGCGCGCTTGCGCCGCGTCGAAGCGATCCCGCCAGCCATTGCCAAGACCGATGAAGCCTGGAGCATCCTTGTAGAGCGATGGCCAGAACCCGTCCTGGCGTCCCTCGGGCAATCGCTCCACTGGAGCGATTGCAGATCCTCGGAACTCCGGCGCGTCGGGACAGTCGTCCCGAACGATCCGCGCTGAAATCAGAAACCCATCAACCCCGGTGTCGATCCGGTCACTTTCGCAAACGAAGGTCGGAAAGCGTTCAATGAAAGTCATCTCTACCGGCTCCAGAAAACGTGAAGCTGGTCGAAGCCGGTTTCAATGGTGAACACATCGCCATTGAGCTCCATGTCCCGGCCCATGGCTTGCCAGTCGATATAGTATTGGAAGGCGGTTGGAATCTCCGGCCCTGTCTGCTCCGTCAAATCCTCGGCAAAATCCGCAAGGCTCTTGAACTCGCCTGCATAGTCATCAAAAGCCGCGCGGGCCTGTTCAAGGTCATTTCCGAAATGACTGTAGAGTCTGCCAGCCAGTGCGCCGCGCTCCTCGATGAACTCCGCCAGCGCGCAAACTGTCTCAAAGCTGGCATATTCTGACAGGTTTGCACCAGCAAACCCCTCATAGTCATGAATCGCCCATTCTTCGGCGTCTGGTATCGGCGACTCCGCCAGCATGGCGGTCACGCGCGCCATCACCTCCTCTGGCGCGCTCGCCTCAATCCAAGCCCCGTGCAAATGGCCATTATTGTAAGCCGCAAGGCAGGCGACATAGATACGCGGTCGATCATGGGACGCAGGTCCGGTGGTTGTTCCAAGGGGTGCAGGCGTCTGCGGCGAAAGTGTCATGGCTCATCTCCTTACCCGTCCCGTCATTCCTTTCCCGGCAGGCGGAAGGGGGCGGCAGGAACAAGCGACAGGCAGGGCGCACAAGGGCCGCGCGCAAGGCGGTCAGGTAGGAGGCTTAAACACATCAGGCCGACCGAAAAGCACCGCCGCCTTGCGCGGGGACCGCGCGCTGGCAGACGCGCTGTCCGCCCCTTCCGGCTGCTGGGAAACCTACAACTGTTTGCAAATGGCCAAGACATCTGCAAATGCCACCAAAAAGCGCGGTACGGGCTTCTGCAGCATTTGTCGACGAGCCGACGCTCGAAGATTGGATCCCTTGCTATGGTCTTTCATCGCGATGGCGCTCACGCAAACAGCGCGCCTAATATCTGCAGATGGCTAATTGGTGTTCAGGCTGGCTGTGGATCAATCGCTTGCAAGCCAAGAAATGGATCAACGAACATAAGTTCAGTGATTTGGCTGCGATGTAACGCCCCATTAAGCACAATAAGCTAAATAGTGATCGACATAATAAGCTAAATAGTGCACAGCTTAAAAAGCTAAGTATTGTGCAGCACTAAATCCAAGGCGAACACCAACATGGCCATCCCTCCGGAAAAACTTGCCGCATCTCTGGAGATTCTGGAGACATTACAGACGGATGGGAAGATCGCCATACAATCGGCTGATCTGACGCGCACGCATCGCGAACGATTGCTGAAGGCAGGATTTATCAAGGAGGTAATGAAGGGATGGTACATCTCCTCGAGGCCTGACGAAGCTGCCGGAGAAAGCACAGCCTGGTACACAAACTTCTGGGATTTTATTGCGCAATACCTCACGATCCGGTTCGGAGACGCATGGAGCCTTTCGCCGGAACAATCCCTGACCCTGCATTCCGAAAACCGAACCGTTCCCGCACAATTATTGGTCAGAGCGCCAGGCGCGCGCAATCGTATCACGGAGTTTCCACACAACACATCAATCTTCGAAGTGCGCGCGAAAATTGCCGAAGATGACGAGCTCACAATTGCTGACGATCTGCGCCTGTTTCAGATCGAAGCGGCTCTGGTACATGCCAATGAGAGCTTCTTCATCCATCACCCCATTGATGCACGGGCTATTCTTGCAACCATACCCGACGCATCCGGACTTCTGGCAAAACTCCTGGCGGGCGGACACACGCGCGCAGCGGGACGCCTGGCGGGCGCATTCCGCAACATTGGCAGCAACCGCATCGCCGATGACATTCTTGCTGCCATGAAAGCGGCGCTGCATGAAGTCAGAGAGTCTGACCCTTTCGAACATAATATCCCGGTTGTGGGGGCTGGCCGTCCAGTCTCGCCACATGTGAACCGGATCCGTTTGCTCTGGAACACGATGCGTCCTGACATCATAGAGCGCCTGCCGCCTGCCAAGCCGGTGCCGAATGATATTGACGCCTATCTCGACGCGGTCGAGGCAATCTATGTGACCGATGCTTATCACTCCCTCTCGATCGAAGGGTACCGGGTGACCAGAGAGTTGATCGAACGGGTCAGAACCGGTGCATGGAACCCGGAGGCAAATGCCCAAGATCTTGAACACAAGAACGCCCTCGCAGCGCGGGGGTATTGGCAGGCGTTTCAAGCGGTCAAGCAGACCATTCACACAGTTCTGGAAGGTAAAAATCCAGGTGAAGCCGTCAATGACGATCTTGGAATATGGTACCGGGAATTGTTTACGCCATCGGTGACCGCTGGTTTGGTCGAAGCCCCCTACCTTGCCGGTTTCAGAAATGGTCCGGTGTACATTCGGCGCTCAATGCACACACCGCCCCGGGCTGAAGCCGTGCGAGACTGCATGCCTGTCTTTTTCGAATTGCTGAGAGACGAGGACAATCACGCTGCGCGCATTGTTCTTGGTCACTTTATCTTCGTGTATATCCACCCCTATTTTGATGGGAATGGCCGTACCGCAAGGTTTGTGATGAACGTGATGATGGCAGCCGCCGGTCTTCCATGGACCATCATCCGTGTTGAACAGCGAGACGCTTACATGTCCGCCCTCGAAAGCGCGAGCGTGGGCGGCGACATCGGTCCGTTCGCTGACATCATCGCAAACTCCCTGCGCGAACAATTTGAGCAGCGCGAGCCAGAGTGACGACGCATGCTTTCAGTCTGGCACGCTCATCGTCGTGTGAGTGCAAAGCTTGCCAGATTTCTGATGAGAAGCCGACTGAAGCAAACTGACCGGCCAAGGTCCCTTCCCTTTGGCTGATTTTCCGTCTGACAAAACTCAGGCTGCCAATTTGCACGGACTCTTCCTTCACCAGAGAAGGAGTCCCGCTATGGAACCACGAAACATCACGGATTATCACGATACGTCACGCCACACCGATGAGGAGAATATGGCTTTCTGCGTCAAGCTCTTCAGTGACCTGATTGAGAACACGCCGGGGTGCCAAAATGACGTCCTTCTCGAGCTCGTCAGCGATGCCCGAAAATGGGAACAATTGCGCCGCGGTATCCGGGACTTGAACGCCTGGCTGATCAATCACCGTTCTTCCTGGATTATCGTCAACGGCCAGTCCTACGGAACAGAGTTTTGGCTCGAACACTTGGCTGAGCATGACGTCGTCAAGAAAGGAGGGAGCTTTCAACGCCCGCCAGAAGACCAGGAGCATCTCTACATGACCGCATCATACGATATAGAAACCGGAGAAGATGACCCCGAAAACAGGGTCGCCTGGATTCCGCTTCCAGATCTGGGATAAGCGCTCAACGGTTCTATTGAAGATGGACGCGGCGTCCGCGCAGAGCTGGCTGCAATGGAACTAGCCCTCCAGGTTTGAACATGGAGATTTCGACTCGCATGCCGCACGCGAATCCGCACAGGCTCACCGGCGATGAGCATGCATATACGAGACTTTCAGGAATCGGATCGGTCGGAGCTGATCGCGCTTTGGGAGACCTGCGACCTGACCCGGCCCTGGAATGAGCCCCACGACGACATTGACCGCTGCCTGAGCACTCGAGATTCTGCAATTCTTGTGGGCCACATCGACGGCACGCTCATCGCGAGCGTCATGGTGGGCGCCGATGGTCATCGTGGTTGGATCTACTATCAGGCGATATCGCCTGATATCAGACAACACGGACGCGGACGGGAAATGATGGCAGAAGCAGAACTCTGGCTCAAAGCCAGGGACGCCCCAAAGGTTCAGCTCATGGTTCGCGGCGGCAATAGGGGGGCCGCAGCCTTTTACGAAGCGCTCGGATTTGACCTGCAGGACGTGGTCGTCCTGGGCAAATGGCTCACGCCCCTCGAAAGCACTTAATTGAAAACCTCGCGGCTGAACGATACGTCGCCTCAAGGCGTTTCCAAACGCGCCCCGACCCTCTCTGCGCAGCAGCGAGGAAGCGCGGGCGGGGCGACCCGCCGGAAAAGCCCCGCATGCGCCGCCGCCCCTGGCGGCGGGGAACGGAGTTTTTCCGGGCCGGCGGAGGCGCTCACTTTAGGCAGGAGGCGGCGGCCACCGGGCGCCAGATCGGTGACGCCGCGACCTGCTGGCCGCAGGGATGACGGGCACCGTCCGGCATCCGCGCGGTAAAGTGCGCGGCTCCGCCGAACAGCCCCGCCGCATGGCGGGCAGGTCGCATATGACTCTCTTTGTGTAGTGCCGTTTGTCGACACGCGGAAGAAAAGTCAAACGATCCTCTGTTGGCCGATAAGGGGTGCCAGAACAGGATGAAGTCCGTTACATAACTTTTTGGTACAGGCTATAGCCTGTGCATAAAACCTTGTTGTACAGGCTGTAGCCTGTTCACCACCGCATATACGCAATAACCGGGTTGACGTGTGCTCGACGACAAATGCGCCGCTCTATGCACACTATAATTGGTTCGCAGATTGTTTCGCTTCGCCAGCAGCAACCCGCGCTGCCAACATCAAAGCCTAATCCGGCAAGCCTTCTGCATGATTTTCATGGTCGCCACAGGAGGCATCCCAAAATGACGCCACGATACGACACGATCGTACACGATTCATCACGCCGCCCGAAAGAACAGAATCCCACCCTCATGGAAACCATGGCTGCGCTCATGCATGATTGGATTGACAATCTGCCCGGTGGTCAAAACGTCCGGCTGTTGCACATCATCAATGACGCCCGCAGTTGGGAGCATCTTCGCAGGCGCGTGCGTGACCTGAACCAGGATCTGATGGATTACAGACCCTGTACGGGTGTCATCGGCAGTCATTCTTTCGCCTTTGAATACTGGCTGGAAGAAGACGCTCATATCGATGCACTCATGCGCGGCGGTAGTTTTAGGCGACCATCGCCCTGCGAGGAGCATCTATACAAGCTTTCCAGCTATGAAATCGAAACAGGAGAACACGAACCCGATGTCTGGATTGCGTGGATCCCGCTCTGAGCGATCATGCGGGGCGCGCCAGCGTCGACCGCGGTGCCAGCAAGTCCCGGAATCCCCCTTCACAAAGCGCATAAGCCTTGTCACGGTAAGTCCGCACACGTCTGATCAGGGATCGGTCCCCTTTCGCAACGCCTGCTTCAACAGTTTCGGTGCCTTCGATAATGGAAGCGATCTGTCGATCTGTGAGCCCGGCACGTCTGCCATCGAGTGCAATCAAACCATTTCGCATGAGTGCTGCTTTGCGCGTGAACTCCGGCGGCGAGGCGACATGATCACCAAAGACCAGTTTTGACTGTTCCAGTATCCTTGCATAGCGGTCGATCTCTTCCAGATCGTCCACATCAAACGACATCTTCACCGGCGCCGTTCGCAAAAGCGAGAGCCCATGGCACCGCACTTGTATCGAACACCCCTTCCCCCGAACAATGAGATGCTCTCGTTTCTCCCAATCGACGAGATGCTCAATTCTGCATTTGGCAATTGTCTGGTCAAAGATCCGGTTTGGCTCGTCCGACTTCCGGTCCACAACATTCACATGAACCTTTTCGCTATGGGCGAGGTCGTTCCAGAACACTTTTGCTTTCGGTGCATGCACAGCAGGGTTAGGAAAGAATTTCAACCCCCACGCTTCTGCTTCTGGTTGCGGTCTCCGCATTTTCAGCAAGGATATTCGATGACAGGCAGTCATGCGCGATAGGGCGCTCTCCTGCGCCTTCCACGCCGCCACCTCAAATGCCGGAACTCTACGTAGATACTCGTATGCCCAGTCTCTTCGGGACAGATAGGCGATATAATTGTAACGCGCCCTATATGCACCCAAGTCGCTGATATTCTGGCACTTCACGTATCAACCCCTCCCATAGGTTGAAAAACAATGCGCGTGCCAATAGTTGATACAATTCACAATTCAACGTAAAAGAAAGCCCCTAATCAAGCAGTCTGCTCGTCTCGAACTAATAAATGCGCGTAGAAAAAAGCCCGCAAAGCAGCCACTATTCGCCAAGTTTCCGGCAAAACCGTTGGCTGCAATATCCCAGAAGGAGCGGAAACCACACCGGCAGGAAGGTGCCGAAAGCGGACTCGACGAGTGCCATTTTTTTAAAAAGCCGCCGTGACGGGTTACACACCACAGGAATCATTGCCGTGGTGTACCGCATAGTTTGAAGCTTTACCCTCGCAATTCTCTTAACCTGTCAGAACCTGCTGCAGGCGCACTGCCTTTACCGCAGTTGGAGCCGCCGGGCTGCCCGTGCATCGCAACCAAGTCACTGGCAACTTCGATTTGACATTTGGCAAAACTTGTAACATGAATATTTCTGATACATTGGGCCGTTGACCCAGATGCTTGGAGAAAATCATGAGGCATTTCGATACAATTATTCGCAATGGAATTGTCGTGGATGGCACCGGCGCACCTTCTTTCAAAGGGGACGTGGCAATTTCGAATGGACGAATTGTTGCCGTTGCATCGAAAGTCGCAGGAACCGCGGACGAGGAAATCGATGCGGCGGGCATGATTGTCGCGCCCGGTCACGTTGCGCAGCACTGTCACTATGACGTGCAGCTTTTCTGGGACCCCTACTGTTCTAACTCCGGAGAGCACGGCGTGACGACGGTGCTCAATGCCAATTGCGGGTTCAGCGTTGCGCCTGTTCGCAAGGCTGATCAGGAACGTACGATGATGATGCTCGAAACAACTGAGCAGATTCCCGCCGAATACCAGAAAGCCGCCATGCCTTGGGACTGGGAAAGTTTTCCGGAATTCATGGAAACGCTCCAACGGATTCCGAAAGGTGTAAACGTCATGACGTACATGCCGCTCAATCCGCTCATGATCTATGTCATGGGTGTCGAAGGCGCCAAGACACGGCGGCCGACGAAGGATGAGATCGCCCAGATGCACATCCTCATCAATGAGGCCATGGACGCTGGCGCCGTGGGTATTTCCATGTCCGTTATGGGTGCTGAGGGTAATTCCCATCTGGATTTCGACGGCACCCCGATGCCCACGGACGTTCTTCACGATGACGACACGATCGAAATCTGCCGGGCTGTCGCCAATCGTGGTGAAGGCTTGATACAGGTACTGTCGCAGATCGCTATTTTCGGCAATTTTGACATCAGTGAGAAACTTGCGCGGATGGCAAAGGGAACCGGCGCGCGAATTATCCACAACGCGGTTCTGACCAACGACGCCATGCCTGAAATGTGTGACAAGGATATCAAGTGGCTGACACGCCTCAGAGCCGAAGGTCTGGATATTTCCGGAGCTGCGCTGATCAACCGGGGATGGGTTGAAGCAGGCGTGACTGAATTGGACACAGCGAGCGGACAATTGACCGGCGTACGCAAGATCATGGCCTGCGAAGACGAGGCCGACGTGATCAAGCTATTGCAGGATCCTGCCTACGTTGCCGCCTTCGCGAAGGAATATTCTGGGCAAGGGCTAGCCAGCGGCGCGTCCGGCTTCGAAAATATGACCATCATCGATGTCGGTCAAAACACCGATCTCCAGCCTTATCTGGGAAAGACTCTTGGCGCCGTTGCCGAGGAAGCAGGACAGCACGTTGTCGAAGTACTCGCCGAATTGGGATGGAAGTCCAATCTCGAACTTCAATTGAAATCGGCGCCCTTTTCAGCGACCGATGCGGCCCTTCCCGCTTCCCTTCTTCGTTGTCCAGCAATTGCTGCGGGCGTATCTGATGGGGGCGCGCACACGCGGGCATTTTCGAACGGTCACTATGGCACTGAAATGCTGATATGGCTTGTACGTGAAGAGAAGCTCTTCACGATTGAGGAAATGCATCATCAACTCGCGATGAAGGTTGCCAGGACGATCCAGCTGGTCGACCGCGGCGCCCTCTTGGCGGGCTTTGCGGCAGATATCCTGATTTATGACCTCGATACCTTGTTCATTGAATATGACCGGTACGAGATTGTCCACGACATGCCGCTTGAGTCATGGCGCCGGAAACCCAAGGCGGGTGGCTACGAACGCATTATGGTCAATGGCGTAACCACCCATATCAAGGACGAACCAACAGGTGACACACCGGGCAGCGTATTGCGTGTCACATCCGACCATTCAGCGCAGCATCACGTTGCTGCCGAGTAAGAAATTCCAGCAAGCGTTACTGGCAAGAACGGCGCCGCAAGTCTTTATTGGACTTGCGGCGTCTTGTTTCCGACATGCGATATGCTGATGAGTTCTGGGAAGGATGTCAGCCTATAACTGGCTCACCGAAGCAGGTAACCGCCATCCACGACAAGACCGTGACCCCGAATATAGTCGGCCTCCGGACTCGCCAGAAACAACACCGCGTTCGCAACATCCTCCGGTCGTCCAATGCGGCGCGCCGGGATCTGTTTCAGGAAGGATGGATCAAGTTGTTCATCATTGCGGGCCCAATCAACGATCCGGGTATCTATGAAACCCGGGGCAACCATGTTGACCCGGATGCCCTTTGACGACCACTTGTCGCCCATCGCCTTGGTTAGTCCGGCGACGGCATGCTTGCTGGCAGTGTAAGCAGGATGATCTCGGACGCTGATGAAGCTCGAAACCGAACCGATATTGACGATAGCACCGGCTGACGCCGTGAGTTGAGGAAGGCATCGGAAACACATGTCTGAGACGGCGGTCAAATTCACTTCGATCACCTGACGATGACCCGCCAACTCATATTCATTCTCCACAGTCTGGCCGGCGTTGTTGACTAGTACATCGAGTGTGCCCATAGCCGCGCAAAGCGACGCCCGATCTTCTTCCCGGTCCATCCGACATTGATAGTAGTCGAAGGGGTCCAGGTCGGATGCGTATTCTTCCGGACCTTCGCGGGTACCGGTTATGGAAACCCGCGCACCTGAATCCGCAAAGGCTGTCGCAATGGCAAGCCCTATGCCCTGACTTCCGCCTGTCACCAACACCCGCTTGCCGGTAAAGTCAAAACTGATCGCCATCGGTCAGGCGTTGGCAACGTAAATGGACTGGGGAACCATGAACTCGAGCAGGCCCTCCAAGCCGTTTTCCGTACCGAACCCGCTGGCCTTGTGTCCAGCGAACGGCGTGTCAGGTCGCAGGTTCAGGTTCTGGTTAATCCAGACCGTGCCGGTCTCCAACTGGCGCGCAATGGCCATGGCCTTGTCGGCATCCTTCGACCAGATAGCCCCCGCGAGCCCGTACTCGCTGTCATTGGCACGGGCAATAACGTCGTCTATCTCGGTATACTTCAGCATCGGAAGAACGGGACCAAATGCCTCCTCCTGCACCACCCTTGCGTTCTCGGGCGGATTGTCAACAATCGTCACGGGAATGAAATAGCCGGCTGTATCTGGAATGGCGGCACCCTCGATCAGTGTCAGCTTGCTGCTTCTGGCATCCTCCAGCAAGTTCATGACGCGCTCGTACTGACGCTTGTTCTGTACCGGACCGAGTATCGTACCCTGTTCGGAACCGTCACCGACCTTCACCGATTTTGCGATGGCAACGAGCCGGTCGCGCAAGGCATCATATACGCTCTCATGAACATACAGGCGCTTCGTCGCGACACAAATCTGAGCTGTATTGAAAAAGGCTCCAAAGAATATTTTTTCCGCAACTTCGTCGATATCGACGTCCGGCAAAACAATCGCCGCATCGTTGCCCCCGAGTTCAAGCGTGACAGCTTTCAGATCGCGGGCGGCGCTTTCCATCACCTTCTTGCCGGTCTCGGTCGATCCGGTGAACGATATCTTCGCGAAACCGGGATGGCTTGTCATCCATGGACCAAGCCGGTCGTCGCCTGAGACAACATTGAGGACCCCCTGAGGCAGTACGGATTGCAGAATTTCACCGATCTTCAAAGTACAGAGCGGTGTGAAGGGCGACGGCTTGAGCACCATCGTGTTGCCTGCCAGCAGCGCGGGTGCCACCTTCCAGATCGCGAGGTTGACCGGAAAGTTCCAGGGTGCGATGGCGCAAACGACACCAAGCGGAACGTAGCGGGTTTCTATAAACTGCGTTTCGCTATCCTCACTTACATGCACCGGGGGCCGCATCTGGGAGACCATTTTGAGCCAGTTGCCGGCCATCATGATTTCGTTCCTGGCGCCATCCACCGGCCGGCCCTGTTCCTTCGTGAAAAGGCGAGCCAGATCTTCGGTGTGCGCGAGGATTGCGTCACCCGCCTGAGATATAAGCTCGGCACGCTCTGAAATGGGCCGCGATTTCCAGCTCCGGTACGCAACCTGTGCCGTGGATACGGCACGATCGAGCTCGGCCTCGCTGCAATTGGGTGCCTCGGCAAATACCGCACCGGTGGCCGGGTTTATCACATCGATTGCGGTGTCCGATTGGACACTCGCACCGTTGATTGTCATTGCATATTCACGGTCAAAGTGGATCAAGTCTCATTCCTCTTGGGATTGTCTTATCATGGCTGTTCTTTACGAAGCCTGGCGGTCTCGGCTCGGATGAACGCACTATGCTCGCCATGCGTCGGGGGCGGCCTGCAGGTCCGGGACGGCGCCGCACCGTAACGGACAGGTGGAGCCATATCCTGCCACCAGCCCTCGGTCGGGTGCTGTTGTCTTCGGAAAAATCCGGTCGCTTCCAAATGAGGGTCTTCAAGTATATCGCTTATGTCCCGAACAGGCATGCAGGGAATTCTGGCCGCCCTGAATCGTTTCGTCCAATCCTGAGTTGTGCGTGCGGGTGTCACCTCCGCGAGACGCCGATACAGCCTGTGCTGGTTGAAGAACTGTTCCTTGACAGTCCGGAGTCCGTCCTGTTTCAGAAAATCCGGATCCTCTATGACGTCGAACACAACACCCCAGGATTGCGGCGTGTACGGCACGATACTTATGTAGCCATCAGATGTGGGGAATGGCTGTCGGTCAGGATCGACTTGGCGGAGATAGCAGGCATCGGCATTAGGCGGATCAAAAGTGAGGCCGGCCAGGTGCTCGGTCAGCATGAAGTGGGTGAAGGCCTCGAACATCGGAACTTCGACGAACTGGCTCTCGCCGGTGCGAAGCTTGTGAATGTAAGCGGCGAGCGCTGCCTGCGCCCCATGCAGACCCGCGACCTTGTCAGCGATCAATGAAGGTATGTATCGCGCCTGCCCTGTTCCATCGACGCGGCCAGCGAGCGTTGCTGTTCCGCTCGCGGCCTGGATCACATCGTCATACGCCTGCAGCCCATCATAGGGACCCTCTGAGCTAAACCCCACACAATGGATGTAGATGATATCGTCATTGATTTCCCGGACTTGCCCTGGTCCGAAGCCGAGCGCTGTAATGGCTTTCAGCCGGACATTGTGGATGAAAATATCAGCCGATTTAATGAGGTCACGCATCACCGCGCGATCATCTTCCGACTTCAGATCGAGAATAATTGAACGCTTGCCACGGTTGAGCGCAAGAAATCCGGGCGCCATACCCCTGGAGCTGGCCGGCTTGCCGGAATATCTGAACTGGTCGCCTTCGGGCGATTCAACCTTAATCACATCAGCCCCGAGATCGGCCAGCGTCTGTGTCGCGTATGGTCCGAAAACCACGCTCGTCATGTCGGTGATCCGAACGCCTTCAAGCATGCCCTGCCGTTCCATCAGAGACGACCTGCAATCGGCAAGAGGGCGCCATTTATGGCCAAGGCGTCATCAGATATCAGATAGACGATCGCCTTAGCGAACTCGCTGGGACGCACCCATCTGGTTGGATCTTCCTCGGGCATTGCCCTACGATTGTCGGGCGTGTCCAGAATTGTGGGCAGCACGGCGTTCGCGCGGATGCTACGGGGCCCGAGCTCTTCCGCGAGGCTTTCCGTCAGTCGCGATACGCCTGACTTGCTAGCAGCATAGGCTGCCATTCCCGTTCCGGCTTTCGCCGTGGCAGCCGCGCTGACATTGACAATTGCCCCGCCTTGATTTGAGAAATGAGGAAGGGCTGACCGCGTCGCATGAAAGCAGGTCATGACATTCATCGACCACATCCTGTTCCAGGTCGCAGTCGTCCCATCTGAAATTGTTTCCCAGGCAAACCCGCCGGCAATATTGGCCAGGCCTCGTATCGGACCATGCGTGTCGCAAATCTGATTGAATGCGCCCCGGGCACCGTCCTCATCGGTCAAGTCGACTCCGCCAAGAAAGTCGTGCATGCCGCCGCACTCACTCTCATTGGCCGCAAGGTCAATGCCGACCACACGGAATCCTGCTGCGCGAAGCTCGCTTGCAGTCGCTCGTCCCGCAATGCCCGCTGCGCCGGTCACAACTATAAGCTGTTGCTTCATCCTAAGCCCTTTCCTCTGGCCTCTCCGCAGGCGGTCCGCGACTGAAGATCGATTGCCAAGCAGAATTCCACGCATTATGACATATGTCAATATTTGTAACATGATGAGGTGCGATTTGCGCGCTTTGACTCTTTGCCTATCCAATGGTTCGACATCAGCCTGCCTCGAAGAAATCGAGGCACCCGTTCCGGATTCCAATTCCGTGCTGGTCGCCGTTAAGGCGGTTTCGCTCAATTTTCATGATCTGGCAGTGATAAGGGGGCATCTGCCGGCTTCAGATGGTCGCATACTCATGTCGGATGGTGCGGGCGAGGTCGTTGAAGTGGGCGCCAACGTGCAGCGCTTTAAACGTGGCGATCGGATCATATCCCGCTTTTTCCCACATTGGCGGGATGGCGATGCGACACCCGAACAGCTTCGCTCCGTCCCCGGCGATCATATTGATGGATTTGGCGCCGAGTTTGTCAGCGTGCCAGCATCCAGTATCACGCGCGCGCCAGCTGGAATGTCGCATGAGGCAGCAGCGTGTCTGCCGTGCGCAGGCGTGACCGCGTGGCACGCAGTGATGGACGCGATCCGGATAAAACCCGGCGAGACGCTGCTTGTTCAGGGCAGCGGTGGAGTGTCACTGTTTGCACTTCAGATCGCAAAGGCAGCAGGCGCTGTAGTGATTGCGACCAGTTCATCAGACGAAAAATGCCGTATACTGAAAAAATAGGGCGCCGATGAAACGATAAACTACAATTGCCACCGGGACTGGGGATTGCGGGCCAAGGAAATATCTGGGGGCGCGGGTGCGAACGGTGTCGTTGAGGTAGGAGGGCCCGAGACACTTGCCCAGTCGATCGCCGCCTGCAGAATGGGAGGCCATATCGCAATGATTGGCGTTCTCACAGGCCGCGAAGGCGTGGTTCCTACTGCAGCATTCTTTCGCTCGAATCTGCGAATGACCGGCATAACCGTAGGATCGTTGAAGCATCAGGAGGCATTTGTGCGCGCCATAGAATCAACTGGCCTTCAGCCCGCAATCGATTCGGTCTTTCCGGTTGAGCAACATCTGGCGGCGATCGAGCGCCAGACGAGCCAGCGCCATGTTGGCAAGATCGTTATAAATTTTGATTAGCTTGACTTTACAACCAACAAAAAATGTAACATATAACAATCATTGATGTAGCCCGGACCTCGACGTCCGAAAAAATGAAGCTACACGTCTAAGGGAGGCAGTGTGTATGCCAAAATGTTATCTAGCAGATAGACTCCGGGTTACGCGCTCACAATCGGGCGGCGTAGAAATGGCCCGTTTGGCGCTTGCGAAGGCATCAAATTCATCAGTCGTGGGAAATGCGCAATGAGCTACGAATCCTCCTGGGACCTGCCGCATCCTCCTGAAGCCGAGGAGAACTGGCAGGAAAGCGATTGCTATTGGTTCTTTGACGCTAAGGCGGGCATCGGAGGCTGGCAGCGCATTGGCTACCATCCAAACCGGCCTCAAGGGCAGAGTGCGATTTTCATCTACAAAATCGGTGGAAAGCGGTTCTTGCGCCGTCAGATTGATGTCGATGGCTCGCGATGCCGCCGGACCGAGCGCGGGCAAACCGTTGGGCCGGCGTCAACGACCTGCGTTTCTCCAAAAGTCATGCGCTATACCTACGATGAGCCTGACGCATCCTTGTCGCTCGAATTCGTCGAAAGCTTTTACGAGCCACGCGACTGGATGACGGGGGATGGTTACAAGCGGGAAACTGAAAAGGGGCATCTTGAGTGCGGCGGCCGTGTGCGCGGCAAGATACGTCTGGGCGATCAGACATACGAGGTCGACGCGCTGGCTCATCGGGACCGGTCCTGGGGTCCTCGTAGTGTCCACGGTCTGGATGTTCTATGGTTCAGTGTCGGAACATTAGGCCCCGACCTTTCCTGGGCGGCGATGAAGGTGAGGTACGCTGAGACGGGACAGTATGCGAAAGTCGGATTTGTGGCTCGTTCAGGCGCTAGTTCGGATCTTGTTGACGTGGACGTCAATACGACGTTCGCATCGGATGGTATGACACCACTTCAATCCATCTGGAAATTGCAGACGGAAGAGGAGACAATCTCGCTCAAATGCACGCCCATTCAGGGTTTTGTTCATCGATTGGTTCCTGGCGCATTCATGGCGACAGGGCACACATCGATTGTCGAATGTGAAGGCAAGCAGGGATTCTGCGACTTCGCCGTCGCGCTTAATCCTTATCACGGCGCACATCTGCCGACTGAAAAGGAGACGGTAACGACATGTTCTCAAGACGGTCTGAGCGACTTTCAACCGCATGACCGGGCTGTCGTTCACGATTGAGGCCCAAAGTGTAGAACCATGACCGATGTCGGTCGCCGAAGAGGGTAGAAAAATGAGTGAGCCGAATCTGCGCAGTGCAATGGACGATCTCAGTAGTGCCGCAAAATCGCGCTTTGCGAAACTCAGATCTTCCGACATCAAGGCCTTTGTCGAGGCTCAGCCTGATGTCCTCGGCGCGGTTGAGATTGATGATCTCACACACCTAGAGGATGGAGCAGGCGCAAGCAATGGCATTGCGTTTTTCACGGCCACGATGGATGTTGGTCAAGGGAGCGAGACGCGGCAACTCATTGCTCGATATCAGCCGGGCGAATCGCTGTTGCAGCAGAAGGTATTTTCCGACGAGTTCAAAACGGCGAAGGTTGCAGGTGAAGTGGGCCTGGAGGTGCCACACGTATATTGGCTCGATGCGAATGGTGATCACCTGCGTTTTCCTGGTTATATCGGTGAGCGAGTCATCGGCGAAAGTCCGGCACCCAGTGTGTTCGAAAAAGGTATTCTGGCAACGGCAACCGCCGACGACAGGCGAGCAATGATGCTTCAGGCCGCAGGATTTCATGGTCGCCTCAGACGCAAAGCAATCGGACCTGAAAAAGTTCCCCATCTCGCGAAACGTGGGACTGGAAAGACTCCCATTGAGCGTGAGCTCGGCTGGTGGCTCGAAGAGGCGCGACTCATCGGGGAAGCCACAGCCGAATATACCACGCTTCTCAAAGCTTATGACAAAATGATTGCGATGCAGCCCACCGCATACGCACCAAATCTCGTTCACGGTGACGCTCAGTACTGCAATCTCATGTTCCGGGACGCCAAACTGAAGGCTGTCATCGATTGGGAGCTTTCCTTCCTCGGTCACAATGAGAGCGATCTTGCGCTAATTGTCTTCCTGGCAGAGACGCAACAGTCGCAGTCTGACCCACTACCCGGTGTGCCGACGTCAAATGAACTGATCGAGCAGTTCGAATCCGAGGCACGAACCTCAGTACAGTACTGGGAATATTTTCAGGCCTTCAACAATTTCAAGTTTGCCTCGGCGATCACGTTATCGCGAAAGAACCTCCCTGAGTTTGGGCCTGTATGGGACTATTATAATGGCCATCTTCAAGCTGCTCTACACAGGATCGGCTAAGCTCCTTCCAGAGACGAATCAATGTTGTTGACATATATCAAAAACTGTAACATGATCTAAAAATTCCAAACTGGGAGGATAGCGATATCATACCGTCAGTAAACGGATAAAACGATCCTTGTCTGCGAACTGATCTGGAAATCTACGGGCTGAAAGCCCTCAGAAATTGAACAAAAAATAGAAGTTGGCGGTCCGAGATATAGCTCCGCAGCCTTTCGGCTGACAGGGGTCGGGGCCAGCCATTTATCCGGGAGGAAAACATGAAGTCATTTACGCCACAATTTGCGAGCGCGATCGCCCTGTGCATGTGGGCCGGCAGCGCCATCGCTCAATCGGTCGAGGGCTCGGCTGAGTTGCAGGATACGAAAGCGCGGGATATGGAGGCGGCGGCGCCTTCGGAAGATTCAGTTGCCCGCCTCGAGATCGTGACGGTGACCGCGCAAAGGCGGGAGCAAAGTCTCCAGGACGTACCGGTAACCGTCTCGGCCGTCACAGCAGACACCCTCGAAAAGCAAGGCATTTCCGACACAGCCTCATTGGCAAACACTATCGTCGGTCTCAACTTCAATAATACCGCGGGCGCCGGGGTGCCGGTCATTCGCGGGATCGGATCGACGAATGTTGTGCTGGGAGACGAGTCGTCGGTCGCCACATATGTCGATGGCGTCTATCGACCGTTCCGTGCGGGCAACATATTCTCCTTCAACAATATCGAGCGTGTCGAAGTTCTCAAAGGGCCGCAGGGCGCGCTCTTCGGACGCAATTCGACAGGGGGCGTTGTGCAGGTCATTACGAATAATCCCTCGGACGAACTGACTTTCCGCGCTAATCTCGGATATGCGACCTACGACACAACAACAGGCAGTCTTTACGTTTCCGGGGGGCTCACCGATAAGCTCGCTGCCGACTTTGCCGTCTATTCACGTAAGCAGTCGAAGGGCTGGGGCGACAATCTCGGCACAGGCGGAGACGCCTATTTGGGTGACGAGACATCCTTGCGCTCAAAGTTGCGTTGGGAGCCCACAGACCGTACGAGCGTGACGTTTGCAGGCGAGTACTCAGAGTACAAAGACAGCATTCCTTACCGTCTCACAGGAAATAGTGTAGGTCTCGACGGACAGCCTGCACCTTCAGATTTCTATAATGTAACGACCACTTACGCGCCAGAGATGCAGATTGATCAGTCGGCATTCAGCGCGACGATCGAACACGAGCTTGTTTGGGCCAATTTCAAAAGCATCACAAGTTATCAGACCTATAATGGACTCAACACGCCCGACAATGACGTAACCACTCTGCCGATCCTCAACGCTTATCTCGCATCTACCGGAGAAGCTGTTACTCAGGAGTTTCAACTCTTTTCTCCCGATTCGAGCGCGGTCGACTGGATTATCGGTGGCTTCTATATGAATGCGGACGCGGGCAACGAATCTGTTAGATTGAGTGGTTTGGCGTTTGCGGGATCGGGGATAGATTTTTCGGATACTCGCGCAATTCAGACAACCAACTCCTATTCTGCGTTTGGCCAGGTTGGCGTTCCGCTCGGGGAGAAATGGAAAGTCACCGGAGGGCTCCGGTATACGAGCGACGAACAGGAGTTGGACTTTGTGTTGGACAGCAATCTAGGTCTACTTGGTAGCGGGACCCGGTCCAAGACGTTTGAAAACATCTCTCCTCGCATCGTGCTGGAATATACGCCCACGGAAGATATTCTTCTGTTCGCAAGCTATAATGGCGGCTTCAAAAGCGGGCTCTTCAATACAGTCGAGCCGACGCGACCCGTGGTTAGACCGGAAGAACTTCAGGCTTATGAACTCGGGATGAAATCCACGCTGTTCGACCGACGCATGATCTTCAACGGCGCGGCCTACTTCTATGACTATGAAGACCTGCAAGTGCTGCAGGTTGTTGCAGCCAGCACCGTGTTGCTGAACGCAGCCACTGTTGAGATTTATGGCCTTGATGCTGACGTCGAATTTGCCGTAACAGACAAGCTCGTTCTCCGGGGCGGATTGTCACTGATTGAAGGTGAGTATTCGAGTTTTGGTTCCGCACCAACCTCGGTTTCGAATATGCCCTCCCCGGGCAACACGATTCTCCCTGGTGATGCAGCCGGAAACCAGACGGCGAGAACGCCTGAATATCAACTGATCGTCGGTGGAACGTACGACTTTTCTGACCAGCTGTCGTTTTCAGTAAATCTCAATCACACAGACTCGTATGCGTGGGAGGCTGACAATCGGCTCGAGGAGCCAAGTCACGACATTCTCAATGCGACACTCAATTGGACGTCGCCTGATAGTCGGTATGGGGTTTCTGTCTGGGGCAAGAACCTGCTCGACGAAGAAGTGAATGTTTTCGCAACCGCCTTGCCTTTCGGAGACATCGCGCAAGCGGGTGCCCCACTGACAGCCGGTATTACACTAAAGTACAACTACAATTGAGCGCAGGTCGGGGCGCGGCTATCGTGCGGTGTCGCCCTTCGCGAAACATAAGGAAGATCACATGGCCCAGGACTCGGTAAGTTCCATCCGACAGGCGAGCCTTGAGACTCGTGACGCCATTCCACAGGAAAACATCAGACACCTTATTCAAAAAGCTTTTGATACCAAGGATGTTGACCTGATTGGTGTGACGACTCCAAGCGCGACTGGCGTGTCGAGCGGAGGGCTGTTTGTCGATGCGGCAATCGACAAGCGCACGTCCGAAAAGCTCTTTGTCAAATTCGACACTGGTGCTGATGTGCGTCCTTTTCATATTTACGATTTGAAGCATCAGTATTTGGTACAGCGGCATCTGCATGCGTCGGGAATCTCGGTCCCGGAGCCTCTTTATCTGGATGAACAAGGCGCGATTCTAGGCAAACCAGGTTTTGTAATGAGGGTTGTCTCCGGTGATCCAGGAAGCAGTAAAGCGTGGTCCGAGGGAGCAATCAAAGATGCTTCGCCAGATCAGAGAGGCAGCATGTTGCATTCGGCCGTACAGACTATGGTAGACATGCATGCAATTGATATCAGTGAGCCAAGCCTTCGATTTCTGCATGAGCAAGCCAGCGGCGGAAGCGCCTTCGCGCGGGAAATTCAGTGGACTCTCGACCTGGCAGCGTATCATGACTTCTCAGATGCGCGAATTGATCGCAGCGCCGAAATGCTGCGCCAACGTGAGCCGGATGGTACTCCCAACGTGTTCAATCACGGCGACAATAAGTTTGACAACTATTTATTTGAGCAGGGATCGGTGTCTGCTGTGATCGACTTTGAGATGTCGTTCGCGGGGCCCAAGGAACTGGACCTAGCCTACTTGCTCTTTACCACTGACATGCTCTCGCCGGCGGATAATCCGAAGCCGGATTGGTTTCCAGACGAAAGCAGCTTGCTCCAGCTCTACGAAGAGGTCGGAGGGAACAAGGTTGAGAACTGGGAATACTGCAAGGACCTTGTTGCCTTCAAATTTTCCGTGATGGTGCTTGCGTTTACCAATCGACTTGGATTGCTCGCTCAAGCGCCAGCTATGTTTGAGGGTTATTGGGCCGAATTGGAACGCATTGCTTCGAAGAAAGGCTAAAGAAAATGGTACAACTAATTATTACTCACAAATGTAACGGTGACCTGTGGCAGGAGGCGTGGAAAGAAAGCGGCGAAGGCAGCGTTTCGAAAACGTTTTCGGATGCCGGTATCAATATCTTGGCGCGGTTTAGAGGTCTTCAGGATCCGAACCTTACGGGCCTGCTTGTCGAGGCGGAAAGCTTGGAAAATTTTGCGGCCTTTTCGGCTGCATCTGAAAATAATCCGAATTTTCTGAAGCTAGAAGTTGATTTGGAGACGCTGGCATATCTCTCATCACTTGATATGAGTTAGCGAGATGATTATATCCTCATTTGGGCATGTCCAACGAGTGGGGATCCCCTACGAGGACCCTTACGTTGAACGCTGAATCAACCAGTCGCATAACCCGAGCCACACTTTCAGCTGCTGCGGTCGGTTGTTTCGAACGTTATGGGGTCCATCGCACCTCAATGGCGGATGTAGCAGAAGCTGCCGGCGTGTCCCGTCAATCGGTATACAGGCTCTTTCCCACGCGCGCTGACCTGCTCGAATATATCATGGGGCAGCGTATCGAAAAAATGGCCAAACGACTGTTAAAGGTATTCTCGGAGTTTGATAATTTTGAGGATGCCCTTATTGAGGGCTCGATTATTTCTATTCAAATTGGTCAGAGCGACGCTCTTTTTGCTGAGATAGTTGCCCAAGGCGGCGATCACCGGTTAGACCAATTCTTGCTCCGCGGGTCTCCAGCTGTTCAAAAGCGTATGCTTGAGCTTTGGGAGGGCGTGCTTGATCGGGCACGAGAACAGGGCCGACTTCGACCAGGCATTTCCAATGAGCAGGCCGTCGACTGGATACGCAGCCAGCATGCCTTGATGACCATACGGGGCGATTATGATGAAGCTATGCAGCGATTTGTTCTTCGCACATTTGTTCTGCCTGCGCTTTGCCGAGACAAGTAGCGTGCCGAACATAGATTTTTTGGGACTGACCGTCTGCGTATAATATCAGTATGGAGCTCCTCACCCCCCGAACGAAGCTTTGTTCATGGGCGCAGCAGCATTTGCAATTTTGAAAAGTACGAAACGCCGTATACTTGGTTCTTTAACTCATCCCGGAGATTCCATGGTACAGAACCAGCGCCCCACTTTGAACAAAACTCTGTTTGCTGAGGCAGCAATTCGATGTTTTTCTCAGTTCGGACCACTACGAACGTCTATGGCGGACATAGCGGAAGAAGCCGGAGCGTCAAGGCAATCCATCTATCGCTTTTTTGAAGACCGATCAGCGCTGCTGCAATTTATTCTGGAACAACGCATCTCTGCTATGGCTCGGCAATTGAAAACTCGTTTCGACAAGTATCAGTCAATCGATGAAGCTCTTGTTGACGGTTCGCTGGAATCCATCATGGCCGCACGATCTGACGAATTGGTGAACTCAATCATCACGAGCAGCACCGATCACAGTCTCGAATTATTTCTCGTAACGGCGTCCGAAGAGATCCGGGACTTGATGATGTCAATGTGGGCGCCTCTGCTGGAGCAGGCACGCGAGCAAGGCAGGATTCGTGAAAACATCGAAAATGCAGAAGTTCTGGATTGGATGAGACATGTCCACGCAGTACTGACGGTTCGGGACGACGAAAGCCTTGAGAGCCAGCGCCTACTGCTTCAGAAATTCTTTCTGCCATCGATCCTGAAGCGACCGAAATAAGAACGATACAACAGACAGTTCTTGTAATATGTCGTTTTATCGTGCATTCTGTTCTTTCAAAATGAGATCGTCATATGAATGTCGGCTCGCGGGAGGACGTAATGAAAGCGAATGCGGCAGTCGCTTACCGCGACGAACCAAGTTTCAGAATTGAACAGATCGACATTGAGGGCCCACGGGACGACGAAATCCTTGTGCGTATCTCCGGCGTAGGTCTCTGTCACACGGATATCGTGTTCAAGTCGATGATGGCAGACTATCCGATGCCGGCGGTCCTTGGACATGAGGGATCGGGTATTGTCGAAGCGGTTGGAAAAAATGTTTCCAAGGTGGCGCCAGGCGACTCGGTCCTAATGACGTTTCGGTCCTGCGGCGACTGCGACCGGTGCAAATCGGAATATCCTTCCTACTGCAGAACCATGCCAAGTCTGAATTATGCAGGCCGACGATCCGACGGGACGTCAGCCTACACCAAAGATGGCATTCCAGTGTCATCGAATTTTTTTGGACAATCATCATTTTCCGACCTGGCCGTAACCTACGAACGCAACGTCGTGAAGATCGACAAGGACCTCCCTCTCGAAATTATGGGGCCGCTGGGCTGTGGCATTCAAACTGGCGCAGGTGCGGTTATGCGGTCACTGGCTGCTACGCCCGGTTCCAGCATCCTTATCACAGGTGGCGGCTCGGTTGGGTTGAGTGCTGTGATGGGCGCAGCGATCTGCAACTGTGCCACTATCATACTTGTGGAACCGCAGAGAGCCCGCCGCGATCTCGCGCGAGAATTCGGCGCAACCCATGTAATCGATCCGACGAAGATCAGTGATCTCACGGAAGCCGTTCGCACACTCTTGCCTCAAGGTGTTGACTGCGCGCTCGACACATCGGGCGTTCCGGCTGTTCAGAAGGCTGCCGTGGCGAGCCTGGGGTCGATGGGCGTTCTGGGTCTCGTAGGTATAAGTCCGCCGCAGACGCCCGTACCCGGGGAAGTAAATAGCATCATGACATTCGGTCAGTCCATCAAGGGTATAATCGAGGGAGATAGCGACCCGGATACATTTCTCCCTGAGCTGATAGCCCATTTCAAGGCGGGCAAACTACCATTCGATCGGATGGTGAAAACGTATCCATTGAGCCAGATCAATCGGGCTGTGTCAGAACAACATGACGGCATCTGTGTGAAGGCGGTTCTCATTCCGGATCGATCATGAATTAGCGCCCGCCAGAGCGGTAAACCCACGACAGAAACAAATTTAGTACAGGTGACAACGAAATGACAAATCAGGCATCACAGCTCTATGACCCCGCCTTCTGGGCAGAACCCGATCGCGCACACGCTCTCTTCGCCTCTCTGCGAGCGAGCGACCCCGTTCATTTCTGTCAAGACGACGAGTATCCCGATCTATGGCATATAACGAAGCACGAACACATCTTCGAGATTGAGCGCAAGACTGACATCTTTCTAAATGAACCGAGGCTGATCATTTCCAAGTCCGCTCGGGAGGATGCTATTCGCGGATTGACCGGTGGTTCGCTCAATCTCATACGTTCGCTCGTCTCTATGGATGCACCAGAGCATCCAAAAATGAGATTGCTCACACAGGCCTGGTTCATGCCGAAGAACCTGGCCAGGCTGGAAAGCAGCATCGCTGGCTCCGCTGACCGTGCTCTGGAGAGACTGCGTGACCTGAAGGGCGAATGCGATTTCGCTAGAGACATCGCCCTGGAATACCCGCTTCGTGTGATTATGACCGTGCTCGGTGTGCCATCTGAAGACTTTCCGCGGATGTTGCGACTGACCCAAGAACTGTTCGGACCAGACGATCCGGACACCAAGCGCACGGATGTCGATGTAAGCGTCGATCCGGCGGCGGCACTCAAGAAGACGTTTTCTGAGCTTTCGGATTATTTCGATGGAATTACGGCGGATCGACGCCGCGAACCTAAAGACGATGTCGCTTCGATCATTGCCAATGCCGAGATTGATGGTGACCCGATCAGCAACTCGCAGGCCCTAGGCTATTACATCATCATCGCTACAGCTGGCCATGACACGACAAGTTATTCACTGACACAAGCTGTTTCAGAGTTGGCGAAGAGCCCGGAGCTCTTTGATCGCCTCAAGGCCGACCCGCTCGACATGGCACCAAGGATTGTCGAGGAAGCCATCCGCATCGCATCGCCAGTTCGACATTTCGTGCGCACCGCAAAAGAGGACTATGTTTTGAACGGAAAAACCATCAAGGCGGGTCAGTCGGTGATCCTCTGGTATCCGTCCGGAAGTCGCGACTCTGAGGTGTTCGATGCGCCGGATACTTTCGATGTAGACAGAGACCGGTCGGTAAGGCACGCGGCGTTTGGTCATGGCGCACACATGTGCCTCGGCATGCACCTTGCCCGTCAGGAGAATACGCAGTTCCTGATGCGTCTTGCGGACCAGGTCAACGCCATCGAGCTGACCGGTGACCCAAAATACATACAGGCAAACTTTGTCGGAGGGATCAAATCGCTTCCGATCAAGGCGACACTTTCAAACTCATGAGACGTATATTCCCAACTGTTCCTCGGCTACACGGATGAAGGGCAACGGGCAGATAGCGCTTGAAGGCGGATTTAATTTCCGGGACTTCGGTGGCCTCATGGTGGGAAAAGGCAAACACATTCGCAAGGGCCTCCTCTATCGGTCGGGATCTCTCTCCGGTCTGACGGAACACGATTGCCGAATGATCGATGCATTGGGCATCTCGCGTGTATTCGATTTGCGTCTCACCCTCGAGCGTGGGGTTGATCGAAGCAAGTGGCCTAAACAGCATGCCCGGGTTTTCACGTTTCCAGACATGCATGCAGCTGTCGGAGACAGGCTGCGAGAAGCTCTGGAAGCCTCAGAGGTCAGTCAGAATGCCATACGGGATATGGTGCTCCAGTCATATGATGAAATCCTGAAGGCCATGCAGCCGGCGGTCGGCGCGATCCTCATGGCGATGCATGAAAATTCGTCGCCGCTTCTCATCCACTGCTCGGCGGGAAAAGACCGCACGGGAATAGTGTGCGCTATGGTCCAGCGCGCATTGGGCGCAAGGCGACATGACATCGTCGAAAACTATGCTCTGTCAGACCAGCTCGTGGATTATTTCAACCTGTTTCTGGAAGAGTCGTCGACAGAAAAACGCAATCCATTTGTCTTCCTGCGGGGCACCCGCCGCGATCTAATAGAACCGCTGATGCGGTCAGATCCGCGATACCTTGAAAGCATTTTGGACAGATTTGATCAGAACGCGTCCGCGTTCATCGACTATCTGTCCGTTGCCGGTGTCGTGCCTGATGCAATTTCGGGTCTCAAGCAGACCTATATTGTGCCCGCGTCTTGAGAAGTGATGTGACATACCCATCAATATTACACCCGACAATAGATGCAACAAATACGTACGTCTTTGTAAAAAATTTAACCTGAGGAAATGCGAGGCAGCGATGTTCAACGACACACCGAAATCCGGCTACGACGGCAGTTGGGACAATCCACACACACCCGGCCCTGAAAATGAGTGGCAGGAGAGTGACTGGCTTACCTTCTACGATCCGGCAGCAGGCGTCGGTGGAATATATCGCGCTGGACAGGAGCCCAATCGGGGAAAAGGTCAGCCCGGACTGTTTGTCTTTGCCGAGGGCGGCTCTCGGTATTTCCTTGAAGACAAGGGGGGCAGAGGCGTCGATCACGATATCTCTTCAGAAGACCGCTGGGACACCGGCTACCGCGTCGGGGGCCATGAGGTCGAGGCACTCGGCGATGGACGCATGCGCTATCGCTGGAGTGAGGAAGATACCGAGGCCGAGCTTGAGTTTTGTGAGAGCTTCTACACACCGAGGGGCTGGGCGGCGACGGAGAAAGGTGCCGAGGAGATGGCAACCCTGAATCCAGACGGCCATCTAGAGTGTTCTGGCAAGGTAAGGGGCAAAATCTCCATCGCCGGGAACGACTACGAAATCGATTGCATGGGACATCGCGACAGGTCATGGGGATATCGGCCGGCTTATGTGCCGCGCACCCGCCGAATTATGGCCGTTTGGGGCACGACCGGACGCGACTTCAACTATGCGGCGATGCTGTATGAGCCGACAGATGCCGAAAAGTTGATAACCGGATTTGTGATGAGGGACGGGATAGGAGAGGAAGTCGATGGTATGCGGATCATTACCGAGATCGACGAAGACTTTGTCTCGCCGCTGGGCGCAACCGTAATCCTGACCCTTGCGGGCGGTGAGGTCATCAAGGTGAAATGCGATCTTGCTCAGGCCCATACCGGATGGGCTCCCGGATCAGCATTCAATTCGGTCGGAACATTCGAGCGCGATGGTAAAACCGGCTTTTGCGACTTTGGCTGCTACGTCAATCCGGGCCGGGGCGACCACCGCGCTACTCAAGATGATATTACAATGGCAGTTGCCAAGCCAGGATTGTCAAAAACGGCGCGGCTACCTGAGACCTAGAGGCTCAGGCCAGAACTATTCGGTATCAAGTACACGCTTTCCTGCGCGTGTGCTTGATGGCCAGCTGTCCAGGCGCGAAAATGGGTCGCTACTGGCCGCGCCTTCACTGACCGCGCTTTGCCCTGTATCTTCCAGGATGCCATGGCTCGCATTTGGCTCCCGACACTTTCGTTGAATGCTCAAGCGGTCTGGATGACTGTCCCAGAGCCAGGCACTCGACAGAGCGCCAAGACGTCCTCAAAAAAATGGCCGGCACGCCACTTGAGCGCGCCGGCTGAGTTTGCAGAGGAAATCAGAATTGTCTTGAAATCTGTACGCCCCACGTCTGCGGCGCACCGTAATTCCCCATGAATGCGCCCACCGCCCCGATATAGGTCACGTTCTGGAGGTATTCTTCATCCGCAATGTTGTTGATAAAAAACCTGACAGAGGTCTTCTCATCAGCTCCCCTCAGCGTGGCTGACGCATTCAGGAGCGCGTAGCTGCCCTGGGTTTCAACCGGAGTGCCGAAGTACCGCAGGACGACATCGTCACTGTAGAATGCATCACCTCGGACGGAGAAATCGGAGAACGATTTACCACTCAGATCAAATCGGTATTCTGCACCAAATCCCAATGTCATTTCAGGGGCGTGAGGGAGCGTTTGGCCATCCAGATCCTGCACCCCGAGTCCAGGATTTGCGTCATCAAAACTGCTGAACCCATCGAACGTGGCGTCTAGAAACGTTGCTGAACCATTGATTCTGAATACGTCCGAAACGTTCCATGTGAAGTCACCTTCGAAACCCACAATGCTTGCATCGGCATTCTGCACCAGCGTGTTGGTCGGCGGAACGACGATGGTCATTTGAAGATCTGAATAGTCATACGCAAATGCCGCGATGTTTGCGGTAACCGATCCATCGAATAGAACGGACTTCAGGCCTACCTCATAGGCATCAATTATTTCGGGTTGATACAGGCCGCTACGTCCCGTCGAAAGGCCATTCCCACCTTCCAAATTGAGGCCGCCGGACTTGTATCCTCTGGACCACTGCGCATAGCCATGCACGTCATCGGAAAATTCATACTGCAACGCGACTTTAGGTAACACCTTGCCGGATGATGTGCTGACAGGAACCGGTCCTCCAGCAAAGGCTGCGCCCCCTGGGACCTGACCGACACCTGGAATGATGAAGGACAGATCCTGGAAAAAGTCCTGTTCCTCATCATTGTAGCGCAGCCCAAGCGTCGTCTTGAGACGATTGGTAAGAGCGTATGTCAGTTCACCAAAAATCGCGTAAGCGGTTGTTTCGCTGGCGACCGATTGGCTGACTACGGTGTCGGTTGGCACGCCAAAGCCAGGTGCAAAGACACTTCCCAAGCGCAGGTTGAGGGCGTTCGAGGCTTTTTCGTGGAAGTAATAGACACCGAGTAACAAGTCTACGCGGTCATAGTCACCCATCAGGTTGAATTCCTGTCCATAGGACTCCGAAGGTCGAGGAAAGGCCACAACATTGAACCCGTCCAGATTAGTCGAATCCGCATCGAATTGATTGTCGCTCGTGTGATCAACATAACTCGATACGGATTTGAGGCGGACATTGTTTGAAATCGACCAGGTCACAGTTGCGGCCGCGACAGTTGTCTCGGTGTCCTGAGTGAAGGGTTGATCCGCGAATAGTGATGAGCGTGGTTCCGGCATGCTCGCCCCAATTCAGGTTTGGAACCAGAATGGCCAAATCTTCGATATCTGCGAGACCTCCATCCTTCAAGTTCCGGGCCGAGGTCGCAGACACTGACATGGGAATGTCCTGCAGGACTTCGCCTCGCTTAGTCGCTGTTACAACCACTTTCCTCAGTATCGCTTCTTCCTCTTCCGGCGGTGTGCCCGTCCCGACCTCCTGTGCTGTTGCCATCAGCATTCCGCTGACTAGGGCAAATGCTGCTAAGCTCGTAGCGACGCGTGCTCGCTTCATCGTCATGCCCTGTCGCGTTCGTAGATTTTCTAAGCAGACCGCGAACATTTTCTTTTTTTCAACACGGATCAAATCCCGCCTGTTCATCGTCGAATTTCCGATTGAGGAAAATTGACACGCTGCAATCGGTCACACCCGCTCTCCCCCAGGTGTCCAACATCCAACTTCAGCATCGCCGGCAACCACAATCCCTACTTAAGCAGAGAAAACTTCGCCATTTCGATTAGCCAATCCTAGAGTCCGATCTGGTAGATCACAGCCATGACCGAGACAGCAATCTGCCCCGTGCATGCCAATTTGCTCACCGACTTTGATCGCGAGCATTTCGGCGACTATCTCTTTGTGTTTGACGCGGTCGAAGCTCGATATGGCTGGAAGCACATCGCATCCGAACTCTGAGGAACCACCCCTCCCCCCGAAGGCTAAATCAATTGTTCAGGACCAATTGCGCCGCGCCCGTTGGATGACAACGACCAGCTACAAGCTGTTACTTGCGGAATCTGAGACACCTCGAACGCAAGCGTTTGATGAACTCGTAACAGACGGTTCGATGAGTGCGCAGGAACGCGTTTTTCTGGATAATCCCGACGGTGAGCAGTATTGGCCCCGTGCCAAACACCTAGTCACAGAAAATATCTGGAAAAGCCATTTTGCGATTGCATACCAGCGCAATATGCCAGCTGATCGGCGATCCGTCCGCCTTCCGCTAACGTAATAAATAGCTCCAGACACAACAAAACGACGCTCATGAATGAACGTGTCAGCCGAAGCTCTCCAAACTGAGCTCTGGACGAATAAAAAGCGAAATAGGAAATAAAGTAAGAAGGCCCAAAAAATGGGCTACAGAATGAGCTACAAAACGGAAAATACTCTCCACAACCAATTGTTTTTTAATAATTTTTTCTCATATATCGCCTCCTACTCGCGGAGCCACCCCTTACCAACACTCATTGATACGGCGCCTATTGTTCAGTTGCGCCGATATCAAGAATCCCCTGCTCCCTCATTCCGCCCGCTAGATCTCTACTTCCTGCGCCCGGAATTATCCCGGCGGGAAAATGCGCCGCCCAAAACGGGTCCAGCCAATCGGTGATATCGTTCACAGGCTCTGCAGAGTCGCGAGCCGGAGAACCAACTATCAATTCAACAGCCCCATTGAGTGGGTCAGATAAAAGCGGATCATCTATCAAGCCCGCCGGATCATCGACCGGAATCACATCGGACACGCCGGTGCCCCACCAGATATTCCGCCTCCAGGTCAACCGCTGACTTTGAATATCGCCCTCCGCCTGCTCGAAGCTCTCAGAAACGCTCCCGATGCCAGAAACAATATTGTTTTGAAAAACAGCATCTCTCACCCGATATTGCAGAACGATCTCTGTGCCCCACCCCTTGTTCTGAAATAGCGTATTGTTGACCACGTACACATCTGTCACGCGACCTCCGCCAAACTGATTCTGGTTTTCCGAATACCCGCCGACAGCGATGCCCAGCTCTCGATTTTGAGAGATGAGGTTTGACGCAATCAACACGTGACTAGACACTCCATTTGGGGCCTCACTCGCGATCTCAAATCCCAAATCATTTCCGGTTGATACGTTTTGCTCGAACAATATGTATTCACCGCCATCAACATAGAACCCGGCTGCGTTACCGTCTTGTCCGGAATACCAAGGGTTCGTCGTGATAGTATTGTTCTCGGCTGTGTTATTTCGCACAATGCCGTTACGCGCTCGGTTCTGCTCATCGGTGCATGCAGAACACGTGTCAGCCTCTAACCCAATAAAATCGAATCCAATATTGTCATTGTCGTGAACCGAGTTGCCGCTCACGATGAAGCCTGAGACGTTACCGTTCAATGTTAGCGCCTCGCTCGACGCTAACTGGTTCTCATACACCTCATTATCAAGCACACGAATATCTCGCAAACCGGTCGATCCAGTACCGTAAATACCAATTCCATTGGCACCGGGGAAACAATTTGCGTCGCCCTGTTGGCAGGTTGAGCGATTGGCAATAGCGTGAACCACGTTACCTGCCAGCTCGATGTTTTCACCGTCGCCATCCACCAAAATCCCAATCGGCGAATCGTCCAAATTCGTCGCCACCACCGTGGCAAAATCACGTATCTCAAATCCAGTGACCATTACATGGCTTACATTCGACAATGTAATCAGCCCCTCGCGCCCTGTCGGCGTAAGCCCATCACCTGAAATGATGGCTCCAGCCTCCGCACGCAAAATCATCGGCTCGCCCTCTGCCCCAGAATCCGCCCCGCCCTGAAAAACAACGCGCTGTTTATAAACACCAGCCGAGACACGCACAGTGTCCCCCGGCTCGGCAATATCGATTCCGACTTGAATGGTGGCAAACGGTGCAGCACTTGATCCATCATTTGCATCACTCCCTGTCGGATGGACATGATAGGTCATATTGGATGCTGGTGGCGGTGAGGGCGGCGGGACGACAACTTGCGGAACATCACCACCACCTCCTCCTCCAGAACACGCGGAACTGACCAGACTAGTGGCCATGGCCAAGGCTTTGAAACCCCATTGTTTGAACATACCATTTGTCCCATTCACATAACCCTGCCGGGACGGCAGCACGTTAGCCACAGTTTACACTCCATCAAATGCGAAGGCTGCGCAATTCAACGCTCTAGCAGTGCGGAAGATTTTTCTGCGCGCCAAGGATCAACCAAAGCGAGAGCGACGCATCCCCCAAAGGTTTAAATGCCTGTAAAATATGGCTATTTTTGGTAAATGTGCTTGCCGTCACCCCCTCAGCGAAGGTATTGTTTACATACCGTCAGTATGTCGGTGATCGCGGACCTTTCGATGACCCTTTCCCCGGAAGGAAATTCAGAGAATTGAGCGACCCAATCAGAGATCGCGCATTTCGCAAGACAAAGGGTAAAACAGCATGTGGCACTTTTTGGATGCAAAACTCACAGACAAAGCTGTCTTGATTCTGCACCCGCTTCATGCCGTTGGTGAGGAAATTGGTGCCGCATTCAAAAGCGACGGCGCAGACGTTCACATTTATGCTGAACAGCCCCAACCGGATTGCACCAGCGTCCGTCTACATCCGTCCGGGCGACATGATGTAGTTATAGTCTGCCACAATGATCAACAGCTCAGCTCCAACCGACTCATGCAATATGCGAACGCATATGCGCCTCACTTAGCAGAGTCGCGTGGCACGCTCATATTCGTACTGTTGAACGAAGCCTGCGCCATCGACGAGACGTCGGACGCCCCTAATCCTATTCAGAAGTTTGCACGGGCCGCCGGCGAGGCTTTCGGAAAATCAGGTATCCGCATCAACGTCATCGCGCGTCACGCAGAGAAGGTCGGGGAAACCACCCTTCAAGATGTGTGTTCCCAAATTGACGATGAGCCAGCGGCTCAAATTGCCGCAAGTTATTCTGAGATTGCGCTATTTCTAGCATCGCCATTAAACACTTATATCACTGGTCTAGCTGTCGCTGCAGACGTCTAAATGGACGCTTTGGCGCACGATTAACGATTTGAGTGATTCACTGTCTTGACGCGCGCGCCGCTTCACAATAATCACGGCGCTTCGGTGCCGACTTAGCTCAGATGGTAGAGCACGTGATTTGTAATCTCGGGGTCGGGGGTTCGAGTCCCTCAGTCGGCACCATCTCCACCTTATTGCAGTTTTCCAATCAGCTGGGCTGACGCGCAATGTTTGCGTCTTTCAATTGCTAGCACCGCTTACTAAGGTCGAGGCATGAACATCACAGCCGAGAATCCCCCTCACGCCCGCGCATTGATGCCAGATATGGTGCGCGCCGTGTCCTTATTGGGGATCGCCGTTGTAAACGTGATGGGCTTCTCATGGGCTTTTGAAACTGGCTTCTTCGAGGGTGCGATTCGTTCCCCTGTCGATGAATTGGCGAATGGCGCACTATGGTCTTTGTTTGCCATGAAGTTTTACGCGCTGTTCTCAATGATGTTCGGCGCGGGCCTCGCCTACCAAATGCATTCAGCCGCGCGGGCGAAACGAGACTTCGCCACACGCTACTTCCGCCGCATGGCTGGGCTACTCATTATTGGCATCGTGCACTTCGTCTTCTTTTGGATGGGCGACATCCTGATGGCATACGCACTTTTTGGAACCCTGCTCTTCGCGATGAAGGACTTTCAGAATCGCACCTATATTCGGCTAGGCTTCATTCTTATTCTGGCAAATGCGTTGCTGCTCCTTCTCTTTGCTGGCGTTCTAATGTTGGTCGAGCAAGCGGGGGTAGACATCACCGAAATGATGTCAGATCCCGCCTCCAATCCACTAACACTGGAGGCTGATAAACTTGGCAGCGACGAAGCCACCTTCCTTTCTGCCGCCCTGTTCAGGGCTTCGGTGCTCCTATCAGTGGCCCCTAGCCTGATGCTGCAACAGGGACTGGGTGTGTTGGGGTTCTTTTGTTTTGGTTTAGCGGCGGTGCGTAGCAATGCGATTGATGATCCCCATCATCCCGTGTGGCGGCGCGCCCGTTAGCAAATGCTACCTGCTGGTCTCATCTTCAGTACCATCGGCGGCTGGATCATCAATGCAAGCCCGAGCGCGCTTTCTGCCGCTACTATATTCGGCACAGCCATACTCATGGCCGCCTCTCCATTGTTGGCCGTTGGCTATGCTGGTCTCATCGCCAAAGCCTCTACTGGTACGCCCGGCCCCATTCGCCGCTTTATCGCGCGCGCAGGGTCGGCATCACTCTCAGCCTACTTGCTGCAGTCACTCATCCTCTCATTCGTGTTCTGCGGATATGGTCTCGGCCTGCACAGCCAACTCTCTGCGGCCCAAGCAATCGGTGTTGGCGCGTTAGTTGGCATCACATCGCTCATCTTTACCGGCACATGGCGGAGCTTCTTTAGCCGAGGACCAATGGAGGTATTGCTTCGGAAATTGACGTATTTCGGTGAGAAATAGCCTGCTCTGAGCGACACAGCACCATTCAAACACCTTGTAATCGCCCAAGTCTTTCACAGTGCGCGCACACTAGCGCCCTATTTCCCGTGTTGAATAACACTCAACAAACAGCTCCGAAAAGGACAGGGAAAATGGTAAGAAAGACATCAACACTTCTCGCGGCTTTGGTCGTTTTCGGCGCCGCGCCGGCTATGGCTGAGTTACAATCTCGGCCCCTACCCGCGCCGCCGCAGACAATGACCACAGCCCAAGCAGAGACAGCGTGCAAAACCATCCAACTCTCAGTCTACTTCTCTGCTTATGAGACAATGCTGTCACGCTATGCACAGCACGCAATTTCGAACGCAAAAGACTCGTTGAGGCACTGCGCCATAACCAGCATAGAAGCGGTTGCAATAAGTGAGGAGGCTCACACAGACGAGACAATGGCAGATCTGTCATCAGACCGCGCAATCGCAGTTATCGACGCGCTAACCGCAGAGGGCATCGACACGCCCCAAACAGAATTTCGCATAGCGTCCGCGACCGACACGCTTACAAACCGCCCAAACTCCATTTTGGCCAGACGCGTAGACGTAACCGTACACGCATCAGCTGGTCACGGCCTATAAGGTCAATAAGCTTCCGGTGCGCGCACCGGACTTCCCCGGGCTGGCTGTTAGTTCACCCTTCAGTCAGCCCAAACACTCGCCCGGCTCCGTTTCAAACGGGGCCGGGCTTAACGTTGAGAATTGCGTCTATTTCCTGAAGAAAGACAGTACCGCCGCTCCCACACCAAACGTTACTAAGCGATGACCAGCATCGACCAGAAAGCCCGGAATAGAATGGACTGGCCCGTAGATAAACTCATAAGCAGTCAATGGCAGGCCAATCAGCAACCACAGCGTAACCCCCGTCGTTACCGCCTGCATAAGCCCATTTGCGCTGCGCAGTTTAAGCACCCATGCCAACCCGCAAGCGACAATAAGCTCAAGCAAGAAACCGCCCGCCATCCAGGCTGGTGATTGACCCTCCAAGTCCGCAAGCTCAATCGCACGTGCGTCCTGCCAAATCTGGCTGAATAGCAATCCATAAAAGATGAACCCGACAATAAACATCGCCACAGCAGCAGCGAGTATTCCGAGCACGTTCACGTTAAAAATCTTAGGCATGACAATTCACTCCCAGTCCTTCCCAATCGGCTCTCGCACGGTTACAACGCCGCAACGATAGACCACATTCGGCCATTCAAGCCGAAAACCCACCAAATGGGAAAGAAAATCGAAAATGACCCTATCCCGGCGCATCCTCGTGACCTCCGCTCTGCCCTATATCAACGGCATCAAACACCTCGGCAATTTGGCCGGCTCCATGTTGCCCGCAGACGTTTACTCACGCGCCATGCGCCTTGCCGGTCATGACGTGACCTATATCTGCGCGACAGACGAGCACGGCACCCCCGCAGAACTCGCCGCTCAGGCCCAGGGTATTCCAGTTCAACAATATTGCGACGAACAATATGAGGTACAGCGCGCTGCTGGTGAGGGGTTTAATCTTTCTTATGACTGGTTCGGCCGCACATCGCGCCCGGCCAATGCCGTGCTGACCCAGCATTTTGCACAAGTGCTGGAAAAAAACGGCCTGATCGAAGAGCGCGTTTCTAAGCAAGTTTATTCGATTGATGATGGACGTTTCCTGCCTGACCGCTACGTTGAGGGCACTTGCCCGCATTGTGAATTTGAAAAAGCACGCGGCGACCAGTGCGACGGGTGTGGCACCTTGCTCGACCCCATTGACCTCATCAATCCGTACTCGTCAGTTTCTGGTGGCACTAATATCGAAATCCGCGACACCGCGCACCTCTTCCTGCTTCAGGAGAAAATGCAGGACTCGATCCGCGATTGGGTAAACACGAAGGGTAAGGCTTGGCCAAACCTCGCTGTGTCCATCGCAAACAAATGGCTTGATGAGGGCCTCATCTCCCGCTCCATCTCACGCGACCTTGCATGGGGCATTCCGGTGAACGACGCAGAGGGCAACCCGCGTCCCGGATATGAAGAAAAGGTCTTCTATGTCTGGTTCGATGCACCGATTGGTTACATCTCCGCCACTCAAGAATGGGCAGAGGCGACGGGCAAAGACTGGGAGTCTCTGTGGCGCACGGACAAAGGCGCGGACGATGTTGAGTATGTTCAATTCATGGGCAAAGACAACGTCGCCTTCCACACGGTCAGCTTCCCCGTCACCCTGTTAGGCTCCAAAGAACCATGGAAAAGCGTCGACAAACTCAAAGCGTTCAACTGGGTCACGTGGGATGGCGGCAAGTTCTCCACATCCAACAAGCGCGGCGTGTTCATGGACCAAGCGCTGGAACTCCTGCCTGCTGATTATTGGCGCTGGTATTTGATCGCAAATGCACCAGAAAGCTCTGACGCAGATTTTACATGGGAAGGCTTCCAGGCAGCCGTCAATTCAGACCTTGCAAATGTTCTCGGAAACTTCGTCAATCGCATCACCAAATATACGGTCAGCAAGTTTGACGGCGTTGTCCCGGCCACAGGAAAAGCAGGTGAGGCGGAAGATTGGATCGTTTCTGAACTGAAAGCACGCCTCCCTCAACTTATCGCACATTATGAAGCGATGGAGTTCCGTAAGGCTGCTGCTGAAACACGGGCCATCTGGGCAGCAGGCAATGAGTACCTCACCAAGGCCGAGCCATGGGTGAAGTTCAAGTCTGATGTCGATGCTGCCGCTATTGGCGTTCGCACCGGGTTAAACCTAGCGGCTTTATTTGGCATTCTCGCGCTACCGATCATTCCAGAATCCGGTAAAGCTATTCTGGACGCGATTGGCGTGCCGGACGAAAATCGCAGCTTCAATTTTGGCGAGATCACCGCCTTACTCGACGAGCTCCCACATGGGCACACCGTGTCATCACCGGATGTATTGTTCCAAAAAATCGAAGATGAACAAGTTGCGGAATGGACTGCAAAATTCGGCGGCGAGTCCTAAACTCACCGCCGGTTCCACAATCAATCACGGATCAAATTGTGCTCATATCGATCACGAAACGATATTTCACATCGTTCTTCATGACCCGATCATAGGCGGTGTTGATTTCATCCATGCGGATTTTCTCAATATCGCAAACAATTCCGTGCTCGGCGCAAAAATCTAGCATTTCTTGCGTCTCTTCAATTCCGCCAATGCCACTACCCGCGAGGCGCTTACGGCCCGCCAGTAACTGGCCCATGTGAATACCGTCAACCGGCTCAATCGCGCCCACAATCACCATCGTGCCGTTGCGCTTAAGCAGCGACAAATACGGGTTCATATTGTGGGTCACAGGAATGGTGTTGAGCAGAAAGTCAAAACTGCCGCGTGCCTTTTTCGTCTGCGCTCGATCGGTTGAGAGCAACACTTCGTCTGCGCCGAGCGCTTTAGCATCAACGCCCTTTTGCTCCGACGTTGTGATCATGGTGACATGAGCGCCCAGCGCATGAGCGAATTTGACGCCCATATGCCCTAGCCCACCGAGACCAACGACACCCACACGATCGCCCTTCTTGATCCCCCAATGCTTTAACGGTGACCAGCTCGTGATCCCTGCGCAAAGTAATGGCGCAGCAGCAGCAGGGTCCAAGCGCTCATCCACGCGCAGCACAAACTCGTCCCGCACGACAATTTGTTTTGAATAGCCGCCGAACGTCGTCCCGCCGATCACGGGCTCGGTCCCGCCATACGTGCCTACCATGCCCTTATGGCAATATTGCTCGTCGCCATCATCGCACGCGTCACACGCTTTGCACGCATCCACCATGCACCCAACGCCGACCTGATCACCAACTGAAAACTTGGTCACACCTGTGCCAACTGCGCTTACCCGGCCAATAATCTCATGTCCCGGCACAACCGGATACTTCGTGCGGCCCCAATCATTTTGAGCCGTGTGAATGTCGCTATGGCAAACGCCGCACCATGTTATGTCGATGAGCACATCTGTGTCACCCATCTCGCGACGCTCAATCTCCAGCGGCTCTAACGCATTGGTTGGGCCGTTCGATCCATATGCTTCTATTTTCATGTTTCCACCCTTTTTGATGTGCCTATAGCGCCAATGTTGGCTGACTATATTTACTATTTCAAGCACGCATTGGGCATTTCGATCATCCAATTTTCTGCGCTTGGTACGCAAACGGCCCCTAAGGTGATCTCAAGGGCCGTCTTTGCTTTAGATTGTGCAAGACGCTAGCTTCTCGGCGCGAACCTTTCGCGCAACTCTTTTTTGAGGATCTTGCCGTTCGCATTTCGTGGTAAAGGCTCATCTTGGAACTGGATCTCAACAGGCACTTTAAACGCAGCCAATTGGTTCGATACATGTGCGCGCAACTCATCCTCAGATGCCGTCGTGCCGGGCTTCAGCTGAACCACAGCGCCGACTTCCTCGCCCAGTATCTTGTTCTGAATGCCGACAACTGATGCATCCATTACCGAAGCGTGATCATACAGAGCGTTCTCCACCTCAATGCAGTAAATGTTCTCGCCGCCCCGGATCAACATGTCCTTGGCCCGGTCAACGAGGAACAAGAACCCCTCTTCGTCCAAACGCGCGAGATCACCGGTAACCACCCAGCCATCACGGAAGGCTTCAGCCGTCGCGTCAGGTCGGTTCCAGTACATTTTGCAATTAGATGGACTTTTGCACCACAGCTCGCCCACTTCGTTCGTCTCCAACGTGTTGCCGTCAGGGTCACATACTTTTAGCTCAACCGCTGGCGGCGGCGCACCAGCACTTTGAGGGCGGTTCACATAGTCTTCGCCGATATTCGCTGATGCTGTCGCGCACGTTTCTGTCATTCCCCAGCCGTTACCCGGCTCCGCGTCTGGAAAGCGTTTCTTAATCGACGTCACCAACTCTGGCGCTGAAGGCGCACCGCCATACGAAACGACCTCAACAGATGATAGATCATATTTGTCCCGGTCCGGATGTTCCAGAACTTGCCAAGCGATCGCCGGCACGCCGCCAAACGCAGTGATTTTTTCGTTTTCAATAATCGGCAGTGCTTTGCCAGCATCCCATTTATACATTGAGACAACTTTGTCGCCGCGCAGCATCGTAGGGATCAAAATCGAAAAAGCGCCGGTCGCATGGAAAAACGGTACAGACACTAGGCTCGCGCGTTGAATTGATAGGTCTTGCTCTGGCACAGGCTCGCCCCGACGCAGATACATGCGCGCAGAACATGACATTGAGTTATACATATTCGCGATCACCGCCCGATGGGATGCAAGTGCCCCTTTGGGTTTGCCTGTCGTCCCAGAGGTGTACATAATCGTGGCGTTGTCTTCAGTGTCCAGCTCGACAGCGGGCAGGCCAATGTCTTCCAGACCGCTCCAGCTATGACTGTCTCCGACAATACTCTCCAACGAAGAAACACGCGGATCATTGTGCTCGCCATCCGCATCTCGTGCCACGATGATGTGCTTTAGATCTGGGAGTTTTTCTAGGACTCCGCGAAGACGCTCATGAATTTGTCCATCAACAATCGCCAATTTTACGCCAGCAAATGAGAGACCATATTCCAGCTCATCGCCCGTCCACCAGCTATTCATCGGTGTCGCAATGGCCCCTATGCTCAGCGCCGCTAGAAACGCGACGGGCCACTGCGGATAGTTGCGCATCACAACGGCGATCCGGTCACCTTTTTTGATGCCATAAGTCTCAATCAAGGCTTTGGCCAGATGCTGAACCGCGAGCATATTCGCATGGTATGTAACCCGTTCATCCTCATACACAAGGAAGTCGCGGTCAGCATACTCAGCATCAGTAAGCAGGAGGATGTCGCGAATCGTGTCTGGCGCATTTGCGTATAGCTTCATTTTTACGCCATCGACGACGCCATCTTTGAGGAAGAGCTTGCCCTCGGGGTCGGCCTCCGCCATTAGTCGATTAGTTTCTGTTATCGATAATGCGGGCCAAGGTACTTGTGTTTCAGATGCCATTAAATTTCCTCCAGATAGTTTTTTCCTTATCAAGCACATTCCGCCATCTCAGGGGAAGACCTCGCCCATCGCAAAACTGAAAAAGCCCCCAATACATCTCGTATCAGGGGCTCGTTCGCATATTGACTTGCTATTTTTAGACTATTTTCCGAAATCACAGAAACGCAGTGAATGGAATGTACCGTCCGGTTCAGTCATGTCATAGGCGCGCCCAGTCAGCTCCTCGCCCTCACAAAGATAACCAATATCGTACATAGCAACGAGGGTCGCATTATCGGGCGTTAGATTATGCATGATCATCACATCAATTGCGTCCTGATGATCCCCCAGCTCCATGAGTAGGTTAAAGCGCTGCATCTGAGTTGTTTCAGGTTGCGCGAGCAGACCACCAATCGACGTCGCCTTCCCGCGCGCTGTGTTCAGATTGGTATCAGCCGTCGCAGAAGATGATGTCCCGGCAAGCTCATTGATGATTTCCTCGAAATTGCCTATCGCACCCATCGTGTCGAAACCAAGCTCACCCATGCGCAACTCACCCATATTTAGGAGAACCGAAGCAAGTTCGTCCTCACTCAGGTCTTGATTGCCGGCCAACTGCTCTAGGCGCGCAATCGCAACTTGCGTGTGGCCAGAAACGACCAAATCCGCTGCGGTCTGCATAGCGATATCGAATTGAGATGGCACCGCGTCCACGATTTCTTCAACTTCCGGCGCAACAGGGTCCTGCGTCGTATCAACGATCGGCGTAGATGCACATGCAGCAAGGATAAGGGCCGATGCGGCGGCGAAAAGACTAGAACGGATCATTGGGAGACTCCTTCAAGAATCAGGGGATTTCATACATTCACATGCAACCCTACCCTGAGCTTCCGCGCAAACGAAAGGCAGCTTTGTGGAGATTATGTGTTCATCATAGCTGATCGAAATCTAACACTTCGGACCTACAGCCGCTTACACCACTTCAACCCCGATAAATCTGAGCGCCGATCTCCTAACTGGTAAACATCAGATCCATTGCCACCAGTCTGACAAATATATCCGGTCGCCGTCAGCGCCTTAACCTGTTGAGCGGTCGGGCTAATACGGCTCGACTGATACCGCGCTGCCGCCTTATCATGCTCGCCCAGCGCCCATGTCGCGTCGAACCACTCGGCATGAGTGAGCAACCGTCTCAACTGAATCTGCAATTGTTGAACGTTCTGACGTGTGTAGGATAGCTCGGTTCGCGCATTGCTGGCCAGACTATGGGTCGGCGCCAATGCCAGCATAGCTTCAAAATCCGTCACCGCGCCCCGTCGATCATTACCCGCCTGACGACGCAAGCTACCCCGTCGATACAAAGTGCGCGCTTTTTGAACTTCGCTCAAACCCGGGCCATTCAAAATCTGGCTGAGTGAGGCGTCCGCATGATACGGATCCTTCGATGACAATGCCGTCGCAAGTTCGCTCTCGAAATTCCCCAAATTGACGGGACCCGGCGCGACAGCTGCTTGACAGGCCACCAACGCCAATGCGCAGAGACCGCTTATGATGTGTGTCCTGATATTCATGCACTGATACTTGCCACAGGATGGGCGAAAGGAAAACTTGCAAATTGGCAAGCTTCAGTGACGCCTACGCACTCGCGAAAGTATCACCCTCGTCAGCCTTATTGCGACCCAGTGCCTCAATCGCAGTTTCAGCGATATCATTCGCCGTCAAACCGGCTTCAGCATACATCGCCGAAGGCGTGTCGTGATCTTGGAACGTATCGGGCAGCGTCATCGGGCGAATTTTCAGTCCCTCATCCAGCGCGCCAGCCTTAGCCAAATGCTCCAGCACGAACGATCCGAACCCGCCGGTCGCACCTTCTTCAATCGTGATGAGCACTTCATGCTCTTTAGCCAGCCGCTCTACCAATTCAGCATCCAGCGGCTTCGCAAAACGCGCATCAGCAACCGTGGCAGAGATGCCCTGCGCCGCTAACAGATCAGCGGCGACCGTCGCTTCCTGAAGGCGTGAGCCATAGGACAGCAAGGCAACCGTTGTGCCCTCTCGCACGATGCGCCCCTTACCGATCTCTAATGGTGTTAAGTCTTCCGGCACGCTGACACCCATGCCTTCGCCACGCGGATAACGGAATGCAATAGGGCCAGCGTCATACTCTGCTGCTGTCAAAACCATACGAGCAAGCTCTGCCTCATCAGAGGCCGCCATGCACACCATACCCGGCAATGCGCCGAGGAATCCAATGTCGAAACTCCCGGCATGCGTCGCCCCGTCAGCGCCCACAAGGCCTGCCCGATCAATTGCGAAACGCACGGGCAAACCCTGAATTGCAACATCGTGCACAACAGAATCATACCCTCGCTGCAGGAATGTTGAATAGATTGCACAGAAAGGCCGCATCCCGTCCGCTGCCAATCCAGCCGCAAACGTCACCGCATGTTGTTCTGCAATCCCAACGTCAAAATGACGATCAGGAAATTCTTTGCCAAAAATATCGGTGCTGGTGCCAGACGGCATCGCCGCGGTCACAGCGCAGATCTTGTCATCCGCAGCCCCCAGCTTAGCGAGTGTTTCGCCAAACACCTTCTGATAAGGCTTAGCCTTGGGCTCCGGTTTATTTTGCTCCCCAGTGACAACTGAGAATTTTGAAACGCCGTGATATTTGTCTGCAGAGTTTTCCGCCGGCTCATACCCCTTACCCTTTTGCGTCACCGCATGGATAAGGATCGGGCCTTCTCGCATCGCCTTCACGTTCTCAAGGATCGGGATCAACGTATCGAGATCATGTCCATCAATCGGGCCGACATAATAAAAGCCCAACTCTTCAAACAGCGTGCCGCCCATCGCAAAGCCACGCAGATACTCTTCCGCGCGCCGCGCCGAGCTTTCCAAGCCAATTGGGCTGATAACTTTTTTCGCGATACGGCGCAGTCCGCGATAAGGGCGAGACGATACGAGCTTAGACAAATGATTGCTCATCGCGCCCACCGGCGGGGCAATCGACATATCATTGTCGTTCAAAATTACGATCAGGCGGCTCTTATCAGCGCCCGCATTGTTCATCGCCTCATACGCCATGCCCGCAGACATGGAGCCGTCGCCAATCACACAAACAACATGGTTTGGATTGTCTTGTAGATCGCGTGATTTGGCAAAACCTAATCCGGCTGAGATTGACGTCGCAGCGTGCGCCGCCCCAAACGGATCGAACTCACTCTCAGAGCGCTTGGTAAAGCCGGACAAACCGCCGCCCTGACGTAAGGTGCGCATCTTGTCTCGGCGCCCTGTCAGGATTTTATGTGGGTAACATTGGTGGCCAACATCAAAAATCAGCTTGTCATCAGGAGTGTTGAAAACGGCGTGAACAGCCAGCGTAAGCTCCACTACGCCCAGTCCAGAGCCCAAATGCCCGCCTGTGCGTGAGACCACGTCAATAACCTCGTCGCGAACTTCGTCCGCAACCTGCTTCAATTCCGCTCGAGACTTACCCTTAAGGTCAGCTGGCGAATGTATTGAATCCAAGAGGCGTTCGTTACTCTGTTCGGTCATCGTTCTGCGGACCTCTCCCTCGAAATATACAGTACTACGTATCTAGTGCGTTCTATCCAGTACAAAATCCACTGATTGCAGCAGAATATCGGCTTTTTCGCGAAAAATTACGAGATGCTCCTTCGCTTGCGCAGCTAATAGCCGCACGCGCTGCCTTGCACCTTCTACGCCAAGCAGCGTCACGAAATTCGCTTTTCCGGCCTTTTCATCGGTTCTGAGTGGCTTGCCCACCGCTGATTCATCGCCCTCAACATCTAAGAGATCGTCGGCGATCTGATACGCTAGGCCGATATCATGGGCAAATCCGGCAAGCGCATTGCGCTCGGCCTCTCTCGCATGACCGATAATGCCTGCTGCTTCTGTTGCGTATGAGATCAAGGCCCCCGTCTTAAGGCGCTGCATGCGTGTAATCGTGTTTAGGTCGCGCGGGCTTTCATCTTCAAGCATGTCGATCATTTGACCGCCGACCATACCGCATGGCCCGGCGCAATCTGCGAGGCGTTCGATCAATAGCCCCCGAATTTCTGGGTCTGGGTGGGTCTCTCTCGAGGCCAGAATTTTAAAGCTGAGTGTCAACAGTGCATCGCCAGCTAGCACGGCTGTCGCTTCATTAAACGCGCGATGAACTGTGGGCTGTCCGCGCCGAAAATCATCATCATCCATGCACGGCAAATCATCGTGGATGAGAGAGTAGCAATGGACGCACTCCAGCGCTGCCCCTGCCCGCAATAGCGATTTCTCTGGCGCGTCAAACATTGCGCCCGCCTCCATCAACAAGAAGGGTCTAATCCGTTTACCATTTGCCAGCGCAGAATGGCGCATTGCGCGCATCAAGTCCGCTTCCGGCCCACTTGCAGGTGGGATCAACTGGTCCAAGGCAACCGTAACTTTGTCGGCGACTTGCTTCAGCCGATTATCAAAACCAGCAACAGATGTCGGGGTGGCATTACCCATCACTCAAAACTGGCAGGTTCAGTCGTTGGGCCACCAGCACCTTGAACGATCTGATTCACCTTCAGCTCAGCTGACTTCAAACGGCCTTCGCAATGCTGCTTCAACGCAGCGCCGCGCTCATAAATGGCAATGGACTTTTCCAGCTCAACCGAACCAGTCTCCAATTGACGAACAATACCTTCAAGTTCGTTCAACGCTTCTTCAAAGCTCATACCGTCAACAGGTTTTGGTTTTGCGTCCGCCATCATTCGCCCCTTGCAGATATAATTGGTCAGAATATCGGGAAACTCTAGTGCGCCCCGTTAATCATAACAAGCGCTGAGGCGGTTATTATTCGGGGTATTCGTAGGTGCGGTGAGACCAATAATCGTCACCGCCATCGCGAACACATTTCCAGCCGAGCTTCTTCAACTCAGTCCGCAACATGCGATTAAACCAGCCATGGGCAGCCAAGTAGACTTTTTGATCTTCAGAGGCCTCGTGAAGTTTTACGGCGGCATTAGCTGCACGCACGCGAGCTTCACTCACAGATTCGCCATCTAGCGCATGTCCGAACAGCCAAACAGTTCTGGCCAGCACGTTCCACGTCTTAGGCAAGAAACGCACAGCGGGTAAAAGCGGCGGCGGTAGCGGCGCTTCGTTGAAAACTGGATCGTAATTCGCGTCCATGTGCGTTGCTGCGCGGGCTGCGGTTTGCTGCGCGCGGATACGGCCTGATGCAAAGACAATTTCTGCATCCCTCACCGCTTCTTGCAGGATTTCAGGCGCAAACTCATCGTCGCGCAATGGACTTTCCTCGTACCGGGCCCACCAGTCTTTGTAGGTGCGCCAATCAAGGCGCGGGCCTGCCGTACGGTCCAACTTTGGCCTACCGTGGCGGGAAACCACGATTGTGCCTCTACTTTTCGAATTTGATGTCGTCACTGGGCAATTGCCGCCATGTTGCAAAAATCAGAAAGCGAGGATCAAATTTCCTCGGGAACCGACCCAACTAACTAGGTTGCCCCGTTCGAGCAACACTTATCACTCACCAAAGGCGCGAATTGCCCGTAAAAGCCCGAAAAGGCGCGCAGAAAATGTGAGCTCTACTTGCAGGACCTGATCCATTCTACGACGCGTTTTTTGCATCACTCGGGATATAACACCAAGTGGAAGGCGTTCTGCTTTGCGCCAAGCCGAGCCCAATAAGCGAATGGGGTGGAGCGTTGCTCCGCCCATCACAACGCCAGTATCCAGCGGATATGAATAGTTCGCATAGTATTTCTTATAATGGCCCAACCCTGGCCCGGCATCGTAGATACGGATCCCGCGAGACACCATTTCCTCAAGCATCCACTCGACCAGCAACAAACCTGGTGAGTGCGCGGCGTATGTGCGATCAAAACCAGTTAGCCAACCATGCAAAACAGTATCAGACTGCATGTTCATTTCTACGGCAATCAATACGCCATTGACCCGCAAGGTGCACATAACCGTGCGGAACCGTGAGTTTTGGAACGCGTGAACTTGATCAACAAACTCGCGCGCCCAATCCGCCCCCAGAACATCATGGCGGCGGGTTCGCAAGTACTGCTCGCGTTTGATTTTCATCAGCCAGTCAAATGCATCATCCGACCTGTCATTGTAGCAAAACTCCAACGCTCCGACATTGTTTTCCAAATTTCGCCTTAGCCGACGCATTTTTTTGAAATGCTTCGGGAACATTTTTCTCTGATTGTCATAAAAATCGCTAAACTCACCCGCAATGTGAGTTATGTGACAGCTTTCACGAATTAGGCCCGCTGAACATCGCGCTAAATTTTTCGGCATCAACCCGTGAACCGTCACTCCGGCTATGCCAGCGTGCGCCAAAAGCTCCTCAAAATAAGCCGAATCGCCGATCGGGCTGTGCCAATCAGAGAACGGGCCTGCGGCGGGCCTCGCCCAGTTTCCAGCATGTTTTTGGATTGGGAAATAGATGATGGGAGCATCGTTTTCATAACCAACGAGCACGTGCACATCGGATCTCAAACCAGCCAGAATCCGAATAAACTCGGGCTCAAACATGGGATTGTCGTAACTTTCATCGCGATTACGCAGGTCCACGAGAGACGCCCAGAGGGAGTCATCAATTTGAGACAATGAAAGACATTCAACGCGCATAAAGTTCTACTGACAAAAAGCCCGCAGGCCGAAATTGGAAAGACAACTCGGCAAACCTTGCAAAGGACGCGCCGAAACGCAGCAGAAATTACAGATCTCGAATCTTACTATAGGCCTTTCCAGACCCTTTTCTTGCACTTTGCTTCGTCCCGCAGGACGCATCGGTGAAGACTAAGCAGAACCGTTTCACCTCTGCCGAGAAGATGATCCATCGGCACGAACCCTACCGACGCCACATCTGCGGGTACGCTTAGAGAACAGCCTGCTTTGTCGACGATGCCGTTTTCTGGAGGACAATGACCCGTGAGAACCCGGCTATCGAGCGAATTATCCCGATTATCCCCCATCAGGAACAAATGCCCCTCAGGAACAACAAACATCACTGTATTGTCACCAGAATCGCCGCCACCTTGGCGATGCGTAAGCCAACTCGTTTCGCCATTGGATTCGCGCCATTCTTGCGCAGTTACCAGACTATTTTTACCGTGTGGCGGATAGCTAACCTCGCGGATGAATTCAGCATCCAGTGGCTTCCCATTCAAGATAACTGCCTCGTCGATCATTTGAATACGATCGCCCGGAATGCCCATAATCCGTTTGATCATTACACGCTGTGTGTGCGTATGTTCAAACACAACGACATCACCGCGCTTTGGCATTTTCGCGAAAATACGCCCTGCCGGTAACGGCAATACCCGCCCCAGATTTAACGGCAAAGAATAGCGATCATACCCAAAAGCAAATTTGGCAACAGCAACGCGGTCGCTCACTTCCAAATTGGGGACCATGCTTTCAGACGGGATGACACGCTGCTCATAGGCAAGCCCCGAAAAGATAAGAAATATTGGGATGAACACAGCCAGAGTCGCAGCCCATTCGCGCAACTCTTGCTTCACCTTTTCGGCAAATGTCCGTGTCTCTTCATCCGCTTCAGCGTGGATCGCCTCACCGTCTTTCGCCATCAGAATCTACCTTTGCAATTGCGCTCTTCTGATAGTCTTAGACGATACCATGCCGCTTCGAGAAGCAGAAAACAGGCACCTCTATGTAATTCATGCTTTCAGGTGGTATTTGCGCACGCCTTCATCGCCCATATCCGCTTCGATATCACCGCGCTCCATCAGGTAATTAAGATGAGCCAAGGCCTCCCCCGTCGCCATACCCATTTCATCTAGCTTGATTGCGCGGCCGAAGAGCGAGATGAAGGTTTCAGGCACAGTTATTGGACCAGACTCCATTTTGCGTGATAGGCGCTGTAGCGAGACATGGTGCCCATCAATCAAGTGCTGAAGGCGTTTATGGGCTCCGCGAAACGGCGTGTTGTGCGCAGGTAGCACCAGCACATCTTCAGGCAATCGATCTTTAAGCTTCTCACAACTGGTAATCCAATCATCAAGCGGATTTGCTGTTGGTTCAGTTGGGTGCACGGACACATTAGACGAGATACGCGGCAACAATTGGTCGCCGGAAATTATAACGTTCAGCGCCTCCGAATACAGGCATGCATGCTCGGGTGAATGACCGTTACCCATAATGACAGTCCAGTCCTCACCGCCCATGCGAACCGTATCGCCCTCACTCAAACGATTGAACGCATCCGGCATCCGCCATACACCACGCCCAAAGCCGCCGAAGCGTTCTTTGTAATGGTCGATCTGCTCGTCGGTCCAAGCAGCGGCCCGATAGAAGTCGATGCCTGCTTGTGGAGCATCACGTCCCGTATCGGATATGAGCAAGCGGCATGTCGTATACTCCAAACGGCTCATCCAAAGCTTCGCGTCCCATTTGTGACAGAGATAGCCCGCCGCCCCGACATGGTCTGGGTGCATGTGCGTTACGATTACACGGTTAAGCGGCTTTTCAGGGGTAACGCGTTCACCCAGCAGCTTTTTCCAAGCATCCCGCGTTTGATCAAGCGGCAAGCCGGTATCGACCACCGTCCAGCCATCTTCATCATCAATGATCCACACATTGATGAATTCCAACGCGAACGGCAGCTTCATGCGCGTCCATTCGATACGCGGAGCAACCTGTACAGTTTCGCCCATTTCAGGGCCGGTTTCACCAAAGGGGTATTCAAGCGAGGGGCGCTTAGGCGCCGGAGTTTCAAAGCCATCCATTTCCCGACTTTAAGACATGAATGTCTACGCCGTCGAGCGGTAACGCTAGGTCAGTATCACTTTATTGGCGAGCGTTTACGCGGCTTTAGTTTCGTCCGCTTGATGCGCGAGGTGCGCTCACTGGTGCGGCGATGTTCCTTCGGCGTCTCAGGCTCTTGCTGCTCGTCGCTATCACGATCGCGATAGCGTGGTGGACTCGCAGGCTTTGGGCTGACGGCTGGGTTTCTACCCGGCTGAATGCCTTCAGCCTTTAGCAACATCGCGCGTTCTTTCCCGCTCATCGGCCTCCACATACCTTCGCGAAGTCCCGCAAGTGCGAGGCTGCCAATACGAACCCGCTCTAGCTCTTTCACTGTCAGATCAACCAAGTCACACATGCGGCGGATTTGACGGTTACGTCCTTCGTTCAAAACGAACTTAAGGATATTGCCTTCAATGATCTCAATCGTTGCGGGCTTCAGCTGGCGACCATCAAGTTCCAAGCCGTGGCGAAGAAGGGCCAATTTTTCGGGCGTAACCCGGCCTTTGAGTTTAACGACATATTCTTTGTCGACAGTGCTGGCTGGGCCGATCAGTGCTTTGGCCAACACGCCATCTTCAGACAAGATCAACAGGCCGCGCGAATCCTTATCGAGGCGCCCAAGCGGGGCCAAACGGTTGTTACGCCCAGGGATAGCATGTGCCCGACCTGACAAGTTGCCCTCACGGATCAGACGCACTGCGGGAATTTCGCCTTCTTCAGGCGTTCCAGACACATAACCGATGGGCTTGTTCAAGATAATGGTGAGCTGATTATCCAGCCGGCGCGTCGCGCTTTCTTCTAGTGATAGGGTTTGCCCGTGCTCGATCTTCTCACCCTGCACCATCAGCGTCTCGCCGTCCAAACGCACTAAACCCTTGTCGATCAATGCATCAGCCTCGCGTCGCGAACAGACACCTTGTTCAGCCAGCCACTTATTGATGCGAATTGGCTCTTCGCCATCATATGTCTTGGTCCAGGCCATGCGGCACCTTTCTTGTGCGGGGCAATATACTCGCCCCTCTTACTGCTGGGGCGGTGTGAAGCCAAGCCATACGGCGCCAGTCTGGCTGGGATTAAATGCCGAAAAGTGCTGAACTACCCTCTAACAGGCGAGCACTGCCCTCAGTGATTCCCGCGACACGGCCTTTTGCCGATGCCAGCGACGTTTCAGCAAAGAAGCCTGCAACGGCGAGACGCCGCGCACGCACGTCGCTTTCAAGGCCACGCGATGTGATAGCAGCTTTCGTTAAATAGTGTCCGCCGATCACGTCGCCTGCAAGCGCCAGATAAGCCGTTGCGCCAGCCATTGCCGCATCTGGTTCGCGCGCCTTCATTTTCGCGAGCATCCAGTCGCTCGCCTCCTCCATCGCGTCGACCCCATCGCTGAGTCGACCCGCTATTTGGACAAGCTGAATATCATTAGTTTCGCGGGCCACCTGCACGCTGAGGCGAATATCTGTGATCATGGCCTTCATGGACTCGCCATTGGTGCCTGTCAGTTTGCGGCCAACGAGGTCGATCGCCTGAATACCGTTCGTGCCCTCATAGATCGGCAAGATGCGAGCGTCGCGATACAGCTGCGCCGCCAGTGTTTCGTTCATGAAGCCCATGCCGCCATGGATTTGCAGGCCCAAGCTGGCGACCTCAACCCCCATATCGGTGCTCCACGCTTTCGCGATAGGGGTCAGCAAGTCTTCGCGTAGGCGCGCCGCTTCACGGGTTTCTGCGTCGTCGCTTGCTTCTGCCAAGTCCGCCGCGACACCGCAGGCGTAACAGATCGAGCGCGCAGCCATGACCCGTGCTTTCATCGTTGTGAGCGTCCGGCGTACATCGGCATGATGAAGGATTGGCGCAGCGCCATCGACACCGTTGGCTTTGCCTTGCTTACGCTCCTGAGCATATTCTAGCGCCGCCTGATAAGCTGCCTCGCCAACTGCAACGCCCTGAAGCCCCACATTGAGCCGGGCGGAGTTCATCATCGTGAACATCGCCACGAGGCCTTTATTGGCCTCACCGATCAACCAGCCTTTGGAACCGTCATATTCCATTACACATGTCGGCGATGCGTGGATGCCGACTTTCTCTTCAAGGCCGATGCATTTCAGCGTGTTGAGATCACCCAAGGAGCCGTCATTATTGACCAAGTATTTTGGCACGAGAAAGAGCGACACACCGCGAGAGCCAGCTGGCGCATCAGGGAGACGCGCGAGCACGAGGTGGACTATGTTTTCAGCGACGTCATGGTCGCCCCATGTGATGAAGATCTTCTGGCCTGAGATTGCAAAGCTGCCATCGTCTAGCGGCAGCGCTTTAGACTTGAGCGCGCCGACATCGCTGCCTGCTTGCGGTTCGGTCAAATTCATCGTGCCTGTCCAATGACCAGAAATCAGCTTTGGCAGATAGATCTGTTTTTGCTCATCAGTGCCGTGGTGGATTAGCGCCTCGATCGCTCCCATGGATAGCAATGGGCACAGGCCAAAGGACATGTTCGCGGCGTGGATCATCTCCATAACCGCAAGCGACAGCGATTTTGGCAGCCCCTGCCCGCCATATTCTTCCGGTGCGGCTAGCCCCATCCAACCTCCATCGCGGAAGACAGAATAAGCCTCTTTAAAGCCCGGAGCAGCAACCACACCGTCCTCTGTAAGGATCGCTCCTGCCTTGTCGCCACTCGAATTTAGCGGTGCCAGCACATCACGGGCGAACTTGGAAGCCTCTTCGAGGATCGGCGCTAACAGCTCTTCATCGTAGGTCTCAAACGCCTGCAGCCCTTGCAGTCGCCGTATTCCCGCCACTTGCTGAAGCGTGAAGGCTAGGTCGTCGATGGGCGCTTCGTAGGGCATGGTCAGTCCTGATTCTAAAATTGTAAGATTGTGTTATGCTTCAGCCATCTTGCTTTTGTCACTGGCAAACCACCCGAACCACACTAATGTATAGCTTAGTAACATGAACCAAGAAGGAGTTTCCCCATGCGTATAGCACTTCTCAGCGCCTCCGCGCTCGTACTCGCCGCCTGTAGCCCTGAAACAGCCGCTGGGCCTGCTCCTGAAGCAAGCCCAGCACCTGAAGCTACTGCTGAAGCGCCCGCACCTGAAGAGGTCGTGGAGTTCGCCAGCTCTGGCACATACTCGATTGATGCAGGACATACGTCAGTGGTCTTCCAAATCCCGCACATGGGCCTGTCGAACTACACCGCGCGCTTCACTGGCGTTGACGCAACGCTGGCCTTCCACCCGGAAGATGCGAGCCTAACGTCGCTTAACGTAACAATTGATGCAGCTAGCGTCGCGACGAACTATGTCGGCGACTACAAGGCGACCCACGCCAAGAGCGCGCATGATAGCTGGGACGAAGACGTCGCAAATGACGCAAAATGGATGAATGCGGGCGTGCATCCGACCATCACATTCGCCGCAACCGAAATCACCAAAACTGGAGCCCGCACAGCGGATGTGACCGGCGACCTGACATTGCTGGGCGTAACTAAACCAGTGACTTTGGACGTGACTTATAACGGTTCCGTCGACATGCGTGGCACTGAAAAGATTGGATTTTCGGCCACCGGCGTGGTGAAACGGTCTGAATTTGGGATGGGCGCTTACCTTCCAAATATCGGAGATGACATCAGTCTGGTTATCGAAACCGAGTTCGCGAAAGCGGTCGAGTAGGCCCTGTAATCATGGCTAGAGAGCGCTCATATCGTTACACAGCCGTCGCCATCGCCCTTCATTGGGCGATGGCGATTTTGCTTGTCTTCATGATCTGGCTTGGCTGGAACATGGACGACCATGAGAGCCGCTTTCAGCTGCACAAGTCGATTGGCATTACGCTGCTGATATTGACCGTCGCACGCATTGTGTGGCGCTGGTTGAATCCGCCGCCGCCTTTGCCCGATATGCCCAAGCATGAATCGCTCGCTAGTCACTTGGTTCATATGGGGTTTTACGCGCTGATGCTCGGCCTTCCACTGGGCGGTTGGGTGTTGGTTTCCTCGTCCAAATTCCATGTTCCGACGGTCTTGTATGGGACCGTGTCTTGGCCTCACCTACCCTTCATGGACCCATTCCGTACTGAGCTGGGCCATACGATCATCGAGACGCTGCACTCCAAAGGCGCTTGGGTTCTGCTGGCTTTGCTGGCGCTTCACGTGGCTGGCGCGGTCAAGCATGAGGTGACCGGGGATGAAGGCGTTTTGCGCCGGATGTTGCCGGGCATTTTCGGGCAGTCCGAGGGTAGTTTCGGGCAGTCGAGGGGCTTTCTAGCTGCATTTGGAGGCGCTTTCGTGCTGTTTGGGGCAATTGCTGCGATACCACTTCTATCGTCTGCAAATCGCGGCGTGGTGCCCGTCACCCCGACCGAAACGCTCGGCGACTGGGCGGTAAATCACGACCACTCTGAAATCCGATTCTCGGGCATTCATGATGGCGATACGTTCACCGGCACGTTCGAGAATTGGAGCGCTGAGATCACCTTCGATCCAGAACAGTTGGACGAGGCAAAAGCGACAATCTCACTTTCAAGCGCAAATGCTAGTACGGGCAAGAAGCTGTATGATGACAGCCTGATCGCGGCTGAGTGGTTTGACGTGGGCGCTCACCCGCTCATTTCGGTATTGGTGGATGGAATTGAGAAGACCGAGGCCGGATACACAGCCGACGCACACATCACGTTGAAGGCGCTCGAGGTGACGGTGCCGTTTGCATTCGACCTGAACATTGATGGCGATAGTGCAGAAATGACGGGCACGAGCGAACTTTCACGAGCTGCCCTGAATTTGGGACAGGTGTCGGATCCAGATGCTGACTGGGTGACTGACAGTGTCACCGTTGCTGTGTCACTGAGTGCGACTCGCAATTAGTGAAATCAAAACCTTACGCGCCTCAATTCGAAATGCTAAGCAACTGGGAAATGACTGCCAAGATTGTTACACCTTCAGCCGAAACCCTGCAGCTCGCCGTGGATATCCTGCGAGATGGCGGGCTTGTGGCAATACCGACCGAGACCGTTTACGGCCTTGCTTGCGATGCATCGAACGCTGAAGCCGTTGCCAAACTCTACGCAGCCAAGGGGCGACCACAGTTCAATCCGCTGATCGCGCACATCTCATCACCGGACATGGCCAAACGCGAAGCCCAGTTTAGCCCAGCTGCTGGCGCGACGGCCTCACAATTCTGGCCCGGCCCTTTGACGCTCGTATTGCCAACGACAGACCGGCCAACGGTTTGCGACCTTGCCCGCTCTGGCCTCGACACGATAGCGGTGCGCCATCCAAACCACCCCGTGGCGCAAGCCTTGATCGAAGCGTTTGGCGGCCCGTTGGTTGCCCCTTCAGCAAACCGGTCTGGGCATATAAGCCCAACGCGCGCCGAACATGTTCTGGCTGATCTGGGCGATAAGATTGATTTGATCATTGACGGCGGCCCCTGCGAACGGGGCGTGGAGTCGACTATCGTTTCCTTCGTTGACGACCCTGCCCTGCTGCTGAGAGCCGGAAGCGTGGAGACACAATCGATTGCCAACTTCCTTGAGGGGAAACTGCATCGACGCGCAATGAAAGACACGATAACCGCGCCGGGCCAATTAAAGAGCCATTATGCGCCGAACGCTACGCTGCGTCTAAACGCCGATGCGCCGACAGAGGGCGAAGCCTATTTAGGCTTTGGACCATCCGCACACAAAGGGTTGAACCTATCCCCTAGCGGCGACCTGATTGAAGCCGCTAGCAAACTGTTTGCGATGTTACGCGCGCTGGATCAGCGGTTTAACCGGATCGCCGTCGCCCCCATCCCCGATACAGGGCTGGGGGAAGCGATTAATGACCGGCTGGAACGGGCCGCTCATCGCGACTAGGCCTTAAGACGGCCTTTCACTTGCTTGCGATAAGTTGAGCCGTATGGCGGACGCAGCATGGCGAGCACTTCTTTACCTGTCTGTGTAAAGACTGACTTTTGGTGGCTAAACTCCAAGAAGCCATCATGCCCATGGTAACTGCCCATTCCAGATGGCCCAACACCGCCGAACGGCAGCTCCTCTTGCGCCACATGGAAGATCACATCATTGACGGTTGCGCCGCCTGATGTGGTGGAATTGAGCACCATTGATTGCTCCGCCTTGTCTTCACCGAAGTAATACAGGCCGAGCGGGCGATCATTCGCGTTTACATATGCAACAGCATCTTCTGTGTTCTGATAAGATTTGATTGGCAGAATTGGGCCGAAGATCTCATCCTTCATAACAGCCAGATCATCTGATGGGTCAACGATAATGGTTGGCGGGATTTTGTGATGTGGTTGCTGGGCGAAGTCTTCATTGTTTGAATTCAACTCAATCACTTCAGCGCCAGATTCGCGTGCCTCGTCGATGTATCCCATGATGCGGTCATAGTGGCGCTGGTTTACGACGGATGTGTAATCGTCATTGTCTTTCAGTCCGCTTGGGAACATTTTGTCGACTGCTGCGGTCGCGGCGGCGACAAACTCCCCAGTGCTTTCTTTAGGCACGAAGGCATAGTCTGGCGCGAGGCAAATTTGGCCTGCGTTCAGAGTTTTACCCGCCATGATACGTGCGGCGGCTTTCTTCATATCCGCAGAGCGGCCCAGAATTACCGGGCTCTTGCCGCCAAGCTCTAGTGTGAGGGGGACGAGATTTTCCGCCGCTGCGCGCATGACGTGGTGCGCGATTGAGGTCGCGCCGGTGAATAGCAGATGATCGAAGGCCAAGCCGCTGAAAGCTGCGCCGATTTCTGGGCCACCGGTGCACACGGCAACTTCTTCTTCGGAGAAGTATTCCGCGAACGCCTCGCGCATCACTTCTGATGTGGCCTCTGTAAATTCTGACGGCTTAATCATGCAGCGATTGCCCGCCGCAAAGATGCCCGCGAGCGGCGTGAAGGTGAGGTTTACCGGGAAGTTCCACGGGCTGATGACACCGATAACGCCTTTTGGCTGATACTGCACTTCTGCCTTTGCGCCGAGCATACCCAATGGAAACTCCGGCTTGCGCTTGCTTGCTTTCATCCATTTAGTGACGTGTTTTTTGGCATGCTTCAACGTACCGATTGAAGACACGATGTCAGTAAAGTTTGACTGGTCTTTGGAGCGATGGCCGAAATCGTCACACATCGCATCATTGAAACGGTCACCATATTTGAGCAACAGGGCGATACTTCGATCCATCCATTCAATACGCTGCGCCGCAGTCGGCGCGCCGTCTGAAATGTTGCGCGCTTTTTGGCGCTCAAGAATTGCCTGCATAGACTCCGCAGTTGCCTCGTTCGACATGGTGTTTCTCTCCCTAGATTGTTTTTGTTATCTTTGGGGAAAGCTTAACCCTACGTTCGCGCCCTTCACAACATTTCCGCCGCGTGACGTGTTCCCCTCGCTTCTCATTGGTTCTATCAAATGCGAGAAAACAACTCACAGGGAGAGACCAAAAACATGTCCAGTTACGAGAAAATTTCTTATGAACTTCAAGGGGATGTCGCCATCATCGCCTTTGATGACGCCCAAACACTGAACGCTTGCGGCATGGATACAGCCATGGAGTTGCTTCATGCGTTTGAAACGGCTGGTGAGCAAGCTCGCTGTACGATTCTGACCGGCAAGGGCCGTGGATTCTGCTCAGGTGCGAATCTCGGCCCCTCCTCCGGTGGTGTTGGATCAGACATTAGCCACAAAGATGCAAAGCCTGATGCGGGCCGGTCGTTGGATGCGTTTTACAATCCGCTGATCAATCTCATTCGCGAACACCCTCACCCAGTCATCTCCGCGGTAAATGGTGCGGCGGCTGGTGTTGGCTGCTCTCTAGGTTTGATCGGTGATCTGGTACTTTGCGCAGAGAGCGGATACTTTCTACAAGCGTTTCGGCGTATCGGCCTCGTGCCGGACGGCGGCTCATCTTACATGTTGACCCGCACGATTGGCCGCGTACGCACTATGGAAATGGCTCTACTCGGTGAAAAGCTGTCCGCCGCAAAGGCGTTGGAATGGGGACTCGTGAACCGCGTTGTGGCTGACGACAAGCTTATGGATGAAGCCATGGCGCTCGCAAAACAGCTCGCAGCTGGCCCAACAATTGCGCTCAGCCTGATGCGCAAACAAATCTGGGATGCCTGCGACGATGATCTAAACTCATCGCTGCAAGCCGAGCGTGTTCACCAACGCACCGCAGGTCGCTCTGCCGACTTTAAAGAAGGTGTCTCAGCCTTCTTGGAAAAACGTCCGGCTGTGTTTAAAGGTGAATAAACGCTACTTAAGATGACTTTATGGAGGTGAGTGATGTTGCGTCGTATATTCCTAATGGGGCTTGGCGCCCTATCGCTCACCGCCTGCCAAACGCCGGATGTTGATCCAGTTGTCGAAACTGGCGCAACGGCGGACAAAACCATCTATCTTGTTCGCCACGCTGAGAAGCAAAAGAGCAGCGACCCTAGCCTCACGCCCGCCGGTATTGTGCGCGCAGAGGCTCTCGCAGAACGACTGGCCGATGTGGGCCTCACCGAAATTTACAGCACAGACTATGCCCGCACGCGCGAGACGGCTGAGGCTGTATCGAAGGTGACCGGCGTGAAGGTGTCGCTCTACGACCCGAGTTACCTCCCCGGTTTTTCGGAAAGCTTGTTGTTTTCGCCCGGCACTGTGCTGGTTGTGGGCCATTCCAACACGACGCCGGGCCTCGTGACCCTGCTAGGCGGCGACGCTGGCACGCCGATAGACGACGCGTCAGAGTTCAACCGTCTCTACACTGTGGAAATTTTCACGGACAGCGTTAGCACCACTCAAGAAACCTATGGCGACTGAGGCGGTAGGCTTAAGCGCCAAACGCCTTTGAATGTGTCTGGATCTTCAACGGGCTTACCCTTGCGAAGGATCGCAATTTCGCCCGCCTTGTGGAGGCGGATCGCTTCTGCGCGCACGTCTTTCAGCACTCGGTTCCAGTTTTTCTCGCTCACCGCTTTAGCAACACCCACCGGGTCTATCGACTTGCCGGGGGCCGCTGCTGCGACGCCAGCTAGAATGGCTTCACGCACGGGGTTCTTTGGCGGTGTTTTGACCGCGTTGTCGTCGATCTCGCTCACCAGTCAATCGCCGCGTAAGCTAGCTGTTGAAATTGCGGGCGAATTGGGTAGCTGGATGACGGCATCATTTGCGTCATCTGGATGGCGATCATCTCTTCCTCTGGGTCGATCCAGAAGAATGTACTGGCGAGGCCGCCCCAGCTGAACACGCCTTCGCTGCCCGGCTGGCCGTTTGCGACAATATCAGTAATAACCGAACCGCCGAGACCAAACCCGTTGCCCTCCATGCGCGCTTCGGAGAAGGTCTTATCCCCCATCTCTTTAATCGTGTTACCATTCGGCAGATGATTTTGGCGCATGAACTCCCATGTCTTCGGGCTGACGATACGCGCGCCATCAAGCGTGCCGCCGCGCAACAGCATGAGACAGAATTTGTGATAGTCACCCATCGTCGAGACCAAACCGCCGCCAGCGTTGAGCAGTTTGGGGCGCGCTTTATAGGCTTTAGACTCGGCGCCGCCGGGGTCAGACACGGTGATCTTGCGCGAGACCGGATCGCGGCTGTAACACGTCATCAAGCGTGGGAGTTTAGCCTCTGGTACCCAGAATCCTGTATCGTCCATGCCTAGCGGACCAAAGATACGTTCACGGAAAAACTCTTCCAGCGGCACGCCCGATACGATTTCAACAATCGCGCCGAGCACATCAATCGAATGGCCGTAGCACCATTTATCACCTGGAGAGAAACCAAGAGGCAGACCTGCGATGCGTTTGGCCATATCCCGTAGGGACTCGATGTTATGTCCGACCTTTTCAGCCCGGTAGATGGCGTCGGTTTCGGCTTGGAACAGGAAGCCATAAGGGATGCCGGAGGTGTGAGTGAAGAGGTCGAGCACCGTCATCTCACGCTTTGGCGCGCGGGTTTTGTAATTGTCTTTCGTGCCGCTTTCGAAAACCTGTGCGTTCTTAAACTCAGGAATGTAGCGGCTGACATTGTGGTCGAGGCGAAGCGCGCCCTCTTCAAACAGCATCATCGCTGCGAGCGACGTGATCGGCTTGGTCATAGAGTAGATGCGGAATATCGTGTCAGCGGAAATCGGCGTACTGCCGCCCATTTCTGTGGCGCCTGAGTAGTTTTCCAGCGCGATTTGCCCGCCGCGACTGATCAGCGTAGCGACACAGGGCAGCTTGCCCTCATCAATATAGTTCTTCTGGAAGTATGCGGGAATCGCAGCCAGACGCTCGGCATTCAGCCCAACGTCATTCGGGTCGGTGGGTTCTGCATCAAACATCTGTGATTCCTCTTTTTCTAATCTGTCTATATCGCATCGAATCTAAACTGGAAGCCAGCACAAACGAAGGGCAGACCGTCGAAGCAGCCTGCCCTTCATATTATTTTGTTTGATGGCAATTCATGTGAGCCACCGCGCCGTCGCTATAGCAGGCCTTTTTTGCCACGCTTGGCGAGCTCACGCGCAATAATGATCTGCTGAATTTGGCTCGTGCCTTCATACAGACGAAAGATGCGTGCATCGCGATAGAAGCGCTCAATGCCATAATCGGTGATGTAACCTGCGCCGCCGAAGACCTGAACTGCGCGGTCAGCAACACGGCCATTCGCCTCGGTGGCGAATAGTTTCGTGGATGAGGCGAGCAGTGTAACATCTTCACCCGCATCGCGACGTTTTGCTGTTTCGATAATCATGCAACGCGCCGCATAAGTCTCGGCCTGACAATCGGCGACGAGCGCTTGGATCATCTGGTGTTGGATGATTGGCTTGCCGCCCTGAACGCGCTCTAGGCCATACATGACCATCTCGCGGATCAGACGCTCTGACATGCCCGTCGCGACAGATGAGATGTGTAGGCGGCCCTTATCGAGCACGCTCATCGCGACTTTAAAGCCTTCGCCTTCGCCAGCGATACGGTTTTCCACTGGAATGCGAGCGTTTTCAAACACGACGTCACAAACGTGTGCGCCCTGTTGGCCCATTTTCTTCTCTGGCACGCCAACTGATACGCCCGGTGTGTCGCGCTCGACCACAAAGGCAGACACGCCTTTTGGACCCGGTGTGTCTTGGTCTGTACGGGCCATGACGGTGAAGAGATGAGCTTTGTTCGCGTTGGTGATGAAACGCTTCGTACCGTTCATGATGTAGTGGTCGCCATCACGCACCGCTTTGGTGGTGAGCGAACCTGCATCAGACCCAGCCTCTGGCTCTGTCAGCGCAAATGACGCGATCAGGTCGCCAGATGCGATACCCGGTAGCCATTTGTTTTTTTGCTCTTCGGTGCCGTACAGCACAACGGCCTGCGAACCGATACCGATATTCGTGCCCGCAACAGAACGGAACGCTGGAGAGGTCTGGCCAAGTTCAAAGCCGACCATGACTTCAGTTTCCATATCGAGCGCTAGCCCGCCATATTCCTCTGGCACACACAGACCGAAAAGGCCCAACTGCTTCATCTCATTCACGATGGCCTGTGGGACTTCGTCCTCTTCGCCAACTTGCGCTTCTAACGGAATACACTTTTCGTGTACGAAACGGCGCACTTGCTCGATGAGTGCTTCCCGAATTTCCGGATCAAAAGCCATGCTATCCTCCTATGGTAATCGCGTGGACGAAATTTCCCCCACGATAGACTTGTCGAAACTATAGTCTGCGGTATCAAGCCTAGAGACAGGGAGCAAGCGTCACATGATCGCAACTACGGTATCGTCAGGAGAATTCGAAGGCTGGAGCACTTGGCCGGAGGAACCATACGAATATGAAAGCGCCGGGCCATTTTATTTCAGAGTGGATGATCAAGGCCCCGTGGCTGGCTTTCGAGCCGCCAGAAAGCACATGAATGCCGGCGGTGTGGTGCATGGCGGATGCCTGATGAGCTTCGCAGATTTTGCACTTTTCGCCATCGCCCACCAGAGCGGCGACGGATATGGCGTGACGATCGGCTTCAATTGCGAGTTTCTGGATGGGGCGTTGGAAAACGAATTGCTGACAGCGCGCGGCGAAATTTTGCGCGACGGGCGGTCAATCAGTTTCGTTCGCGGTATTATCAGCGCGCCTGATCGACCTATCCTGAACTTCTCAGGCACAATAAAGCGTCGCTCTGCCCCCAAATAGAGTCTCAGAACGATCTCATTAAAGTCCCAAAACGATATCGAGGAAACATCATGTCACAGCCCCCTTATGTAGAACTCTCCCGCTCCATCGCCGGGAAAACGGCTCTCGTCACCGGCGCAGCAAGCGGCATGGGCCGAGCGACCGCGCACCTGTTTGCACGCGAAGGTGCCAATGTCATCGTCACCGATTTGAAGCAAGATGCCGTTGATGTGGTGGTCGATGAAATCAAGGCGGCCGGTTATGACAAGGTGAAAGGCTGGGCGCTGGATGTTGGCGATGCTGACACGATCAAACGTGTCGTGCCAGAAGCGGCCGAGCACTTTGGCGGGCTGGAAATTTTGGTCAATAATGCAGGCTTTGCGATGAGCGCGAATATTGCCGAAGAAAGCTATGAAGATAGCTGGGGCCTTAGCATCAATGTGATGCTGACGGCGCACCAGCGCCTGATCCGCGCTGCCCTGCCCTATATGCGCAAGGCTGAGTTTGGCCGTATTGTGAACATTGCCTCAACCGAGGGCCTTGGCGCGACGCCGGGCAATTCACCATACGTTGCGGCGAAGCATGGCGTGATTGGTTTGACGCGCGGTCTTGCTGTTGATTTGGGACGCGAAGCCAACATCACCGTCAACTGCGTATGCCCCGGCCCGATTATTACTGGCATCACGCAGGGCATTTCAGATGAGCACAAAACGATCTATGCGAAGCGCCGCGTACCGCTGCGCCGTTACGGCATCCCTGAAGAAGTTGCACAGATCACGCTGTCTTGTGTACTGCCTGCTGCGAGCTTCTTGAACGGTGTGCACATTCCGGTTGATGGCGGCATGAACATCAAGAACGCCTAGCGGATCATTACATCCCAGCACTGATAAAAAGGGCGGCGCATCATTTGAGGCGTCGCCCTTAATTTATCAGTGCGCGAGGAATGCGCCCTCAAGCGGCTCCTGCAAAGCCTGCTTTTTTGCGTCACATAACGTGACCCTCTCAACAGTTTCTGACAAAGCGCGTTCGTAGCCCTCAACAGAATCGGCATGTGCAGCCATGAGCGCCTCGATCTCTGGGATACGATCTACGCTACAAAACTCAGCGCCCAAGCGCGGTGTGCGACGGCGCCACTGACTGGGAATTTTATTCAGAAAATCTGGGAACGCAGAATTCAACTGATCCCACATGGCTTCACGAGTTTCATCATTCATCATTTGCCCTAAAGCAACGGTATACGTCTCTCTTGAGCCGAGCACGCCGCTTGAAACGATGTCGCGCACTTTTGCCGCCTCGTCTGGCGCTGTTGCGTTGCCTAGCGCGCGGGCGACGGCATTTTCAAAGACGGGATCATCTAGCGTTTCGCGTACGACCATCACATGGGAGACCGTTACGCCGGGATGATCATTCAGCCCCACCCGTAAAGCAGTCGTGTACTGATCACTTGAAATTTCGGCGACAGCTGGCTGGCCATTGGCAGCGAGAAATCTCGCCATCGCGCCGGACAGCTTTGCGCGCGCAACCGAGTCATCTAGATCCATAGCGCGGGTTCGCTGAATCAACGCCGATAGCTCGGGGTGGATTTCGCCGCCTTCAATGCGCGCGACATACTCATCTAGCGACTGAGTTAGCCACACCTTGGCGGAGGTCTCAGCTGATGTACCCTTGACCTGATGCACTAAGCTCCGCGCAGAATATATAGCCTTAGACAGAACTTGTGGACTATCGTGTCGCAGCGCGGCATCCAGCACTTTTAGCAATACGTTCGGCTCCAGCGTGCCACCTTCATAAGAGGCAACGGCGCTATCCACGCTGGCCAACGCCTCTCCGGCGCTCAAGCGCGGCAAAGCCACCACAAGATCATTCCAGCCGGACGGGGACAAGCCGAAGCGGTAGTATCCCTCGCCATCCGCATTCGGAATAATGACCGATGGGCAGTGCGCGGGATCAATCGCCAAGGTTTGCCGCTTAGACCGCATGAGTGTGCAAGTGCGCCCTTTATAGTCGCCCTCAACCCAGCCGACACAAACCGGGATTGTCCATTGCCTATTCGGATCAATCTCTGACCCGAGCGGGGCATAGCGCGATTGGACGAGCGTAACCTTCGCGCCTGTCGGCGAGCAGGTTTTCTCCGCATGAACAATCGGCACCCCATTTTGAGTTACGAAGCTCTCAAACACGTCGGTTAGCGCTGGCTGGCCGGTGGCTTTGCCGATGCTTTTAAAGAAGTCTGCGCTATCGGCTTCGCCATCTTCAAACTCTGCGATGTATTGCCCAAGCGCGACCCGAAACGCCTCGCTGCCAACGTAGGCGTCCACCATGCCGATGACGCCGAGGGATTTACGATAGGTGATCGCGTCATAGGCGTTACGTATGTTTTCATTGCGCGCGATAGGCTCGGATACCGCGCGGGCAGAGGAGAGACTGTCGAGGCCCATAGCCGATATTTTCTCCGACACGGCTTCAACATCATAGCCCTCTTCTGGCTCAAACTCAGTCAGGATTACGGTTTCTGTCCAGACCGCGAACCCCTCTTTCAGCCATAGATCATCCCACCATGGCGGCGTGACGAGATTGCCGAACCACATGTGCGCGATTTCATGCGCGTGCACGTCTTTTAGCGAACGTAAGAAGGACGGCCCGGCATTGGCGCCGCGCAGGATGCGGCTTTCGCGATAAGTGATGGCGCCTGCCAACTCCGTCGCGCCGGACGGCCATTGCGGCGCAGCGACGATGTCTAGCTTTCGGTATGGGTAAGGCTGTTGGAAATTCTCTTCGAAGATCCGCACAAAATCTGGTGTGATGGAGAGGATATAGTCCAGCTCAGCGCCCTTGCCCGCGCGGGCGTATCCGGTTAGCGGGATTGGAAAATCGCGTACTGAATTGGGCGGAATATCGGGGCGGTCAACCTTGTCGAAATTACCGACTGCGACGGACAATAAATAGGTCGATAGCGGACGGGTCGTCGCGAAGCTCACGCGTTCAAAACCCGGCCTAATGGTCTCTCTTGAGACTTCTGGCGTGTTGGCGATGGCGTGCATGCCCTCGGGCACCACGAAGGTCATATTGAAGGGCGCTTTGAAGCCCGGCTCATCGAAGCTGGGCAAGAAGCGGCGCGCTTGAATAGATTCAGATTTGGCGAGAGCGTAGGCCTCTCCCTGCTCAACGACTTGGAAGAGGCCTGCAAGATTCGCATCGAACGGCGCGGCATAAGTGATGTCCACACGGATGGGCCCTTGATCAATGCGTGCGGGGAACTGCACCCAGGACACGCCGGTTGGCAAAACTTCCGTCCACGTAGCAGGCCGGGTTTCACCACCGGCGGTGACACCAATTGCGGACACATCCAGATCGTCACCATGCATCCAGATGCCATTGGCGCTGACCTGTAAGTCGATATCAATTGAAACGGTGCCGGAGAAACGGGGTTTGCGGGGGTCTAGGTCCAGCGTCACATTGTAGCCGCGCGGCACAGCCACATGAGAAAGCCGCCCGATGGGGGCTACAGACTTCAACGCGTCAAGATCAGCCTCTTTCGTCGTCGACCCCCAAGGCCCAGTTGAACCGCAGGCAGCAAGGCAAGACGCGAGAAATGCGACAATCCAAACCTTCATTTGATTTCCCCTTTTTCGATGCGCGCGTTTTATCGCATCTTGGCCTAGAGGGAAGCTTTCGGGCCATAGTGAGGTTGAAAATATTGATTATTTTCTTGGACTGATTACAGGACGGACACCCTTGCGTGCGCAGGCGGCCTCATGCACGCAAAAAGTGAGCGCATGAGACTCGCACAGGCCTAACCCTTCAGGCCCATTGCATCGATGCGAGCATGCCATTTGGCGAGATGCTCGTGGTCTTCTGCGGGTGTCCATTTCATGATCTTCGCAAAACCACATGTAATGTAGAGCGTGATGTCGGCGATAGAGAAACGGTCCGCCGCGACGAAGTCATTATAGGCGAGATGGTCGTTGACGCGCAGGGCGAAGGCCTTGGCATTACGCTCACCCTTGGCGGCCGATTCGCTGCTTTGCGGCACCTCTAGCGGCGCCATAGCCGGGTGGGAGTTGCGGAACCATGTCGCAAATTGCAGGAACATCAGATACTCGACGCGGCGATCCCACATCTCGATCAGCGCCTTTTCCTTCGGGTCGTTGCCCATCAGGTTTGGCTCCGGGAAAAGACCTTCGAAATATGTGCAGATGGCGCGGCTTTCGGTGATGCTGGTGCCGTCTTCGAGGACGAGCACGGGCACCTGAGCGAAGGGACTGATCTGGCGATAGTCTGCGGTTTTGTGCTCCTGCTTCATGATGGAGACGGCTTGTGTTTCCACATCATCGAACTTGCCCTTGGCGCGCAGGAAGAAGTCTACGCGGTCAGGGTTTGGCGCTTTGGGGCTGTTGTAGAGTTTCATCTGAGTGTTTCCTCTTAGAATGTTTTCTTGAGGCTGACTGTAATGTTCGCAGGCTCTCCGGGGAAGTAACGTTCGCCGCCAAATGCAAAGTCTGCACGATCGGCATAGCGCTCATCGGTGAGATTGCGGATGTTGACGCGCAAGGCGTGGCTATCGTCCAGCGCATACTCACCGCCGACAGACAGGACTGTGTGGCCCGGATACTCGGCTGTGTTGCCCGCATTGGTGTAGTATTCGCCGATATGCTCGACGGCGCCATTTAGGCTGAGCGCTTCGGTGACTTGCCAGTCGGCACGCAAATCGGCGAGCCATTTGGGGGCGGTGTCGATGAAGTTGCCGCTCTGGATGGAATCGGCTGTGCGATTGAACGCGTATTTATGTTCGCCGTATGTGACGTTGGTTGAGAGGGTGAAGCTGTCGCTTGGCTCCCAACTCGCTTGCGCTTCGATGCCCTTATGCTCTGACTTGCCGTTAGGCACGTTGAGGCGATCTGAATCGCGGAAGAAGAAATTGTCTTTCTCCATCCAATAGGCTGCGACATCGAAATAGATGCGATGCTGGCCGTTGGCGCGGCGGATACCGATTTCGAAACTGTCGAGCGTCTCGGTTTCGATCTCCCCGGCAACTTGCTGGCTTTGCAGGCGGTAAAGGTCTGACGCCTGAGGCGCGCGTTCGCCGCGGGCATAGTTTGCGTAATAGCTGGTGTCTTCTGGTGTGTAGATGATGCCGAGCTTTGGCGTCAGCAGGTCGAAACTGTCGGAACGAGCAGCGACCACGTTGAAGCGACCATTGATGCCGACGGGGGCATCGGTTGAGTAGTCATAGTCATGCGTTTCGCCGCGCAGGCCGGCTAGAAGCTTAACATTGTCGGCCAGTTCCCAATCAAGCTCGCCCCACAGGCCGAGCATGGTTGTGTCGACTGTGTAGTCATAGTGGAGCCCTTGCGGGAAGCGGCTGTCACTGGGGAAGAAGCCGAACGGGTCTGGCTGTATTTCCTTAAGGGAGCCGGACGCTACGTCTGTGTCGAGGCCGACCTTATAGGTCACATTCTCTGATGGTCGGTTCTCGTAGGCGAGCTGAAAACCGCCGCCTGTATGGGCATTTTTCTCAACGCCGCCATTGGGCAGGAAGTGTTGGGCAAACTGCATGGCTTGGGTGCGCACGAAGGGCGTTACTGTGACGAGGCCGCCTGCCATATCCGTTTCCAGCCGCGCGCCGAGGCGGGCTGACCATGCGTTGCGCCACGCATCTGGGTTCGAGTTAGTTTTGGCGAGGCTTGCGTCTTCAAACGCATCAGTGCCGCGCAGGAAGCCGCCAGTTTCTTGCTCTAGATTTGAAGCGGAGAACCAGACTGAACCGTCCCAATCGCCCAAAAACACACCCTTAACGAGCGACAATTTTTGCTGGTCGACGCTCGTATCGTCGCGCCAGCCATTGTCGTGCATGATCGATGCGTTGATGCCCAAACCGGTGCCGGGATTTGACAGCGCAGTATCACCGCGCGCGCGGCCGAGGGAGCCGTAGCTGATACGCGCTGTGCTCTCTGGTGTGACGTATGGGTCCGGTAGAATGAAGTTTATCAATCCGTGAACGGCGTTTGATCCTTGGCGCGCACTGCCGGGGCCGCGCACGACTTCGATGGCTGTCGCCACTTCATGGTGGGGCTCAATAAGAATGTTCACATTCCCGAATGCGGGAGAGCGGGTTGGTACGCCGTTTTCGAGAATGAGGAAGCTGCCCTGCCCGGCGCCGCCGGTGAAGACGGGTGAGCGAATGGCGAGCAAATGCTCTTGACCGGAGTTCATCTGAATATTGACGCCCGGCAGCGTGTTGAGGATTTCGGCAGGGTGATCTGCCGCAATGTCAGCGATCAACTCGGCGTCTGCGAAGGCAATGGAGCCGGGGTCGGTATCAATCCGATCACCCAATACTCGAACTGGGTCATACCGCTCATGAGCAATGATAATTTCTTCTACAGGCTCATCTGCAGTTTCTTGAGCAATCACGGATGGCGTGGTCGCCAATGCCGTTGAGAGTGCCAATGCTGACACGCACAGCCATTTGTTCGTTGATAGGGTCAATTCGTATTCCTCCGCAGAATGCCCGCGTATTTACTAAACGCTTTTGCCACACCTCTAAGGCGCGCTTATGGCTTTAGCCAGAGCAGATACGTCACACTTGAAGAGAAAAATGTAGCCTACCCAGCAACACCTGCGAACAACTGGTATGGCAGTGCGCCGACTACAGCGCCGGACAGGCAAGTCGCCAACGTACCCGCAAGCAATGTGCGCCATGCGAGCGAGAGGAAATCGTCGCGGCGGGACGGCTCAACAATCGACAAGCCGCCGATCAGGATGCCCATTGAGCCGAAATTAGCGAAGCCGCAAATCGCGTGTGCCGTGATGATACGGGTGCGCGGGTCCATCGCGTCAGCGCCCTCTGCCAGTTGAAGGAAGGCCACGAACTCAGTCAGCACAGTCTTAATGCCCATTAGGGAGCCCGAATGCGCCGCGTCTTCCCACGGCACACCAATCATGTACATCAGAGGGGCAAATGCCCAGCCGAGCACACGCTCTATCGACAGAGGTTCGCCGGCAACATCTGGGAAGAGCCCGAAGCCAGCGTTTACCAACCAGAGCAACGCCAAGGCGGCGATCAACATGGTGGCGATGTTAAGCACGATTTTCAGGCCATCGGTCGCGCCGGTTGAGAAGGCATCCATTGTCGAGGCATAGTTAAAATCAGGCTCGTGCATGCGTTCTGTTTGAGGCGTCGTCTCGGGGATCATCGCGAGGGCCACGGCAACCGCCGCTGGCGCAGCCATTATTGATGCGGTGAGGAGCTGGCCGAGTGGGTTATCCATTTTCCCCTCAAGGAACGCGCCGTACACCACGAGCACAGACCCGGCGATTGTGGCGAAACCGGCCGTCATCATGATGAACAGCTCGGAGCGCGTCATGCCCTTAATATAGGGGCGGATGAGGACGGGTGCCTCTGTCATCCCCATGAAAACATTGGCAGAAACAGCAAGAGACGTCGCGCCACCAAGGCCCATTGTACGCCGGAAAATGAGAGCAAAACCATTGGTGATCCATCGCAGAATGCGCCAGTGCCAGAGGATAGCGGACAGCGCGGCAACAACGATAATGATGGGGAGAATTTGGAAGAAGAAGAGAGGCGGCGCGTCTGTGCCCATCATCTGGGTGGCCGCCTGATTGTCACCGACATAGCCGAACACGAAGCTGGTGCCCGCGCGGGTCGCATCTTGCAGCCCATCGACGACGGCGTTCATTTTGAACAAGCCCGCCCGAACGAACGGCACACCGAATAGAAGCAACGCGAAGACAAATTGCAGGGCCGTCGCGCCAAGAACAATGCGCCACGGGAAGAGCTTTCGCTTCTCTGAGAGGATCCAGCAAATGCCGTAAATGACGGCAATTCCTAGTAGTGCACGAAAATTGTGCCAGCCCCACTCATATCCCGCAATATTCATGATTGTTCCAGCTCCGGTTTCCTGCCCTGACACAAACTTAAACGGCTCTGCCCCCTTTTGAAAGCAGCAAACACCAGCGCCCCAAAATGCGCCTTCAAAGGCACGTGATTTGCAACGCGAGATACAGAACCCACCCTACCCACACAGGCGAGTTTGATTGACCAAGTCGACCATTCTCCTGTCCAATGTTCAAAATACTGGCGGAAATGTCTCTTTGATGAAAATTCTGGCGACCCTTTTTGGAATACTCTTGCTGAGCGCATGCGGCGCACCGGACACGCCTGTCGTGCCGGAAAGCGCAAAGGCAGCGCCGGTGAATCCGAACGCAGCGCCTATCGTGGAGCCGGTGAACGCGCCAAATACCGTTGTCACGCGCGCCCGGAACCTATTGTTCATGCAGGTTGATTTGTATGAGAGCGGCGCCAGTGTCAGCCCCGATTATGCGCTCGCTGAAATGCTGGCCCTTATGGGCCGTGAAGATTTGATCGCCCCGCTAGAAGACGACGGCCTAGGCCAATGCCCACGCCGCTGGGTCGACCCCATAGATTCGATCACCCAATCAACTAGCAATGCCCGCGTTGTGGTGTTGGTGGAGCAGCCCCATCGCAGCAGGCAGCGCGCCTTTATCAATGATGTGGCTAGCTCTCTCATCGATGAGGGTTTTAATTACTATGCCAGCGATGGGTTCGACCTGAGCAATCCCCCGCTGAACCTACCTGAGTTTGCGAAGCTGGACGAGGGCCTGTTTGTGCGCGAGCCGATGTTTGGCCGGCTTGTGCGGAATCTGAAGTCACGCGATGTGGAATTCCTGTCGCTCGACTTGCGTATCCCGCCCCCCGTAGACAGCAAACCAGAAACACTCGCCAAGCATGAAGCCGACAAGCGCATTATGCAGGCTGACCGCCTAGCGCTGACGATCTTAAATTCGGACCCGGACGCACGCGTTATCGTCCACCTGATCGACCCGAATGATGTGGAGAGCGTGTCATACAGCAACACGGTCGATTACCCGATCTCTCAATTCGCTGAACGTTTGCGCGAAAAAACCGGCGTGACGCCCTTGATGCTGGGCCAGACTAAATGCCGGGCCGTGTGGACTGGATCAGTAATGCTGCCCAAGCTGGGGCGTGGCGGGCGATTCGTGAATAAATACGGCATCGTGGTCGCCCACCCCATCGATACGCTGCGTGATGGTCGCCCGGAATGGCGACGCGCCAGAGGCGACAAGGATGTTGTTGTTCCAGACCAGTTCCTCACCCATTCACAGCCAGTGATTATTGAGGCACGCCGCACGGACGACCCCGAAATTAGCGTGCCGGAAGACCGGTTGCTCTTGATGCCCGGTGACAACCTCCCGCTATTATTGCCTGTTGGGCGATATCGCGTAGAGGGCTGGACGAAAAACGGGCCCATTGCAGGGCCCGTCGAAATTGAAGTTCAGTAAGACACGTTAGCCCATCGTAAGCTTGCAAACGCAAATCTTGTTGCCATCTGGATCGCGGAAATATGCACCGTAGAAGACCGGCATGCGTTGGCCGGGCTCGCCCTCACACTGCGCGCCCATCTCGATCGCTTTCTTATAAACACGATCAACCGTTTCATTATCAGGCGCGCCGAGCGCAGGCATAACGCCATTGCCGACTGATGCCGCCTCGCCGTCAAACGGGCCACCGACGGCAAGCATGGACGAGCCATTGGAGTAGAATTGCAGACGGTCATTCGCAAAGGCGCGCTTGGCGCCTAGCTCGCCCAAAACGGCATCGTAAAATTTGAGGGATTCTTCTTTTTTGTTGGACCCAAGTGTGACGTAAGCGAGCATAGTGTTTCTCCCGAATGAATGATTATTTGTTTATTCAGGCATAATTCAGCAGGGATAGCGACTCTTTTCGTGGCGGAAAGGCCTGCCTCAACAACTTGTAATGACTCAGGTTCAGAAATTGCATAAGGTGAATTTGAACAACCCAAAAGGGCAACAGAATGTCGCCATTTAAACAAATCGTCGGAATCTTCGTGCTCGCTCTAATATTGTGGGCGCTGATTTGCACTATTTTGGGGATAAAAGGCCATCTGCCGCCCCTGCTCATAACACCCGGGAAGATTGATCCACCAAGCAGCATGGTCAGAGACATTACGATTGTCACAGACATTACGATTGAAGAAATTTACGAAAATTTCCGCGCCGATCCAGAACTCATGGAACGACAAAATATGATCCATTCCAGGCTTGATGGGTCAGAGCGTCTTCCTATTGCGCTCCTGCCTAGCAAAGCGCATGCGTCAGATCCGGATATTTCCGAGGACAACCCAGTGCTCACCAACTTCCATAATTTTTGGCTCGTCATTGGCGGGTTTTTCACCTGTTTGGCGATTTGGAAAGTGCCGTTGCCCCGCTGGGGGCGTCGCCGACGCATCTGACGCAAGGGGATCGGTTGACCTCGCCCCCACGGTCTGTTGAAAACGACCAATATACTCAACAGGCATTGAAGGAAACAGCACAATGGCCGATATTCGTTTTGACGGGAAAGTCGCAATTGTCACCGGAGCCGGTGGCGGACTTGGACGTTGCCATGCACTAGAACTGGCCCGGCGCGGCGCTAAGGTAGTGATCAATGACCTCGGCGCCAGCATGGACGGCACAGGCGCGAACTCTCCCGCTGCCGAAGCCGTCGTAAAAGAAATCGAAGCACTGGGCGGAGAAGCGTTCGCCAACGGATCATCCGTTGCTGACACAGCCGGTGTTCAGAAGATGATCGATGATACAATGGCCAAATGGGGCCGCATCGACATCATCATCGCCAATGCCGGCATCCTACGCGACAAGTCATTCGCGAAGATGACGCTTGAGGACATCGAGCTAATCAATGACGTTCACCTGATGGGCACCTTCAAACCGTTCAAAGCGGCTTGGGACATTATGAAGACCCAGAACTATGGCCGCCTTGTTGTGACCACATCTTCAACTGGTCTGTACGGAAACTTTGGCCAAGCAAACTATGGCGCAGCGAAGCTCGGTCTTGTTGGCATGATGAACACACTGAAAATCGAAGGCGCAAAGAACAACATCAAGATCAATGCAATCTGCCCGGTCGCGGCCACCAAGATGACCGAAAACATTATGAGCCCGGAAGCACTCGAGCAGCTCAAGCCTGAATACGTTACACCCGGCGTGATGAACCTCGTCAAAGAAGACGCCCCCACCGGTCTGATTTTGTCAGGCGGTGCCGGCGCGTTCTCAATGTCACGCATCGTTGAAACCGCGGGCGTCTTTGTTGGTCAAGGCGATGAACTGACTGCCGAGGCCGTTGCTGCTAGGTGGGATGAGATTACCGACACCAAGACCACAGTTCCAGCCTTCAATTCTGGTGGCGAGCATAGTGGCAACATTTTCAGCCTCGTGGCAAAAGGCAAAGCGTAGTTCTTCGTACGCTCCCAAACTAAAAAACCCCGGCACGCTGTTACCGCGTGTCGGGGTTTTGTTTGCTTAGCGTTTAAGCGCTCTATTCAGCGGCACTTGCGTCTGGGCGCATATACATTGAGCGCACAGGTCTTGCGAACACACGCTCAACCATCGGAATGAAGAACTCTAACGGCTCGCTCACATAGTCCGGATCAAAGGCGCTCTGGTCGTAGAGATGGCAGAACTGCGCCGTATATTCATAATGCGGACTATCTTTGAACTGCTCTCTCATATTCTTATCAAGGCCAAGGTGCTCGAAGAAATAGTACCCTTGGAACGCGCCGTGATTGCCAACCATGAAGAGGTTAGCCTCTGACACAAATGGCTTGAGAATCGCGGCGGCGACATCCGGATGGTTATGGCTGCCCAGCGTATCGCCAATATCATGCAGCAAAGCGCACACGACATATTCCTCATCGCGGCCATCACGGTGCGCGCGGGTAGCTGTTTGAACGGAATGCTCCAGTCGATCAATCGGGTAGCCGCCATAGTCGCCATCTAGCAAGCGAAGGTGAGCAATAACGCGCTTGGCGAGGCCCTTGCTGAACTCCGCAGCGTGCTCAACAATGATGTCCCAATCTTCCTTGGTGCCTTCCAGCATCTCACGAAATTTGGCTTGTTTTTGCGGCTCGTGTCCGTCGGCCATGATATTCCTCCCTAATTTTTATATCCGCAAAGATAGCGGATTTTGTTCAAAACAGGAAGTCCCACCGCCTGACCCTAGCCAAGCGGTGGGGGTATTACCTGCAATCTAGTTCCACAAAGAACCAAGACGCAGACGCTGACGCCATGTCTTACGTGGCGGAATGTGAGCAGGCCCACAATCCTTGCAAACATGATCATGGAGCCGGTCAGCCAGCACCCACAGGGATTCCCCCGTGCGACCACCTGCTGCTTCAATATCTGCCACGATGCTTCGTAACAGCTTGCCTGGCACTTTTTTGTTGCCAACCCGCTTGGCCTCCGCGAGCCGCCAACCGGCGGGATCTTGGCGCAAAGCAATAGCAACCGGCGTGTCAGTGCCACGGCGAATATAGATCACCATTCGGCCCAAACTGAGGTCTTGCGTAAAATCTCGCAAGCAATTGCGAAACTCCAACGCGACAGCCTCTAACTCATCTAGCCGCGTAATCCGACTGTAAATTTCGGGCAGCACCAGTGGGGACAAAATCCCGTTAAAGACATTCGGCTTCAACGTTTTGGCCGCCATATCGAACAATGCCAAGCTAGAGCCAGCGCGGCTCCAGCGTGCGACGATGGCCTTTGCGACGCCTTGACCGTGCATACGAAGGGCCAAAGTGTACGCAGATACCAAATCCTCGACCGCAGCTTTGCGACGAGGCAACGCGTTGAGAATCCCCGGGTGACGCAATTCGGCTGGTAGCAGCTCAATCTGAGCGATGCTGTTTTCCGTAATTTTCGTCATGTGCCGGATGACCTTTGCCGTACTCTCTTCCACCAGAAGTGAAAGGAGGCGAGCATAGTCATCCATTGCCCAGAGAGACTCATCGCACTTAGACAGCACACGCATAATATTTGCGCTTGCCGTCCCGACACCAAACAGGTCAGACAATTTGCGATCGCTCCAAGTCTCCAACGCGTTGCGAAGGGACTTCACCGATTGAGTTTTATCTACCTCAGCGAGGCTCAAAAGATAAACCGCCGCGTGGCGCCGAGCTGTTGGCATAACCAGAAACTCAGCATGTGGCGCTGGCCAAACCGCAGCGATCAACGGCGCATACTCGCCGGTCAAATGCTGCAACAATGGGGTTGGAATAATGTCACGCGCAAAGACGTGCAACATCGGTTGGGTCATGGGCTTGCCCATAATCCATCTCCTTTCAAAATGCTGCGCGACACCCGCAAAAACGGGTTATTGCTCAGCACACTAATTTTTAATCAGGAGTTCTTTCGTCACCAGCCAATGCGTGGGGACGAAAGAACATGCCCCCTGCATTCGGGGGCGCATATTGGTACAATATCGCGCTTCATTGGTGAGCCTTTTCGTGTTTTGGGGAAATGTCGGCACAAAATTCCGACTATTCCTCAACTTGGAGAGCGTTTAACCCAGCGTATGACGCCCTGTCAACCACTGGGAAAATTTTGTCCGTTTGTGGACAGACGGCTTGCACCGCCTGTCCGTTTAACCCTTTACACAGATGACCTGTTTAAGGGTATGCACGATCTCCACAAGATCAGTTTGCGCAGCCATGACTGCTTCGATGTCTTTGTAGGCCGCTGGCGTTTCGTCAATTACACCAGAATCTTTGCGACATTCCACGCCCTGCGTTGCCGCAATGTGGTCTTCCACAGTGAAGCTGCGCTTGGCTTGAGACCGGCTCATCACCCGCCCTGCCCCGTGGGAGCATGAGCAAAATGAGTCTGCGTTACCCTTCCCGCGCACAATGAACGACTTCGCGCCCATTGATCCTGGGATAATACCAAGCTCCCCACGCTGAGCGCTTACCGCACCTTTACGGGTTAGCCACACATCGGAGCCGAAGTGGTGTTCCTTCTCCACATAATTGTGGTGACAGTTCACTGCTTCCTTCTCCAAACTGAACGCTGGCAACAGGTCTCGCATAGCCAACAGCACACGGTCCATCATGACCTCGCGGTTTAGACGGGCATAGTCCTGCGCCCAACCAACCGCGAATGTGTAGTCATCAAACAAGTCTTCACCCTCCACGAAGAAGGCCAAATCCTTGTCTGGGACATGGTTACCCTCACTCGCTTCTCCAGAGCCGCACGCGCCTCTTGAATGAAATAAGAGCCGATTACGTTACCCGTACCTCGAGACCCGGAGTGCAGCATAACCCAGACACGGCTGGCTTCATCGAGACACAACTCGATAAAGTGGTTGCCGCCACCCAATGTTCCCAGCTGTTTAGCAAAGGGCGTTCGGTGGATGCGCGGGTGTTTGTCTTTGATTAGCGAAAGCCGCTCGTGCAAACCAGATGCCTTGAGCGCAGACTGCGCCCTTGCAGACGTTGACTTGTGACTACCACGACGCCCAACGCCAACTGGCACTTTACGTTCGATCTCATCACGAAGAAGCGCCAAGCTATCGGGCAGGTCATCCGCCATCAGACTTGTACGCATCGCCATCATACCGCAACCGAGGTCTACACCTACGGCCGCAGGGATAATCGCGCCCTTAGTCGGAATGACCGAGCCGATTGTTGCACCCCGCCCAAAGTGAACATCCGGCATAACCGCAATGTGCTCATGCACGAACGGCAAACCCGCAACATTCTCTAGCTGACGACGTGCACCCTCTTCGAGTGGCACACCTTTTACCCAAGCTTTGATCAGTCCACCCGTGTGGGTTTCTATTACTTCAAATTTTCTACTCATCTTCACATCTGTCTAGACACTCTAGACACCTCCTTACAAAGCCCTCCACGCGTTGCCTGTAAGAGTGAGAGATATAAAAAAACCCTCCAGGCGGAAATCGCGTGGAGGGTGGCATAACTCTAATATTCAGAGCCCGGACTGTTTATCAGCCCTATCCAATACCCTCCGCACAGCGGCATGCGCTGCACAAAAACTGTGCCTCGTTTGTCTGCCGTATATATTCAAAGGGTCGTGACATTGGTTAGTCCTCAACTTGGAATTGGATGCGCCGTATGCGCGAAGTTTGAAATCACGTCAACAGAAAAACGCAAAAAGCCCCGAACATTTCTGCTCGGGGCTTTTGGATAATCAAATTGGACAGACTAGCGATTAGCTGTCCATTGCTTCTAGTTCAGCTTCGTGACGCGCACGATCTGCTGCGCCTTTAGCTGACACATCGCGGTCAACAAGCTCAAGAACAGCTACTGGTGCGTTGTCGCCATGACGGTAACCAGCTTTAAGAACACGGGTGTAACCACCGTTGCGATCTTTGTAACGGTCGCCCATTATGGCGAAGAGCTTACGAACAGCTGCTTCATCACGAACTTTCGCGAGGGCCATACGGCGTGCTGGCAGGTCACCCTTTTTGGCAAGCGAAATAAGCTTGTCCATCAAAGGTGCCATTTCTTTTGCCTTGGGCACAGTTGTGATGATTTGCTCATGCTCAATCAAACTCGCAGCCATGTTGGCGAACATCGCCTTACGGTGAGAAGACGTTTTATTGAGTTTACGGTGTGCTATCCGATGGCGCATTGTCGTTTTCCTTTAGAAGGCGATTAAGCCTCCATATTCTCAGTCTGGAGCTATAAGTGGTCGTCGTACTTTTTGGCGAGGCCCTCAATATCTTCAGGCGGCCAGTCTGGCACTTCCATACCGAGGTGCAAACCAAGGCTAGCCAGTACTTCTTTGATTTCGTTCAGTGACTTACGACCAAAGTTTGGTGTGCGAAGCATTTCTGCCTCGGACTTTTGGATAAGATCACCGATATAAACGATATTGTCGTTCTTCAGGCAATTTGCAGAGCGAACGGACAGTTCAAGCTCATCAACCTTCTTCAACAGAACAGGGTTGAAGCCAAGATCAGTCTCTTCTGTCTGCGGCCCGCTCTCTACTGTTGGCTCATCGAAGTTGATGAACAGTTGGAGCTGGTCTTGCAGAATGCGCGCAGCGTAAGCCACAGCATCTTCAGGAGTAACAGAGCCATCAGTCTCGATATCGAGCGTCAGCTTGTCATAATCCAGAACTGTGCCTTCACGCGTATCTTCAACCTGGTAGCCTACGCGGCGAACTGGGCTGTAGATAGCATCAATCGGAATATACCCGATTGGCGCATCTTCTGGGCGGTGCGCATCGGCAGGAACATAGCCCTTACCAGTCGCAACAGTGAATTCCATGCGAACCTCAGCACCGTCATCCAATGTACATATGACGTGATCTGGGTTCAAAATTTTCGTATCGCCTGAAACTTCGATTTGTCCGGCTTTAACTTCACAAGGGCCTTTGGCTTTCAAAACCATGCGCTTGGAGGTGTCAGCTTCCATAAAGATAGCGACTTGCTTCAGGTTAAGCACAACCGTTGTGACATCTTCACGAACGCCCGGCACAGCCGAAAATTCATGAACAACGCCATCGATTTGAACGCCGATAATCGCAGCGCCTTGCAATGAAGACAGCAAAACACGGCGAAGTGCGTTACCAAGTGTCGTCCCATATCCACGTTCTAGCGGCTCAATAACAAGCTTCGCTTTACGCTTCGCATCATATCCAGCGCTCACGACCGGACGATTCGGACGGATCAGCTCTTTCCAGTTGCGATCGTTGACGGGGTTCTGATCTTGCTCAGACATTCGGCACGTTCCTTAGAAAATCAAACAACATGCGCCCATTACAGGCGCATGACATAATACGGATCGAATTATACGCGGCGACGCTTTGGTGGGCGGCAGCCATTGTGAGGGATTGGTGTCACATCGTTGATAGATGTCACGGTCAAGCCAACAGCCTGAAGCGCACGTAGCGCGCTCTCACGGCCAGAACCTGGGCCACGGACGTTTACTTCAACAGTCTGCAAACCGTGATCTTGCGCTTTTTTCGCAGCATCTTCAGCAGCCATCTGAGCGGCATAAGGAGTCGATTTACGCGATCCCTTAAAGCCGACAGTACCCGAAGACGACCAAGAGATCGTGTTACCTTGGGCATCCGTGATGGTGACCATGGTGTTATTGAAGCTAGAGTTTACGTGAACAACACCTGAAGTGATGTTCTTGCGCTCTCTACGGCGAACTCGTGCTGTATCGCGTGCCATACTCTAAATCCTACTTCTTCTTGCCGGCGATCGGCTTTGCCGGGCCCTTACGGGTACGGGCGTTCGTGTGCGTACGCTGACCACGAACAGGCAGTTTGCGGCGGTGGCGCAGACCACGGTAACAACCGAGATCCATAAGACGCTTGATGTTCATGCTGGTGTCACGACGCAAGTCACCTTCCACCATGTAATCAGCATCGATCGCCTCACGGATGCTGATTACCTCAGCATCGGACAATTCGTTCACACGACGCTCAGATGAAACGCCAACTTTTTCAATGATTTCGCGCGCCATTGCCGGACCAATGCCATGAATATAGCGAAGCGCGATTTCAACGCGCTTATTGGTCGGAATGTTTACGCCAGCAATACGGGCCAAATGCCGTGCCTCCTCAAGCGACTGTTCAAACAAAAATATCGCACGTGCATGGGTTCAAACCTCATACGTGCGTTGGCAATTAAGCCTAAAGCTAAGAAGAGAGGCTTATAACTGCCTCAAGCCCCGCGTCAACAGCGGATTTCCAGCTTTTTAAGAAACCGCTGTAACTATAGTTGCACAGCCCCTATAGCGTCAGAAAATCAGTGTATATTGAGGGCAGACTATAGCGCTCGACGTATCGTTTAGCTTTGCCTTTTTATTGATCGCATGAGCATAGCTGGGAACGTCTATAGCGGTTAACGATTCGGCCTACCCCGCCTTCACGCGACGCTCAGGCAACGTGACGGCATATAGCTCCATGTGGGCAAGATGATTGAACACGTCATCATCACCGCCAGTTAAACGATATAACGTCCAGATTACCTCTTCGAACTTCAAATCACGAATGAGATGATATTGCTGGGCTTGAAAAAATTGCGGGATATTTCGCGCTTACGCATTCTCGATGGCAGAAAAACTGGCCGTAGAGCAAGGTCACCATAGTGACGGAATCTTTTACACACGACCGCACTATGGTTGTTGCTTAAGCGCTCTTTACGCGTTTTGTTTCAAGGCTAGGTCAATATCAGCGGCGACCGCATCAATTTCGCCCATACCGTCAACTTCAACCAAGATCCCACGCTCAGCGTAAATCGGCACGAGTGGCGCAGTATCTTGATAATATTTTTCTAAGCGTTTCGAGAAGGTCTCAGGATTGTCATCCTTTCGGCCCTGCTCTTCAAACCGCTTTGTGACGCGACCAACCAGTTTATCATCGTCAACGAGGATGCGGACAACGCGCTCAACCTTAGAGCCACGAGTCGATAACAGTTCATCAAGCGCCTCTGACTGACCCACAGTGCGCGGGAAGCCATCAAAGATAAATCCGGCAGCGCCTTCGTTAAGCGTCAACTGCTCATCAATCAGAGCAATCACGATCTCATCGGAGACGAGGCTGCCCTCATCCATAATCTTAGCGACCCGCTCGCCCAACTCTGAACCAGACGCACGTGCTGCGCGCAGCATGTCGCCAGTGGAAAGTTGAATGAAACCACGTTCTTCAACGAGCCTCTTTGCCTGGGTACCTTTGCCCGCCGCTGGCGGCCCAAATAGAATGAGGTTCATCGTTTACGTCCCCCGAGTTTAGACTTTTTGATCATGCCCTCATATTGGTGCGCAATCAAATGGGATTGAATTTGTGTAACTGTATCCATTGTCACAGAAACTACAATGAGCAGAGAAGTACCCCCAATGTAAAATGGAATTTCTGGGAAATATCGCCGCAGCAACTCCGGAAGGATACACACAAAGACAAGATATAGGGCCCCAATTGTCGTTAGACGCTTTAGTACATAGTCAATATAGGCAGCGGTGTTAGACCCTGGGCGAATGCCCGGAATGAAGCCGCCATGCTTACGCAAATTGTCGGCGGTGTCCTCAGGGTTAAACGTGATCGACGTGTAGAAGAAGGTGAAAAACGCCACCAAAACACCGTAAGTGATGATGTACGTCCAAGAACCGGGGGCGAAATTAGCAGCAAACCAGCCAAGCGCTCCGCTTGTATCAGCTTCAGCCCCGGCGCCAGCAACCGCCTGCCCGCTCAAGAAGCCGACAACAGTCAAAGGCAGCATCAGCAGCGCTGACGCAAAGATTGGTGGGATAACGCCTGATGTATTCAGCTTAAGCGGTAGGAAGCTTCGCTGCCCCTGTGCCCCGCCATTAGCAGCTTGGCGTTTTGGGTATTGAATCACGAGGCGACGCTGTGAACGCTCTATGAACACGATGAACACTGTCAGCGCGACAACCAACGCAACAATCGCCAAAATGAAGCCAATATTAACTGAAGAAGTACGCGCCTGACTGATCAGGTTGAATACCGCGCGCGGTAGTTCGGCCACGATGCCTGCGAAAATGATCAAGGAAATGCCGTTACCGATGCCTCTGGCGGTGATTTGCTCACCCATCCACATGAGGAGCATTGTGCCGCCTGTGAGCGTTACAACGCCCGTCAGCACGAAGAAAATCGGCGAGATGCCCTCTACAGCGACATTTGATAGACCGGCGGCAATCGCGAATGACTGAACCAAAGCAAATGCTAGCGTTAGATAACGGGTATATTGGTTGATCTGCTTGCGCCCTGATTCTCCCTCTTTCTTGAGTTTCTCAAGCGTAGGAGAGCCGTGGGTCATCATCTGAATGATGATTGACGCCGTGATGTAGGGCATAACGTTTAGCGCAAAAATCCCCATGCGCTCGACGGCGCCACCGGAGAAGAGGTTCATCGAGCCGAGTATACCGCTGGACTGCCCTTGGAAGAGAACCGCGTACTGCTCTGGATCGAGGCCCGGGATTGGGATGAATGTTCCCAAGCGATAGAGGAGAAGGACACCAAGCGTAAAGAGGATACGACCTTGCAGGTCTTTTGCTTTGGCAAAACTCGCAAGATTTACGTTGCGAGCCATTTGTTCTGCTGCATTAGCCATGGGCCTGCGTTGCCTCCTTTAATAAAAGCTTCGCCGCCAAAATTGGCGGCGAATCTGTGTTTGTGAAGAGGTATACGGAAAAAAGGTCTGAATTACTATTCAGAAGTCTCCGTTGTCGCACCCGTAATTGTCACGCTACCGCCAGCCTTTTCAACAGCTTCCACTGCAGATTTGGAGGCACCAGTAACTGTGATGTTGAGACCTTTTGGCGCGTCGCCTTTAGCAAGCAAACGCACACCATCGAGCACTTTGTTTACCAAGCCTGATGCAACAAGCGTCTCTTCGGTTACGTTCTTCGCATCTAGTTTCCCGTCAGCAATGGCCTTAGCCAAACGATCAAGATTAACCCATGCGTGGTTCTTAGAGTTGCGGGCGGTAAAGCCACGCTTTGGCAGACGCATGTAGATTGGCATCTGGCCGCCTTCGAAGCCATTGATGGCAACACCTGAGCGAGACTTTTGGCCTTTTACACCGCGTCCACCGGTTTTACCTTTACCAGAACCAACACCGCGACCTACGCGATGGCGGTTATGATTGGATCCCGGTGCGGGAGACAGGTCGTTGATTTTCATCACTTTGTCTTTCGATAGTCGAGAAGAAATATGTTAGCGAGGCTCAGAGCCTATTCGCCAACAACTTCCACGAGGTGAGCCACTTTACGGATCATGCCGCGAACAGCAGGCGTATCTTCCAGATCCTTAGAGCGACCAATTTTGTTGAGACCTAGCCCCTGCAACGTAGCACGTTGCTTCGGGTTGCGCCCGATCGGGCTGCCGGTCTGACGAACGGTGAGCGTAGTTTTTGCCATGAGCTTACTCTCCCTTAGCTTACGACGTCAGCCATGCCGGCTTCAGATGCACCATCGGTACGACGACCGACGACATCCTGAACCTTCAGGCCACGCTTAGACGCAACCGAGCGCGGGCTCGCCTGCTTTTTAAGCGCATCAAACGTTGCACGAACCATGTTGTAAGGGTTTGAAGAGCCGATGGACTTACCAACGACATCTTGAACACCCAAGACTTCCATTACAGCCCGCATTGGACCACCCGCAATAACGCCAGTACCTGGAGGCGCTGCACGTAGAACAATTTTACCAGCGCCGTGACGGCCACTGATATCATGGTGCAATGTGCGCCCTTCGCGGAGTGGCACACGAACCATGCTGCGCTTAGCTTCTTCAGTTGCCTTACGGATCGCTTCAGGAACTTCTCGGGCTTTACCCTTACCGAAGCCTGCGCGGCCTTTTTGGTCACCAACAACGACGAGCGCTGCAAAACCGAAATTCTTACCGCCCTTCACTGTCTTAGCAACGCGGTTGATGCCGACGAGCTTGTCGACGATGTCAGACTGCTCTTCGTCACGGTCGCGACGGCGTCCTCTTCCTCTGTCTTCAGCCATCTGGCCTCTCCTTAGAATTTGAGACCGCCCTCACGGGCGGCGTCTGCCAAGGCTTTCACCCGGCCGTGAAACATGTAACCGCCGCGATCAAACACAACAGTTTCGACACCCGCAGTCTTGGCGCGCTCGGCCAAGATCTTGCCAACCAAAGCGGCTGCTGCAGCATCTGCGCCCGTTTTAGCTCCACCCAAAACGTCTTTCTCCAGAGTGGAGGCAGAAACGAGGGTCAGGCCTTTTTCATCATCGATGATTTGGGCAGAAATATTCTTGTGGCTGCGGGCAACAGAAAGGCGTGGACGCCCTTCGGCGACCTTGCGGAGTTTGGAACGAACGCGCTGAGCGCGGCGTTGCATTTTTTCGCGTGGACTTTTCATCGTCTTACTTCTTGCCTTCCTTACGACGTACGTATTCGCCTTCGTAACGAATACCCTTGCCTTTATATGGCTCCGGCGGACGGTACTTACGGATTTCCGCAGCAACCTGACCAACAGTTTGCTTGTCAGCGCCTGAAATGATGATCTCAGTCGGTTTCGACGATGCGATCGTAATGCCCTCAGGAGCTTTGTGAATCACTTCGTGTGAGAAACCAAGCAACAGCTTCACGTCTTTACCCTGCATTTGTGCGCGATAACCCACACCATGCAATTCAAGAGTTTTAGAGAAGCCGTTTGCGACGCCATCCACCATGTTTGCCACACGCGCGCGGGCTGTGCCCCATTGCGTGCGAGCGCGAGAGTCTAGCGCCTCAGCGAATGTCGGCAGACGACGGCCACGGGCCTTCTCTGCTTCAATTTTCGCCTCAGCGGCCTCAACCAAATCTTTCCGTGGTTTCACGGTCAGTTCGCCATCAGCCAAGGTAGGCGTGATGAGCTCAGACAAAGTCAATGACAAGTCGCCCTTAGGGCCCTTAGCACTGATCGTCTGACCGTCAACCGACACGTTTGCGCCGGCTGGGATTTGGATCGGGAGTTTACCAATACGTGACACGATACGCTCTCCTAGAATACACGGCAGAGCAGTTCGCCGCCGACATTCTTGCCGCGCGCTGCGTTATCCGACATCACACCCTGAGACGTAGACAGGATTGAGATACCAAGACCGTTGCGCACGAGCGGAATGTCAGAGACAGACGAATACACACGACGACCGGGCTTAGAGACACGTTTGATCTCTGAGATTACCGGCTGACCTTCGTAGTATTTCAGCTCGATTTCAATGTTCTTGTGACCGTCTTTTTCCACTTCTGTGTAACCGCGAATGTACCCCTCTTCAATGAGGACCTCCAATACACGGGCACGAAGCTTCGAAGCCGGGGTTGATGTTTTTGACATACCGCGCATCTGCGCATTGCGGATGCGTGTCAGCATATCACCGAGAGGATCAGAAATGTTCATTTTGCTCCCTCCCTTACCAGCTGGACTTTACGAGGCCGGGGATTTGACCGCTTGAGCCGAGCTCACGCAGTGCAATTCGCGACATCTTGAGTTTGCGATAATAACCGCGCGGACGACCTGTCACTTCACACCGGTTACGAACACGGTTCGATGCAGAGTTACGTGGCAGCTCTGCCAGTTTCAGACGCGCTTTGAAGCGGTCCTCCAATGACAGATTTTCATCCAATGCAGCAGCCTTCAGCTCAGCACGCTTGGTAGCATACTTTTCAACGAGCTTCTGACGCTTCTTATTCTTCTCGATTGCGCTCTTCTTAGCCATCTAAGTAGTCTCCTCAGCGCTAATTGCGGAACGGGAAGCCACACTCAGCAAGGAGTGCTTTGGCTTCTTCGTTGGTTTCAGCAGTGGTGCAGACAACAATGTCCATTCCGCGAATTTGATCTACTTCATCGTAATTGATTTCCGGAAACACAATATGTTCCTTCAGGCCCAAGGCGTAATTTCCATTCCCATCAAAGCTCTTACCGTTCAGTCCACGGAAATCTCTTACCCGTGGCAGTGCGATATTGGTCAAGCGATCCAGAAATTCGAACATTTGATCACGGCGGAGGGTTACCTTCGTACCGATCAACATGCCTTCGCGCAGTTTAAAGCCCGCGATTGACTTGCGGGCCTTTGTCGCAACAGGCTTTTGACCTGCAATAAGCTCAAGTTCCGCCAATGCCGATTTGATCTTTTTGGAGTCAGCAACAGCTTCGCCTACACCCATATTGATCACAACCTTGTCCAACTTCGGAACCTTCATCGGGTTCGAGTAGCTGAACTTTTCTTGCATCACGCCACGAATTTCGTCCCGATAGCGTGCCTTCAGGCGGGGTTCATATGCATCAGACATCGATGGCCTCCCCTGAGCGTTTGGCAAAACGTGTTTTGCGGCCATGCTCGTCAATTTTAAATCCAACACGGACAGCTTTGCCATCGCGTGGGTCTACATGAGACACGTTTGACACGTGAATCGGTGCTTCGAACGTCTTGATGCCACCGGCATCAGCTTGGCTCGGTTTCTGATGACGTTTCACGACAGCGACGCCACGAACCACAACGCGGTCGTCGTCAACCAGCACTTTAAGGACTTCGCCCTTGGTGCCTTTGTCGCGACCAGCGGTCACAATAACCGTATCGCCCTTTTTGATCTTCGCAGCCATAACTACAACACCTCCGGTGCCATATTAGCGATCTTTACCTGGTTTTTAGCGCGCAGTTCACGAGGAACCGGGCCAAACACACGGGTGCCAAGTGGCTCGCCATTTTGGTTGATCAGGACTGCAGCGTTAGAATCAAAACGAATGGTTGAACCATCCGCGCGATTGATATCTTTCGCTACGCGAACAACGACTGCCTTACGCACATCGCCTTTTTTAACACGTCCGGTTGGGATCGCTTCTTTAATAGAAACAACGATCACATCACCGACTGACGCATACCGACGACCGGCCCCGCCCAGCACTTTAATGCACTGGACACGACGAGCGCCTGAATTATCAGCGACGCGTAGGTTGGACTGCATCTGGATCATGCGTCACTCCCTACGCCGGATATAAGTTCCCAGCGCTTCAACTTTGAGCGCGGCGGGCACTCTTGAATGGATACAGTTTGCCCTTCAACAGCCGCATTGGCTTCATCGTGGGCGTGATACTTCTTTGTCCGGCGCACAATCTTCTTGAGCAACGGGTGGGTGTAGGTGCGTTCAACGCGAACAACAGCAGTTTTATCCTGCTTAGTCGAGACAACTACACCTTCCATAATACGCTTTGGCATGCTCTCTCTCCTACGCCTGTTCCGCCTGGGCCTTTTCACTCAGGATAGTCTTAACGCGAGCGATATCGCGGCGGACTTCCTTCATGCGGGCCGTCTTCTCAAGCTGGCCAGTGGCCGTTTGGAAGCGCAGGTTGAACTGTTCTTTCTTCAACTGGACGAGCTCTTCTTTAAGCTGGTCAACAGATTTTGCTCTCACATCAGCGGCTTTCATGGCTTAGATCCCTTCAATCCGCTTAACAATTTTCGTTTTCACCGGAAGCTTAGCTGCGCCTAAACGCAGAGCCTCACGAGCGACATCTTCCGGCACACCGTCAATCTCAAAAAGGATCCGGCCTGGAGCAACCCGTGCGACCCAACGGTCTACGGAGCCCTTACCTTTACCCATCCGAACTTCGATCGGCTTAGCTGACACAGGAATATCCGGAAATACGCGGATCCACACTTTGCCTTGACGTTTCATGTGACGTGTTACGGCCCGACGAGTTGCCTCAATCTGGCGTGCTGTAACCCGCTCAGGTTCCAACGCCTTTAGACCGTACTCACCAAATGCTAGTGAGAAACCGCCCTTAGCGCTTCCGCTGATTTTGCCCTTAAAGGCTTTGCGGAATTTGGTTCGCTTCGGTTGACGCATAACTTACGCTCCAGCCTTCTGCGAACCGGAAGCCGGCCCACGCTGATTAGTGTTTGAACGTGCACGAGACTGACCAGAGCTTTCCAAACGCTTATCTTGCGCCATTGGATCATGTTCCATGATTTCGCCCTTATAGACCCAGACTTTGATACCGATGATACCATAAGTCGTAGCCGCTTCGGCCGTTCCATAATCGATGTCCGCGCGCAGCGTGTGCAAGGGAACAGATCCCTCAGCATACTGCTCTGTCCGGGCGATTTCAGCACCACCAAGACGACCAGCAACCATAATACGTACACCGTCCGCGCCGAGACGCATAGCAGACTGGATAGAACGCTTCATTGTGCGACGGAATGAAGCCCGACGCTCTAGTTGGCGCGCAATGTCATCAGCGATCAGTGTCGCGTCGATTTCCGGCTTACGAATCTCAACGAGATTCACACGAACTTCATCATCGGTCAGGCTAGACAGGCTCCGGCGCAGCGCTTCGATGTCGCCGCCCTTCTTACCAATGACCAAACCCGGACGCGCCGTGTGGATCGTAATAAGACACTTCTTGTGCGGACGTTCGATGATGATCTTAGAGATACCGGCTTGCTTTAGCTTAGCGCGGATCGCCTTACGGATAGAAATATCTTCGTGCAACAAACGACCGAAGTCCGCGCTATCCGCGTACCAGCGACTATCTGCTGTCCGGTTGATACCAAGACGAAGACCAATAGGATTTACTTTCTGACCCATTATGCGGCCTCCGCTTCCGCGCTCGTATCAAGCAGAACAATTGTCACTTGAGCGAACGGCTTCAAAATTCTAGCAGCGCGACCACGTGCCCGAGCACGGATCCGCTTCATCACCAGGTTTTTGCCAACGAAGGCTTCGGAAACGATCAAGCTATCAATATCAAGACCGTGATTGTTTTCCGCATTCGCAATTGCGCTTTGAAGCAACTTGCGAACGTCCTTAGCTGGCCGCTTTGGCGAGAACTGCAACTCGGCGAGAGCACGTTCGACGGGAAGACCACGGATCTGCTGAGCCAAAAGGTTCAGTTTCTGCGGGCTTGAACGATACATGCGCAGAACTGCGCGAGACTCGTTAGTTGCCTGCCTCGGAGGATTCTTGGCTTTAGCCATGACTACTTCCTCTTCGCTTTTCTGTCCGCACCGTGGCCATAGTAGGACCGCGTTGGCGCAAACTCACCAAACTTGTGACCCACCATTTCCTCAGAAACGGTAACAGGGATGAACTTATTGCCATTGTGAACCTGAAAATTCAGGCCGACAAAGGTAGGCAAGATTGTTGAACGACGCGACCAGGTCTTGATGACCGCACGCTTTTCAGAAGCACGAGCTTCCTCAGCCTTCTTAAGAAGGTAGCCATCAACAAACGGGCCTTTCCAGACAGAACGTGGCATGTCTCGCGGCTCCTCTAGCGTTTCGCGTTACGGCGACGGATGATCAAACGATCCGTTGCCTTGTTTTTACGGGTTTTCGGCCCACGAGTTTTCTTACCCCATGGCGTCACTGGGTGACGACCACCGGAGGACTTACCCTCACCACCACCATGCGGGTGATCGACCGGGTTCATGACAACACCACGAACAGTCGGGCGACGGCCCTTATGACGTGTGCGTCCAGCCTTAGAAAGAACTTGGTTCATATTGTCTGGATTTGACACCGCGCCGATAGACGCGAGACATGTATCCAGCACCATACGCAGCTCACCAGACGCCAATTTGATCTGAGCGTATCCGCCGTCACGACCAACTAGCTGAGCGTAAGTCCCCGCAGAGCGCACCATTTGCGCACCCTTTTCAGGCTTAAGCTCGATATTGTGGATAATCGTGCCGACCGGGATATTCTTCAGCGGAAGACAATTGCCCGGCTTGATGTCAGCAGTTTTAGACGTGATGACAGTGTCACCCACCTGCAAACGCTGAGGCGCGATAATGTAAGACAGAAAACCGTCTTCATACTTGATTAGCGCGATAAACGCTGTGCGGTTCGGGTCATATTCAAGACGCTCCACAATCGCAGGCATATCCCAGCGCGTACGCTTGAAATCGACCTTGCGGTAAAGCTTCTTAGCACCACCACCGATGTGACGCGCAGTAATACGGCCACGGTTATTACGTCCACCTGACTTAGTCAGACCTTCCGTCAACGCCTTAACCGGCCGACCTTTGTGAAGGTCAGAACGGTCCACCAGCACGAGCTGACGACGGCCTGGGGAGGTGGGTTTAAATGTCTTCAATGCCATTTTATCAGCTCCTTACAGGCCCGTCGAAATGTCGACAGATTGGCCTTCGGCGAGCGTAACAATCGCTTTTTTGACGTCATTACGACGACCCACGACACCGCGGAAGCGCTTGGTTTTACCCTTTTGGACCAGTGTGTTAACTTTGGTGACGTTCACTTTGAACAAGGTCTCGACAGCTTCTTTGATCGCAGCTTTATCTGCAGTCTTAGTTACTTCGAACACAATCTTGTTCTCTTCGGCGACCAGCGTGGATTTCTCCGTGATGATCGGACGAACTAGAACGTCATAATGATGTGGCTTGGGATCGGCCATGATTAGTTAGCCTCCTTGGCGCGCTTCGCGAGAGTCCGCGCAGCGTATTCCCGATCAACTTTGGAACGCGGAGCCCCTCCATCAATCATTTCTTTTGCTTGAACTACCCAGTCTTCGCGTGCCGAACGGTCAGCAAGACCAGCAGCATCCAACATTGTAGCGCGATCAGCGTCAGACATCGCAGCAAAACCGGTCAATGTTCCGACCTTTGCCTGACGAAGAATTTTCGCAGACTTAGGACCAACACCGTCGATCAACTGAATGTCGTCAACAAAACTCTCCTTAGAGAACGGTGATGCCGGTGTAAGCGTGCCGTCAAAGCGAGCCTTGATAGCCTCAGCGGACTCTTTCGTCAGCACCAATGTGCGACGACGCAGAACATCATAAACGTTCAAACCAATGACCGGAAGAACATCCACATTCGGAATGTTCCGAGCAGCTTTTGCAAAATTCTCATCAACAGACACGCCAGAGATAATCAAAGCGTTCTCGATACCCAAATTAGCAAACTGAACCGCAAGCTCTTTTGTTTTTGGAGCAGACAACTCAGCGCTGTCTAGAACCAGAACCGCATTTTCCTTCATCTTAGAAGACAATGCGTGAGCAAGCGCCAATTTGCGAACCTTCTTTGGCAAGCCGTGCGCGTGGCTACGGACCTTAGGTCCGTGAGCGACACCACCACCGACAAAGATAGGAGCGTTACGCGAACCATGACGCGCGCCACCTGAACCTTTTTGGCGAATGTATTTTTTGGTTGTGCGAGACACCTCAGAACGCGTTTGCGTTTTGTGCGTACCCGCCTGACGCTTGGCTAACTGCCAGCGAACAGTACGATGCAGGATATCAGAACGGATATCTTCGATACCGAAAATCGCATCATCAAGAGCGACCTTCCCAGCATCTTTACCTGCAAGAGTTTTGACTGCGAGTTCCATTATTCAGCGTCCTTACGGAGTTTAGCGAGCAAGTCTTTGTCAACTTGCGCACTCGGCTCACCGCCGGCGAGAAGATCCTGAGCCTGCTTAACCCACCCCTGCTCAGCGGCCTGATCGGCGACACCAAGCTCGATGAGTAGAGCACCACGATCATCGTCAGACATCGCCACGAAGGCAGACAGAGTGCCGAGATTTTTTTCAGTCAACTGCTCAGTTGTCTTTGGACCGATACCGTCCACGAGCTGAATGGTATCAGCAGCAGAGCCGGCCGCGATTGGCGCGCCCGCCGCAGGAGCATCAGCTTTCGCTGGCTTAGCCACAGCTTCCGGCGCCTTGAATGAACCTTTTTCAGGAGCATCAGGATGGATCGCCCGCTTCACAGCATCACGCACTTCAACATAAGTGCCGTCGTGACCTGGGATCGCGCCTTTAACAAGAATCAAACCGCGATCCGTGTCAGTGCGAACAACTTCTAGATTTTGAATCGTCACGCGCTCTTGCCCGTAATGACCAGCCATCTTCTTGTTCTTAAAAACTTTGCCCGGATCTTGGCATTGACCAGTCGAACCGTGTGAACGGTGAGAGATCGAAACACCGTGCGTCGCGCGAAGACCGCCAAAGTTCCAGCGCTTCATCGCACCAGCAAAACCCTTACCAATCGTAAGGCTCGATACGTCAATCTTTTGACCAGGCACGAAGTGATCCGCAATAACCGTGGCGCCAACTTCTGGCAGCTCACCGCTTACGCGGAACTCTCTAAGCCTACGCTTAGGAGCAACACCAGCTTTTGCGAACTGGCCACGAAGCGCTTTCGATGTGCGCTTAGCTTTCTTTTCGCCAGCACCCATGATCACAGCCGAATAACCGTCGGTGCGGGTGACAGTGCCACCCTTCTTTGTTTTCACAGCGCGCTCTTCTTCAGTACGCAAGCCAACGACTTGACACTCATCGAGAGACAGAACCGTCACAGGAACGTGACGACCAGCCTCATCAAAGACGCGTGTCATGCCGAGCTTGCGCGCAACCACGCCAGTACGGGGAGCAGGCAAAGCCATTAGCGGCCTCCCTCAAGTTTAATCTCAATACCAACACCTGAAGATAGGTCGAGCTTCATGAGCGCGTCCACAGTCTGCGGGGTTGGGTCAACAATATCGAGGATACGCTTGTGCGTACGAATCTCGAACTGCTCACGTGATTTCTTATTAACATGTGGCGAGCGGTTAACCGTGAAACGCTCGATACGGGTAGGAAGCGGGATCGGACCCTTAACTTCGGCGCCGGTACGCTTGGCTGTATTCACGATTTCTTTCGCCGACATATCGAGGGCACGATGATCGAAGGCCTTCAGCCTGATCCGGATATTTTGTCGTTCCATCTCTCGTCCGTCCACACAAGTAACTGAAAGCCCTACAAGGCGACTCTATAGAGAGCGCCTAGGCGTCAGTGTGATTCAAATTGTCAGTTTCATAGGAGCGTTCGCTGTTTAAGAAGCGCAGCCATCCCAATTGAGTTCTGCTTCTATGAGATCGAATCGCCTACGTCAACAGGCTGTTTGAAGGTTTTCACAGGGGCTCCGATAGGGAGGCGAAAAAGCACCCACCTCCCTCTCAGCGCAGGGTGTGAATTGATCATAACGGAGGCTGTATCTCAACACGAATCCCGAGCATCTCTCTAAGCTCATTTTCGGCGGATTTGGACGCGCCTATAGGCACGTCGCCCTCCACAAGTTGAGTTCGCATAATCTCTAAGGCAGAGGCCCCAATGTCAGAGCCAACAGCTTCGCCAACCCGAGCACTCTCTAGCATCAATGCAGGCTGCTTTAGCAACATTTCTTGCCCTGAGCCAGACTCGAGGAATGCGCGGTAGTCCGCCAACAATTGCTCCGAAAAACTGGCCCGATATACTTCTGTCAGCGGCTCTCGCAGTTTTTCCACCATCGCATTAGTCGACGCTCGCAATATCATATCGTTTAGGAGCGCAGCAGTCTCGGGCGACATATCACCGCCAGCTTCACGAACCTCATTCTGAATATTCCCCACCAGAAGACCACCCAACGCCCTAAATGCCGCCTCGAACGTTTCAGGTTTAATGGTCGCGTCTACAATAGCTTCCGCATCCTCCCTAGGATCAGCGAATACTGGTGAAACGGCCAATGCAGCCACCACAATTCCTAATGAAACAAGCCTCATAATCACTCCTGACAGCTGACGAAGACCACACTGTAGATCGAAACGAACCTTTACAACAAAAAAGGGGCTGCCCAGATGGA
>JAWSVJ010000008.1:0-118930 GCA_033851975.1 Hyphomonas sp. | reverse complement strand
GTGCTGTTCCTCATCGGCGCAGCTTATGTGTTCTCGCCTGAGTATCTCGACTTTATCGACTTCGTAACTGAGTGCGTATTGCTGCCGGTCGGCGGAATGCTCGCCGCTATATTCGCGGGTTGGATCCTCAGCCGTACATCGCTGGTAAATGAGATGGGTGAAGGCCGGATCGCGACGGCTTGGCTGTTCCTTATCCGGTGGTTCGTTCCGGGCTTTATCGTGGTGATCCTCGTGTTTGGCTTCCTTGATAAGATTCAAGATGCTTATGGCGTGCAATTACCATCAGTGCTTCAGCTTCTGCTGGGGCCAAATTCGTAAGATTTGCGGATCAGATACTCCTGTCAGCCTAGGTTTTGGCTGACAGGACATCTGCAAACTGGTCAGTCGCCCGAATGAGGCGATCGACAATGCCGGGCTCCATCGAGGAATGACCGGCTTCTGGAATGATATGCAGCTCCGCGCGTGGCCACGCCTTAGACAAGGCCCATGCGGTTGAGAGCGGCGTCACCACATCATAACGCCCATGGACAATGATGCCGGGCGTGTTGATCAGCTTTTCCGCGCACTGTTCCATCAGCCAACTGTCATGGGCGAAGAAACCCCGATTTATAAAATAGTGACACTCGATGCGCGCAAAGGCGTCAACGAAATCGTCTTCGGTAAACCGCGATGGCGTCACCAATGGGCCGCGAATTGAGAGGGTTTCGCCCTCCCACCGTGCCCAAGCGCGGGCGGCGGCGATACGTTCATTCCGATCATCCCCGATGAGACGCTTATAAAAGGCACCGACCAGATCATCGCGTTCGTCCTCAGGGATGGGCGCAATATAACGATCATAGGAATCTGGAAACAGGCGACTGGCGCCGGACTGGTAGAACCACTGGATTTCAGCTTTTGAGACGGTGAACACGCCGCGCAAGACGACACCGAGCGTGCGTGATGTGTGGGTTACCGCGTAGGCCAGCGACAAGGTTGAGCCCCAGCTGCCGCCAAATACGAGCCATTTATCGACGCCGACATGTTTTCGCAGCGTTTCCATGTCTTCCACGAGGTCCCATGTGGTGTTCTCGCGAAGCTCTGAATGAGGGGTTGAGCGGCCGCATCCGCGCTGGTCAAACAAGAAGACACGATATTTTTCCGGATCAAAGAAACGGCGCATTTCTGGGTTAGATCCGCCACCCGGGCCGCCATGTAGGGCCACGACAGGGATGCCATCAGGGTTGCCGGATTCTTCCCAATATAGCTCGTGAAGGCTGGAAACTTTGAGGCGACCACTGCGCAAAGACCCGTATCTGGGGAAAAGATTTCGACGTGTTTGGCGTTTGTTCATGTGATTTTCACTTTAATTCAGCAATAATGCTGTTTCTTACTAGACTTGGGCAATCGCCATTCGTACTGTTTTTTACAGGGTGGGCCCGATGTGTCAGATGGGTGTTTAATGCGTAGCGTAATTTTGTGTATCTCTTTTTGCTTGTTGGCCGGGTGCGCCACCGTATCGATGGTGCCTGGTGAGACAACTGTGCAAACCAGTCTTTCGCAAAATCAATCCGAGCTACGCAAGGTCTCAAAATCATTTTGCGATAATGCGGTTGAAGCTGGTTGGGTGAAGAAGTCAAACGGACTTAGCGATTTTACCTCTGTCTTGATCCACGGACGTTCAGACCTCGCTACCGAAAAAACCGATACATATTCCACTAAAATTGGCGCTTCTACGGCTGCGCCTGCCTTGGTAATGTCTCGCATTGTTTCAGACGTTAAAGCGGCCCGCACAGGGTTGGACGCTGTAACGGTTGAGGCTCGCTCTGTTCTTGGCGGCGGCAGTGAAGCTGGACGCGGCGACGTGATGAGTTTTGAGCGTGCATTGGTTCGCGCCCAGAAGTCATATCAGAGCTTCAATACTGTTATCGGTGAACTGCAAGCGCGCGAAGACAATGATGTCGATATTACGCCCGCAGAAGCAGCCCTGAGCGCATTTGCAGTCTCTATTGACGATGCGCGGTCAGCAGCCGACGGCTTAGCTAAGAAATACGCATCGCTCAACTCCGCAACTTCCTAGATTTATTCTACGGATTTTGCTGCGCTCCACGCGCAACAAGCCCAACCCACAAGCAAGCTTACCCCGCCGATTGGTGTGATCGCTCCCAAAATGCTGGGCGCGCCAAGTGCCATTGCGTACAGACTGCCCGAAAATACCCACACACCGACGAGGAATGCCCAGCCGCCTACTCGCAATGCTTTGCGACAGGCAATATGGGATATTGAGAGAGCAGCAACTGAGTGGACGAGGGCATACAGCGTTGCTGTCTCCCACCAACCGGTTTGTTTTACATCTAGCGTGTGGGCCAATGCGTGCGCACCAAAAGCGCCGAGTGAAACAGTCACAATCCCAGTGAGCCCGGCAGCTAGGCCTAAACGGTTCAAGTTATGGCCTCGTGGATCTCGCGCGGTAGTGCATAAGTGACGATGGCACGGCAGGCTGGTTCTTCGTCGCCTTCAGACCGCACATTCACTGCAATCGTGGCCAAGGATGTGCCGAGTTTGACGAGGCGACCTTTTGCAATAGCGACCGGACCCATACAGGGCTCGAGGAAGCTGATATTGAGATTGCTGGTCTTTAAATTCTGAACCTTCCCCGTTTCGGTTAGGATCGCGAAATAGGCGACGGAATCGGTGATCGCCAAGAGTGATTGCGCCGAGAAATAATCGTCTCTTCGCACGTCGAACGGCTTCGCGACGTAACGCATGATGGCCTTACCTCTCTCCATTTCGGTGAGGCGCATATTGCTGACAAAGTCGCCATAATTGCGATCAAGAAACGCGTTTGCATCTTCTGCGGAAAATTTGCTCGTCATCTCGGCCCTCCGATTAACCCCAAAGTATCGCCCAGCGGCGCATACTGTACCCATTTCGGAGTGTAGGCTGCTTTTGAGGTTGGTTGCTAGCCACAACTAGCTGTTGATATCACTCACATTTACGCGATCAGACAGTAGATAAACGTGATCTAGAGCTTGCGAGGGATAGCATAAGTGACGATGCCGTGGCTGGACAGCTTCTCTGCACCTTGAATGCGAATGTCGACCTCGATGACAGCGAGGGCTTTGCCAATCTTCATCAGGCGACCTTCGGCGATGACGACATCACCGATGCAGGGCCGGAGGAAGTTGATATTCAGATTGCTGGTCACCGTCATGGGCTCTAGCCCGATCCGAGTCATCACAGCGAAATAGGCCGCTGAATCGGCCATCGCCATTTGAGTGGGACCGGAGATGTAGCCGCCGGGGCGCAGATCAGTGTCTTTCGCGACGAGCCGGACGATGGCTTTGTCTTCCGACATATGGATGACCTCGCTGCCGCCCTCACGTTTGCCAAAGGCGTTTTCGAGAAAGGCATTGGCGTCTTCTACTGAAAGCTTGCTGGTCATTGTGCCGAGTTCCTTATCCCCAAAGCGCAGGCGTTGGCGGGTGCGCCATGCCTGCATCGAAGTGTAGGCCGTTCTCAATGTCATTTGATAGCCATAACGGGCCGTCAACATCGGCAACATTTGCGAGGCCGGACAGCAAAACAGCCGGGGCCATGCTGAGCGAGCCAGCAACCATGCACCCGACCATGATTTGCATGTCATGCGCCTTGGCCGCTTTAACCATTTTGATCGCCTCGGTCAGCCCGCCCGTCTTGTCTAACTTCACATTCACAGCATCATAGCGCGTGGAGAGGTGGGGAATATCGGCGCTGGTATGGGCGCTTTCATCAGCGCAAATGGCAATACCGCCCGGGCGCTCAAGCAGCGCGTCGTCATTATCTGCCGGGAACGGCTGCTCGATTAGAATGACGCCGAGCTTCGCGGCTTGGCTGGCAAGGGCGGGGAATGTCTCTGGCGATAGGCCCTCATTAGCATCGACGATCAGCCGGGCATCTGGCCGGTCCGTGTGGACCGCCTCGATGCGCGCAATATCCCCCGGGCCGCCGAGTTTGAGTTTGAGGAGCTTGCCTGTAATCGCGCGGGCGGCAGCGGCCATCTGTTCAGGCGCTGCGAGGCTAACAGTTACAGCGGTTTCAACGGGTTTGGGTTCGGGCAGGTCTGCGAGTTGCCACACAGGGGTGCCGGTCTCTTTAGCTTCCAGATCCCAAAGCGCGCAATCAATGGCGCACCGGGCCGCGCCTGCTGGCATAAGGCTCTGTAGGGCTGCGCGGTCAATATTGCCGCCATGCTCGGCCCAAAATGCATTGATCGTTTCGACGACACCTGCGGGAGTTTCGCCGTAGCGGGCATAGGGTACACACTCGCCTCTACCGACCGCCGTACCGCGCTGAAGCCTCACCAGAACCGTCTCTGCATAGGTCTTCGCGCCGCGTGAAATGGCGAAAATACTGGCCAATGGCGACGAGACCTGCGTGGTTTCTAAGACAATATCACCCATTTCTTTGCCTGTTCTGTTAAATTTTACAGATAGAACTGTCCTTGTCTTAAGCATAATTTGCTAGAACAATCAGCAGGTTATATGCCCATGACAGCTGCAGTGTCCCCCGAATTCGCGCTTGATGAAAGTGACGAAGCACCACGCCTTCGCATTAGCGGAGACTGGACTGTGTCTACTGTGCAGTCCGTGGATGAGGCTTTGCGCGCGCTAAAAGCGACCGGTCCGGTGATCTTAGATCTCAGCAATCTTGGCAAAATTGATACGGCAGGCGCGTTTGTGTTGGACCGTACATTACGCACATTTGGCGGGTCTGCCGGAACGGTGGGAGACCACGCCGTTGCCGAATCGGTGCTGGCACAAGTGCACGCCGCTCACGCCCCCCCGACCCAAGCGCACAAAGCCGATCATGGCCTTGTCGATATGCTGGAACGCACCGGCCGATCATTTACGCGCATATTTGGTGAATTGGTGGCGACGTTCGCTTTTCTTGGCGAAGTGCTGGTGACGATTTTACGCTTTGTCATGCAGCCGTGGAAACTGCGGTGGACGTCCATTGTTGCGGTGATGGAAGAGGCCGGGCTCGACGCCATGCCGATCATCGCTTTCCTGTCATTCTTTGTGGGCATGGTTGTAGCCTTCATTGGGGCGACTACGCTGTCTGACTTTGATTTGGAAATTTATACAGTTGAGCTGATCGGCTATTCAATGTTGCGCGAATTTGGGGTTGTGCTTAGCGGCATTGTGCTTGCTGGGCGCACCAATTCATCTTTCACCGCGCAAATCGGCACGATGAAGATGCGCCAAGAGATCGACGCGATGCAGACGCTTGGCCTCAAGGCGATGGATGTTCTGGTTGCGCCGCGCGTGCTGGCAATGTTGTTGATGACGCCGGTTCTGGCCTTCGTTGCGACGCTATCGGGCATCGCGGGCGGCGTTGCTGTCGGCTGGATGGCGCTGGATATTAATCCCAGCGTATTCATTGAGCGGCTGCGTACATCAGTTCCGATTGACCAATTCTGGCTAGGCATTGCTAAGGCGCCGGTGTTTGGCTTTGTCGTGTCGATCATTGCGTGCCGTCAGGGGCTGAATGTTGGCGGCAGTGTGCAATCTCTTGGCCGGGCAACGACGACATCTGTTGTGCAGGCCTTGTTCGCGATCATCGTTTTGGATGCGTTGTTTGCGATGTTCTACATGGAGATGGGGTGGTAATGGCTGATCCGATTATCTCCATTCGCGGGCTGAAAACAGCCTATGGCTCTCATGTGGTCCATGAAGATTTGGATCTGGACGTACGCAGGGGTGAAATTCTTGGCGTAATCGGTCCGTCAGGCACGGGTAAATCTGTGCTGCTGCGCGCGATTGTTGGGTTGAAGCAGCCATCGACTGGCTCTGTTGAGGTGTTCGGACAAACGCTGAACGAGCTGGACGAGGAAGAGCGCGCAAATATTGAGCGGCGCTGGGGCGTGATGTTTCAAGATGGCGCGCTGTTCTCCAATTTGACAGTTCTAGAAAACGTTATGGTTCCGATGAAGGAACACTCTAATTTATCGCCGCAATTGGCTCATGAGTTGGCAGAGATGAAAATTCTCATGTCGGGACTCGGGCCAGAGGCGGGCCCGAAATATCCATCTGACCTGTCGGGCGGTATGCGCAAGCGCGCGGCACTGGCGCGGGCCTTGGCGCTCGACCCGGAGCTGTTGTTCCTCGATGAGCCGACAGCGGGTCTCGACCCTATAACGGCTGCAAATTTTGATGAGCTAATTAGAAGTCTTCAACAATCACTGGGCCTTACGGTCTTTCTTGTGACGCATGATGTCGATACGCTGCACGCAACCTGTGACCGGATTGCTGTGCTGGGCGAGAAACGTGTGCTGGCAGTGGGAACGATTGAAGAGCTTCGAAAGTTCGATCACCCTTGGGTGCAGGAATATTTTGGCGGGCCGCGCGGGCGGGCCGCAACAGGCAACTAGAAGAGGGGCCGAAAGATGGAAACGAGAGCAAATTACGCGCTGATTGGAGCGTTTGTGGTGCTAGCAACAGTGGCGGTGCTCGGCTTCGTACTGTGGCTCGGCAACTCCCAATTTCGGCAAGATTTCAAAGCCTACGACATTGTGTTCGAAGGGCCTGTTTCGCTCGAAGAAGGCTCATCGGTTCGCTATATCGGTATCAAAGTGGGCGAAGTGTCTTGGGTGCGCATTGACCGCGCCGACACATCAAAAGTACGCGCGCGTATTCGTATCGACCGCGAGACGCCTGTGCGCGAAGACTCAACGGCCTCGATCCAACTCGCAGGCATTACTGGTACGACCTTTGTGCAGATCTCTGCTGGCACAAGCCGGGCCTTGGAGGCGCGAGCTGGTCAACCCGTACCGGTCATCCCGTCAGAGCGCACGCAATTGGATGAATTGTTCGCGGGCGGCACGCAGGTGCTGGGCAAGGCGAACCTGACGGTGGAGCAGTTGAACTCGCTGCTCACGGACGAAAATATTGAAGCCTTTGCAAACACGCTAGGCAATCTGGATGCGATTACCTCATCTATGGCCGCACCAAATGGCTTGATTTCTCAGGCTAGTGACACGCTAAAAGATGTGTCCAATGCGAGCATTCGGTTTGATGCTGCCTCTGCCAGCCTCCAGAAATTTGGCAATACGGCAGATGTAAACATCAAAGGCGTTAGCGAGCAGGTTGGGTTGTTGGTTAGCGATATGCGCATTGTTTCCGAGAGTGCGAACACCTCAATCAAAGAAAGCACGCGCGCCGTGTCTGCTGCGGCAGACGCGATCGAAGGACCAGCAACCGATGCGCTGCGCGATGCGCGTTTGGCCAGCCAAGATTTGCGTGTACTTATCAATCGCTTAGACCGGCTTGCTCGAGATGTTGAGCAAGACCCACAAAGCCTTATCGTAGGCGACCCAATTCCGTATGAGGATGCCCGCTAATGATACGCTCTGTTTGTCTTATTACTACGCTAGTCGCTTTGTCGGCATGTGTCTCGGTGTTGCCGGAGAAGAAAACGCCGGATGCGCTCTATCGGTTTGGGCCGATGGACGCTGTTCATGATGTGTCGGCGAGTATCATGGTGCGCGAGCCAGACGCTTCGCGCTTGTTCTCTGGACGGTCGATTGCCGCAGAAGGCGATGATGGAGGCCTCCGTCTCGTCAACGGTGTTGAGTGGGCCGATAATGCTACGCGTATGATGCAGACCGCCTTGGTGGATTCGCTCAGCGGGCAGGGCGATGATGTTGCTGTTACGTCAACGATGGGCGCGCCCACAGATTATGAAATTGCGTGGCGTGTGTCAGACTTCACCCTGCTGGGCGAAACAGCGCGTTGCCGTGTTGAGGCGACATTGTTAGATGGGCGTAGCCGTAAAGTGCTCGATCAAACGCTTGTTGAGACAAGCGCTGTTGCAGCGACAGATCGCAATGGCGATCGCGCGAAGGCGCTGACAGAAGCTGGACGTGCTTGTGTGAGTGATGTGGCGGCATTTATTGCAGAGGCCACTGCGGACATTTCATCAGAATAGAGATTTATCCGGCAAGGGTGGAAAAATGACGGATAAATGAAAGCGGCGCGGGTGAGATAATCACCCGCGCCGCCATTATATTCAGCCTTCTTTCAAGGCATCGAACGGGATGTCTTTGTCGACACGTATTTCGCCCGGTAGGCCAAGCACACGTTCGGCAATGATGTTCTTCAAAATCTCATCCGTGCCGCCTGCAATACGAAGACCGGGGGCCCACATAAAGCTCTGCTGGAAGATCGCATCTGCTGCCGCAGTGTCTTCATCGGTGATGAGACCGAAGTGATCCTGCATTTCGATAGCGCTATTACAAATGTCCTGAAGGTGGTTGGCGGTAATGATTTTACCGATTGAGTTTTCAGGACCCGGTGTCTCACCGCGTGACATTGCGGTTTGTGTGCGGAACTTTGTAAGTTTGTACCCTTGCGCGTTTACATACCAGTCAGCCAGTTTTTCGCGGAAAGCTTGGTCTTCCATGGCGCCATTATTTTTGGCGTAATCCATGATTTCTTTCCAGTCCGGGCCGGGCGATCCACCAACCGCGAGACGTTCGTTCATCAAGGTGACGAGCGCAACTTTCCAGCCCTGTCCCGGATCACCGAGGCGATCTGAATCGGGAATGCGGACATCCGTGAAGTAAACTTCGTTGAACTCATTGCCGCCACTGGCTTGATGGATCGGGCGAACTTCAACGCCGGCCTGCTTCATGTCGATGATGAACATGGTCAGACCTTTGTGCTTCGGCACAGTTGGGTCGGTCCGTACAAGCACGATGCCATAGTCAGAATAGTGCGCGCCAGATGTCCAGACTTTCTGGCCATTGATGACCCAGTCGTCGCCGTCTTTGATGGCGCGGGTTTTCAGGCCCGCAACGTCTGAACCGGCAGAGGGTTCAGAAAACAGTTGGCACCAAATTTCTTCGCCTTTTACGGCCTTTTGAACATATTTGGCTTTGTGCGCGTCAGACCCGAAGGCGATGACAGTTGGAATGCACATGCCGAGGCCGATGGTGAACGGGCCGGTCGGTGCATCAAACTTGGCTTCTTCTTGGTTCCAGATGACTTGTTGCAACTGGGTGCCGTCCATGCCGCCAAGTTCTTTTGGCCACGTGATTTTAGCATAGCCATGTTCAGCTTTAGTGCGCTGCCATTCCTTGGCTTTGACCATTATTTTTTGGCGGTCACGGCCTGAGGCAATGCGGTTGGCACCTTTGAGCTCAAGATGCTGGCTCAAAAAGCTATTGGCTTCGGCGCGGAAAGCGGCTTCGTCTTTTGTATCGTTGAAATCCATGAGTTTATCCTCCCGCTGATTAAGCTATGTTCGATGTTTCAAGGGCTAGTACGAGTTTCTCTTTCCAGACCTTCGGCCCGCCAGCTTGCAAGGCAAGCAGTTTTGAGCGCCGTAGATAGAGATGGCAGTCCACCTCCCAGGTGAAGCCCATGCCGCCATGTGTCTGGATATTTTCTTTAGAGGCGAACCAGTAAGCTTCGCTTGCGGCAACACGTGCAGCAGCAGCAGCTTCTGGCAATTCTGGCGCGTCAGTAGAGACGGCCCATGCACCATAGAAGCAATTTGACCGAGCGACTTCGTTCTTCACATACATCTCAGCGAGCTTGTGCTTCATGGCCTGATAGCTGCCAATTGGACGCCCGAATGCATAACGCTCTTTCGCGTAGGCCAAGGCCATTTCGAGGCAACGGGTTGCACCGCCAAGCTGTTCGAATGCCAACAAGACAGCAACGCGGTCGAGCAGGGCTTTATTGATCGCTTCGCCGTCGCCTGCTGCGCCGAGGCGTGTGGCAGGTGTGTTTGCGAAGGACAAGTCAGCATGGCTGCGAGTTGGGTCTAGCGTGCTGACGGATTTGCGTGTGACGCCAGTGCCTGACAGGTCAACGAGGACGAGGCTCGCGCCTGAACCTTCTTTGACTAGCACTACAGCGTGCGTGGCGATGTCGCCGTCCGTGACCGGAATTTTGCGGCCTGAAATGGTCTTGCCGTCAAATGTGGTTTTGAGATTTGCTGCGGTCGGGTTGCCGGGGCCTTCACTGGCCGCATAGGCTCCGATAATGTCGCCAGCGGCTATACGTGGAAGCAGGTCAGACTGTTGAGCTTTGTCGCCAGCCATTTTCACGGCTTCTGTAAGAAAATATGCAGTTGAGCTGAAAGGGACCGGCGCAAGAACGCGGCCTACTTCTTCTGCAAGAACGCACATTTCCAACATGCCAAGCCCGAGACCGCCTTGATCTTCAGGAATGGTAGCGCCTAGCCAGCCCATTTCCTTCACTTTATTCCAAAGTGTGGCGTCGTGGGTTGTGTCGTCATTGTCGAGAACGGCGCGGACGCTGCTCATCTGACATTCTGATTCCAAAAATTTGCGGGCTTCATTGCCTAAGAATTTCTGGTCTTCCGAGAAATCAAAATTCATCGTTTGGGGCCTCCGTTTTCGTCTTGGCATTTTGGGCAGATTTATTGGCTCTTCTACCTATACCGTAACGATGATTAGGCCCGAGGAAAGATGTTCCCCAGCGAAAGGCGCTCCGGAAAAGTTGAGTTTGATGAAATTTCACAGAATAGCTGAACTATATCTCAAATCGTTTCATCTATTACAGGTGCAGGATTAAGGAGGCCATCCGATGGCTAAGGCTCTATTTCATAAGAACCAGCGTGTCTGGGTGAAGCCCGTGGGGACATGGGCGCTTGTTGAAAAAGTTATTCCCCATTGGGTGAAGGACGTCGAAGAGCCTTTGCGCATCAACTATGAGTGCGGCTTGGGCCGTACGTTTGACGCCAAAGACCTTAGTTCCGAGCAAGCCAAGCAAACGCAGGGCCGCGCCGATATTGATGACGAAGATGATATGATGCTTGAACTATGGCACATCTCTCGTCGCACGCCACAATGGCGCACTGGCGGAGACTCTAACAATCCTGGCTCATTCCCCGTGGTTGTGACCGATGAGGGTGACTATGGCGGGTGGCGCGTTAAGGGCAGCGAATATGATCGCGATCCGCAACGCATTGAGCACCAAGCGCGCATGATTGTGCACACGCCAGACTTGCTACGCATCGCGCGTCGTTTGGCTGAGGAAGCATCAGAGAAACCAGAAACGCTGTCTGAAGATATGAAGCAACTCGCTGGGCGGTGCGCCACGGTATTGCGTTTTGTCTACCAGCTCGATGATGAGGTCGCTGAAGCGGCTGAATAGTTTGATCGGCTATTGGTGTGCAGAAGAAGATTTCGCTGCGCGCATCATAATACCCCAAAATATAAGGCCGCTTGTGCCTGCGCCCAACGCATTCGCGACCGCATCCAGCACGCTCGGGCTACGCCCTGTGCCTGCGAGCGCTTGAGCGATCTCCATACTGATGCCCAGCGCGATGACCAGTATGAGCGCGTAGATAATGCGCCGTCGGCCCATATATGCACAAAACGGGGTGGCCAAGGCGGCATAGGCGACAAAGTGCTTGAGCTTGTCAGAGACACTCGCGGCGGGCACGCCACTCGGGTTCACCACAGACAGATAGATGATGATGGCCGCGAGTATCAGCGCGACCCATCCGGCAGCGTTTCGTGTCGAGCGCCGCTCCAAAAAATAAGCAAGAGATTTCATGTCAGGGTTATTAGCGTTTAATTACGAGCAGTATAAGGTCTCGACGTGGCTGAATTGCGCACTTATCAACAAATCTGATAAATTTTCGCCTCATCCGGAGTTCTCATGAGCACAAAATCCCCTGTCGCCGTTAAATTGGCAGACTATTCACCCTATCCATTTGTGATTGAGAACGTGGATTTATCGTTTGAGCTAGATCCGGAGGCCACGCTCGTCACCACGCGCTTGAACGTTGTGCCATTGGGCGACGCGCCGATGGAGCTGGATGGCGAGGCGCTGAACCTCAAATCCATTCGTATAAATCCGGAAAACAACCCCGAGCCATTGCCGACAAGCGCGTATGAACTGAGCGAGACGGGGCTGACGCTTAAAACCGTGCCGAGCGTGCCATTCATTCTGGAAACCGTGGTGGAAATTTCGCCCGCGTCTAACAAGGCCCTGTCTGGGCTGTACATATCCGGCGGGCGTTTTTGCACGCAATGTGAGGCGATCGGGTTTCGGCGGGTCACATTCTACCCAGACCGTCCAGATGTGATGAGTTCATTCTCTGTTTGGATGGCGGCGGACAAGGCGGCCTATCCGATACTTCTGTCGAACGGTACCCCCGGCGAGACGGGTGATCTGCCCGATGGTCGCCATTTCGCGACTTGGGTCGATCCACACAAAAAACCAGCCTATCTGTTCGCGCTGTGCGCAGGTGATTATGATGTGTATGAGGATGATTTCACCACAGCGTCTGGCGAACCCGTAAAGCTCGCAATCCATGTCGATAAGGGCGATGCTCCGCGCGCCGCTTGGGCGATGGACAGCCTGAAGCGCTCCATGACATGGGACGAGCAAGTTTATGGCCGCGAATATGACCTTGGCGTCTTCAACATTGTTGCCGTCCGAGATTTCAATTTTGGCGCCATGGAGAATAAAGGCCTCAACATCTTTAACTCCGCCTATGTGCTCGCAGATGAAGATAGCGCGACTGATGCAGACTTTGAGGCAATCGAAGCCATCGTCGCGCACGAATACTTCCATAATTGGACGGGCAATCGCATCACGTGTCGCGATTGGTTCCAACTGTGCTTGAAAGAAGGGCTAACCGTCTTTCGTGATCAGAATTTCTCTGCGGATATGCGCTCTCGTCCTGTTCAACGCATCAAGGATGTCATTCGCCTGCGTGCGCGCCAATTTGCCGAAGACGCCGGGCCGCTAGCTCATTCTGTGCGTCCAGATTCATATGGTGCAATTGATAATCTTTACACGGCCACAGTCTATGAAAAAGGTGCTGAACTTATCGGCATGTTGCGCCGCCAAATCGGTGAGGAAACCTATCGTCGCGGGGTTGATCTATACTTCGATCGCCATGATGGTCAGGCCGTTACGATTGAAGATTTCTACAAATGCTTTGAAGAGGTAACGGGCGAAAATTTTGATGCGTTCCGCCTCTGGTATGCGCAATCAGGCACGCCAACTGTGAGCGTTACAGAGGCGTGGGACGAAGCTACCGCAACGTTGAAGGTGACGCTGGCGCAGTCCATTCCGGCAACGCCAAACCAGACTGACAAAACGCCGATGCCAATTCCGTTAATGTGCGCGCTGCTTGACGGCGTAGGCGGCCATGTCGCCGCCGACGGACAAAGCAGTTCAGACCCTTGGCTAGAGGTGTTGGATTCAGGCGAGCGCGTTTTAGAATTCAAACTACCAAACGGCAGTGCACGTCCGCTCCTTTCGGTCAATCGCGACTTCACCGCGCCGGTGCGGATTGAGCGCGAGGTGTCGCGTGCTGACAGTATTGCATTTATCCGAGGAGAGACGGATCCATTTAATCAGTGGGACACGATTCAAGGCTTGGTCAAAGACGAGATTTTGATGCTATCAGACGGTACGCAGACAGTACCAGACGCTGAGTTGTTAGAGGTTTGGGCGCAAGTGGTCGTGGCCAATAAGGCTGATCCAGCGTTCACAGCTTTGCTGATGCGGTTGCCAGAAATAGGTGAGCTATTCTTGGAGCGACAGCCTGCTGACCCGGTTGCCCTCCGAGATGCGAGAAGCCGATTGCAGGCTGGGCTTGCGGATGTGCTGAGCGCGTTTGTGACGGACGTCTTGGTCGTCCCAACGCCAGAGCCATACAATCCCGGAGCAGAGCAAGCGGGTGTACGTGCATTGCGTACGGCCTGTGTTGAGCTGTTCGGCGCGTCGCAAGATACGAACGCCGTATCCAAATTGCTGGGCATGTACAAACAAGCAAGCAACATGACCGAACGGCTCGCTGCGTTGCGCGCCCTATTGGGCCAATCGGGTCAAGAGGCCAGTGATGCGGCAATCAATGATTTTGAGCAGCAGTACAGCGACAATCCGCTGGTTATGGACAAATGGTTTGCCGTTCAGGCGCAGAAGGGTGATGCCTCAACTGTGCAGAAATTAGTGCAGCATCCGGCGTTTGATATGTTGAATCCTAACCGTGTTCGGTCGGTTGCGTCTGTGTTCGCTGTGCAAAACCTTGCTGCGTTTCATGCACCAGATGGCAGCGGACACCGCGTGCTGGAGGGGATTATCCTAGATGCGGACAAGGTAAATCCGGCTTTGGGCGCGAGGCTTCTGACCGCATTTGAACAGTGGAAATCACTTGAAAAACAAGGTCGCGAAAGCGCCGAGGCAACTCTTAAGCGCTTATCCGAGGCCGGTCTTTCGCAAAATTCTGCCGATATCGTCAGCCGCGCACTCGGATAGGTTTGCACAGACGGTTAACGCCGTTCACGTTTTTGTTAACTAATCAGCAAGGATTCCGCACGAGAACCTATAAAGTCTAGTGATTTTTACGGTTTGAAGTGAGGTGTGAGTTGGCGAGCCAGGACGAAGTAGCCTTGGTAGAAGACGAAAAGGTTGCAGATTCTGCGACCTCTCGCAAGCGCCTGCGCCTCACCGTCATGGGCATCGTCCTGCTGATGGGCATCGCACTCGGCCTAAAAGCTTGGGATGAGCGTCAGACGGCAGACCGAAACTTGCTGTCTTCTCTTCGCAGTGAAGCGGCCACAATCGCGCAACGCATTGATGGACGCGCCAATACGGCTGATGTTGCAATCGACTTGGCCACCCGCACTGGAAATTCATCCTCTGCAGTGTCTAAATCGACACCGCATGTGGATGCTGTGCTCGCAATCAGTGACGCCGCACTCAGCCCTGAGGGTAGTCGCCTGAAGGACGCTGCGGATGCCGCTGAGGCGCTTGTGAAAACTGATACACGTGTCGGTCTGTCAGCGCAGGGCGATGTGGTGCTGGTTTCCGAAACTGCAACCGGAACCGCGGTCATGGCAATCGCCCCGGCGAAGACGTGGCTGCCCAACGCAACAAATGGCGCGCGCCTTACATTGACCGGGCGGAAAAATGCTGTCGTCATCGGTGACCCCGCGCTTGGGCGGGCGAATGTCGCATCGCATGTGCGCTCCCCCGGCTATCAGTCACTTGGCGGATTAGAGCGCGCGGCCACAGCTTGTGTGCCTGTTAGTCAGAGCGCGTTGTCAGTGTGTAGCACTGTGTCTCGCCCGCTAATCTCACTCGATGATGTTATCCGTATGCTCATCTTTGTGCTCTTGCTCAGCGCGCCGGTCTTGGCGATTGTGGGCCTGATGCGTGAGATGTCTACGCAAGAAACGAATGAGATTATTGAAGAGACCCGCGAAGAAGAGGCCGACCGCATACTCGGCGTGGTTATGCGCGGGGCCAATGCAGGCTATTGGGAGTGGACCCAAGACAACAACAAAATGTTCCTCAGTGAGGGCGCGTCTACTCTGCTGGGTATGGACGGGGCAGGCGTTCTGGACCTGCCAGCACTCATCGGGCAAGTGCATCCTGATCACCAGATGCGTATGACTGAAACACTGGATCAGTCGCGAGTTATCGGCTGGATACAGACGAATTTCCTCGCCAATGTGCACCCGCCCCGCTGGGTGGAAGTGCGCGGCAGCCTAACCGAAAGCGGTGAAGACGGCGCGCAAGTGTTCGGCGGCATCATGCTGGATGTGACGGAGCGCAAGAAATCAGAAGATCGTGTGAAAGCAGCTGAACGCCGCCTTCGCAACGCGATTGAGGGCTTCAATGGTCCGTTCGCACTGTGGGATCATCGCAAGCGCCTGCTATATTGGAACCGTGCCTTTGCGCTTGATTTTGGATTGCAAGATACGCTGCGCCCCGGCATGGGCCACGAAACCGTATTGATGGCGCGCGCTGGCGCGGTCTTGCTTGAGCGCCAGTCAGAAGTTGATGCATCGACGAATTTGGTTGCGTTGCAGTCAGGTCGCTGGCTGAAAATGGTTGAACGTTCGACGCCCGATGAAGGCCTCATCACGGTTGGTATTGATGTGACTGAAAACATCCGCAACGAAGAAGAACTGAAAAAGCAAAAGCAACGCATTAAAAAGACTGTGCTCGATTTGGAGCGCTCAGAGGGACGCGCCTCAGAGCTGTCTCGCAAATACTCCGAAGAAAAAGCCAAAGCCGAGCACGCTGCGCACACCAAGTCTGCGTTCCTTGCGAATATGAGCCACGAGTTGCGCACGCCGCTAAACGCCATCAATGGCTTCTCCGAAATTCTAGCGAACGAGCTATATGGCGAGCTGGGTGACCAGCGCTATAAAGGCTATGCGAGCGATATTCTCACATCCGGTCAGCACCTGCTCGACATGATCAATGACATTCTGGATATGGCAAAAATCGAAGCTGGGAAAATGACGATCAGTCCGCAAGCGATCGACCCTGTTGATCCTGTTGATGCGGCCGTTCGGATGATCCGTCGTAAGGCTGAAGACAAAGGCATTGATATTGAGCTGGATGCACAGCCACGCTTGCCTGATATTGATGCTGACCACCGAGCCATCCGCCAGATGGTACTAAATCTTGTCTCTAACGCGATTAAATTCACAGACAAAGATGGTAAGATCACCGTGAGCGTAGAGCAGCGCGGGCCTGATATTTATGTCGGTGTTACTGATACGGGAATTGGTATCCCTGCTGAGGATTTGCCGCGCTTGGCGAAGCCGTTTGAGCAGGTGTCTGGTACACGTGATCGCAACTATGAGGGCACCGGCCTTGGCCTGGCATTGACCAAGTCATTTGCTGAAATGCATGGCGGTCGTATGGGTATCTCGTCCATCGAAGGCGAAGGCACAACGGTGAGCTTTACGCTGCCAATCTCGGGTGCGAGCGAGCTGGTGGCAGAGGCCGATGCTGCTGATATTTTAGCTGCGGAATAAGTTAAGGGCGCACATTCCATTCGATTATCGCGGCTTGTCCGCCGTCTGATATTTCAACAAATCCAAATGCGCCTGTTTTGAGCTTACGCTCAAGATTGACGGGCTTCATCTGAACCACGTCTGGCAAGAAACGGGCGATGCCATTGGATGTGACCAATAGGACATTGGCATCCGTATCCATTTTCGAAATTTTCTCGATGAGGTTTTCCCACTCGGTGCGCAGCATGTCTGCGTCAACCACCCAGCCGGGCGGCGGGGTGGCATCTGTGTCCCATGCGTCGATTGCCTCTTGGCCAATGCGCGCGATCACGTCTTCCTCTGGTTTGTTCTCATCTGGCCCATAGTCAATCTCAGTGAGGAAATCCAAGATTTCTAGAGTTGGGGCGTCGTCTCGCGCCCGAAGGATGTCGAGCGCTGTCCGGCGTGTGCGGTGAAGGGGAGAGCAATAAGCTACGTCAAATTTGGTGCTCTCAAACACATCGGCAAGGCGACCCGCTTGTTCTAGGCCCGAACTTGAAAGCGGAAGATCGGTGCCGCAGCCGACACGTGTAACAACATCGCCTGCATCAAACGTGTTGCCGTGACGAAGAACGTAAAGCTTGCGCATTGCTAAAAGTCCTTATGCGGATCGCCATGCTCGGCGATAAGACGCTCGGCAAGCATAACGTCTGCCGGGGTGTCGATGCCGGGAATGGCAATATCTTCGGGAATAACTTCAACGCATTGAATGCTCATACCGTTCTCAAGTAGGCGCAATTGCTCCAACCCTTCGAGCTTTTCATAATGGCTTTCGGGTAAGGAAACATAACGGCGAAGCGCGTCGAGCTTATAGGCATAGAGGCCAATATGGCGGCAGACGGGAGAGTGAGTTTGCGAGGTGCGCATTTGCGCCTCTTTGCGGATGGCGGGCAGAATATTCTTTGAGAACCAAAGCGCCTTTCCTTCCGTATCATGCGTAAGCGTGGTGCCTGAAAACGGCGTTACGGATTTGTGCTCTCGCAAGGCATCCAGCGCGGCCCAGCCCAACTTGATGTATGGCGTGGCAGCGTCTGCGCCGGAGGTGGCTGCGGCTTCGGCAACAGCGCGAACATGTGTAGGCGGCGTAAACGGAGCATCGCCTTGCAAATTGACCACGATTTCGGGAGCTGCTCCCAGCGCATCCACAGCGCCCAGCGCGCGGTCTGATCCAGACGGTAGCGCCGGATCAGTCATCACGACACGGATGCCTCGTTCTGTGCAATGGGTTTCGATGCGCTCGTCATCGGTGGCAACGACATACTCGGCGTCGTCCAACGCCTCAGCGGCTTTGCTGGCCATCGCGGCCACACGGCTGACCATGCTTTGCCCCGCAATCAGCGTGAGCGGCTTTCCGGGGAAGCGTGTCGAGCCATATCGGGCGGGGACGACTATAAGAGTTTTCATTGAGGGTACCGTTTGGGAAAAATACGCAGCTACGTGTCGTCTTTACGCATGTCTTGAACGATATTCATCACCGGGCCGACCCACTCAAGGGCGTCTTCGCTAACGCCCTCATCGCGCAGGAAGTCAGTCAACGCTGGCACGAGTTGATCGGAGGCGCTACATTCTTCAAAGGCCGCTTCCAAATCTGGAACCACATTATCGGTGAAGCTGTCGGCAAAACGGGTGAGACGCTTGGTGTTGCTCATCAGACGGATGGTGACAATTGGGTTGAGGTCACCTTCGCTGTTTTGCAGCTTTCTGAGGTCATTGATCAGGCTGCGATTATCCAGCGCGAACGATCTTAGGATACGGTCGGTTTTATAGTCGACCCATTCAGCGGTGCAGGCTTTAGGAGTCGTTGCGCACGCCCCCAGTATTGGCGTTAAAACAGCCGTCAAACAAAAAGCGCGAAGCCACATTTTCAGATCCTCTAGGAAAAGCGAATTTTCAAGCATCCTAGTGCTTGCCCCATCATTCGCAAGGGAATGCGTGCTTTGACCTTCGATTCTTGGCAACCTCAAAAAGTGCAATGAAACCTGCCTTGGGTATTGTTAATTTGCGGCGTATCGGCCCGGTTGATTGATCGGATTTCGGTGGATTGCCGCAACGTGTCCCTTCAAAAATAGCTGTGTGTCCTGTAGAGTTGAAGACGCTTGCTAGACAGCAAGGTGTGGAGGAAACGGGTGATGAGATTTTTGATAACTGGCGCAGCGGCTTTGGCGCTCATGTGCACTGGGTGCAAAACACTAGAGACCAATGGGCAATTGGGAGCGGTTTTGGGCGAGGTTTTGGGATCGGAAACGGCCCGAAGCGTATTGTCTGAAGCAGAAGTAGAGGCAGGCCTGCGTGAGGCGCTCAGCGTCGGAACGAACCTCGTTTCTACCCAGTTGAGTGCCAAGGATGGTTATTTCGCCGACCCAGAAATTCACATTCCGCTGCCAAAATCATATCGCAAAATTCAATCGAATCTAAAGGTGATCGGCGCCAGCGGGCCACTTGATGATCTGGAACTGCGCCTGAATCGCGCTGCGGAAGACGCGGTGCCAGAGGGTAAAAAGCTCGTTCTAGCCGTTGTGCAGTCAATTACGATCGAAGATGCCTTAAATATTTTAAATGGTAGCGACACGGCCGCGACAGATTTTCTGCGCCAGCGCACCGAAACGAAACTGCGCGCCTCGTTCACGCCTTATGTCAGCGCGTCACTCGCCGAATCGGGTGCGTTTACGTCGCTTGAGAGCGCTGCGGGCCAGTATGGCCTCGGCGGTGTGACCTCAAATTTGCAGTCTGACCTTACCAATCACGCTGTAGGGTTGGGCCTTGATGGTATGTTCCATTACATCGCGCTTGAAGAGAAGAAAATTCGGGAGAACCCGGTCGCGCGTACAACTGAAATATTACGCCGAGTGTTTGGAGCGTCTGCCTAATGCGCAGAACTCGTAAAGAGATGTCAGCCGGCGGTGAGATGGCCGGGCTAGAGTTTGGTGACCCGATTAAGCCACTGGCCTGTGTGTGGATTCACGCAACCGGTTTTAACTCAATGACGTATCAATCCTTGCTGGCGCCATTAGGGCTACGGGCGCGTATTGCTGCGCTCGATATGCGCGGGCATGGCCTCACAACAATTCCAGCCAAGCCGCGAAAGCTGAAATCTTGGAATCGCATGCGTGATGATGTGATTGAGTGGCTGGACGCCGAGGCACCGCAAGGCGTGGTTCTGGGCGGTCATTCAATGGGCGCCTGTGTATCGCTACTCGTTGCGGCGAAGCGGCCTGACCTGGTGCGCGGCTTGGTGCTCGCCGACCCAGTGATTCTGAAAAAGTCACTCTATTTTGTCAGCCATGTTTTTCCGCCTTTGCGCAATGCGATCTTCCGCAACAATCTGATCGGCCAGGCGAAAAAGCGCCGCGCTGAATTTCCAAGCTTTGAAAGCGCAGTTTCTTCATATACCGGACGCGGAGCATTCTCTACATGGAGGGAGCCATTTCTCGCTGACTATTTGCTAGACGGTTTGCAACGGATCGACCAGAACCCGCATGACAGCGAAGACCAAACATGGCGTCTGTCATGTGAGCCGAAATATGAGTCAGCCACTTACGCCGCCAATAGGCACCGTCCGTGGCAGGCTTTAAGGAAGGTCCGCAAGAACAAAATGCCGATCACGATTTTGCGCCCTAATAAAGCATCGGTGATTTCAGGTGAAGTGCGCGCGAAACTTATCCAGTTGAACCCATCAATGATCATGAAGCCAGTACGGGGAACTACGCATTTTCTAGCCATGGAAGCCCCCTATGAAGTACGTGACCAATTGTCGGCATTTATCGCCCGGCTGGTCGAGGGGTTTACGCTGGAAGAAGATTCGTTCGTGCCACGCAGCTTGAAATCGAACCGTCGGCGGATAATAGGCTAGGTGTAGCTCTAACGAACCAAAGCAAAGAAGACGGAGAACCGATGGCGAGCAAAGTCTATAAATCGACTGTGGAGGCGCTTGAGGGGCTTTGCTTTGACGGCATGACGATTATGGCTGGCGGCTTCGGCCTGTGCGGTATTCCCGAAAACCTCATTTTCGCGCTGCGAGAGTTGGGCGTGAAAGATCTGACGGTGATCGCCAACAATGCGGGCATTGATGATTTCGGCCTCGGCGTGTTGCTGCAAACCCGCCAGATCAAAAAGATGATCGCGTCCTATGTCGGTGAGAATCATGAGTTTGAGCGTCAGTATCTCTCCGGCGAGTTGGAGTTGGAGTTCAACCCCCAAGGTACACTGGCAGAGCGATGCCGCGCGGGCGGCGCGGGCATTCCCGGCTTCTATACCAAGACAGGCGTGGGCACGTTGGTCGCGGAAGGCAAGGAACATCGCGAGTTTAACGGCGAGACCTATATCTTGGAGACAGGATTGGTCGCAGACCTCGCCATCGTAAAGGCTGAGAAAGCCGATACCCAAGGCAATCTCATCTTCAACAAAACCGCCCGCAACTTCAATCCACCTATGGCCATGGCCGGTAAGGTGACAGTGGCCGAGGTTGAGGAGTTGGTGCCGGAAGGTGATCTTGACCCAGACTATATCCATACGCCGAGCGTCTTCGTGCAGCGCGTCGTCAAATCAGAATTCGAGAAGCGGATCGAACAGCGCACCACGCGCGCCCGGGGGACGATCTAATGCCTTGGACACGTGATGAAATGGCCGCCCGCGCCGCGCAAGAACTGGAAGATGGCTTCTACGTAAATCTTGGCATCGGCATCCCAACAATGGTCGCCAACCATATTCCAGAGGGTATGGACGTTACGCTACAGTCAGAGAATGGCATGCTCGGCATGGGGCCTTTCCCCTATGAGGGCGAAGAAGACGCAGACCTGATCAATGCCGGCAAGCAGACCATCACCACCCTGCCACGCACTAGCTTTTTCGACAGCGCGACAAGCTTCGCGATGATCCGCGGCGGGCATATTAACATCGCAATCCTCGGCGCGATGGAGGTGGCCGAGAATGGTGACCTCGCAAATTGGATGATCCCCGGCAAACTCGTCAAAGGCATGGGCGGCGCGATGGACCTCGTCGCGGGCGTTCAGCGCATCGTGGTGATTTCCGATCATGCCAACAAGAAAGGCCAGTCCAAAATCCTGAAAACATGCACACTGCCGCTCACTGGGGCAGGCGTGGTGGACCGCATTATCACTGATCTATGCGTGATGGATGTCGTGCCCGGCGGCCTAAAAATCATAGAGCTGGCGCCGGGTGTTGCGCGCGAAGAAGTGATCGCGAAAACAGAAGCAACATTGGTTGGTTAAGGGCGATTGACTGACGGGTTTTGGTTGTTAGGGTGCGAGGTATGACAAACCCATTCTCCACGCTTACCGCCCTCCCGCCAGACCCTCTGCTCGGGCTGATGACCGCTTACCGCGAAGACAATCGCGCCGTGAAGTTTGATCTCGGTGTGGGTGTTTACAAAAGCGAGTCGGGGCATACGCCTGTTTTGCGAGCGGTTAAAAAGGCCGAGGCCATGTTTCTCGCCAAGCAAGACACGAAGGTCTATGAAGGCCCGCGCGGCAATGCAGAGTTTTGTGAAGCGATTGAGCGGTTTGTCTTTGGGCAGAACAGTTTGCTGATAGCGGCCCAACGCACAGTTTCCTTCACCGCGCCCGGTGGCTGCGGGGCGTTGTTCCTCGGCGCAAATCTGATGAAGCGCATGGGCACAAAGCGCGTGTGGGTGTCAGACCCAACATGGCCGAACCACCCCAAACTCGTCAAAGCGCTCGGCCTAGACACGTCTAGTTATCGTTACGCTGAAAACGGCGCGTATGCGCAGGCCGCGATGATAGAAGACCTGTCCAAGGCCAGCCCCGGCGATGGCGTCATAATTCAGGGGCCGTGCCATAACCCCACTGGCATTGATGTGCCTGTTGAAGCGTGGAAACAGCTCGGCGCATTGTGTAAAGAACGCGGCTTGGTGCCATTGCTAGACATCGCCTATCACGGCTTCGCAAAGGGCCTAGAGCAAGACATGGCGGGCGTTCGCGCCTTTATTGATACCGCTGGCGATGTGCTCATCTCTTATTCCTGCTCTAAGAATTTCGGGCTTTACCGTGAGCGCACAGGCTGCTTGCTCGCCACCGCTTCTAATGACCGCACGGTCGAGGCAACGCGTACCCATTTGGCAGACATCGCGCGCGGTGCCTATTCAATGCCACCGGCGCATGGGGCGGGCATCGTCGCGACTATTCTGAATGATTCAGGCCTGCGCGCAGAATGGGAAGAAGAGCTGAACGAAATGCGCAACCGTATGATCAGTCTGCGTACAGCCCTGTCAGAGGCCTTGGTGGCTAAAACCGGATCAAACGCGTTGGCGAGGCTTGCGCAGCAGAATGGCATGTTCAGCCAGTTGCCATTGAATGCCCAGCAGGCAGCAGCCCTGCGCGCCGATTCAGGTGTTTATCTGCCCGGGTCGGGCCGCATCAATATAGCTGGGTTAAAAGTAGGCGATATTCCCGCACTATCCACTATTCTGGCTGGGCCGCTCTCGGCCTAAACAGACAGGCCAACAGGCGCAATTCTCGCTAACTCTTCGATCATCTCTGGCGGAGCGGCGATCGCTTTGCGGGCATCGAGGTCTAGCGAGATGGCAATGGCCTGGCTGCTCGCCCACGGCTTGCCCGTTACAGGGTCCATCATCCAGTGCACGAGTGCGTGGGTCTTGCCGGCCACTTTGCCGAGGCCCGTATAGGCTTCGAACAAATCGCCCGGCTTGGCCCAGCGGTGGTATCGCATCCGATACTCCAGAACAGCTGCGCCCACACGGCGAGATCCGTCCTCAGATGTACCCATGCGTTGCCGCCAATCATAAAGCAGGTTTGGCACACTGTCAGACGTGCGGCCAATAACCCAAGAGGCATTCATTCGTCCGTGTACATCCATATGTTGTGGCGGAACGCTGCCTTGACCAATCAAAGGGATATTAAGACGGTGCAGCTCATCGTAAGTGATGGTTTCAATGGCGCGTGTCGGCGTGGAGAGATCGCAAGAGCGCGGAGTGGTCGCCTCTGGAGGTGTTTCTTTAAGGGCCTCTAGCGCGTTGCGGGAGCGAGTGGACCATGGGAAAGGCTCACCGCTTTTATTGTCGGCATGGATGACGCGTGTTCTAAATGCCGCCGCGACGCTTCCGTCAGAATGGCGCATCTCTTGATAGATCACCGCGTCACATTCACCCGCCTCGATAACGCAGCCCACCATGCTGACCGGGCGCCCGGCTAACACTTCGGCGATGTAGCGAATGTTCTGGTCAACAGGGATGAGGGTCGAGGGGGCATCGGCGCGAAATGCGTGAGGCATTTTCAGCGCATGCGCCATAGCGCCAAGGCCTTCGATTTGTTTCTCGACATAGATGCGCACATTCATGTGCCCCATCTCGTCACAATCCCATTGATTGCAAACGCCTTTCCAAAGAGGGATCATGCTGCGCAATCCCGGCACGTGCCACGCACTTCGATCATAGCGCTAGCCATACGAAAGCCCGCCGCGTCCGCCTCGGCGGCAAGGGCGGTTTGCGTATCGGTCGCGTGTAGCTCTTCGGCATTGCCACAGAGATTGCAGATCAGGAAGACGGCTGAATGGCTGTGGCTGGTGTGACCACAGGCAACATAGGCGTTCAGGCTCTCAATCTTATGCGCGAGGCCTTGCTCCTGCAGGAACTCCAGCGCGCGATACACGGTCGGCGGCTTGGCCGCGCCCTCACCATCCAGATTAGCGAGCAGGTCGTATGCCTTGGCCGGCTCAGCGCTCTCGATAAGCAGGCGTAGAACCTTGCGCCGAATGCGCGTCATCTTCGCGCCGCGCCGGACCACATGGGTCTCAGCCTCATTCAGAAAGGCATCGACATCTTGCGGGCTGCAAGGCGTGTTAGCGGTTTGGTGATCATGATCGTGTGACATACGGTATATGTTGTGTGTTTTGAGCCAAAAGTGAAGAGGGAAGGCACAATCAAACGCGACTCATTTTGAGATGCGTTGCCGGGATATGTGTTTGCCCTGAAAGAGTTGGATAGATGCCAGACTATACAGATAGCCGCCTGACCACTCCGGCGGGTGAGGCGACCTCCCATTATGTGTCGGCGAGCGTCGCGGCGATCTTCGAGGCGCCGGAGGCAGGCAGTCGGCTCGCGACCCAAGCGCTGCATGGTGAGACGCTCATGACGTTCGGTTCCTCCGGTGATTTTGTACAAGTTCAGCTAGATCGCGACAGATATGTCGGTTGGTCCCGTCAGAGTGACCTAACTGCCCGGACAAGCACCCAAACTGCACCAGAAGCGCCCGAAATTGCCCGAAACTGCACGGTTACGCACAAGGTCTGCACGGCCCGAACACACGCCTATCCGGTTGCCGATTTGAAGACGCGGCCGCTGGCCTGTCTGTCACTCGGCTCGCAAGTGGGCGCCCAGTCTATTGAGGGCGACTGGGCCAATTGCGGGGCGACAGGCTGGGTTCACACCCGCCATCTTACGCCTATCGGGGGGCTGGAGGCTGATCCGGCAAGTGTCGCAGAGCGCTTCCTCAATACGCCATACCTATGGGGCGGACGAGAGAGCTTAGGCATTGATTGCACAGGACTAACCCAGCAGGCGTTCGAGGCTTGCGGTGTCATCCTCCCGCGGGATAGCGACATGCAAGCGGCGTGGTGCGGCGCTGACATACCAGATTGGACCAAGCCCGGCGCATTGCAACGCGGCGATCTCGTCTTCTGGAATGGTCATGTCGGCATCATGCTGGGTGCAGACACGCTCCTACACGCAAACGCTTGGCACATGGCCGTTGCCGCAGAGCCGCTGACCGGCGCCATAGAGCGCATCAGAACCTACTACGCCGAACCCACAGGGGCTCGGCGCATAGATGTTCAAACATCGGTTTTGGAAACACCCGACTGGCTCAAATAATCCGGTAAGTGCTTGTTTTATTTAGTGTTCGGCTGGCGCTTCAACAGGAAGATCTTCCGTCACAACTTCTTCAACAGCGTCGTGCGCATCTTCGACGATCGCTTCGATAACTGTCTCAGCATCTGTGCCTTCAGCTTCTACAGCCGGGGCTTCAGGATCAGCGTGATCTGCCGCTTCGCCGTGGGCTTCATCTGCCGCGCCGTCTTCAGCATGCGCTTCAACAGCGGGAAGCGGTGCCGGGTAAGCCGGTGCACCAGCAGTGTTCTCAGCCAGATAAGCAATGAGGTTCATACGGGCTGGATCCTTACGAAGGCCAGCAAATGACATTGACGTGCCGCGCGCATAGGAGCCTGGATTTTCCAGCCATCCGTTCAGCTCTTCATATGTCCAGTCACCACCAATCTCGGTAAGCGCTGATGAATAGCCAAATCCAGCTGCTGCTGCTTTGCCTGCGCCGACAATGCCGTTCAGGTTTGGCCCGGTGCCGGCTGCGCCGCCGTCTTCAATCGTGTGACAGGTTGAGCATTGGCCCTTAAAGACGCGTGCGCCTTTGCTTGCATCAGCACCTGCCAATAGCAGGCCAAGGTCAAACACTTCTTCAACAGTTTCGCTGCCATGCCCAGAATCAGCAATGTCTACGCAATAGGCAAACTTAGAGCACATTTCCTCTGACATGGTCTGATCATGATGTTCGTCACCATGATGGCTGTCACCACCTTCAGCGAATACAATGTTTGAAACATTGTGCAGGCCGATCAGACCGAGTGATGTGGCCAGTACAGCACCGGCGATCTTGTTAAGACCGAGATTTCCCATGGGGACATTCCTTCGAATCTGTCTTCTATATATGTCTTGGCGTGGGCCTTTTGGCACGCTAACGGTTAAGGGACAATATAAAGGCTGCGAGGGGCGGAGGCTTCCCCCTATCTTCGCGGCGTTCCGACGCAGTTAGCGTCAGCAAAAAGGGGCCAAAATGTCCAAGATTATCGCCTATCAGGGGGAACCCGGCGCAAATTCTCATATTGCTTGCAACATTGCGTATCCAGACGCGACACCGTTGCCTTGCCCAACATTTGAGGATTGCTTTAGCGCGGTCGAATCAGGGCGCGCTGATCTGGCGATGATTCCCGTTGAAAACACGATTGCGGGCAGGGTCGGCGATATCCACCATTTGCTCCCAAATACTGACTTGAACATCATCGGCGAATTCTTCTTGCCGATCCGGTTCCAGCTCATGGCGTTACCGGGGACGAAGCTAAGCCAAATCAAGACAGCGCGCTCCCACATTATGGGCCTAGGACAGTGTCGTAACTTTTTGCGGGAACATGGGATTGAGCCAGCAACAGCGGCTGACACTGCGGGCGCAGCGAGGGAGGTGTCTCAGCTTGGCGACAATACGATCGCTGCAATTGCTCCTGCCTTGGCGGCCGATGTGTATAAGTTGGAAGTTTTAGCGGAGAATATCGAGGATTTCGATCACAACACAACGCGCTTCATCATCATGTCACCGGAAGCTGTTGACTTTGATGCGGGCGATGGCCTCGCCAAGACAGCGTTCTTCTTCGAGGTGCGCAATATCCCGGCTGCATTGTATAAAGTCATGGGCGGCTTCGCGACCAATAATGTGAACATGACCAAGCTAGAGAGCTATATGGTTGGGGGGTCGTTCTCCGCGACGCAATTCTACGCGGAAATCGAAGGTCACCCTGATGACCGGAGGGTTCAGTTGGCACTAGATGAGTTGGGCTTCTTCACACAAACCCTGAAGATATTGGGTGTGTTTCCAGCGTCAAAACCGGACTGACGAGCAAGGGTTAGGGCAGCGGACCGAAGGTCAAATTTTCGATTAAGAACTCGGCGAAAAGTTTCGCATTCCCGCGGATCTGCTTGGATGACCAAGCACAATTTATTCCGAGCGGCCTCGCTTCCCAGTTGGGTATTATGCGCATGAGGCGGCCGTCTTCTACATATTCGCTGACCGACCAATAGGGTGAAACAACATAACCAAGGCCGTCAGCGGCAGCGCGCCCGAGTACGTCGCCGGAAGAGGCCATCATAGGCCCTTCTGGGAGAATTGACGCTTTCTCACCCGTATCATTGTGCATGAGGCTGACTGGATCGCCTCGAAAATTCCGATACATGACGGCGAGGTGATTTTGTAATTCGTCAGGGTGCGTTGGCGTGCCGAAACGCTCCAAATGCGCAGGCGACGCCCACAGGCCACATGGCATGTCGCCAATTTTCAAATGTGCTCTTTTAGATTTTGATAGATCCCCCATCCAGATGCCGATGTCTATGCGCCCGCCTTCAAGGTCTGATACACCGTTTTCGGAAATGAGATCTACGTTAAGTTGTGGATTTTGACTCATGAAATTGGCCACCATCGGAGCGAGAACCCGGCGAGCGAAAGAGTGAGGGCTAACAATTCGCAGCAAGCCAATGGCGTCATGTTGCAGGCCGCGCGCTTCTTTTTCAGCTTCCTCATACTCGGTGAGTATTGAGATGCAGCGACTGTAAAACCGTTCACCAGCTTCAGTTAAGCATAGGGATTTCCGCCTGCGCTGAAACAAGTCGGCGTTCAGCTGGCTCTCCAAATCCTGAATACGACGCGAGACTGTGGGTTGTCCGACGCCAGCATCAGCTGCCGCCTTGGAAAAACTACCAGCGTCCGCGACGTGAATAAACAGTTGCATGGCATCAAGGCGGTCCATGATACTCCTTTCGCGCATTGGTATTCAATCATAAGTATACCACAGAAGAAGCGAGTACTCGTTCACAAGTTCGCGATTAAAGGGCGAGCGCAAACAAGAGCGAAATTCTCACTAGGAGTTGAATTGCTTGTGAGCGGGCCTTGCGGCAAACTGCTCAGCTTAGCCAAGGGATGATAGTGTATGCGGCAGATGATTTCGAAGTATGCGCCAGTCGTTTATAGCGTTCTGGCCTCTTTGGTGTTTCTCGACAGTTTGCGATACAAATTCACCAACGCACGGGAAACACAGGAGATTTTCGGGCGTCTTGACGAGTGGGCTGCCGACCTTGGTGCTGGCGGACTATTCGCCCAAACAGGCCTTTTTGGCCAATATGTTATCGGCTCAGCGGAACTGGTTGCGTCTTCCTGTTTGATACTCGGCCTGCTGTTACGCCGCCCTCGGGTGCAAACCTTAGGAGCGCTTATTGCTGTCGCTGTGATGACAGGCGCAGTGAGCTTTCATCTATTCACGCCGCTAGGTATCGATCCGAACAATGATGGCGGCGGATTATTCGCGATGGCGGTGATCGTTTGGGCATCATCTTTGTTGATGCTTGCCTTTCGCCATAAAATGATCATTGCGATGGTCAAAGAATTGATCGGCATTATTTCAAAGCGCGAAACGAGCGGGATTTCATCAGGAGGTTGATATGAGAGGCTTAAAAAACGGATTGATCGCGGGACTGGTGGTGTTGTCCAGCTATGTAACGCTAAATATGCCAGCCGAAGCCGAACCTGCGGTCTACACGGGTCGGTTCTCAGAAGTGGCTGTTCAGGGATATGACCCCGTTGCATATTTTACGGTCGGGCAACCGGTGAAGGGCGATGAAGCGTTTGAGATTGAGTGGAATGGCGCGAAGTTTCGCTTTGCTTCCGCTGAAAATCGCGACCTCTTTATTGATGATCCATCAGCGTATGCCCCACAATATGGAGGTTATTGCGCGTGGGCGATTGCGCAAGGCAAGTTTGCCAAGGGTAACGCCAAACATTGGAGTGTTGTCGATGGCAAACTGTACCTGAACTTCAACAAAGGTATCCAGAAGAAATGGAACGCTGATGTCCCCGGCTTCATCGAGAAAGGTGACACCATCTGGCCGACCCTTGATGTGGATTGATTAATCTCGCTCCGCCCATTCTTTGAGGATGTGGTGGGCCACGGCGATATCGGGCCATGGCATGATTTCCGGGTGGGTGCCGGTGAGCACGTCGCGCGCTTCTGATCGCGTGATCCAGCGGGCGGCTTCCAGCTCTTTATCATCGACGGTGATTTCAGTGGTGTCGGCTTTAACTATCATGCCGACCATAAGGGATGACGGGAAAGGCCAAGGCTGGCAGGCGATATATTCCACATTTGCGGGATCGGCCTTGATACCGGCTTCCTCGAATACTTCACGGCAGGCGGCCTGCTCGATCGTTTCCCCCGGTTCGCAAAATCCGGCGAGACAGCTCCAAAACCCATCGGGCCACATTTTTTGACGCCCCAGTAGGCACATATCGTCTTTCTCGACGACCATGATTGCGACAGGGTCAGTGCGAGGGAAATGCTCTGTGCTGCAGGCGGGGCATTGGCGTTTCCATCCGGCCTCTGACACCACGCTGGCATCGCCGCAACGCGAGCAAAACATATGGCTGTCATGCCACATCAGAATGCTGTGCGCCGTGGAGGCGAGATTTGATTCAAGCAAAGACAACCAAATCGCCGCTGCGCGCATATTTTCAAAGGAACCCAGACCCTCAATCATTGAACCATCAAGTGAAAATGATTCCGGCATGTCGAGCGCAAAGATGGGGGAGCCATTTTTGTCTTCGCCCATAAATATTGTGCGCGTTTGTTCTGACAGTTTCATCGCCTCCGGGCCAAGCCAGAGTAGGGGGCGTGAGCCACCCTCTACGCGATCAACGGGGCGTGGTGTAATGCCGCTAGGCGCCCCTTCCAGCAATAGCATTCCGCCTTGCATGAGGAAGATAAGCGCATCCTTGCTGGCAAGGGCCGTTTCTAGCCAGTCAGCATCTGTGCGTCGGTGAGCAGCGCGATCTATGGGTTGAGCGCCGAGCGGAATGAGGTTTGAATTTGTCATGGCTCTGCCATAGCGCCGCTGCACGGATTGGGCAATTCCGGCCGCGAATTCTATTGCGCCTAAACTGAAGATCATGCCTGAATATCATCGTAATAATCAATGGTTTGTGTCGTGCGCGCCTTTTCGATTCACTGAGTAGGTTATACTGTCAGGTCGCTAGTCATTAGGCATCAAGGAGGCGGACTATGCTTTCACCAACGCAACTAAACGACGCATTTGAACAAGTGTCTGACTATTGGTCACCCAAGGTGGTCGGACAGGTGAATGATCAATTGCTGAAGGTCGCCAAATTGAAGGGTGAACTGGTCTGGCACACGCATGATGAAGAGGATGAGTTGTTTTTCATCGTGAAAGGCAAATTGACCATTCAGTTTGATGATGGGGATGTCGTATTGTCGGAAGGAGACTTCATGACCATACCGAAAGGCATTCGTCATAACCCAGTCGCCGATGAAGAGTGTTGGGTGCTGTTGATCGAGCCTGCATCTACAAAGCATACAGGCGATGAGATTACGGATCGCACCCGCAGCCTCAATGAGCAGTTGTCATAACCAGTCTGGCTGTAGCCAAAGCGGCAAAAGCCATGTATGCGGCGGAAAAATCTTAAAGCACGCACTGAACACGTTTTTCTCCCGCGAGACCACATATGACAGATTCTATCGAAAAGATGCGCAATATTGCGATCATCGCACACGTTGACCATGGCAAGACGACCCTTGTGGACGAATTGCTAAAGCAGTCCGGTACGTTTCGTGAGAACGAGCAAACCGCCGACCGCATGATGGATTCCAACGATCTTGAGCGCGAGCGCGGGATCACCATTCTGGCGAAAACAACGTCTGTTGAATGGAATGGCTATCGCATCAACATTGTGGATACGCCCGGACACGCCGACTTTGGCGGTGAGGTTGAGCGTATTTTGCACATGGTTGATGGCGTGATCGTGCTTGTCGACGCCGCAGAAGGCCCGATGCCGCAAACTAAGTTTGTTGTGTCTAAGGCCCTAAAGCTTGGTTTGCGCCCGATTGTGGCCGTCAACAAGATCGACAAAGCAGAACGCCGCCCTGACGAAGTTATCAATGAAGTGTTCGACCTGTTCGCCAATCTGGACGCGGACGACGAGCAGCTCGATTTCCCAATTTTGTACGGCTCAGCCAAACAGGGCTGGATGAACACCGAATATGAGAACCAGACCACGGACATGGAAGAATTGTTCAAAATGGTCGTGGCTCATGTGCCCGTGCCAAAAGTGGAAGAGGGCGCGTTCCGTTTCCTTGCGACAACAATATCGTCTGACCTCTTCCTTGGGCGTATTCTGACTGGGCGCATCGCGTCAGGTACAGTTAAGCCAAATCAATCTATAAAAGTGCTCGCAAGTGACGGTTCACTGGTTGAGCAGGGCCGTATTTCAAAAGTCTTGGCATTCCGCGGTTTGGAGCGCGTGCCAATTGAGGAAGGCCTCGCAGGGGATATCGTCTCCCTCGCCGGTATGACGAAGGCGAACGTGGCCGACACATTTGTCGATCCATCCGTGACTGAGCCGCTTGAGGCCCAACCGATTGACCCGCCAACGATTTCTATGACGTTCCGCGTCAACGACAGCCCGCTCGCCGGGACAGAGGGAACCAAGGTGACATCTCGTCTGATTTGGGACCGCTTGCAGAAAGAAGCCGAGGGCAATGTTGCCTTGAAGGTGGAGCGCGCGACAGACGCCGAGGCGTTCACTGTTTCTGGCCGTGGCGAGCTACAACTTTCCGTTCTGATCGAGATGATGCGCCGCGAAGGCTATGAGCTCGGTATTTCCCGCCCGCAAGTGGTGATGCAGGAAGACGAGAACGGTAAGAAGCTAGAGCCTATCGAAGAAGTCACGATCGATGTTGATGATGAGCACTCCGGTGTAATCGTTCAGAAGCTATCTGAGCGTAAAGCCGATATGCTCGATATGCGCCCGTCTGGCGTTGGTCGCACACGTTTGGTATTCCACGCGCCGACACGCGGCCTGATCGGGTATCAGGGCGAATTGATGTCAGATACACGCGGCACAGCAATCATGAACCGCGTGTTCCATGAATATGCGCCGCACAAAGGTAAGATTGTTGGTCGCCACACTGGCGTACTGATCGCAATGGAGCAGGGCGAGGCCGTGGCTTTTGCATTGTGGAATTTGGAATCTCGCGGCCCAATGATTATCCATCCGGGCGACAAAGTGTATGGCGGCATGATTGTCGGTCAGCATACGCGTGACAATGATTTGGAAGTGAACGTGCTGAAAGGCAAAAAGCTGACCAATATGCGCTCGTCCGGTACCGATGAGGCTGTGCGTTTGACGCCGCCAATTCAAATGACACTGGAAAAATCATTGGCCTACATCACTGATGATGAGCTGGTTGAGGTGACGCCTGAGAGTATTCGTCTCCGGAAAATCCACTTGGATCCGAACGTACGCAAACGCTACGCGAAGTCTTCCAAGTAACACGCTCCCTTTTGAGGTTATCCCTTTCCTGTTAGGCTGAATGGTCCATCAGGAAAGGATGCCTCATGACTGATAAGCTGAATCTTTCTCGTTTCCCCGTCCACCTTGGCCGCAGCGGAAGCGCTTTCGTATTGCCAGAGTTCACCGGCGGCATGGAATGGTATGACGCCTATGGTCGGCTTCATCCTAATGATGGCAAAGAGGGGCGACTGGTCTCATTCCACACATTCTCTGAGCCTTGGGATAGCTGGGAAATGCACCCGTTAGGCCATGAAATCGTTGTGTGCACTGCAGGTGAGATTACGCTCATTCAAGATATTGAAGGCGCACACGTTAGCGTCACGCTGAAGTCCGGCGAGTACATCATCAATGAACCTGGCGTTTGGCACACGGCTGATGTGACAACGGAGGCTACGGCATTGTTCATCACGTCGGGTGAGGGAACCGAGCACCGAGCGCGGTAGCGAAAAGCGGTCTGCCGCGCACTTGAGTACGCAATACTCGCTCGATATATTTGCGCGAGAGGATCATGCTCGGTCGTTCAACAATGATGAATGACAACCAGCTAACGATCACGCAAACCACTAGAATGAGCGGGATCGCAATCGCATTGTCGATCAGTCCCGGATGAGAGAGCTTCTTCCAGACTAGGCCGGCGGCGTTTATGGTTAGCATGTGGGTTAGATAAAGCGAGTAAGACCAGTCACCAATTTTGACAGGTAGCCCCGAAAATTTTAGCAAACCTCGTGTTTCCAGCCCAACAAAGCCATAGACGATGAAGACGCTGGCGGTGCCGAACCACAAGGTGCGATCCCAGCTGGAGAATATATGCGAGGTGGCGGTGCCGACTGGAGCGTCGTAGAGGCGTGTTGCGAGAACTGAAATTCCTACGATCAGGACCGTGAGACCGATTGTTAGGCTTGTGCCCGCCAAGCGTCCGTTACCCTTCTGCCAAGCATAAGCTGCGATTGCGCCGCCGACGAATTCCAGTGTCATTGGGTGGAGGATCACATGTAGATATGTGGACGACCCCGGCTTGATGATAAGCGCGCACGTCGCGACGATGAGTGCCCAGAAAAGGAGTGCCGAGAGTCGATTTGCGTGACCGAGCGGAACTAAGAGAATAAGGGAGAAGATCACGTAGAAATACACCTCATGAATCAGCGTCCAGCCTGATTGGAGAAGTGGCGAGTGCCCATCCCAAATGAGGAACGCGTCTTTCAACAAGTTCACATCGGTCATGCCGCCATAGATCATCTCAGGTTTTAGGAGCCAGATGGGGACGAGCGCGCCGAAGCAGAGCCACCATAGCGGAAAGATGCGAGTGGTCCGGTTTCTCAGAAAGACGGCGCTCTGTCGCAGGCTGCCCTCTTGTTTGGTCGAGACGACGACCATGATAAAACCAGATAGCACGAAGAACAGGTCGACCCCAAAAATGCCCGTATTGGCCCATTTTCCTAGGAGCGTGGCTCCGCCGCCGCCGCTCTTACGTTCGATGTCGTCTAAGTGAGCGAGCACGACGATAAGCGCGGCGATTGCTCTGAGCACTTGGAGGCTAAACAGTTTGTTCACGAGGCGGCCTTTGGACAATGTGTCTATACACTGACTGGCATTTGCAAGTTGAATGCCACCGCAAATCTTGCAGCCTATCTATCAAACTCAGTCACAATCGGCGCGGCGCATTGGCCTTCTGCGCTACCGATAATGGCTAATCCGAACTATTGCGATCGGCTTAGCGCGTCGGCCTGTTTCAGCACAGCGGCCCAATCCGCTTCCATGCCCTGTGTCCAGTCTGATCCGAGGGTTTGTTGGATGATGTGCTTGATGGCGTCAAACAGGCTCATGAAGAGGTCGTCGGGTACATCATAGGTTTCGTGGTTGGCGCGCTCTGCTGATAAAATCACGCTGGCGAGCGCGCCGTCGCCGGTAAGATCTATCAGGCAATCAAAGGCTTGTTGCAGCATGCTTCCACGTACACCGCCATCAGTGTCCATGATGAAAAGACGCTCCAGATCAGCGTGTTTATCAAACAGGTGCGCGTAGATGGCATCGGTGGGGTCAACCATGCGGTCGCTCGCGAGATCCAGGCTGGTGACAAGTGTAGATGCATTTTCCATAGCGGGTCTCCTTGTTTGGGTAGTTTAGCCTGTCGCGGTATTTAGGCCAGCTCTTGCTGCTGAGAATACGTAGTGTTTGCTTTGGGTTTTCAAACAACTCCGATGTGGCAATTGGATTGATGTGAAGATGGATTCTGCTCTTGCATCCAGTCTTTAAGCTGCGCATATAGCGCGAAGGAGGCAGGTGGCGGACGAGCCGCTCGCCAATCGGGTCAGATCGGGAACGAAGCAGCCCTAACGAGCTTTTCCGCTCGGGTCGCTCGCCTGTCTCCGCTTTCTCTAAAAAACTTGACGTTCCTCGCGGAAACTCTCGCTTTATAGCCTCCAAATCAAGGAGAGTGCGAATGGCTGGTGACGTATATTTTGCGGGTGAGAAAATTGCGCGAGCGGATTTTGATCGCGGCGCGCGCATAATAGCTGCGGACATGATGAGCCGCGGCGTCGGCGAAGACGATGTCATCGCGATCTACATGCGCAACGATGCGGTTTACATGCAATTGGTCCTGGCGGCGCGGTACGTTGGCGTTCGTTTCGCGACCGTCAATTGGCATGCGGCCCCGCTCGAAGTGCATCACATCGTCGAGGATTCTGGCGCGAAGCTCATTTATGCGCATTCTGACCTTTTAGCTGGTGTCTTAGATGGAATGCCCAGCAGCGCAGACATGGTAAGTGTCACGGTTCCTGATGTCGTGGCAGAGGCGTTTGGCGTTCAGGATGTAGATGTGCCCGGCGCGGCGGCGCGCCTCTCCGATGTGCTGGCGTCAACTGAGCCCTACCAAGGTGAAGCGAAGAAGTTTCGTGGGCTGTTTGCTTACACGTCAGGCAGCACAGGGCGGCCAAAAGGCATTCGCCGTAAGTTTGACCCCGATGGGCCAGATACGTGGGAACGCTATCGTGGGATGGCGACCAGTTTGCTCGGCACCAAAGAGGGCGACCGCCTACATGTTTCCGCGCCGCTCTATCACAGCGCGCCCAACGCAATGTGCGGTTTCGTGCTGGCATCAGAGAATGTCGATCTATTCATTGATCCGAAGTTTGAGTCTGAAAGCTTTTTGCAGACGATTGATATGCATAAGATTACGCACGCCTATGTTGTTCCAACAATGATGGTGCGTATGTTGAAGCTGGGTCAAGATGTACGTGACAAATATGATGTCAGCTCACTGCGCTTTACGCTCTCGACGGGCTCGCCTTTCCCAGTGGATATCAAGCGCCAGATGATCGACTGGGTCGGGCCGGTGTTTAACGAGACCTATGGCGCGAGTGAGATTGGCTTCATGACGCTCATCTCTAGTAAGGATGCCATGGCCAAACCCGGTTCGGTTGGCACAATTCTCTCAGGGGGCGCTGTTCGAGTGCTTGACGATGAGATGAATGAGGTGGCCACCGGTGAGGTTGGGTCGCTCTACATCCACCTGCCGCAATTTGGTGACTTCGAATATACCAACACCGATGGTGACCTGTCTGGTCAGCGCCAAGGTGAGTTCACCTCAGTGGGTGATATGGGATATGTGGACGAGGACGGATATATCTTCATCAGTGACCGTAAGAAGGACATGATCATCTCAGGCGGCGCGAACATCTTCCCTGCCGAGATCGAAGCGCAATTGATTCTCATGCCTGAAGTCGCCGACTGTGCTGTCTTCGGCGCGCCTGATTCTGAGTATGGTGAGAAAATCGTGGCGGCGGTGACCTGTAAGCTGGGTGTGACTGTGACGATCGATTCGGTGCGTGCGTTTTTGGAACCACGACTCGCAAAGTTCAAAATCCCGCGCAAAATTGATGTGCATGACGCTTTGCCTCGCCAAGAGAGCGGCAAGATATTCAAGGCCAAATTGCGCGCTCCGTATTGGGATGGCGCAGGCCGAAAGGTCTAACCGGCGCGAATTCAGATCGGCGACGATCACGGCTCATTGAATTGTGTCGATCTCGGCATTTTGCGACTATATCTAGCGTCTAGATTCGCTGAATTGCGGATGCAAAATTTTCAGGCGAGTGGATCGTATTTTTTTCGTCACAGGCGCGAATCTTGTGAAGGTCAACAGGCATGGGCAATCGCGCCAGCCTGTGGAATTCCGTTAAGAAGAATTCCACCGCAAAATACCATTTCGGTGTAAGCTAACGTTGACCGCTCGTTAACCAATCACTAACTTCCTGACACTATATCTAGTGTTAAGAGTGGTGGTTGGGCCGATATCTGGTCTAATGGGGCTGGTGCTCTTATAAATATTCATTTTTTGGAGGGCTGCTGAATGTCTGCAACCAAGACCAATGTTGTATCAAAATCCTCACCCCGCAAGGGACGTCCTAAGGCGGACGAGAGCGCAGAATTGCGCGTTGTTGAAGGATATGAAATCGAATTAGATCACAGCCGTGATGCGTTGTTTACAGCCTTCGGAAAAACGACCCTTGAAGATCGGTATCTGCTGCCCGGCGAATCCTATCAGGATATGTTTGCTCGCGTTTCCAAATGCTATGCGGATGATGCTGAGCACGCCCAACGCCTTTATGACTATATGTCCCAGCATTGGTTCATGCCGTCTACGCCTGTTCTGTCGAATGGCGGCGCCGAGCGCGGTTTGCCGATCTCCTGCTTCTTGAATCAAGTCGGCGATAGCCTCGACGATATTGTAGAGACATGGACTGAAAACGTATGGCTCGCATCGAATGGCGGCGGCATCGGCACCTATTGGGGGAATGTCCGCTCGATTGGTGAGAAGGTCGGCCAAAATGGTCAAACCTCAGGCATCATTCCATTCATCCGTGTGATGGATTCGCTAACTCTTGCGATCAGTCAGGGCAGCCTGCGCCGTGGTTCGGCTGCGTGTTATCTTGATGTGCATCACCCGGAAATCGAAGAGTTCCTTGAGATTCGTAAAGCATCAGGTGACTTCAACAGAAAGTCGTTCAACCTGCACCATGGTCTGAACATCTCTGATGACTTCATGGAGGCCGTTGCTAAAGACGAAGAGTATGGCCTGATCAGTCCTATGTCTGGCGAAGTGGTTCGCACGGTCAATGCTCGCAAATTGTGGCAGAAAATTCTTGAGCTTCGGATGCAGACGGGTGAGCCGTATCTGTTGTTCACGGATACAGTGAACAATGCGATGCCAGCGCACCAGCGTAAGCTCGGCTTGAAAGTCGTGCAGTCTAATCTGTGCTCTGAAATTACGTTGCCAACGGGCATCGACCATCGCGGTGAAGACCGCACGGCTGTTTGCTGCCTGTCATCTGTGAACGCTGAGAAGTTCATGGAATGGTCGAAGGACGAAAACTTCATCGAGGATATTTTCCGTTTCCTCGATAACGTATTGGAAGACTTCATCGAACGTGCCCCTGCTGAAATGGCGCGCGCGGTCTATGCGGCTCAACGTGAGCGCTCGGTCGGTCTCGGCCTGATGGGACTTCACTCTTTCTTGCAGACCATGAATGTGCCACTTGAAAGTGGCATGGCCAAGGTGTGGAACGAGAAGATGTTTAAGCACATTCGCCAAGGCGCTGATGCAGCGTCTGTTAAGCTGGCGAAAGAGCGCGGCCCTTGCGAGGACGCGCGTGATGTCGGCATGATGGCGCGTTTCAGCCACAAGATGGCCGTTGCTCCAACGGCGTCGATCTCGATCATCTGTGGTGGTACCTCTGCGGGCATCGAGCCTATTCCAGCGAACGTTTATACGCACAAAACTCTGTCAGGCTCCTTTACGGTGAAAAATCAGCAGCTTGAGAAGCTGTTTGAGGCAAAGGGCATCAATACCCCAGAGATCTGGAATTCAATTCTTGAGTATGAGGGATCAGTCCAGCATCTTGCTGAATTGGATGAGCACGAGAAGGCTGTGTTCAAAACGGCGTTTGAGATTGATCAGCGCTGGATCATCGAATTGGCAGCCGACCGGACACCTTATATCTGTCAGGCGCAGTCATTGAACCTGTTCCTCCCGGGCGATATCGCGAAGTGGGATCTTCACATGCTGCATTGGACGGCGTGGGAAAAAGGCCTCAAATCGCTCTACTATTGCCGTTCTAAATCAGTACAGCGCGCGTCGTTTGCGGGGTCTGAGAAGATCGAGTCGACAGCAATGGATACGCCAAACACTGATTATGATGAGTGCTTAGCCTGCCAATAGCAGGTTAGTTCAAAAATTTTACACGCCTAAGTTAATGGGCCCAACCCCGTGTTGGGCCCATTGTTATTCCGAGAGATATCGCGTGATATTGCCACATTTGTGCCACGCCATTTTAACCGGTTAATTTTGGAAGTTACGTAAAATGGCGCAGATTTTGCTCTAAAAATAGCATGTTTATATGGAGTTGTGGCCGATGCGTGCAATTGCGCAACAACAACTAGAGTTAATGTTTATGACGGTATTTGTGGTTGGGTTGTCGCAACTCTTTATGGTACGTTAAATCTCATCTGGCCTAATTGACGACAGTAGAGTGTTGTTTGGAGGCCAGAGTAATGAAGGGTTTTACTAAGATGCTCGTTGCAGTTTCAGCTTCGGTTCTATCTATGTCGTGTCAGGCGTGTGTAAGCACAACGCCACATGATACGGTGCGCCATGAGGCTGCTGTACCCCCTACAGCAGGCATGACCCTATCTACACGTGGTTCGACTCGATCGCAGCATGTAGGGCCTCAATCACTCGCTCAATCTGTACATATTGTTTCAGGTAGCCCGCGCCGTTTTTCTGGCACGCCGATCCAGAGCAATACGTTGCCCGTTTTTGAATTGACCGGGCAGCCAGCAGATTTTGAAATTTCGTCACGTTATGTGCCCGCGAGTACGCTGGGCCTAAGCTGGACCAGTAACGAAGCGCTTACAGCAATTGCTGCAGAGCGCAGCCGTAAATCACTGAGTTTGCCGAGCGCAGCCGAGCAGAATATCGCCGCTGAGATCGCATTCTCTGTACCAAAAGAATCAACCGGTCTCGATTTCGACCTCGGCTTGGCACCTCGCATTGCAATGCGAGACGATGGCGAAGTTATTAGTCGCCGTGTCGGTGGTGAAGTTCGTATTGGTCGCAATTTGAACATCACCAATTCGTTGGAGCAGCCTAAGGGCTGGTACATCTTTGCTGGCGCTGATGGCGAGGCCTTGATTTGGGACGCTGCAGTCGATGGGTTCACGCCGAGCTTTGGCGGGATGTCATTGTCTGACAAAATCACTGTTGGTGACCTACAGGCCGGTGTGTCTGTTCAGCGCGCAGGCGGCGAGTTGTCGCTAAGCTACATTCACCGCGAAGTTAGGTATTCTGATCGCAATGGTTCGATTGAGACCAAGGAAGATTTTGCAGGTATAAGTTTCACCATGCGCCGTTAAGTGATACAGCGCAGGCCATGAACTTGGCTGGAAATTTTTCTTTGGCCGCGCTCGTCGCGGCCTTTTTGTTGCCTGCACAGGCATTTGCTGATGCGCCGAAGAAAAAGCCGGCTGTAACCTCAGTTACTACGGAGAATGATTTCTTCGGTGGCGGGACGGACCGCAACTATTCAAATGGAGTGCGCATTGAGCGGGTGTCGGCCGCGGATGATGTCTTTCCTGCGCTGAACTGGGTCGCCAATCGTTTGCCGTGGCTTGACCTTGACCGAACAGATCTGCGCCAAGGGTTCGCGCTTTCACATGTGATTTTTACACCGGAAGATATCCATACTCCGGCAGCGGACTCATTGGATAGACCTTATGCCGCCTGGCTTGCAGTGTCGGGAACGGTCACCGCCTCAGATGAGGATACGCAGGACACATTGCAGGTGAACCTTGGTATTGTCGGGCCATCGGCAGGTGGCGAGTTCATTCAAAATAACTGGCATAAGGTCATCGGATTGGATCAGGCGCTCGGTTGGGAGAGCCAACTGCGGGATGAGCCGGGAATCGAAATCATTGGCCAGCGGTTGCAAACATGGCCCGGCCCAGAATTGCCGATGGGGCTAGAAACTGATTTTGGCGCCCACATAACCGGTGCTCTCGGAAATGTGCGCACCTATGCGGGCGGCGGCATGACGGCACGAATTGGCTGGGATCTTGATTCGAGCTTTGGGCCACCTCGTATCCGTCCCGCATTGTCTGGCGCGGGGGAATTTATCCCCGGAACTGTTGAAGACCCACTTGGGGGATATATCTTTGTGGGCGGTGATGTTCGTGCTGTGGCTAGGGATATGTTTTTAGACGGAAATTTATGGCGCGATGGACCACGCGTTGATGACCGCCGCACTGTGGTTGCTGACCTGCAAATAGGTGCAGCTGTGCATTATCAGAATGTGCAGGTCGCCTTTACGATTGTGAACCGTACTGAGCAGTTTAAACGCCAAAAAGGACCGCAGCGTTTTGGCGCGATTTCCCTATCGTTTGCGCGCTAAACCACGAGTCTTCAAACCGTTTGCAAGAGTTTAGTAGAGTTTGCTATTGCCACCTCAGTGCCGTTGCGTCATCGTTACTTCATGCATGCAGAGAATACTGCAGGTGCAGGTGAGGACGGCAAAAATATCCGCCCCCTGCATAGATAAACGGTCAGGGAGGCCAAACATGAAATTACTACCCATTAGAGCGGCAAGCCTATTGGCGATGTCGATGGCGGCTGTGCTGGTCGCGTGTTCGCCGGGCGATAGCGCCAAGGACACGTCTGATCATGCAAGCATGAACCATGACGATATGCCGATGGATGCGTCTATTACTGTGCCTGATTATGCCGACAATTTTCGTCTGGTTGATCATTTGGGCGTAGGTCATGAGCTGCATTACAACACCGAGGCAACCGCGATTGTGTTGGTCAGCCACGGCAATGGTTGCCCCATCGTGCGCGGCGGCATGCCAGAACTTCAAGAAATTTCAGGGGCCTATGCCGACAAAGGCGTGAAGGTCTTACTGCTAAACTCTAATCTACAAGATGACCGGGACGCTGTAGCGGCTGAGGCTGCTGAATACGGTATCAACCTTCCGATCTTGATGGATGACAATCAGATCATCGGCGAATCTCTTGGTGTGCAACGCACAGCGCAGGTGTTTGTAATTGATCCGGCTGCAGGTTTTCAGATCGTTTATTCAGGGCCGATGGATGATCGTCAGTCTTATGAACGTCAAAAAGCTGAACCTCAGAACACATTCTTGCGCGATGCGTTGGATCAGCTCGTTGCGGGAGAAGAGGTCACTGTTGAGGCCCCACCGCTTAGCCCCGGCTGCCTCATAAACTTCCCTGAACGTGACAAGCGCGCGACACATCAAAACATCAGCTATAGCGCTGATGTCGCCCCAATCCTTTTGGGCAAATGTGCAGAATGCCACGCAGTCGGCGGCATCGGCCCATGGGCCATGACCGACTATAAAACGGTTCAAGGCTGGGCACCTATGATGCGCGAAGTGATCCGTACCGACCGTATGCCACCTTGGCATGCTGATCCCCATGTCGGCAACTTTCAGGGCGACCGTAGTCTCACAGCAGATGAGGTGAAAACCCTTGTGCATTGGATCGAAGCTGGTGCCCCGCGTGGCGAGGGCAATGATCCGCTCGAAGTGGCGAAAGTAACGGCAAAAGACTGGCCGTTGGGTGAACCTGATTTGATCCTAACATTGCCTCCGTTTGATGTGCCCGCGACGGGGATTGTGGAATACCATTATCCATTCGTGGAAAACCCTCTAACCGAAGATAAGTGGATCAAGGCAACCACCGTTAAAGTGGGCTCTCGTGAAACTGTGCACCATGTGTTGTCTGGCTACATGTCTGAAGCGCCAGCTGATGGTCGGGGCGATACATCTAAATGGCAGTCATCTGTTGGTGGATATGCCGTGGGCGCTGAATCATCCATTCAGGGCGAAAACTCCGGTACCCCATTCCCGGCAGGCGGCGGTGTTGGCTTCCAAATCCACTACACCCCAACGGGTAAAGCGGTGACGGATGTGACGCAGATTGGTGTCTACTTCCATGATGAAGTGCCAAAATTGATGAACCGTAGTTCTGTTGTCATCGATTTCTCAATCGAGATTCCGCCCAATGCGGCAGAGCACAAAGAGACCGCGTATGTTGAGTTTCCGGCTGATGCGATTTTGCTGAGTGTGTTCCCGCATGCTCACTATCGTGGTCGCGCTTCAAACTTGCGTATTCGCTATCCTGACGGTGAAGAAAAGATGCTGGTGTCATTGCCACGTTATGACTTCAACTGGCAGCGCGCTTATGTGTTTGATGAGCCTGTGGATGTACCGGCAGGATCAAAATTGATCGCGGATTACATCTACGACAACTCGTCCGCCAACGTGGCCAACCCTGACCCGTCCGCGAAAGTGACGTGGGGTGACCAGTCGATGGAAGAAATGTTGTTCAGTTCATTCGCTTATCGTTGGGTGGGTGAAACGTCATCCAACCGGATGGACGAGCTTCACGCTCAATTGAGCGGCGGGCGCACCTTTGGCGCAATGGATGATAACATTGATGGCGAATTGCAGCGTTCCGAGATCCGGGGCCTGATGGCACCGCGTCTTGGGCCAGCCTTCCCGTTGCTCGATGCCGACAAGAGTGGCGGTATCTCCAAGGAAGAGTATGCGGCCGGAATGGCAGCTATCGGCCGAACCGGTGGCGGGCGTTAAGCCAACATTATTCTTCGTCAAAATATGAAAAGGCCAGACCGCGAGATAAGCGGTCTGGCCTTTTTCTATGTCGGTGCAGGCGCCGCTGTGAAGGAGCTTTAGAAAATGCCACATGATTTCAATAATCTCGCTATATCAGGATCGTTACTTCTTGAACGCAATAGGTAGAATAACCCTTCGCAGGTGAATGAATGTGACATTGGTTGTGGATAAGTAATCAGACATATTGCGTTGATCCGGTATGCGACGCACTATATGTGGTGTATAGAAGACAACCCATCTTTTCAGATTAGCGACACATCATGGAGGCCTGAATGGCTGACGGATCTCAACCTAGCGACCTTCCGGGTCTGCTCACCCCTAGTTTGGCGTACAAACCCTTCCGCTATGGCTGGGCGTATGAGTTCTGGAAAAAGCAACAACAAGTCCACTGGATGCCAGAAGAGGTGCCGCTGGGCGAGGATTGTAAGGATTGGGCCGTCAACCTATCTGATCATGAGCGCAATCTGCTGACCCAGATTTTCCGCTTCTTCACACAGTCTGATGTGGAAGTTGGCGCGAATTATATGGTCAACTATATGCCGCTGTTCAAACCGACAGAAGTGTCCATGATGCTGGCGTCATTCTCCAATATGGAGACGATCCATATCGCAGCCTATGCGTTGTTGCTGGAAACGATTGGTATGCCGGATGCAGAGTTTTCTGCCTTCATGGAATACGAGGAGATGGCGGCTAAGCACGATTATCTCGGCCAGTTTGGGTGTGAGACCAATGAAGACATTGCTGTGTCCATGGCGGTGTTCGGTGCGTTCACTGAGGGGCTTCAACTCTTTGCATCATTCGCGATGCTAATGAATTTCCCGCGCTTCAATAAGATGAAGGGCATGGGGCAAATCGTGTCTTGGTCAATCCGCGATGAGTCACTTCACTGCGAGGGTATGATCAAACTGTTCCATACGTTCTGTGCCGAAACAGACGTTATGAATGATGAGCTGCGCGAGAAAATCCGCGAATGTTGTCGCACAGTGGTGTCATTGGAAGATAAATTCATCGAGCTAGCGTTTGAGGCAGGCGATGTTGAGGGCATGACGCCTGACGATATCAAGCAGTATATCCGCTATATAGCTGATTGGCGCTTGGGCCAGCTGAAGTTGGAGCCAATTTATGGAATCGACAAGCACCCACTGCCATGGCTGACCGAAATTTTGAATGGTGTCGAGCACGCAAACTTCTTTGAACAGCGCGCAACGGAGTATTCAAAAGGCGCAACCAAGGGCGAGTGGCATGGCGATGAAGGTGTGTGGACGAAGTTCGACACACGCAAGCCAGAAGATTCAGTGTTGGCCGAATAGGCCCACTCTAAGCTAGGTTTGCGGCTTTTCAGGCCTAATGAGGCGATTGTTTCTTGGTGGACGTATCAAAAATGCGCAATGTAGTTGGAGGCATGTCACTTATGCGGCACTCTTCGAATGCACTATTGTCCGTTACGGCGATGGTGATGTCGAGCATGACAACCTATCTGACCTTTTTCGATAGTCGGTATACGTTGACTACAGCGGTGGCCGGCGTCGAACAGCAAGTGCAACGTGGATATTCGTCTTCAGACGGCCAAACGGAATTAAATTTCCGTCGTTATGTGACACCTCAAATGATTGTTTCAAATCGAGGTACGCGCCCTTTGGTTCTGAGTGAAGTGTCGCTGGTGCGATCTGGCGACCTCAAAAAATGCACGCTCACAGAAGATATTCGCACAACCCAGTTTACTGCGAAAATCATCGAACCGGGAACGGTTGACCAATTTCCGTTTTCTTTTTCTTTGCCGCCTGTGGATGCCTTTGCAGGCGTTGGTGAAGACTTCGATTTAACCGAATTGACCGAGCTTTGGTGCCTGCATTGGACGGTTTTCGATCCAAATGGGCGCAGGAGAGAGCCGCTTAGCGCAGCTTTTGTCGCGACGACGAGCTATCCAGCCGAGGGCGTGGATAAAGACGGCAGGCCGAATATGAAGCTAGACATTGAGCCTTCATTTAAGGCCGAGAGGCTGGTTTCACGCGCGATATTCTAGGCTGTAGAATTATTCGATTGCAGGGTTATTTAGTGCCGCCCAGATGTCGTTAGCCATTTGGGCGGTGCGCTGCTCAACAACGCTGGGCGTCCATTCTTTCTCGGTAAGGATGTCTTGCAGGGTAAAGAATGTTTTCTTATGTCGCTTCAGCACTTTTAACTTTTTTGCAAATGGCTGAGTGCCAATTCCATTGTTCGTCTTGGTCGTGCAGGCAATCATGTTCCCGATCATATTGATGCTCGCGCTACGAACGGCTGCGTCGGGGAAGGCCGCGATCCATGCGGGCTCCTTATCAGGGCGTTGTGGGAGGATATGCTCGACGGAAGCTTCTTCAATGGCCTTAGCGTGTGCCAGCGCGCCGTCGCCCCACAATTGTGCCTCCCACCAGCGAATCAATTGGCGCAGCGTAACCATTTTTGTAATCTGACTGTTCAAGGCGCGATGGGCACGGCGGCGTACGGTCAATTTCGGGATCAACCCGTTTGTGAGCGGATCATTTCCATTGTTGATGTCCTCGAGCGCACGGGTCACGAGAGACTTGCGCTCTGGTGGTCTAGCGTCTGCAAGTGTGAGCGTCATATAGCTTTTGTGCAGTCGCTCCATGCGCTTGCTGAGGATTTTCGCGTGTTGCGCCGCACGGTTTTTCTGTACGCGCGCGAGGCGCATATACTCCTCAAGCCATAGCATGCCAAGCGGGCGCCACTCTTCATATTTTAGGAGGCCGAGTCGCCAAATATGTTGGCCGGTGGGGTCGCGGCTTGGATCGTCAAAAATAGTATCCAGCTCTTTCCACGCGTGCGCCTTCTGGGCGAGCTGTGTCGTCCAGCTTTCCGCGTCGCTCTTGCGATGAGACAGCGTGCTGGCCAAATCAGCTAAGCTGCTGGCGCGATTATCTCGCCCCGTCTCGAGGTGGGCGATTGCATCCATAAATTTGCCGAACTGGCCGCCCATTAAAAGGCGCGTTGCGCGATATTGTTTGATCACTCGTTCGGCCGTGTCTTCATCCGGGCAAGCGTCAACGAGTTGACCAGAGAATAAGTCTTCTTCCGATAATGCTATGCCGCGCTTGTTCGTGGTCACAAAAATTTGTCGTGCCAGTCTGGGCGATGCCACCTTGAGCACAGCCACGCCTGCATTGTTCAATACATAGTGCGTGAATTGTTTTAGGTCCTCTTGGTCCCATGTCTTGAAGCGATCGTGCATAAACGCCTTGGCCTCAACGAACAGTCTGCTGACATCTGCGTGGGGCATGACGTCCGGCATTGACTTGGTCGCGCCGAGCCGCTGAATTTCATGCGTCAGGGTCTTGTCGCGGCCGGGGTAAATGAGGTGGGGGGTACCATCACCATTGCAAATCATTGCGTGAACGCGCACGGCCATATCGGCGTCTTCGAGTGCATCGCGAATGCTGGCCAGCATAATGGTGAGCGACAACATGCGTTGCATACCGTCATAAATATCGTACGCGCCCGGCTCTGAAGAGGCGAGGACAATCTTCCCAAGGAAGTAAGCGTTTACAGTAACCTGCCCGGACGCATCGTCGCTAGAAGACGCTCGCATAATGCCGCGATGATCTTCGAACGCGGCTTCTACATCATCCAGAAGTTGGGCCCAGTTGTCTTCACTCCATTGGTATGCACGTTGCACACCCGCAGGAGTGAACCTCCCCATCATAAAGAGATGCTCGATCGTTTCGATTGATACTTGCAATGTATCTTTGATTTCCACCGCTTTGTTCCGTCTCTACGTTAGATATTCCCCCCGGAAACAACCAGTCATAGCGCCAATCATAGTTTTTGTTCAACACACGTTGTGTAAAGAAAATGAACGATACAGATGCGGAGTGTGTTGTTTTTTGTGCTAAGTGCATTTCTTTAGGTTTCAGGGTGAATACCCCAGGATGGAAAGTAGGGTAATATGACCATATTGGATGGGTTTGGCTTGGTCGGTGTTTGCCTGATCTTGGTCGCGTATTTTCTGCTTCAGGTCGACAAGATGGAGGCCAAAGGGCTTGCTTATTCTGTGCTGAACTTGTTTGGGGCGATATTGATTTTGGTGTCACTGACAGGGGCGTTTAATCTGTCAGCGGCAGTGATGGAGGGTGTTTGGGCGCTGATCAGTTTGTATGGGATATTTGCGGTTTGGCGACGTCATCGTTCCGCAAGATATTGACTTTAGGGTTGATTTCACCAATTGAGGGACATGAAAAAACTCAATTCTCCCACCGACGTAATCAATGCGCTTGAGCAAGAATATGAGCGTGCAGTCAGCGCGCTTTCTGATGCGCTTGATGCGTATTTAGAAACTGGGGCGACGCCTGAATCAACACTTCGTGATAACGGGGCGTTTTGCTATCCGCAAATCAGGTTGACCTATCAGCCTGACGGCCCGCCGCCGCCAATCTCGCGCGCCTTTGGCAAGATGTCCGAGCCGGGCACATATATCTCCACCTTCACGCGGCCTGACTTCTTTCGCGAGTATCTGGAAGAACAGCTAACACCGCTGATGCGCGACTATGAGGTGACGATAGAGGTCGAGCGCTCTACATCTGAGATACCTTATGCCTATGTATGGGATCAGGCTGGGGCGGCTGGCCTTGAGGAAATCTCACCGGCGGAACTCGCTCGCTTTTTCCCAAGCCCCAACCTCATTGATATTGGTGATGAGATTGCTGATGGCGAGCTATATGACCCGCTAGACGATCACCCTTTGGCACTGTTTGACGCGCAGCGCGTTGATTTCAGTCTCAAGCGTTTGCAGCATTATAGCGGCACACCCGTTGAGCATTTTCAAAACTATGTGTTGTTCACGAACTATCATCGCTATGTTGATGCGTTCTGCGATTGGGCGCTGGAGCAGATTGACGGTGATAATCATTACACGTCGTTATCTGTGCCGGGCGGGCTGGAGATTGATGCGGTTGATGAAACCTCGCGCGAAGCAATTGACGCCGCGCCGTGGCGCAGGTTCCAAATGCCAGCCTATCATTTGAGGGCGCCGAACGGCAGCGGCATCACGCTTATCAATATTGGTGTCGGCCCGTCGAACGCGAAAACAATTACAGACCATTTGGCCGTACTGCGTCCGCAATGCTGGATAATGGTGGGCCATTGCGGCGGTCTGCGTCATAGCCAAGCGATTGGCGACTACGTCCTCGCCCACGCCTATTTGCGCGAAGACCATGTCCTTGACGCTGTGTTACCGCCAGAGATCCCAGTGCCTCCGATTGCTGAGGTCCAAGTGGCTTTGCAGGAGGCTGCCGCTGCTGTAACGGGCGAAGATGAGCGCAGCTTGAAGCGACGCTTGCGCACGGGAACCGTAGTCACCACCGACGACCGAAACTGGGAGCTGCGTTTTTCAGCGACAGCTCGCCGGTTCAACAAGTCTCGCGCAATTGCCATCGATATGGAAAGCGCGACGATTGCAGCCAATGGCTTCCGCCTACGTGTTCCCTATGGCGTATTGTTGTGCGTGTCTGACAAGCCGCTGCATGGCGAGATCAAATTGCCGGGCGCTGCAAACCGTTTCTATGAGCGGGCGATTGGTGAGCACATCCGCATAGGTATTGAGACGCTTGAGCGACTATCGGCTGATAAGGGCGCCAAGCTGCACAGTCGTAAACTGCGCGCCTTCGATGAGCCGCCGTTTAGGTAGGGCGACTGGCTGGCTTGCGTGAGAATTTGATGCGGGCCAGTTTCAATGAAGGGCGCTCAACGGCATAGTAGAACACTGCCGATGCGATGATCGTAACGATCAGGTAGAGAACGAGCGCGATGATGTTGTCTAGCGGTCCGGGGCCAGCAAAGAACCGCATCCAGATGCCGACAAAGACAATCAAGATAGGCTGATGCACGAGATAAAGTGCGTAGGACCAATCGCCGAGTTTGATGGAGCCATCTGGCCAGCCTGCTTTAGATAAACCCGGGCCAGTCGCGCTCAGCAAGAGCAAGGTCGCGCCGGGGCCAAAGGCGATCGCGCGAACCATTGTATCTGCAAACGTCTCTTCAGTTGGGGCAAAGCCTAGATACACCATCGCACCAATGATCCAGAGCGATCCGGCCAGAAGCGCCACTAAGCGCGCAATTGAACCCAATCTTTTGTAATGGCTGGCGACGAGTGCACCCATGATGAATTCTAGCGTTAGCGGGCTAGTGATGAGCTTTAGAGGCGGCGAGAGATCGCGCCATCCCATCGCCCAAATAGCGACAATGACAGCGCCCCATGCTGTAATCGCCCACAAGCGGAATTTCGGGGGTGCGAGCAGAATGAGAGCGAACGCGAAATAGAAATACATTTCATGGATAAGCGTCCAGCCGACATTCAGGGCGGGTTCTTGCTCGGTTGGCCACAGTGCTAGTGAGGCAGGAATGTTAGGCGCTTCGCCAACTACGCCGCCAAAAAGCGCTTTGCTCGAGGCGAACCAAATGGCCAGCACACCGATCGTCACCACCCAATATGGCGGGTAGATTCGCGCGGCGCGTTTGTAGAGGAAGTTGCCGGAACTGCCCCAAGATGGCGCCACATTGCGTGTGACATGTACCATAATGAAGCCAGAGATGACGAAGAATAGATCGACACCGATGCGCCCATATCCAAGAATTGATGGGGTGACCTGATCAGGTCCAAAATTTGGTTCAGCCAGATGAAAGTGAAAGAGCGCAACGACGAGTGCAGCGAGCCCTCGGAGAACTTGGATCCCGTCTAATTTAGTCATCTGCGTGTCTGTTTCCGGTCTTGGTTGCTCAAGCGTGTCGCCCAATAAATTGTAAAAACCCCTAAAATGCGAAGGGGATGACCACATTCGCCCGGTTTGCAGCCATGGGCGGCGCTGCCAAGTATCATGCGATCTGCGCGACCCCATGCACAATAAGGGCCAAATTTCCGTAATGGTGTGGGGTGCTCATGGGGCGTGAAATCAACTAGCGGATCCCAAGCGCGAGAAAGGCCGCGCGCTTTAGCACTAGATAGACGCTGTCGCACCATTCATCGCCGTGTTGCACAGTGTTCGCTTGGGTGTGCGTAATGATAAAGCCACATCGCTTCAATATGGCAAGACTGGCGACATTTCGTGGGTCGACATCAGCCGTGATTGGGTCTGTCTTAGTGCTATCAAAAACGGCCTTAATTGCTGCGAACGTCGCTTCGCTCGCAAGCCCACGGCCCCAATAATTTGGATGTATAATGAAGCCGATTTCGGACGCGCGCCACATTCCAGCTTTGCCGATAACGTAGCCGTCACATTCCACGACGAAATCACATCCGGTTTCAAACTCATTGTTGATCATCGAGTCGAGCCAGGCTTTCGTCGTCTCCAAGTCTACATGGGCAGGCGATGACCAGTAGCGCGTCGCGTCTGGCCGGCTGAGAATGCCGTGGAGAGCGTCGAGATCTTCCCAGCACGCGGGACGAAGCGTGAGGCGCTGCGTTTTAATGGTGGGTGTCATCGCGTCACATATAGACGAAACGAGAGATACACGCTAGCTGAGCGCCATGACTGATGCACGTATTTTGAGCCTTGATGGCGTTCGCAATTTTAGAGATTTTGGCAATTACCCGTCGCGCTTTGGTGGTAGGGTGCAATCGGGACGGCTTTTCCGGTCGGGCCACTATGCTGAGGCAACTGACATCGATGTGTCGACGATCGCCGCGCTGGGCATTCATGTTCAGGTCGATCTACGCCGTCCAGATGAGCGTGAACGCCAGCCGGGCAAGTGGACGGCTCCGGAAGTGATCACCCATGATGATGGTCGCGAAACACAGGCACCGCATGAGTGGTTTCTGAAGCGCGTTGGCGCTGGCGCAGAAGCCGCCGAAACTTGGATGACCGATTATTACCGCGTCGCGCCGTTTAAACTGCATCACACTGAAATGTTCCGCGATTGGTTCGTTGCGTTGACAAAGCTGTCTGACAATGGCGGAGCGCTAGTCAACTGCGCGGCAGGCAAAGACCGCACGGGCATTTTGTGTGCATTGACCCATCATGTGCTCGGCGTGTCGCCTGAACACATTCGCATTGACTATAAGCTGACCAATGAAGCGGTAGACATTGAGACGCGTCTACCCCTTGCTGCGGCGCATTATAATGAACTGCTCGGTACCGATCATGAACATGATGTGTTCCGACCATTCTTGGGTGTGCGTTTGCGTTATCTGGAGGCGGCGGTCACGGCGATAAACAGCGAAGTTGGCTCGGTTGACGCCTATCTGACGGACGTTTTGGGTGTGGATGAGGCGGCTTGTGATACGATCCGGACGGCTCTGCTAACAGGCTAGCTTGGGGCTGTGTCGGATCAGGCATTGCGGCGGGGCTAGCCCCCGGTCTAAACTGGTCCGATGAGCGAGCCCGATTCCCCTGACGAACGCCCGGAAGAGCGTGACGACAAGACATTCTCCATGTTTGGGGATGCGGAGACTGGCGCGTCGCCCGGCAAGGCGTATGAAGTGCTCGCGCGCAAATATCGCCCGCGCCGATTTGAAGATCTGATCGGCCAAGAGGCGATGGTGCGAACACTATCGAATGCGTTTGAAACGGGGCGTATTGCCCATGCCTTCATGCTGACCGGTGTGCGCGGTGTGGGTAAGACCACGACGGCGCGACTGTTGGCGCGCGGCTTGAACTATGCCTCAACAGATCATGACGGCCCCTCGATCAGGCTAGACCCTCAGGGCGACCATTGCGAAGCGATCATGTCTAGTCGTCATCCGGATGTGCTGGAGCTTGATGCTGCCTCGCGCACAGGCGTTGCCGATATGCGCGATCTGCTCGATGGCGCACGCTATTCGCCCGTTTCTGCTCGCTACAAAGTCTACGTAATCGATGAAGTGCACATGCTGTCCACGGCGGCGTTTAACGCGCTGCTCAAAACCTTGGAAGAGCCTCCGGAGCATGTGAAGTTCATCTTCGCGACCACTGAAATTCGCAAAGTGCCGATTACCGTTCTGTCGCGTTGTCAGCGTTTCGATCTGAAGCGTCTCGACCCCGCGACCTTGGCTGATCATTTGGGCAAGATTGCCACGAATGAAGGCGCGACGGTCTCTGATGAGGGTTTGGCGCTGATTGCGCGCGCTGCTGAAGGCTCTGTGCGTGATGGCCTCTCAATCCTAGATCAGGCCATTGTTCAGACGATGGATGGCGAAGATGTCTCCGGCGCTGCTGTGCGTGAGATGTTGGGTCTGGGCGATCGCGGGCGCTTGCTTGATGCATTCGAGACCGCGATTTCGGGCAACGCCAAGTCGGCGCTTGCTGAAGTGCAGGATCAGGTGCGGGCAGGTGCAGATCCGCTCGTTCTGCTCAAAGACCTTATGGATATTGCGGCGTCGGTCTCTGTTGCGCAGGCGACGGGTGACGACTTCAATCCCGGTGGTCCGACGGACTGGATTGAACGGACGCGCGCGTTGGCCCAAAAGCTGACGCCTGCACAAGCGAGCCGATATTGGCAGCTTCTATTGAATGGCTTCAATGTGCTGCAAACGGCGCCAGATACGGCGACCGCGCTCGATATGATCGTTATCCGTCTTGCTGTGGCGGCGACATTGCCATCGCCGGAAGAGGCGGCGCGCATGCTTGTGGAAAAGGCGTCTTCGCCGGGAAAGCCTGAGCCACATCGTGAGGCCCCGCCAGAAGAGTCCGGCGGCCTGACCAGCTTTGCGAGCATAATCGCTTATCTCGATGAAATTCGTGAGATCAATCTTCACGTGGAGTTGGAGCGTTACGTTCGTCCCGGCGAAGTACGTGAAGGTTATTTCTCTTGCGAGCTAGAGGGTAACGCCCCGGTTGATTTGCTGAACCGTTTGCGCATCTTTCTTGAGAAAGAGACCGGCATTGATTGGGTTGTTGAGCAGATCAGCGGCGGCGGTGAAACGGTCAAGCAGTTCGAAAAACGCTCACGGGCCGAGCAGTTCGAGAGCGCCGCAAACCACCCGGCAATTGCCGCCGCTTTGGAATGCTTAACAGGTGCAGAAATTATTGATGTTATCGACGCTCCGGGTGTTGAAACGGCATCAGAAGAGAACAATGTGGTAGACTTAAACAGTCGACGACAAGCCTAGGGACAGGCTCTCAGTAAAGTAGGGACACCTCAGATGAAAGACCTCGCAAAGATCATGCAGCAGGCGCAAGCCATGCAAGCGAAGATGCAAGAAGCGCAAGAGAACATTGAAAGCATTGAGGCCGATGGTGTGTCCGGCGCTGGGCTTGTGCGTGTGCGCCTCAAGGGCAAAGGCGAACTGGTCGGCGTGACGATTGATCCCTCTCTTATGGGCGACGATGCCGAGATATTGGAAGACTTGCTAAAAGCGGCCCACAATGATGCTCGCAAACGTCTGGATGAAGCAACGGCGGACGCCATGAAAGAGGTTACTGCGGGCCTTGGTGGCGGTATGTTGCCCGGCTTCAAAATGCCGTTTTAGTAACAGTGAAATTGCTGCAGTGTGTCTGATTGGTTGCCCACGAGCAAAGAGGCTGGCAGATAGGTTGCTATGAATCTTAAATGGATACCGAACGCGCTTACCTTGTCCCGCTGCCTTGCTGGTGGACTGGTCATATTGGGATTGTGGAAAGGCGCTGCGTACAGCCAGATCGTGGTTGAGCAGATGACCGCTGATCTGCCTGTTGAGCGTGAGGCAGCCCTACAACAGCTTTGGTATCAATTCGCTTTGCTTGCCTTTGTTTTTGGTGCGCTGACCGATTTTGTCGACGGCTGGGCCGCGCGTGCGCTGAATGCGACGTCTCGGTTTGGGGTTTGGCTCGATCCGATTGCTGACAAGGTTTTGGTTGGGCTCACCCTTTTAGGGCTCAGCGTGTTGCTGAAATCATGGCTGATCTATTTGCCTGCTGCAGCGATTATTGGCCGTGACCTGTTCATGACTTGGTTTCGCACCACGCCGCGCGGCAATGCCGTCGTTGACCCATCGAACTTGGCCAAGTGGAAAACCGGGTTCGAGATGATCGCGATTATTGGCCTGATGGTGCCATTTGCATTGTGGCAGCCCAGCCCTGCGGGGGTGTCGACAGACAGTTTTGATTGGCTATCACTCGTGTTCGTCGGCCTTTTGTGGACCGCTGCAACACTCTCAGTTTTCACTTGCATCAAATATATGATCGCCGCGAACCAACAGGCCAAATAGAAAAACGCCGATCCGCATCAGAGGATCGACGTCATATTCTTTGGGTCCGGTCGGTAAAGGTAAAAAACTCCGACCTAAAAGTTGGACCCCGTGCGGCAGGAAAAGGGGAAGCAAAACCCGCCACATATTCAGGGTAGAATAATTCTATTAATCCCAGCTTAACGTGCGGGGCGAAATTGTGGCGGCCCAATGGACTCGAAACGATCTCCTAATTGCCCGTAGATTGCCTCAATTTTCAGCTTTCTAGCAGGAATGAAACATCCGCTGCCCTTTCACTGGAAACCGCTAGCACTGGTCTTTGCAGCGCTAATCTTCCTGTGTTTACCGGCGATTCTATCTTTTGCAGGGGCAGACACCTTGCCCACGTCAGCCAGATCCGATGCGGCGGTTGAGCGAACCTTGCCGCAATTGACCAGAGATGTGGAGCGGGCGGGCTTTGAAATAGGTGCGCCGGTTTACCTGCAGATTAACAAGAGCGAGGCGACGCTATCGGCTTATCTTGAGCGCGACGATGGAACTTACATGCACTTTCGCACATGGCCAGTTTGCGCGGCGTCCGGTACGTTAGGACCAAAGCAAAAACAAGGGGATAGGCAGGCGCCAGAGGGGTTCTACACCGTTGCGCCGCCCCAGATGAACCCAGCCTCGAGTTATCATCTCAGCTTCAATCTCGGTTATCCAAACGCCTACGACCGCGCGCGCGATTATACGGGCAATTACCTCATGGTGCACGGAAACTGTGTCTCCATTGGCTGTTATGCCATGACGGATGCCGGAATTGATGAAATTTGGACACTGATCGAGGCGGCCTTTGATGGCGGGCAATCTAGCGTCCCGGTGCACATCTTCCCTTTCGACATGACCGCCGCAAACCTGCAGGCATATGCTGGCAATCAGCACGCAGCCTTCTGGCGCAGCCTCGCACCCGCTTGGGCGCATTTCCAAAACACCGCGCTAGTGCCGAATGTGAGCGTTGCGGACGGGAATTATGTGCTGAGTGGCGAATGAGTGGGCGTATCAGGCGGAATCTGGTCTCGCGTAGCAGATCATCTGACTGACACCGCGCGCGATAAGCTGTCCCTTCCGATTCCGAATTTCTCCTTCTGCTGCAATCAAACCATCTGCAGCCAGATCAGCGCGGGTTTTCAGATGCAACCAGTCGTCTGAGGTGCTGAAGCGATGGAAGCGATAATAGAAGTCGAGGTTGGGTGCTATCCATGGTGAACCCGTCGCAGTGGGATGAGCCGGGTAGGTCGCGAGCCAAGCATTGGTATCGATTAAAACAAAAATCCGAGCCGCGTCGACAAAAGGGTCGCTATGCCGGGCAGTGGGACTAAGGCGATAAAAACCAAACAATTCAGGTTCGCTCGCAGGCGTGTCACCTGTGTGCGGGAGGGGGTTGATCGGGCGATGGCCCAATCGCTGCAAAAATGGATGCGGGGGTTCGTCGGGATATATTTCTTCATAGTGAGCTAGAGTGTCTGGATCAGGCAGCGCAGAAACGCTCGTATAGTCGTGCTCCATTCCGGGCGAGGACTCTACACCCGTCCAAACTTGAGCCGTCATTATTAGGCGGTCATGCTGAAACATATCTACGCGCAATGCCTCAGTACGTTTGCCTTGTTTTAGGCTTTGAACCTTTATCAGGACTGGTTCAAAAACAGCGCGGTTTAAAAACTGACATGCAAAGCTGATTGGACGGTCATGCACTGACATTTCGCCAGCCGCCCGCAACGCAAGTGCGCTGAGGAAGCCACCGGATGGCCCCCATAGAGACCAATCCTCGTGGAGTACCGCGTTCCAAACACCTTCGCTTATTAAACTGAGTTTAGTGGCCTCTACGAAATCGTCCATGAGCGGCATTCCTCCTTAGGTTACTTTAGTTCTCCCCGGTAGGCCGAGCAACCGGTTGGGCGAGGAGGAATGATGTTTCCGCGACCTTGTTGCTAAACTGAGCCGTCAGCCCTAAATTGGGAGCATGGTTCGCGTGTTCACGTCTCTAATGTGGCTCTGTGTGGCGGTGGTGTTCAGTTTTGACGCCGTGGCCCAGCCCTGTGATGTGCGTGATAATCTACTGTCACAGGCTGAGATTGTGTCCATGGAAGACATGCCCTGTCATGAGGGCATGGATATGGCGATGGATGACACGAATGGCGATATGCCAATGCAAGCTGATACGTGCTGCTGCGCTGCCTTGCTGACCAATGTTTCGAATTTCGCCTACGCTGACGTCGCCGGGCCTTTGCCTGTTGTGCTAGCTTGGGCCGACCCGCTGCCGGAGAATGCTGACAGTGTTAGCTTTGAGTATGAGCCGCCTCCGCCGCGCGCCTGATCCTTCGTTTTAGGATCAACTCAAACAGGACTTAAAAAATGAAAACTCAAATTGCTGCGCTTGGTGTAGCAACCGCTTTTGCGCTGGGCTTTGGCTCTGCAGAAGCGCGACCCGTATCCTATCCAGGTGGGTGGACGGTAATGCAGACGAACACGGGCGATGCCTCGTCAGTACATGCGCATTACTCGCCGACCTATCAGGACTCAATCGGGCTGTATTCGGAACGAAACTGGGGCGGGGATTGGCACTTCACAGGGGTGCAATATAACCGACTGCTGAAGCGCTGGAACGAGCAATCGTCCCAAGCAAATGTCTATGTCAAAGGCGCAGTGGGGCAGGCGGATGCCTTTGGCCCCGGTGGCCGAGAACTGGCAGGCTTTGTTGGCTTGGCTGCCGACTGGGAGACCCGGCGATGGTTCACGTCTTACGAGACGCGAGCCTATGATTTCGGCTTTGACAAGTCTGTTCGCCACTCGGCTCGTGTCGGCGTTGCGCCCTACATTGGCGATTATGGCGATTTGCACACTTGGCTGATGCTTGAAATCGAAAACAAGCCAGAAGCCGAAACTCCAACAACAGCGACCGCTTTGGTGCGGTTTTTCTACGATGTTCAGCTGCTTGAGATCGGGTACACGCCCGAGACTGAGGCGGTCATGCTGAACTGGATTATTAGATTATAGGAAACCAAGAAAATGAAAAATCTTAAAGTAATTCTGAGCGCTACGGCTTTGGTCTCTATGGCGCCCACTGCGCTTGCGCAGGTTGAACCTGCCGAGATGACCCACGCAGAGGGCATGATGATGACCGTGCATGTTAAAGGCATGGTGTGCGATTTTTGCGCGCGGGCTGTCACCAAAGTGTTCGGCAAGAAAGATGCTGTGGACGGCGTACATGTTGATCTCGACACCGGTGAAATCCATGTGGGGCTTAAGCCCGGTATGGATCTGACCGACGAGGAGGTCGCGTCTCTTGTGAAGAAGTCTGGCTATGCGCTCGTCTCAATTGAGCGTGAAGCGCTATGACGGCAACACATTCGGACGTGAGGCCGCCGAGCGTGTTGCCGGCGACTCTCGCTCTGTTCACGTCAGTCTCCACGCTCATTTGCTGCGCGCTGCCTGCTCTGTTGGTGAGTATCGGAATGGGAGCTGTCATGGCCGGGCTGATTGAGAACGTGCCCGGCATCACATGGATGGGCGCCAATAAGCCGATCGTGTTTGGCATTGCTGGCGTCGTGCTGGCCGTATCCGGTGCTTGGCAGTGGCGGGCGAGGTCTTTGCCATGCCCAATTGACCCAGTGCAGGCGAAAGCTTGCACACGGTTGCGACGGGTCAGCTGGGTGTTGTGGTGGGTGAGTGTTGCGGCGTTCGCAATTGGCGCGTTCTTCGCCTTTTTCGCCAAATACCTATTGCTATAAACCGGAGACGGGCGCGAGGCACTAATCGGTCGAGCGCCCGTCACCAACTATATGGAGTGTGTTTTTCACGCAAAATCGCCAAAATCGACTACTGATCTGTGCGAAAAGGGTCGCCAAATGCTGCGGTGCACGCTAAGACGCCTGTAAGACGCAAAATTTATCCGAAGTGAGACGAATCATGAATATCCATCCGTCCCTTATTGCTATCGCTGCTGTTGTTGTCGTTTTCGGCATCCTGAATCTGATTGAGTTCAAGCGCCTCGACTAGGCCGCTAGGCAGTCATGCCTGATATTACACTCATTGCCTCCCTCCTCGGAGGGTTCGTTATCATGGCTTTTGCCGGGGATTTCCTCGTCAATGGCGCCGTGTCGATGGCGCGCCGTATCGGCATTTCTCCCCTTATTGCAGGTATATTCATCGTTGGGTTCGGCACGTCCGCGCCTGAGATGATTGTGTCTTTTGATGCTGCACTGAACGGACGCGCAGGGCTGGCGGTGGGTAATATTGTCGGGTCCAACATCGCGAACGTGTTGCTGGTGTTAGGAATTCCGGCCCTGATCAGTCCGCTTGTTGCAGGTGGCCACGGCCAAGGGCGCGCGCTGATTGCCATGCTGATTGCGACGGCTGCGTGGATCGTAATGACCGCGCTGATGCCGCTTGATGCTATGATCGGCGTGTTGTTCCTCTGCCTCCTCATTGGCTATTGCGGCATGACGCTGATCTTTGCGCGCAAGGCGGTGGCCAGCGGGGATGATCCTGGTGTGGACTTGGACGATTCAGGCGTTGGGCTGCCCATGTGGCGGGCGCTGATCTATGTGCCGCTTGGTGTGGCTGGGCTTGTGCTTGGCGCGAAGCTGATCATCAGCGGCGGTGTTGGCGTTGCTGAGTTCTATCACGTGCCGCAGGAGTGGATTGGGCTGACATTGCTGGCGATCGGTACGTCGCTGCCTGAGATTGGCGCTGGTATAGCTGCTGCACTACGTAAGAAGGGCGACGTGCTGTTTGGCAACGTGCTGGGGTCTAACTTGTTCAACATATTGGGCGCTGGCGGGATCATCTCGCTGCTGGGGCCGGTGCAAGTTGCACCGATTTTCCGCCAGTATGACCATTTCGCGATGGGATTGGCGGCGTTGATGATCGGCGTGATTATTATGACGAAAGCGCGGATAGGCCGATTGATGGGCGTGCTTTTACTTCTCGTCTATGCCGTGTATATTTATGGCTTGATCAATAGTTTCAACATCCTAGCGCTGTTTACCGGCGCATGACGCCGGGCGTTGCCCTCGTCACAGGCGCGGGAAAGCGCCTCGGCAAAGCAATGGCGCTGGCCTTGGCAGAGGATGGCTGGGATGTGGGTGTCCATTACAATCGATCAGAGGCACCTGCGGCTGAAGTGGTTGCAGCTATTCAGGCGATGGGGCGCAAAGCCGTGGCATTTCGGTCAGACCTGTCAGATGAGGCGCAAACCGGCGGGTTATTGCGTGCAGTTTCGGGCAATTTCGGGCAATCGGTGTCACTTTTGGTCAATTCTGCGTCGACATTCGAGGATGACACGGCACTCGATCATGATCGCGCGGGATGGGATCATCACATGTCGCCAAATTTGCGCGCGCCGATCTTGTTGTCGCAAGAAATGGCGAAAGCGCTACACAGCGACCAACAAGGACTGATCGTCAATTTGATCGACCAGCGCGTTTGGAAGCTGACCCCGCAATTCTTCACTTACACGCTGTCAAAGGCGGCGCTGTGGCAGGCGACGCAAACTTTGGCGCAAGCATTGGCGCCGAACATCCGCGTGAATGGGATAGGGCCGGGGCCGACGATGAAAAGCGTGCACCAGTCGCAGGCCGACTTCGATGATGAGAGTCAAGCGACGCTCACCCAGCGTGGGTCTGACCCGGAAGAAATTGTGCGAGCGTTGCGTTACCTCGTCTCAGCGCATTCTGTCACCGGGCAAATGATCGCCGCTGATGGCGGACAGCATTTGATGTGGCAAACGCCAGACACCCAAATCTGATGGACTTTTCGTCTGATACATCCGCGCCTGCGCATCCGGCGGTTATCGAGGCGATCATGCGCGCCAATCAGGGCATGGCGGGCAGTTATGGCAATGATGAGATTACGGCGAAGCTCCGCAATGAGTTGGCGCGAGTTCTCGAGACTGACGACTTTGACTTCTGGATGGTCGCGTCTGGCACGGCATCGAATGCGCTGGCGTTGTCGGTTCTATGCCCGCCGACTGGCTCCATCCTCTGTCATGAAGAGGCGCATATTGAGCGCGATGAACGCGGCGCGTCGGAGTTCTTCACTGGTGGCGGAAAACTGTCATTGTTGCCGGGAGATGGGGCCAAGATTGACGCCCCGGCGCTGGAGGAAGCGCTTGACAACATTGATGAGGCATTCGTTCACGAAACGCCAGCCAAAGTGTTGTCGCTGACCAATCTGACTGAGTCGGGCTGTGCGTATTATCCCGGTGAGATTGCTCATTTTGTTGAGATGGCAAAAGCGAAAGGGCTGGCTGTTCATTTGGACGGTGCGCGGCTGGCCAATGCGCTGGTGACGTGCGGGGCGACGCCCGCTGAGATGACGTGGAAAGCCGGTGTTGACGTGGTGTGTTTGGGGTTGACCAAGGCAGGTGCGATAGGCTGTGAGCTGATCATTCTGTTCGGTGAGGCACGCGCAAAGTTTGACAAACTGAAGGCGCGTGCGAAACGGGCAGGGCACATGCCGCCGAAAATGCGCTTTTTGGCAGCGCAAGCCGAGGCGATGCTGACCGAAGGCTTGTGGCTGGAGCTCGCGCGGCAATCCAATGAAGCGGCTGGCGCGCTGGCTGAAGGGTTTGTGCGTTCGGGCGGCGAGCTTGTGCACCCCGTTGAGGGAAACGAGGTTTTCGTGCGGTTGCCCGAGCCCGTGATTAAGGCTTTAGAGGCCGCGAAGGCTAAGTTCTATCCGTGGCCGGGCGATTGCTATCGCTTCGTTTGTAATTGGACGATGATGCCTGTGGATGTGAAGGCGTTTGTTAACGCGCTCTAAACTCTGCCTGTCAGATTTCAACTGACCCGTTTGGTGAATGTTTCCCACATTATGAGACACTCCGCGACAAATGGGGGATGTCTATGCCTAAGCAACATATCGAAAACCTGGTCAATGGCGCCGCTGATGCAGCCAAAGGACATTATGATGCTTACCTAGAAAAAGACGGCGCGCCACAATTGGAGGTCGTTCAAACTGGGCGTCGTCTCGAGGAGGCTCTGGCGGGACGACCTGAATTGACCCATGCGCGCAAGATTTGGTTTGACCTGCTTGTCCCGGCGCTTCGTAGCCATGAGGTTGAGCGGGCAAGTGCGCGCCGCGCGTTTAAAGAGCGCGCAATCTCGGGTGGCGCTGTCGGTATTGTTGTCGGCGTGGTCACAATGTACTGGCTTGGGTTTTTGGCTGTGATTCTGGGCGCCGGCATTTTCAGCGCGTTCACCTATAAGCAAGCTTTGGAGCTGAGCGAAATTGGTGCGCGGTCTAAGAAACTTATCCTGTCATCCGCCTGCGAACTGATGGGATTTAGGTATCATGACCACCGGGAAATGAATGGCGATCAAACTTCGAGCTCAAAATCGGGGAATGCTCTAAAAGAAATTATTGGCAGCACTGCGGTTACGAGAAAGCTTCTGAACCGTTTCGATTTATCTGGTGGTGGCCATGAACGATGCCCGACGCCCGCGATGGACGCGCTGGAGTCCTATAAGTTGCTCGGTGATTTCGATGCGCAGTCTTACGATGACATGATTACGGGCGAACGCGCTGGTGCGCGTTTCTCTGTGGTTGAGGCGACGTTGAAAGAGTGGAAGGGCAGCGGTAAATCGCGCCGACTTGAGACGACATTCCAAGGCTTGCTGGTGCATATTGAATATCCCGAGCGCTTTTTGGGCAGCACGGTGATTACGCGGCGCGGTAAGGGCCGCAAGATGAAGCGCAAGACCGGTTTGCAACCTGTTGATATCGTGGCGAATGAGTTTTCAGATGACTTTGATGTTCTGTCAAATGATCAAGTCGAAGCACGTGCATTGCTCACGCCCGATAGGCTGCTGCGGCTAATCGCAATGGAAACTCGGTTCAAGGGCAGTGATATTCAGGCGGTGTTTGAAGATGGACACCTCACCATGGCGCTGTCATGCCGTGATCTGTTTGAGGTTGGCGATGTTAAATCTGGACTGGTTGATGAGAGCCGCTTTGCGATCTGTCTTGATGAGCTGGGCGTGATTTGTGATGTGGTTGATGGATATATGACGCGCGAGTGGGCCGCTCGCCGCGTTTAGCGTTGGCTGGCGCCCACAGAAAAGCCCGCCCTGAAAAACAGGACGGGCTCTTTATTTTCGGGTGCTTGGTTTAATTACCCCAAAGACGGTTCCACCAAGATTTTTTCACGGGATTTTCTAGCTCGACACCTTTGATGGCTGAGGCTGAATAACCGCCAGCGGCCATTTTGGCTTTGATGTCTTTGAGCTTCCACCCGGTTAGGTCTGCTAGTGTTTCGGCTTCTGTATCCCAGCGTTCTACGAGGCTATTAGCGTATGTGCCCGCAGCTTCACACTCAGTGTAATCGCCGCGCCAAGGGTGGCGGAGGACGTAACGGCCTTGATAATTCTCGCGGTCGCCAGTGACTTGGAACTCCAAATCTTCTGGGAAGGTGTCAGCGTCATAACGCACATGCAAGCGGGTGACGAACACGTTTTGCGCTTGGGACATGCCGCGTCCACGGTTTTGTGGAGCGATTTCATCGCCCAGCCACATCACGCCAAGCTCTTGCAGTTCTGAACGAGACAATGGCTCTGCCGCGCACGGATCACACCAATTCATATCCCACGCATACTCCATGAAGACTGACGTGCCGCCGGCCTTCTCGACCTGATGGGTGAACATGTCTTTGTAGAACTCGCCAAACTCGTCCTTGATGTAGATTGGCACATCCATGTCAGACGGGAGCTTTTCGGTCTTGTAGTTCTTGGTCTCCACGCGGCCTTTTGGCGTCATGGCGAAGACGAATAATTCCTGCTTGCCGTCAGCGTTCAGCGTGCCGAGGCGGATAGGAAGCATGAAGTCTTCATCCTCATAGGCCACCTGAATGGGGCGCAGCATGGCGCTGCCGTCATGGCGCTCGAGGTTCACCTTGGCGACAAAGAATTTCATGTCGCGCTTGAGGTAGGCGCCGACTGTTTCTTCCGCCCCGTCAGGAATTTTATAGCCGTTGCCGTTAAGCCATTTGATAAGGCCATCGGATTCTTCAGCGGACAGAATGAGGATATCATACTCGCCGACTTCATATTGCGCTTCGATCGTGACGCCGAGGTCTTCGGCCTCCATCATGGGCGGCGGCGGAGAGGCCATCGTCATGGGCGCGCCGCCTTTTATGCTTCGGTAGTACTCAATTTTGTAGCATGGGTTTTCGTCATGATACTCAACAAGGCGCGGGGCGGTGTAGGCGTCGATATGGTCAATCAGGCCGGGGTTGGCGACGTGGATTTGGCCTTCTTCTGGGATATCAACGACAGGCACAACCATTGCAAACTCAGACACATCACCGCGAAAGTCTGAGGCCATCGTGATGACCGTGCGCTCACCATCGCGCGCGAGCACGACCTTGGAGGCATCATTGAAAAGGTCTGTGTCGGCCTTGGCGACATAGAACCCGCAAAAGGCGTGAGCTGGCGCAGTTGCGGCCCATCCCGTGGCAGCGAGCGCAAGGCCCGCCATCATGTGTTTGAGTTTCATATCCGTGCTCCTGTTTGATCTGAGTAGGTCATTGTTCTGGTTTCTGTGGGAGTATGTTGGCGAATGGCTTTGGTCGCGTCTGTGCCGGTCCACTCAAAGCGCCGGGCGCTGATGATGTGGTCTAGCACGGGCGCGAGCCATGATAGGGCGGCGAGTGCCATGAGTGGTGCGCCGCGAATGTTTGGCCCGATGATGAAATATGCAGTGAGGCCGGCGACGGCGGCGGCGAAGATGAGGCGGCCAGCGCGGCTGTCTGGAATGGTGCGCGGGTCTGTGATCATGAAAAAGGCGAAGATGATGAGCGAGCCTTTTTGAAGCTGATGAATGGGGATGGCCATGGGGTCACCTAGCCAGAGCGCACGAGCGAACAGGATCGCGGCGAAGCAGGCGAGGAAGCCTATCGCGACGTCGAGGCGTTTGGCGCTAGAGAGGGTGAGCGCGGCGATGCCGATGGCGAAGCCTGTGATGAGCGGCGCGTGCCCCCATTGGCCGGGGGAGACCCAAGCGGACGAGCCTAGGGCGAGCATCATCGCCACAATGCCAATGCAGGCTGGGTTGAAGATGTGTTTGCCCTTGATGCGTATGATGAATTTTAGCGCGATGCCGATAAAGGCGGCGGCAAACCAGATCCACGGATCAGCCGCGCGAAGCAGGATTGTTACGCCAAATGCGGTGATGAGCGCCGAGCGCCATTCAAAGCCGGAGAACAGCGGGGCAGATTTTCGCCAGCCGACATAGGCCGTGCCGAGAAGCTGAGCGCTCATCGCGCCAGCGAAGGAAAGGGCGAGGGCGAGCGGTGTTGCGCCGAAGCTGGAAGTGGTGAGCGATAGAAGGAATAGACCGCTCAACCCAATGATCTGCCAATGGCGCGCATCGGCGCCAACGACACGAAAGACATTTACAGGGATTGCCGCGAGTCTCGTCATGGTTGCAAGACAATACACTAAAACGGGCTAGATTACGGCGGTGTCATGAGTTTTTGTGGCACGTGTTGACGGTAAATACCGGGATCTGAGCCATGAGTTTGACGGCAGCTCCCAAAACTTGAAGAGAATGATTGCCAGAAGCGTCGCTAAAATTGGCACCGTGACGGCGGCCAACCCGACACTGAGTGCACTTACGCCAAGCAGAGCAATGAGGACTTTCACGACGATTTGCAGGACGTAAGCATGCGAGAGATACAAAGAGTAGGAGGCGTCACCCACCAGTTTGGCGAAATCACCTACTGGCCCCGTTATGACCTTGTAGTGAAGTAGTGTGATCAATAGGAATGCCGATGGCACTCCGAATGCGAACTCGCGTGTAAACGGGGTTGGATACCAGTTTTGCACTAGCAATAAGCCAGCTGCCACGGGCCAATACCATTTTAGTTTTCCGCTCATTTGAGGGAATTTTTGGTGGAGCGTATGGATCAGGCAACCCCAAGCGAAATTTAGATTGACGCTGTCGGTTAGAAAATCAAACGGCGCAAACCCGGTATCTGTAAAGGCGCCTACTATCGCGAGCGCGCCGACAACAATCATCGTGAAAATCTCAGGTCTGCGACTGACTTTGAAGCCAACTGCGAAGATGAGATAGAAGAACATTTCGTAGTTTAGTGTCCATCCCAAGAAGAGTAGTGGCTTGATGGCCCCATTTGGCCGCTCATATGGAATGAAGAGCAGCGATTGGGCTAATTGGCTTAGATCTGCGGATGCTGATTTCAGCAAACTTGGTGCGAAAAAGGCGACCGCGAACAAGGATAATGTGAGTGCATAGTAAAGCGGAATGATGCGGAACATGCGCTTGAGCATAAAGCGCCACGCTGACGTTTCGTTTCGCGCGGCATGGCAAATGATAAAGCCGCTGATAACGAAGAACATGTCTACGCCTGCGTAACCAATGGGAAACAAGTCGTGGTCGACAACGCCAAAGTCGATCCAAAACGCGTTGAACAAGTGCACCAACACGACGGACATGGCAGCAACAGCTCTAAGAATTTGAACTGAATCGTACCTGCTCGAGAGGTTGCCGACTGCCGGGCTCATTGAGCGTTTTCCGATCATGCTTCCGAACCATTTCAATATTGTAGGCATGATTGTTCTAGGTGACGAAGTAAAGACGCGAGAAATATCTTAATGGCTTGAATATAAAAAGCTTTATGCTGGAACAGAGTAAAAAATGCAGATCTGTCTTGTTTAGCTTCTTTGCCCCGCTATCTGCGAGTCCACTGCTTTAGTCTCAGGGCGGTATCTTGCGCCGATCATCGATTCACCTCAGTTCTTGCTTCAACTATGGAGAGAATGATCATGTCTAGACCGTCCGGCCTTTTGAAAGCTGCGCTAATTGGCGCGTTATTGTCCACGTCTACGCTGACCGGGTGTGCGACGGCGTATTATGGCGCAATGGAACAATTGGGGCTTGAGAAGCGCGACCTGTTGATCGACCGCGTTGTCGATGCCGCGACCGCGCAAGAAGAGGCCAAGGAAGAGTTCGCGAATGCTCTGGAAGCGTTCAGGGCTGTTGTAGCCGTTGATGGCGGCGAGCTGGAAGCAACTTATGATCGCCTGTCAAAAGCGCATGAGCGTTCAGAAGAGCGGGCCGAGCGGGTTCGCGCGCGGATCAAAGAGGTGAAGGGCGTTTCAAAGGATCTGTTCCGCGAATGGGAAAAGGAGCTGGAGCTATATTCTGATCCGTCTTTGCGCCGGGCCTCTGAGGGGCAGCTAGACGCGACGCGCGACCGCTATGCAATCTTGGCCGCGAAGATGGACAAGGCTGCGTCTTCCATGGACCCTGTTTTGACCGCATTTAATGATCGCGTGCTGTTCTTGAAGCATAATTTGAATGCTCGTGCGATTGCGTCCCTTGGCGATGAAAGCACTGTCATCGAGAATGATGTTGCGGATTTGATTGCGGAGATGGAGCGCTCAATTGCTGAAGCTGATGCGTTCATCACTGAAATGCGCGCCGGGACCGTCTAAACCCAGATGTCTGATACAATGACGTCGTTGGAGCATTTGCGCCGGGTTTCGTGCAAAGCTCCGCTCAATGAGTGGATGGGTGTTGAGGTTATTGAGGCCAGCGAAGGGCATGTCGTGCTGAGACTGCCGTGGAAGCCTGAATTTGCCCAGTATAATGGCTTCCTCCATGCGTCTATGATTGGTGGTTTGATCGACACTGCGTGCGGGTTCGCGGCGCTGACGATGGCGGGGCCTGTGCTGGTGTCGCAATTTTCTGTGCGGATGTTGCGCCCGGCGAAGGCTGAGGTGTTTATCGTCTCCGCGCAGGTCGATAAGCCGGGGCGTAAGCAGGTCTTTACGTCAGCGAAGCTCTACGCTGAGAATGCGCCTGAGAAGGCATTTGCGCTCGGTGATGCGATCTGTGTTCCCGTAGAATAGTCAACTTCGCGGGTTGTGTAGGTTGTTTATGACCAGATGGCCTGTAAGCCGGGTTCTGTTCGCCCTCGAAAGGGTCTGGCAGCCATTCCTCTGGGATGACCGTTACCGATCACCTCACGCGACACACCCGGGGCACAGGCATAAGACAGCCTATATGCGCCCCCTATTTGGTCTTGCTCCGGACGGGGTTTACCGTGCCGCCCCTGTTGCCAGGCGCGCGGTGGGCTCTTACCCCACCCTTTCACCCTTACCCACATAAATGCGGGCGGTTTGCTTTCTGTGGCACTTTCCCTCAGCTCGCGCTGGGCGGAAGTTATCCGTCGTCCTGTCTCATTGGAGCCCGGACTTTCCTCCAATAGCAGGTTACCCCACTATCAGCGGCTGCCCGGCCATCTGGTCATGCCCGTTAATATAGCGCACACTTTGCTTTGTCACTAAGTACAAAAGCGGGCGAGGACTGTCAGATATGAAGCGATACGATCTGATTGAGGCCCTCCCATTGCCCCAGCCCGTAAAATATTGGGTGATTGGGCCCATCTGGCGGGCCTTTGTTCGGTTGTCCAAACCTGAAGTGCGCATCGTAACGGGCGGCATTTCTTTCTACGCGCTGTTCTCGATCTTCCCGCTTATTTACCTCACTATGACGTTGCTGTTCGGGTTCTTGCCCGATGATCTGTCGGTGCAATTGTCTGACACAGTGGACCAAATATTGGTCTCTGCCGTTGCGCCATTGTCGGAGGCTGATCTGGACGTGATCCACGGGACGACGCCGCAAGGGCTGACCGTGAGGGCGATCTTGGCGGTGCTGGTTGTTTTGTATACAGCCACCGCAGGGGCAAAGGCCGCGATCACAGGCATTCGCATGGTGGCGGGTAGTGAGCAGAAGACGCGTATCATTCGTTTTCAGGGCGTCTCCATCTTGCTGACCGGCGCGTTGATTTTGGTTGTTTGGTTGCTTGGCGCGCTTCAATTGATCGCGTCATTGCTCTCCGAGCGCGACGGGTTCGTCGGCTATGATTTAGCGCGGTTTGTGGCGGCCGGTGCAGAGGCGCTGTGGATCGGCAAGTGGTTCGCTTGCTTCCTCGTCTTCTATTTGATTATTGGATTATCTTTGCACGGACGCGTTCAGGGTAACCGGTTTAAAGCGATGGGCGCAGCGGCGGGTGCATTGGTTTGGGTGCTGGTGACGTGGGGCTACCACCTTTATCTCAAATTCTCGGCGCTAGACTCATTTTATGGTGCGCTGGCGTCCGTCATTTTGGGGTTCATCTGGTTGTCAATCTCGGTCGGCGCATTGCTCTATGGCGCGGCGCTAACTGTTGAATGGGCAGCCCGGTTTAATCAGACGGATGTTGCCGAAGAAGATGAGGCATCGGCGTAGAGCTTTGTCACTGCGTCTAGCACGGCAAGTGTGAACGCGGTGCAATGGCCTGACACGATGTCTTGCGTCCAGCGGCGTTGAAACGCTGTCACGACGGCGGAGGTGTCTTCGTCATATGTACCTGTGGCTTCAATTGTGTATCCGATGCTGGCCAATTGTTGCTGGATAACACGGATCGGCTCACCCATGTCGCCGGGTACGATGGGAGACACTGCGCGCTTTGCTGTCGTGGATTTAGGCTGGTAAAGGCCGATGCCCGCTTTTGAAAGCTGCTGCCAAGGGAAGTGTTCGCCGGGGTCGCGTTTACGCGCGGGCGCTATATCTGCGTGGGCGACGATGCGTGTTTGCACGATAGGCCAGCGCGCGATGATTTGCTGGCAAAGCTCAATCACTGATGCGATTTGCGCCTTTGGAAAGGGTGATAGGCGGCCATCTTCTAGCGGCACATCATGCCCGCCATTGACGATCTCAATGCCGATGGAGCGGGAGTTGAGGTCGCCGTCACCTTGCCATGAGGAGGCACCGGCGTGCCAAGCGCGTTTGTCCTCGCCGACGAGTTGGACGACGTCGCCATTCTCCCAAATCATATAGTGTGCGGAGACTTCCGAGGCCGGGTCGCACATGCGCTGTAGCGCAGCCTCGCCGCTTATCATGCCGGTATAGTGCAGCACCAGCATATCGACGTCTTCGCGTCGGTCATTGAAATTCGGGCTGGGCGTTGCGCTAACTTTCATCGATGTTTTCTAAGGCCTCTCGTTTCATTCAGCGCAGCACTAGGGAGTTTCTTATTGCCGCGCACAGCGATAACGAACACGCCTGTTAGAGACACGATTGCGCCGAGAATTAGTTGATTAGTCAGCGGCTCACCCAGCAGAGTGATGCCGAAGATAACGCCCCAAATGGGTGTCATGAGTGTGAGCGGTGACAGCATTGAGATGTCGTACTTTTTGATCAACGTGTAGAAAACGCCGTGCCCGAAGATTGAGACGCCAGCAATGCCAAACACCGTGGCCGCCCAGACCCTCCAGCCCCCTCCGACGAAGCTGGTAATCTGATCTTGCTCAAGGAAGAACGAAATCAGGAACAAGGGCGCAAAGCTGAACATGCCGATCCATGCCTGCATTTGAAGCGCGCTCATTGGGGCGATCCGCTTCATCAAGATACCGCCTGCCGACCCGAGGAAGGCCGCCCCGACGATATAGAGGAGACCGGTGGACATGGAGAACCCTTCTGGATCAAAGGCAATCAAAACAACGCCGGCAAAGGCTAGCATGATGCCGAGCCCGCGCCGCCACCCGATTGTTTCACCGAGGAATGCCATGCTCATTAGCGTGGAGATCGGAACACCTAGCTGGGTCGTCACAGCCGCCGCTGAGGCATCGGCGCTGGCGAGGCCTAAGAATAGCATCGCGAAGTGAGCAGACCCGATGAAAACGGAAATCAGCAATAGCAGGGGCAAGTTGGACGGTATGGGTCGCAGGAATGGGATGAGACACACCGCAACCCCGGCAAACCGAATGCCTGCGAAGAACACAGGCGGAATGCCCTCAACGCCAACAACCCAGCGCGAAAATACAACGTTCAATCCCCAAATGAGGCAAACGACGAAAAGCAGAGTGAAATCTTTGAAATTCATGATGCTACCGCCCTTAACAGGGTTTGATCGTTTCGTGCAGGGGTGTGTGTAGAGAAGGTGATAAATTTGACGCGAGGTCACCTGAAAAGGGGCCGTAAATCGACCTAAACAACTGCTCGATTGCGCAGAAGCGGTTGCCAATCTGTGATATATAATTGTTAATTGTATTTGGTGTGAGCAAATAATCGGAGCGCGAAGCGCTTCAAAAAGGAGTGGGTGATGGGTTTGATTTGGTGGATTCTTCCTGCAATCGCGGGTGTTATTGGCCTGATGCTGTTGTTTGCAGGCTTCGGAAAACTAACGAAATTTAAGCCGCTGTCCGGCCTAACACGGGTTGGGTTTGGTGTCGGCTTTATGGGCTTGGCTGGGATTGTGGCGTTCGCGGGCCTGAACCTGCAAACCTATAAGCGCCTCACCTATGAGCGGGACGTCGCAACGGTAAAATTCGTCGGCCTTGAGGGTGAAGACAACGCATATAGCGTCGATGTTACCTTTCAAGACGGATCAAAACTTCTTGAGGCAACGGGCGCAACGCCTGTATTGCGCGGCGATGAGTTTGAAATCGGCGCACAGGTCATCAAGTTCCAAGCGGTTGCTAACATGCTCGGTTATGACTCTGTCTATCGGTTGGAGTTTATGGAGGGGCGCAATGCGAAGCGCTACTCAACCGCAGCGGTCGGCCAAGCGACAACAAACGGTATAGCGCTGGCAGAGAACCCCGGTCTCGATATTCACACGATCGCGAAAAAACAGGGCCAAAGATTCGGTCTCGACGCGCAATATGGTTCAGCCACGTATCAGCCAATGGGCGACGGGTTTGAGTATGATGTGAACATCACTCAAGATGCATTGGTGGCACGGCCCACCGAGGCGACGAAGCTTAAGATTCAAGCGCGGTCTTATCCGGGGTTCCGGTCAGCCAATGATGGTGACGAAGAATGAGTTTATGGGAACGCTATGTCGTTTCAAACCTGATAGCGTGTTCTTGTGCCACTGGGCCGATAATGAAGCAGCGGGAGAAGATTGTTCCGCAAGCAGAGGGCGTCGTCTTAGAAATCGGTTGCGGATCAGGGCTCAATTTCAGCTATTATGATTTCGACAAGGTCTCCAAGCTCTACGCGTTGGAGCCTTCGCCCGGCATGATCATCAAAGCCCGCAAAGAGCTCGAGAAGCTCGGTGTGAGTGAGAAGATTGAATTTCTGGAAACAGGCGGCGAAGCGTCGGGCCTCGAAGACGATAGTGTTGATACGATCATCATCGCGTTTGTTTTGTGCACTATCCCTGATTGGCGTTCTACGCTGGAAGAAGCACGCCGTGTGCTAAAGCCGGGCGGACGCATTCTGTTTACAGAGCATGGCCCTGCGCCGGATGAGGGCGTGTTGAAATGGCAGCGCCGGGTGGAGCCTTTTTGGAAGGTTATCGCGGGCGGGTGCCATTTGACGCGCAACTGCACTGAAATGTTCGAGTCCAGCGGGTTTGAGCTGACCGATGTGGAGACCATGTATTTGCCCAACACGCCGCGTATCGCGGGCTTCGTTACTTGGGGCGAGGCGCGACCCGCTTAAAATGCAGCGTCCACCTTATTTGCCATTCATGAACGGCGCGCCAAGCCTCGCGCCCGGCCTTGCGCCTATTGATGTGAGCAATTGGTTCGTTCCTGATACCGAAGCCGAGGCATGGTTATCTGACAAGCAAGAGATGATGTGCGCCGAGCGAGACCGCGTGTATGCGGATCAGGGCAACCCTGAGCGCTGGGAGCCTTTGCTGGGCTTGATGGCCGAACAGGGTGTTGTGATTGCTGATGGTGAGTGGCCCACGCCGCTGGAGCGCGCGGCGGCATCGGTGTCAGATGATTTGTGCTTGATGGTGCGCGGTGGTGACGGCGTGTGGCGCTTGGAAGCGGCGAGCCTGTGCGCGCCATCGGGCTGGGTGCTAGCAGAGCGTATTGGGCAGCCGCTGGCCGGTCTACATGGGCCCATCCCCGGCGCAGAACCAATTTTAGTGCAACGTATTTCACGCATGTTTGACGCCCTGCGCGGGGATCTGTTGCTGGAGCGATTTAACTGGACGGTGCAAGCCGGGCCGACGCGTTATGCGGCTGATAGCGCGCCTTTGAGGCAATTAGCGCGAGAGACCGATGACGCCGATGCGCTGGACGTATTGCATTTGAGGGTCGAGCGTCAAACGCTTCGTAAGCTGATAAATCCCGATACGATACTCTTTACCATCCGTATCTGTGTTGATCCGCTGAGGTCTGCTTTGGCGGAGCCGGTCCATCTCAAGGCGTTTGCGGAAGGCTGGGCGCGCATCGACCCTGATTTGGCCGCATATAAGGGCTGGCCGTCATATGAAAGACTTGTGCGCCAAGCGTTGAAACGCCTTTGAGAATCGGGGGTTACAGGGTAAACACAGGCTGAAATGAGCCAATCATAAGGGGTGTATTGCCATGGATTTCCGGAAGATTTTTGAAGACGTAGCTGCGCGCGCGCAAAAGGCTGTTGTTGAGTTTGATCTCGATAAGACTGTCGCGCAGGGCAAAGACCTCGGCGACGACGCGCTCGAAAAACTCAAGACAGACCGCAATACGCAAATTGCTGCCGGTGCTGGCGGGTTGCTGCTCGCGGCAATGCTCGGCACACGTGGCGGTCGCAAGTTTGTCGGCGGCACGGTTAAGGCTGGCGCTGTGGCTGGCCTCGGCGCGCTGGCTTACAAGGCATGGATGGCTCGCAATGGCGACGCGGCGCCTGCTGATGGCGATGTTGCAGATATGGGCTTTGCGACTGATGAGAATATGGACGCTGACTTTGCTGAAGCGCTGACCCAGACAATGGTCGCGGCCGCGTGGGCTGATGGCGGGCTAAGCGCTAACGAGTCAGGCGCGATTGAGGAAGCGCTGAAAAATGCGACGCCGGAAGAAGCACGTGCCATGACGGCAAATGATCGGCCTGAAGCGGAAACACTGGCGGCAATTGCTCGCGCGGCGAAGACACCAAACCACGCAGCCCAAATTTATGCGGCGGCCTGTTTGGTGACTGAAGACCCGACACGTTCTGAAGCAAATTTCCTGACGCGTTTGGCTGAGAAGCTAGGCATTGAGGCCACGCACGCATCGGCCATCCAGAAAGAGGTTGCTGCTGCATAATGAAATATTGGTTGTTAAAATCCGAGCCGGACAAGTGGAGCTGGGACAAGCAAAAGGCCAAGGGTAAGGCTGGTGAAGAGTGGGACGGTATCCGCAATTATCAGGCGCGCAACTTTATGCGCGATATGGAAATTGGGGACCGTGTCTTCTTCTACCATTCCAACAAAGGCTTGGAGGTTGTTGGTGTCGCTGAGGTGAGCGCGACAAGCGCGCCGGATTCGACAACTGATGATGAGCGTTGGGATTGTGTACACATTCGCGCGCTGGCCGATGTGCCTAAGCCCGTCACGTTGAAGGCGGTGAAGGCCAGCCCGAAATTGGCGGAGATGGCGTTGGTCACATCCTTCCGGCTATCCGTTCAGCCTGTTTTGGAGACCGAATGGAAAGAGGTTTGCAAAATGGGCGGACTGGATCCTAAAACGCTTAAGCCTGTTTAGAGCGACCAGTCGGAGCAGGCCATATCGATGGCTTCTTCGCAGTGAATTTGTGCGCTGTCATAGGTTGGCAGTGGTGAGTTCTCGTCGTTAAAGAAAAGGCCAAGTTCCGCGCAACCAAGAATGACGCTGTCTGCGCCGCGCTCTTTCAGCTTGGCGATCATGTCTATGATCTTGGCTTTGCTTTCGTCTGAACAGGTGCCTTTGACCAGCTCATCGAAAATGATGGCGTGGAGTTCGTCTTGCTCTGATGTCTCCGGCACGGAGATGTCTGCCTCTGCCCAGCGGGCTACATCATCGCGGTAAAAGTCCATCTGCATTGTGTAGCTCGTGCCCAGCAGCGCGGGGGCTTTGCGGGTATCGGCTTTGAGGCGCATGCCCACCATAGGCCGTACGTCGAGCAGCGGGATGCCCCAATGGAACGACAATGCGTCGACATATTTGTGCATGGTGTTTGTGGCGAACATCATCATGTCCGCGCCCGCTGCGATCAGCTTGTCGCCGGTTTTGCTGAAGTCGAGTTCCAAACGGTCGAACTGGCCAGCCGTCAGCCATTCTTCCACTTCTGCCATGTCATAGCTGTAGAGTATGATCTTGGGGCTAGATTTTCCGCCAAGCCGTTCGCGTGTGAGGCGACATAGCGTATCATAATAGCATGAGGTCGCGGTGGGCCCCAAGCCGCCTAGAATGCCAATCGTTTTCATCCACGGCTTCCGTCTTCAAAGCTGGCTAGTGTCCACTCGGCGAATTCTAGTAAATTTTCGCCTCTGAAGAGAAATCCTGCGACTCCAGCGGCCCTGGCGGCGGCAATGTCGGTCTCTTTGTCGCCAATCAGGAAGCTTTGTTCCTTTTTGACGTGAAAGTCTGTCATGGCCTGAATCAGCATGCCGGGAGCGGGTTTTCTGTCGTAACTGTCTTTGCGATAGGCGGGGTTTTCACCGGCGTCATGATAGGGGCAATAATAGATGCGATCGATCATCGCGCCCGTGCGTTTCGCGAGTTCGGTCTCCATATGCGTGTGCAACGTGCGCATATCGTCTTCTGTGTAATAGTTGCGGGCGATTCCAGACTGGTTGGTGACAACGAAAACATGCCAATTTCGGGCATTAAAGGCTGCGATTGCCTCTGGCGCGCCGGTGATGAACTCAAAGTCTTCAATCTTGGATACATACCCTCGATCAACGTTAATGACGCCATCACGGTCGAGGAAAAGAGCAGGTTTTGCGTTGGCCATATGGTGCTTGTGTAACCTAGCGGTGAACAATGCAATATGTGAATTTGTTGTAATATTCTCTGGACGTGGGCAGATTTTGTCGCTTGTCTATCGAAGGGGTCGATGACGATCCCACGCGTAGCCATTGGAGGGCAAAACCATGGAAGCATATTTACCACTCATCCTGAGTGTCGTCGGCGGGACCGTATTGGGCCCAATTATCTCTAAAATACTCGGCGGCAGCGGCACAGGCGGCGTGCTGGGCGGCCTGATCGGCGGACTTGGCGCTCACTTCGGCCTCGACGCTGCTGGCATTGAGCCATTGCTCGGTGCAGGCACAACTGCGACAAACCCAATGAACATGCTCAATTCAGTCCTTGAGGGCGGCGCAGGTGGCGGCGTACTCGGAATTTTGAGCGGGTTCCTGATGAAGAAGAAATCTTCAAACGACTAATCGGAAAAGTCTATTCCGCCGGGGCGCTTGCGGGTGCGAGCTCTTTCGCATTGATGCGAGCGCCCTGAAGGAATGGAATAAGTGCCAGTGACATCAAAATAGCACCCAAGAAGAACGCAACGCCAGCAAATTGGAATGGCGCCACGTCGTGGGTGAAATACCACAAGACGCCCGACATAACGAGCGGCCCGATCATCATTGAGAATGCATTGATGCTGGCGGTTGCACCTTGCAGTTCGCCTTGAGCATCGCTCGGCGTAAGGTTTGACATGATGGATGTCAGCGCGGGATTGGCGACACCAGCAAGTGATGCGAACGGAATAATCAGCATGAACATGAGCGCAGAGCCAACAAACGCGTAAGCGAGGTAGGCGCAAAATGCGATGCTCATGCCGATAAGCACTGTGCGCACCGGCCCAAAGCGTTTGATGACGTAACCTGTCAATACCGCCTGAACGATAGCAGTGAAGACGCCGGAGATGCCAAGCGTGAAGCCGATCTCTTTGGGTGACCAGTCAAATCTGATCTCACCATGCACAGACCATGTCGATGGATACACAGTGTGAGCCAAGCCAATAATGCCTGCTGCGAGCAGAAACCAAGACACGTGAGGAAGCTTTGAGAAGTGTTTGAGCGTTCCGAGTGGATTTGCGCGTCTGAGATCAACTGGGCGGCGGTTCTCACTAGACAGCGATTCAGGCAGAACAAAATAACCGTAGAGGAAGTTGATCCCGGCTAAGCCTGCCGCAGCAAAGAACGGCGCGCGAGGGCCGATCTCTCCAATAAATCCGCCGAGCACTGGGCCGAATACAAAGCCGAACCCAAAGGCGGCGCCCAACATTCCGAAAGCTTTGCCGCGATTTTCTGGCTCGGTCACATCAGCGATATAGGCATTGGCTGTTGAGTGCGTCGCGCTTGAAACGCCGGTTAGCAAACGTCCAATGAACAGCATCCAGATCGTGGTTGCGAGCGCAGAGATCATGAAGTTGACGCACAACATGGCGATCGAGATTAGCAACACCGGGCGGCGACCATATTTGTCAGACACCGCGCCAAGCAGGGGGCTGAAAAGGAAGTTCATGAACGCAAAGGAGGTCGATAGCAGGCCAATCCAGATGGTGGAGTCTTCCGGCTGCACGTTCAGCAATTCTTGGATCAGGCTTGGGATCACAGGAATGATGATGCCAAAGCCGAGCATATCCAGGGCCACCGTTATGATGACGAACAAGAAGGCATTCTTGCCATGCTTTTTGGTGCCTGTTTCGGGCGCATCGGAGGGGGCGGTCGGACTCATCAGACGAGAACCTATGTCGGTGTAGTTAACTCACGTCAACTGCGATTGCACGCCGACCTGTTCACTAATAAGTTGCGGTACATGCCTTCGTCCATCCCTTTGACCAGAATTCCTGTGAGCATGGCCACTGAAAATGCCATTCGAGGGGCAATGCGTGCTGCGTTTGATATTCCGGGTGGATATTCCAGAATCGTGACGTCGGACGATGCACCGGCCCTATTTGCGCTTTTGTCAGATCCTAAAATTTACGAGCGGATCTACACGCTGCCCCGACCCCTAACATTGGAGGCGGTGTCAGCTTTCATTGATACGCACATTGAGGAACAGGCGGCGGGTGACGGCGGCCTGTTCGTCAGGCTTGATGAGGGTGGTGAGATTGTTGGCTACACTGATATTCAGCTGTGGCCACAATGGGGAGCGGGTGAGCTTGGCGGCGCGCTCCATCCCAAAATGCACGCGAAAGGCGCGGGGGCAAAAGGCGCGGCGGTTAACTTTAACTGGATGTTTGAGGCGCTTGGCCTGACCCTCATTTGCGCGACGGCGGCGACTGATAATATCCCGAGCCAAAGAATGATTGATGGCCTCGGCTTCACACGCATGGGTGAAGTGACATCCGTGCGCCCGGATGGGACGACGCGCCAATCGCTCGTCTGGGAAATGACGAGGGAAGATTGGCGCGCCAGAAATGGCTAGGCTTTGATAAAGGACACAATCTCGTTCAGCAGGATTGGCGTCGCCTTTTCGGGCATGTCGTGGCCCCATTTCTCAATCAGGCTCATCTTTGCTTTCGGCACACGCTTGGCGATGTCTGTGCCGGCGCCGGGTGGAATGAGCGTATCTTGATCGCCATGCAGAACGAGCGTCGGGATTTTAAGATTGTTCAGACGCTCATGCCAGCGTGGCTGTGCCAGAATGCCCGCATATTGACGGGCGACGCCCATCGGCTTGTCAGAGCGTTTAAAGGTTGCCATCGCTTTTTCGTAGATTTCTTCGTCGGAGTCCGCGAGGTCTGGGTGAGAGCCGAAAATCTTGCGGTTTTTTACAGAGTTGGCCGCGAGAGTTTCAAATTCACGATCTTTGGGAACATGGGTTAGCGCTTGTTGCGCCTCTGGTGTCGAGGTTGGGAGGCCAGGCGCTCCGGAGGTCGTCATTGTAGGAATAACCGTGCGCACATGCTCTGGATGGTTCAGCGCCATGAGCTGCGCAATCATTCCGCCCATGGAGACGCCCATAATATCAGCGGTCTCTGCGCCGAGGGCCCTCATGATCTCGATGCCGTCCTTGGCCATGTCGTCCAGCACATAAGGTACTTTCTCGTGCATTGGCTCGCCAGCTGCGAGGCCTTTGGCGATATCACGTGGGGAAGGCGGGTTCTGACCTTCAATCTGATCAGAGAGACCAATGTCGCGATTGTCATAAATCACGACTCGGCGCCCGGCCTCGACGAGGCCTTGTTTGAAATTGGCAGGCCAGCTTGTCATTTGGCTGGAAAAGCCATTGACGAGTAGCATCATCGGATCGTCTTTTGACCCGTATTCTTCATATTCAAATTCTAGTCCGTTTGCCTTTATGCGTGGCATCGCGTTTCCTCCGTTTATTTAGGCGGCAGGGTGGCGCGTCGGGAGGCGCTAGGCAAGGCTTTTTGCGAAGGAAATCAGCGCTTCGTGGATATTGGCTTGCGCGTCATGAACGTTTTGGGTGCGACCCATGTGCCCGGAATGTATTCGTTCGCCCAGCGGCACATCGCTTGAACGATTGGGAGCAAGGCGTCACCCATTTCAGTTAGTTCGTACTCGTATCGCTTTGGTCTGCTTTGGTAGAGTGTTTTGGTGGTTAGCCCTGATCGCTCCAGTTTAGATAGGCGATCTGCAAGGATGTTGGTCGTTATGCGCTCCGGCGATTCCAGAAATTCTGAGTACCGCTTTTTGCCATTCAACATGTCCCTCACGATCACCAGTGTCCACCGATCTCCGACAAGATCGAGTGAGTTGGCTATGGGACACCCGGAGCGTGGTTCTGCGGTCATGAGGCTGTACTTATCATTGAATTGATAAAAAAACATATCCAGTCACTTGCAAATTGCAAGTGACTGCGTGTAAATGCAACCAGAGCAGAAAATGTGGAGAATGCAGAATGACAAAATTTACCGGTGGATGCCTATGCGGTTCAGCAAAATATCAAGTTGAGGGCGACGTTATGATCGCTGGTGATTGCTATTGTGTCGACTGCCGAAAATCGAGCGGCACATCTCACGGCACGCACGTGGCGCTACCCGATGAGAAGTTTGAAGCAACCGGCACCGTCACGACGTATGACCACCCCGCAGATAGCGGGAATGTGATCTCGCGCTCTTTCTGTCCGACCTGTGGCTCTGCGCTCTATTCAACAAATTCGGGTATGCCCGGCAGTGTCTTCCTGCGCGCCTCCAGCCTAGATGATTTGGATGCGATTACACTGGGTATGTCAGTCTATACCTCGCGCGCGCCAAAATGGGCACGGATTAATCCCGATGCACCGTCATTCCCTGACATGATGCCGGCAGCGGAAATGCCGTTTGATACAGACGGGTTAGACTAGATCAGAATTGGAGGCCCTAAATGTCGAATGAATTTATCTTCCCAGCGATCACATCTCTGTTCGCCGGTATCTTTGCGCTCATGCTCGTTCCGTTGACTTTGCAGGTGGGGCTAAAGCGCATTGGCACCAAAGTAATGTTTGGTGATGGGGGCGACGAAGACCTCGCGCGGCGCCGGGCCGCGCAAAGCAATTTCACGCAATATGTTCCGTTCGTGATCGTACTATTGGCGCTGGTCGAAATGTCGGGACTGCCGTCTGCATTCGTCTGGGCCATTGGCGGGTTGATGCTGTTAGGCCGCTTATCGCACGCCTACTGCTTCCTCGCGCAAGACGGAAAGGGCAATCTACGAGCGTTGGGGATGATGCCGACTATGCTGTCATTCCTCATCCTTGGCGGCGCGCTGATCTATGTGTTCGTGGCGGCGTAAGGTAAGCGCTAAGTAAGACTTATCGCGAATGAGATCAGCGTGTCGCTCAATTCGCCTGGTGCGGTTTGGGCAATGAGGTGGGCGGCGCTTTCGATGGTAACGATCTTTGCATGGGGGACCAGTTTTCTAAACCGGGCTTCGTTATCATCCGTCATCGTCGTGCCATGACCCGCGCGCACGAGCAGTACTGGCAGCGCGAGGGCAGTGCAGCACTCGCGAAGGTGTTCAGCTTGGTCGAGAAGGTGCTCGATGACGGGGTTTTCTAGTCCGTTTTCCAATGCCCGCGTGAGAAACGCTCTAACCGGAATAGGGTCGGGGTCGGGAATAACATCAAGCAGCACCAGAGCCTTCACACTGCTCTGCACTTGTGCGTCAGCGAGCGCTGCCATGAGGACGAAACCACCTAGCGAGGCGCCAACAACAATGGGCTTATCCAAGGTTTCGATCATGGCGCTGGCATCATTAGCCATACGGCTCAGGGGAATGGGGTTCAGCTCTTTCGCGGTGCCATGTCCGCGTTGGTCGAATGCAACCGAGCCAAACCCGTTGGCGTGGAGGCGTTGCATTATAGGCTTGAATACACCGGCGTGCTCTTCACCTGCATGAAGCAAAAGAAAGTTGGGTGTCTCGCCACATTTAATGCCGTTGAGAACGGCATCTCCGCAGTCTACCGAGACAGACGAGAACTCGAGCATAGGCGCCTTAACGGCCCAGTTCTTTCATTGCCTCGTCTAGTCCACTCAATGTGAGTTCGAACATGCGATGCCCGCCGATCAGCTCACGGATCAGCTTGATAGACCCTGTATATTCCCAAGCGCCTTCTTTGACCGGGTTTAGCCATACGAAATTGGGGTAGCGTTGCACGAAGCGCTGGAGCCACAGGCCGCCGGCTTCTTCGTTCCAATGCTCGACACTGCCGCCTGCATAGGTGATCTCATACGGGCTCATCGTGGCGTCGCCAACAACGATAACTTTATAGTCGGATGGGAACTTATTCAGCACGTCCCATGTCGGGATGCGCTTGCCCATGCGGCGGTGATTGTCTTTCCATAGGCCTTCATAGGGGCAGTTGTGGAAGTAATAGTATTCAAGATTTTTGATCTCTGACCGGGCGGCGGAAAACAGCTCTTCCATCACCTTCACATGCGGGTCCATAGAGCCGCCAACATCAAGCAGCAAAATCACGCTGACGGCGTTGCGACGCTCAGCGCGCATTTCGATATCGAGATAGCCTTTACGGGCCGTGTTGCGGATGGTTCCGTTGAGGTCGAGCTCATCCTGAGCGCCTTTTCGGGCCCATTTTCGCAGCCGTTTCATGGCCACCTTGATATTGCGTGTGCCTAGTTCAACGCTGTCATCATAGTTTTTAAACTCGCGCTTATCCCACACCTTCACAGCGCGGCGATGGCGGGACTTGTCTTGGCCAATACGAACGCCTTCAGGATTATAACCATTGGCCCCAAACGGAGATGTGCCGCCCGTGCCGATCCATTTACTGCCGCCCTCATGGCGCTTTTTCTGCTCTTCGAGGCGCTCTTGCAGCGTCTCCATCAGCTTTTCAAAGCCGCCCATGGCTTCAATCTCGTCCATCTCTTCTTTGGAGAGGAACTTTTCAGACATCTTGCGCAGCCATTCCTCGGGAATATCGGTGACGTCCACCGCGTCTGCCAATGTGTCGAGACCCTTGAAAACATGGGAGAACACTTGGTCGAACTTGTCGATGTTACGCTCGTCCTTCACCAAAGTGGCGCGTGAGAGGAAGTAGAACTCTTCCACATCCATATTGATGACTTGCTTATCCATTGCCTCCATCAGCATCAGATATTCCTTAAGCGTGACGGGCACCTTGGCTTCACGAAGTTCGGAAAAGAAATTCAGGAACATGGGAGTATGGCTTTCATGGATATAGTCAGTAAGCTCTAAGATAGACTGCCCCGAGCCGCTTGTCCAAGATCACCTTGCGGAAAAGTGGAAATCGGTCATCTTCTGTTCAGCGGGAAGGTGATAAATCATGGGCATGTTCAAACAAGTTTCGATTGTTTTCGGGTTCTCGATGGCCGCTTTGGTTGCCTGCGCCCAGACGCCGCCCGTTATCGTCACTCCGCCAGCCGCGCTGGAAATGTCAGCGACGTTGCAGGCGACGCCGCCCCAAGGCGTTTGCGCCGGAGAGCCAATAACTGACTGTGTTTTCGCCGCGATATGGGACGCAGCGCAGCCCTTGCCAGCGAAGAAGCGAGACCGTATCGCCCCGGCGTTCATGTCTGTCGTCGCGCTGCAATCGGATGCAGCATTGACTGATGCATGGCAACGCAAGCTCGGTCCGCCGCCCGTTCAGGACGCTTATCCCGACTATAGTAAAAATCGCGCCCAAACAGTTCTGGATGAAAGCGGCTGGGATGGGTTTTTGACGCGCGCGCGGGCAAGCGCGCCACCATTCAATGCAGGCCGCCCCGAAATTATGGCCGCAGGCGTGGTGTTGGCTGAAGATGACGAGACTGCGGCGCGCCTGATTGAGGCGATGTTCGATCTGGCCAAACCCAAGACAACACGCGGAGGCCTCGGCGATACTTATGAGATGTCAGACTTTGGTCACGTCTTGGCTGAGCTATCTGTGAAGCAATGTGATGTGACGCAGTTCGATCGGGCGGTTATACTGACGAACGCACCAGAAAGCCTACGCTACGCACTCTGGCGCGCCCGCATCACAGGAGGAGCTGAGGCGTTGGTCCAGCGTATTCGTGATGAGGCAATTGAGGACGATACCCGCCACGTGCGCAGCGCGCTGGAAGGCGTCACACCGTTGGTGCGCGACGGGTATTGTCTGGTTGAGTAAGGTTGGCGCAAAAACAATTTGTTTTCAGGCTTTTCGTCCGATGAGAAGCACGCCATATTGATAGGCACATGACTGAATTTGATGATCTATCCTTAGACCCTGATGGCGATCCGCCAGAAGCGATTTGCGGCAGTAAAGAAGTGGGCGCACTGGCCCACCTTTACCGCGCCGAAGTTTACCGCTCGACTGTCTGGCGCCAACGCCTCGACCAGACGACCAATTGGGCCGTCATCTCGACGGGTATTGGCCTATCAGCAGCGTTTGCGACCGAGCAATCAACCCCATTCCCAATCGTTTTGGTCTGCGCGCTGTGTGTTGTGTTCTTGATGCTCGAAGCGCGCCGCTACCGGTTCTTCTATGTCTGGCGTTTCCGTGCTCGGGTGCTGGAGATCGCCTTCTATGTTCCGATGCTGCGCGGAGAAGGCGCACGGGTCATGCTGGATCGCGGAACAGCGCTTTCAGATGATTACGAGAAACCTAAATATCGCATCACACTTATCCGCGCGATTGGTCGGCGGTTGCGGCGCAACTATGCGTGGCTCTTTGCCATTCTAGGCGCAGCTTATCTCGCGAAAATCTCCATGCATCCGTATGACGTAACCTCGTGGCAGGAATTTATTGATCGCGCCCATATTGGTCCTGTGCCAGGTTGGGTGGCGCTTATGATTGGCGGTGGGTTTCATGCCGGCTGGATGGGTATTGCGCTCAAATCTTGGATGGATGAGCGCCAAGACAAAACCAAAATGGCGGACTTCTTGACCAGCCGTGAGGACGTGAACAAGTCGAGCAGCGACGTCGAAGAAGCGCGTGTTATGCACAATGAAGATAACTTCACCTGAGTTGGACCCGCAGCGCTAACCGTTAGGTGATTTGCTGGCTCGCGGTTTTTATTCCGGGGGAAAACATCCCAGAGACGCGTGCAAATATGCCGTTGAACAAACACTTCCACGCTTTCAAGCGACGCTCCGTCACTTCGGCGATGAGCAGGCAGACGACGATCGTTGCGACTGCCATAAGAACGACATGACTGACCGCTGACGCATCGTATGCAGGGAAACTGCCGATGAAGTTGAGGATGGGGTGATGGAATAGATAGATCGTGAAAGTCGCCCCGGCAAACCAGCGAATTGGTGCCTCATATCGCGTGCTCGTTTCGGGTGCGTCTTTGTACAATCGGTACATGCCAGCAAGATGTATTGCAAACAGCAGTGAGATCAGGCTGTCCCAGGTGAAGTCTTCAGAAAACCCGAGTGCATCAAGCGATTCCAAATTGAACACGCGCAAAGTTACATGCTGCAACGCGTCGGGCACGCCGATTCTCAAGGCGATGATATACACAAGAAGTGGTGCGTACGTCATCGCTTTTGCCATTGGTATGGGCATCTGCGAGAGAGCTCGTGATTTAACAGCCCAGTTTAGTCCCACCCCGATCATCCAGCAGCCTGACAATAGAATAATTGGTAGTCCAACAATTCCGGCGACGCATAGGAGTAGAATGGGTCTGATCCATCCACGCGTAAAAACGGCAATGCCAAAGGCGATATAATACCAGGCCTCATAAGCAATGGACCAATATGGTACATTGGTGCCTAGGCGCAAATTGGTATCGTGCAGTTGGCTCGTAAGACCTATTCCGTTGAGCGCAACCTTCCAAGTTGGGGCGTCAATGTAAAACGGGTCGGTGTAAAACGAGGGGTCAATCGCAATGCCGAACCGGTCAATGAGAAGAGTGAATAAGATTGCGGGCAGGGCGACGCTGTATATGCGTGACAAGCGCGCCTTTGCATAATGGCTTGCTGAGCGCCCTTCTTTGAGCGCCGTGTGGGCGATCAAGAAACCTGACAAAACGAAGAATATAACAACCGCGTCTGAGCCCAAATCGAGTCTGCGTATCCAGTAGAGGCTGCCGCCAGAGTACCGCAAATTCGCCAAATGTGACGCGGCTACAATGAGGCACGCCACGATGCGCATAATGTCCAGATATACGGAAAAGCCGCGTGTCATTGGCTAAACTGCTCCCAAGTAAGTAGTTGAAAGATTAGCCAATTAAGGAAAATATCACGTAAATATCGCGCAGGAATATTACTGTATCCGTTAAAGAAAAGAGGGGGCTTGTTAAAAGCCCCCTCCGAAATTCTCTAACTGTATTGGTAGATTAGCCTGCTGGGCCTCTGCGTCCGCTACCATCACCACCGCGACGGGCGAGGAAGGCGAGGCGTTCAAACAAAGCGATGTCTTGCTCATTCTTCAGCAAGGCGCCGTGAAGCGGAGGGGTCAGCTTGTCTGGATTCTGCTCACGCATTGTTTCCAGATCCACGTCCTCATTCATGAGGAGTTTGAGCCAGTCGAGCAGCTCAGATGTTGATGGCTTTTTCTTCACGCCCGGCAATTCACGCATGGCATAGAATGTTGTCATCGCGTCGGCGACAAGTTTCTTTTTGACGTCTGGGAAGTGCACATCGACGATGGCGCGCATTGTGTCTTCGTCTGGGAATTTGATGAAGTGGAAGAAGCAACGACGCAGGAATGCGTCCGGCAGCTCTTTTTCATTGTTCGACGTGATGATCACGATCGGGCGCTGTTTCGCTTTCACAACCTGATCAGTTTCATAAACGTAGAATTCCATCCGATCGAGCTCTTGAAGCAAATCGTTCGGGAATTCGATGTCGGCTTTATCGACTTCATCGATTAGCAGAACGGGGCGTTTGTCAGCGGTGAACGCTTCCCAAAGCTTACCCTTGTTGATGTAGTTCGCCACGTCTTTGGCGCGCTCTTCGCCCATTTGGCCATCGCGCAAACGCGAAACAGCGTCATATTCATACAGGCCTTGGCTGGCCTTAGTGGTTGATTTTACGTGCCATTCGATCAGTTCACAGCCAAGCGCCTTGGCGACTTCAATAGCCAAAACGGTTTTACCGGTGCCCGGCTCTCCTTTGATAAGGAGGGGGCGCTCCAACTGGATCGCCGCGTTGACAGCAATGCGCAGATCGTCGGTTGCTACGTAATTCTCGGTGCCTTCAAAGCGCATAATGGCCTCTTTCATAGTCGTTGTAGTCGTCTACCGCACAATAGGCAGTGAAACCCATGGGGCAAGCATTTACGTGGGGAAATGTCCAAGTCTCGTGAAATCTTTGCAAAGTTGGAGCGGATGCGAATTTCCCTGTTCGGTTGTGGTCTGTTGCATGCTATACAGGAATCACCATGCGGGCGGCCGATGTTTGCGACAGCGATGTTAGCAATATTCCGCGATAAACCAGAGGCGTTTCTCTCAATAGAGAGGAGGAGGTTTGGTTGTTTACGGAGAGCGAGCACTGAGTGCACTAGGCTCCCCGCATGGTTCTTCTCAATTTGTCCGTGAATTTGGAATATTCTTCGAGTATTCACGTGCATGTGTAGACCAAGTCTACCGGTGACAAGCTTTAGTTAACGTATTCCTGTAAAGATTGGTGAAGTTCCCAAGAATTGGAATCTATGCCATGCCACTGAAATTATCTTTGAAACCAGGTGAGACCTTTGTGGTCAACGGTGCGGTTGTTCGCAATGGCGAGCGTCGGGGCGTCCTACTCTTAGAAAATCGAGCACGCGTCTTGCGGGAGAAAGATATTCTCCACCCGGATAGTGCAACAACACCGGCCCGCAAAGCTTACTTCGCAATTATGCAGATGTACTTGCTTGGCGAAGTTGATGGGCCTGCCTATACACAAGCCGCTGAATCGATGGCCTCGCTTATGGCTTCGGCAACCTGTGAAGAGGACCGGTCTCTAGTCCTTGATATTTCAGCAGATGTTGCCGCGACGAACTTGTATCGGGCACTGAGCAAGTGCCGGAAATGGATGGCAAACGAAACGGAGGCTGCAGCCTAATGGCAGATGGATCTCTCATGCGTGCAGACACACAAAAATCAGATAACATCCTTTCAGTTGAACAAGCCATTTCCCGCCTCGAAGCAGGGACAGGCGACGGTATCACTGTGGATCTCGGAAATGGCCGTAGCGCCGTTGCTGACGGGCATCGCGGTGATGATGGATTGCTGCAAAGACTACGTGGTCACAAAATGTTGCAGGCGCTCGCGTCAGGCAATGCTGACTTGTCACGGTTTACGGCAGCCGACGAGACGTTGAAGGTTGCACCCTTGGTACAAGAAATACTCGACGCAGCGCAGCAAAAATCATAGAGGCCGCGCATGAGCGCTGACCTTATCTCTCTTTTCACGGCTTCATTCGTCACCTTCTTCGTATTGATCGATGCGATAGGGGTTGCGCCCGTGTTTGCGACACTCACGGCGCAGGGCAAACCCGCCTGGCGTCGGAAGATGGCGGTTAAGTCGATCTTCGTCGCTACAATCATCATTTTTGCCTTCGCTTTTGGCGGCTCTTGGTTGCTCGGCGCGATGCATATCTCCATTGACGCATTCCGCGCAGCCGGCGGCATTCTCTTGTTTCTCATCGCACTAGACATGGTGTTCGAAAAACGCACAGAGCGCCGCGAGAACCGTGCAGAAGAGTTGATGGCTGAGCATGACGATGATGAAGAGCTCGAGGATGTGTCGGTCTTCCCGTTAGGCATTCCTATGATTGCTGGGCCCGGAACGATCGCCACGGCGATGTTCTACATGTCTGAATCCATCGGTCTTGCGGAAAAAGGCGTCGTTTTGGCCGCGATTGGTCTCAATCTGCTCCTGACGTTGATTGCCTTCCTCGCTGCGGGCCCAATCGTGCGCATGATGGGGGCGAGCATTTCAGGCGCTCTCACCAGAATTCTCGGCGTTATTCTGGCAGCTTTGTCGGTTCAGCTGGTTATCGATGGCATCAAAGGCGCTTTCGGCCTCGGCTAAAGCACACGCCTAGATCACTTCCATCTTCAGCTGCCTGCGGAAGTTTCTGCGCAATGTTGAGAGCATCAGGAACAGCATGGCGAGGCTGGCCGCTGTCAGGCCCATCAATTGAAGCACGACCCTCAGGGTGAGCCTCACGCCATTGTCAGCCAGTCGTAGCGCATCGTGCCCCGTTTGCTTCACCAGTGCCACAGCGCGATCACCACCGGCCTCAGCGATCAATCGCGCGCGTCGCAGGTCAGATCCATTGCTGACCACTTCCAACAGCGTGATGGCGGCTGCAGGGCTGGTCAATCCGCCGAGGCGGTCAATCTGATCCAGTTCTTGCTCAAGCCGGCGCATGCCGTATGGGTCTATCGCGCTGACATAGGCTTGGCGCACACGCTCCACGCGCACATCGGTTGGTAGTAAGCCGGAGGAGAGTTGTTCTTCCAGCGCCGCGCGAAGTGCCTCATCTGGCAGCGCCTCATTGATGCGGCGTTCGATATGGTTGGCGAACCCTTCAGTCATGCGGCGGGATCTGCGCGCCGATTTCAAAATGGATGCTGCTCGAAGCGTCGCGCCAGCCAACCCATCTCCTGAATCTGTTTGGATCAATCCAATTGCAGTGATTTTCAGCACGAGCGGATCAATGCGGTCATTCTCGAGCCACCGCTCAGTATTGTTAGCGAGGTCAGCATAGGTGCCGAGTAAGCGGAACTGGCTGTTGTTTTCTGATTGCGCGACCGAAATCGAAATCCTGCTCTCGTCCACCGGTGCTTCGTCAACGTCAGGCGCTAAATTCGCCTCATCGGTCACCGTGTCAGATGATATTGTGTTCATTACGTTGGCGGCGCCGCTAATCGCCTCGTATTTCTCACTAACATCATATGGTAATTTGCGCAGCGCGGCGTTGGCGAGGCGTTCCTCGCGAGATCCACCGCGTTCAGAATCTGCGGCGGCGCGTAGCTCTTTAACGGAATCACGATCCAGCATTTCTGGGGCAGCTAAAAGAAAGCCGCGCGCAGCCGATGCGTCTTTCTCTGCCAGTTCCCGGGACACAATGTCAGACCAGTAGCGCATGCGGTCGCCGCCATTGCGCGGCGCCATCGCTGCGAAGGCATCATCCATGTTCCGGCGTGTGTGGTCGATCGCCTCAACGTTGGGCGTGTCCGTAATGGATACTCCAGAGTAGACGTGCCCAAGCGTTTGCGCAGCGATAACCGGCATTAGGATCAACAAGGAATTGAACATCACCGCCTGCATCCATCCAGATGTGCGAATTGTCCGTTTCCGGCGTCGGGACATGGGCGCATAACCGTTGATGTTACTTCACAAGGGGCGAGAGCATATAGAGCGGAGTGCCGCCCAAAAGATCAAGGGCTGGCGCGCAGATTGCACTGGAATTCTCACTGCATTTTCGCGGGTACTTTGTGTTGAAAACAGACTATATCCATAATTTCGGCAAACTTGTTTGTGTTAATTTGCTGAAATTACTCGCTCCGTGCGATTGCAGGGAATCGCCATGCGCTCTATATCGGCGCTACAAAAAGAGGTGTCCGTGATGAGTATTGAACTATCAGACGACTACCGACCGTCGGAAGATGAAGAGTTCATGAGCCCGAAACAGATGGCGTATTTTCGCCGTCTCCTCGAGGCATGGAAGTCTGATATTTTGTCTGGCGCCAAGAAAACAATCCACAATTTGCAGGATGAATCAGGGTCATTGCCTGACGTCGTCGACCGCGCATCAGCAGAGAGCGATAAAGCGCTTGAGTTGCGCACGCGAGATCGTCAACGGAAGCTGATTTTCAAGATCGACAGCGCGATCAAGCGAATTGACGAAAACACCTATGGTTATTGCGAAGACACGGGCGAGCCGATCCGTTTGCGCCGGTTAGAAGCGCGCCCTACGGCGACGTTGAGCTTTGATGCTCAAGAGCGCCACGAACGCAAAGAACGCACGCTTCGCGACGACTAAAATACCCAGAAAAATCAAAAACGGCAGCTCTCCAATCAGGAAGGCTGCCGTTTTCTTTTCAACCCAACGCCTTGGCGATGTTGGTATCTGCCCAAGTGTCAAAAAACATTTCGCACATAGGGTACAAACACCACTCTACTAGACCGCGAAAAGAGCCTTTAAGCAAGGCGCGGAAGGTTAAGGGAACACGGGTTTCTGTTAACCAGTTTACGAGAATGTGACTGTGGAAATCGCAAAATGAGATGGGCATGGGGGCAAAGTCCTAACTCGCCGTTAACCCTCTTGAGCGCAAAATGGCGGCTGAACTGTATTTTTTTGTCCCAATCTGGCGCGTCTGATGACCCTACTTCCTAACGAAAATCTCGATGATGGGTGGGACGTTGCTCCTCGCCTTGAGGAAGCTATCGTGGTCGATATGCCGACCACGTTTGAGGAAATCGCCCCAGAGCGCCCAATCCCATCTGGCCGAGGCGTATTGAGCGCCGAAGAAATTCAAGCGCTTCTGCGTCCTGACCTGTCAGACATGGACGAGGCAGAGGAGGCCGAAGACGGTCAAATCTCGCCCGAACAGATTTCACCTGTTGAGCTTCAAGATCTGGATGCGCCCGCCGCGCCAGCAGGCCAGCGTGATTTAGATGATTCAGAGGCCCGGGCCACTGATTTGTTTGCGTCATTGCAGCGGATCGCAGCGCGCCTGTCTTTAGCGCTACGCCAATCATCAGGATTGCGCGCGGCGGTGACGGTTCGTGATGTGGCCGCCCAGCGGTTTGACCTTTCAGTTTCCTCGCTCGACCAAGATCGTGGCCGGGCCTATGCCTGTTTCACCGACGATACGGGCGAAGTTGTTGCCATGCTTTGCATCTCTGGCCTGCTTGCAGGTCGCATGATTGAAGGCGCATGTGGTGGGGCGAGCACCCAATCGCCATTGTCTCGTTTGTTGACCCCAATAGATACTGCATTGCTTGAAGCCTTGGTGCGCCCTGTTGGGCAAGCTATCGCGCCGGGCTTGTCGTTTGCCCGCATTGAGATCGATAACGAGTTTGCGGCGTCTTTGGTCGGTCCGATCGATGCGTGCACCGTTGATTTGAGCCTGCGCCTGCGTGATGACACGCTGCCTGCACGCCTGATTATGTGCGAAACTCTACTTTTGCCCGAGTTGATTGGGTCGTCTCACAAGGCGCCCGCGCGCGTAAAAGCGGCGCCAACTCCAGCATCTGAGCAATTGGAAGCACCAAAACAACCTGACTCGAGCGGTATGACAGCGGTCATGACGGCGCGTGTCGCCAGCCTTAGCGTGCCATTGTCACGACTTGCTAACCTAAAGCCCGGCTCAACCCTGTTGCTCGGCGTCCCAGCGGATCAGCCCGTTGAGCTACTGTCTGGCGGCCGCGATGGCCCGCTCGTGGCCGAAGGCAAGATAGGCCGCAAGGGCAACAAGATGGCCCTGTGCATTTCCAGCCGTGGGCCACTCTTGCGTCAGGGCTAGTGCCCGTTTCCCAAAGCCTCAAATACCGCGAATGACCGATGGATGCTCTTCAGCAGCCTTGTCCGCGCCCGCAAGTGATGCGGCTTCGTCGCCATGCGCCTTCAGTTCCGCTTCGCGTTGTTTCCACAGACGTTTTTGATAATTGGTCGAGATGATGTCAGTCACCACCAACACGAAGATAACGAGATAGAAAGACGACTTGCTCATCGCATCAATCGGGTAAGTGAACAGCTTCAAGTGCGCCAGATGTGCGCCCTCGGTGACCAGCAGAACGCCGACAAGGAACAGGATGAACAGGCCGAGCACTTCATACATCCGGTTCTTCTTGAGGAACTCAGCGACCACATCGGCCATCAGCGCCATGATGATACCGGAACTGATGATCGCAATCGCCATTAACCAGACTTGGTAATCTTTGGTGGTTTGGCAGCTCACAGCATCGGCAATTGGTGTTGCAATAAGCGAAGCCTGACATGCCTGAACCGTCCCCTTGAAAGTATTCAGCGTGTCTCCGGCAGCATTTACGATATTGGCCGCCTCAACATTGGCAATCGCCATGGCTGACAAAATCGAGTCGAACGAGAAAACGAGGTTCATGGCAACAATCATCGCGATAACTTGCGCGACCGATTTCTTAGCACCGCCTTCGCTATGCTCGATGTGATCGACCGTCAGCAAGTGGGAGATCTCCTTGATGGCCGTGTAGATAATGAACGCCCCACCAACCATTGTGATCATGCTTTGAAAGGTGAATGAGCCTTCGAAGAAGCCTTTAAGGTGCAGGCCAAACAGAGGTTCAGCCAGTGCATCGAACAGCGCCACGATGACGAATAGCAGGACAATGCGGAAGATAACCGCGAGGCCGATGCCCCAGCGACGCACCATCGGGGCCTTGTCTTCGCCAACGCGCTTCGACTCAATCGAGATGTAGAGCAGATTGTCAAACCCGAGCACGGCCTGCAGCATCAGCAGCATTATCAGGGTGAATAAGCCCGGAAGGCTAAAGACTTCAGCGGCGATATCAGCAAACATGGGGCACCCTTTGGTAGGTTTGAGGCCAGAGTTACTAGTTGGATAAAGTGCATTGCCCGAAATTGGCAAGCCTTTCCCCGCGATTGTGTGCATGTGAGGCGGACGCGTGCGGCCCGCTAACCTCCGCCCGGTCGTCCATCCCAACCTGTCTAATTTTACAGTATGTCTTAACGCATTTTTCGGTTTCATTAACCTTTGCCATGTCAATGTATGGCGATAAGATTCTAACCGTGCGTGTTTCGTTGATTCGCGTGCGTGGCATTTGGTGTGTTGAGTCCCGGAGCGGAGCGTATCGTTCGGGTGGCAGGAGTTGGGTTAAATGAATTCTCTTGAGCTGACAGAAGCGGCGAATATCGTCGAAGATGCTGAGAACGCCGCCGCACAAACGGGCGAAGCGAGACCAAGGGTGGATATCTTCCAGCTCTTGTTCTGGGGCTGCCTGTTGATGTCTATCGCCGCGGCGAGCGTCGCGCTGGCATGGCCAAACGCGTCTGGTTCTAACGGCCCAATTCTACTTATCGCAATGGCCGCCGGTGGCTTGGTCTTCCTGCTGTGGAGTGTTCGCGGCGCGGGTCGTTTTCTTGGCCTGTTCCCTGAACGTGGCTCTGCTGCGCGCGCGGCTCAAGCTGCTGCGCCTCGCTTTGGCTGGATCGAAGCGCTCGACGAAGCTGTCCTCATCGCTGACCGTGGCGGTGCCCCCGTTGCCACAAATAGCCGTTACCGTGATCTCACTAAGCTCGCACTCATCGCTGTGAATGATGAAAGCGGCCCTGTGACTGTGGACCGTCTGTTCGGGTCTACACCCGGCCTCAATGCCCCGGTTTACCGCTTGTCCAAAGATGCCAAAGCCGGAGAGGCGCGCCGTGAGGTGCTGCCACCGCTGACCATCGGTTCAGATCAAGTGCCAGCCCAGTTCGAGATTTCCGTCTCTCCGCTTCCGCGCAGCCGCGTTCTGTGGCGCATCCGCCGTATCGCGGGCCAGCAAGAAGCAACGGGCGCAACGGATCTCAAATCACTCTACGTCGAAGATGCGCCTATGGGCTTCTTCGCGGCCAAGCCAGACGGCACGATCACTTATGCCAACGGATGGCTGCGCGAAGCGCTCGGTCTTCCTGAGAGCGCCAAGAATATCCGCATCGACGACATCATGCGCCCAGAATTTGTGAAGATGCTTTCGCGTGATCGCAAGACCGGCGCGCCGGGCCGTGCCGACATTCAAATCCGTGCCCGTGACGGCGTGGAGATCCCGGTTCAGGCGATCACCACATGGTCAGGTCGTGGTGCCGAAGCGGCTGGTCGCACCATGATCCTGCCAAACTTGCAGGCGATGTCTCAGGATGAGCGGTTCAGCATGACAACCGCCTCTCGCCCTCCGCGTCCGGACGGTGACCCAATGTTTGACGACGCGCCCTTCGGCTCTGTCCGCCTTGAAGGGATAGGCATTGATGGCGCGATCATCACAGACGCCAACCGCGAGCTGATGGACATGACCGACGGTCAGGCCTCCCCAGGTGGACGTTTTGCCGATTTGTTCGTTGCCGAAGAAGGCCTCGAAGCACTCAACGCCTTGCTCGTCGACGCGATTGATAAGCCCGTCGCGCTCAAAATTGCTGGCGAAGTGCAGCGTCACGTCAACGTGTCTGTCGCGCTGGACGCCAATGGCCGTCCGTCTGTCGCTTATGTGATGGACATCAACGAGCAGCGCGATCTCGAAAAACGCCTCGCCCATGGTGAAAAAATGCAGGCCATTGGCCAGCTCGCAGGCGGCGTTGCGCATGATTTCAACAACGTGTTGCAAGGCATTATTCTCAATTATGAAGAGCTCATGGTGCGCCACCCTGTTGGCGACCCGTCTTATAATAATCTGAAGTCCATTCACGAGTTTTCGATCCGTGCGAAAGACCTCGTGCGCATGTTGCTCGCCTTTGCGCGTCAACAAACGTTCAAGCGCGAAGTACTTAACGTGACAGACTTCCTGTCAGAATTCTCAATTCTGCTACGCCAAATCCTTGATGAGCGTATTGAGCTAGACGTGGTCCATGGCCGCGACGTGCCACACATCAAAGCTGATAAATCACAAATCGAAAACGCCATCATCAATCTGGTGACCAATGCGCGTGATGCGATGTTGGCCAACAGCAGCGGTGGCAGCCTGACTATCCGTACAGCGCGCACGACTGGCGATCATGCCCACAAGCTGGGCTTCGATTTTGTCGATGACGGTGAGTATATGCTTATCGAAGTGCAAGACACCGGTCATGGTATGCCGAAAGACGTGATGGATAAGATCTTCACGCCATTCTTCACCACCAAAGATCTGGGCGTTGGCACAGGTCTCGGCCTTGCCACTGTGTACGGCATCATCAAGCAGTCAAACGGTTATATCTGCACAACGTCTGCGGTTGGTAAGGGCACAACGTTCCACATCTATCTGCCAGCGCTCCGTGCCGATGAGATCCCTGCACCTATCGATCCGGCGCTAGAGCAAGTTAAGTCACGGCCAATGGATATTTCCGGTCGCGGGCGCATCTTGTTGATCGAGGATGAAGACGGCGTGCGCGGTATTGCTGCCAGCTTGCTGCGCTCTCGTGGCTATGAGGTCGAAGAGGCCTGTGACGGCGAAGAAGCCATGGAAATTCTGGAAGAAGAATCTGGCAAGTTTGACCTCATCATCTCCGATGTGGTTATGCCGGGTAAAGATGGCCCGACGCTTATTCGCGAGGCTCAAGAACACCTGGGTCATGCCCGCGTGATCTTCATCTCCGGCTATGCTGAGCGCGACATTGCCCAACAGCTAGATAATGACCGCGAAGTCTCGTTCCTGCCGAAACCCTTCACCGTGCGCCAATTGGCAGAGCGCGTGAAACAGGAGCTTGGCTCACCGAAACAGGACGCGGCCTAGCGTAATCAGCTGAAAATATAGAGCTACCAAGCCCCCGGTTCGCGTGTCGATCCGGGGGCTTTGCTATTGGCATCTCCCCCTGCGTGAAGTGTTGAGTATATGCAACAGCCTCTCTACCGTTTTATCAGCTGCTGCGATCAAGTCGGCGGACGAAACGAGAGAGGAAAAATCATGGCTAAACAAACAGGCGGATGCCTTTGCGGACAGGTGCGTTACGAGTTAGAGGGCGATCCGATCGCTACGGCGGTCTGTCACTGCACAAATTGCCAGCGCCAAAGCGGCGCGGCTTTCTCCCTAAACCATTTGGTGGCCGAAGCGCAGCTCACCATAAAGGGTGAGCTCGCGACATTTGACGACACCAGCGAAACTGGCAGCAAAGTCTATCGCAAGTTCTGTCCAAAATGTGGATCGCCGATCATTTCAACATTGGAAGCTATGCCCGGCATGGCGGCGATTAAAGTCGGCACGCTTGATGATACGAGCACAGTGACGCCCAGCGTTCAGGTCTGGTGCGACAGCAAACAAAACTGGGTCGAGCTGTCGTCAGACCTTCCCGGCGTCCCCAAAAACATGCCAGCAGCATAAACAGGTATCGTATTCATGACAAACTACGTGAACAACAAGTCCATCATCATCACTGGCGCGGCAGGCGGGTTCGGCAAATTGATCAGCGAGAAGGCTGCAGCCCTCGGCGCTAAGATCACCTGCGCTGACATTGATACCGATACATTGGAAGCAAACGTCGCCGCTATTCGCGAAGCGGGCGGCGAGGCGCAAGCGGTCAAAACCGACGTCACAGACGCCGCTCAAATGAGGGCGCTCGCCGAGGCGGCAAAGAGCGCCTATGGCAGCATCGACGTGATGATCAATAATGCGGGCATCATGCCGCTCGCCTTGTACGCTGATCATGAAGCGGCTCTAGATAAGTGGCACAGTTGCATCGACATCAATTTCAAAGGCGTCCTCAACGGCACCGTCGCGGTCTATGACCAAATGATGGCGCAAGGCGAAGGCCACATCATCAATCTGTCGTCCATCTATGGGAACTTCCCTGTGTTTGGCGCAGCGGTTTATGGCGCGACCAAATCAGCGGTGAACTTCCTGTCGGAGTCTTTGCGGATTGAGACGCGGGGAAAGATCAAAGTCACCATCGTTAAGCCAACCGGCGTCCCGGCTACAGGTCTTGGCGAAAGTATAGTCAACCGTGACGGCATATTGGGTATCGTTGGTCAAAATGCAGGTGAATTCTTCGGTATGGTCGAAGAGATGAATGCTGGCACAATGGATATGACGAAGCTTGATGCAGAGCAGATGGATTATCGCGCGCTAGACCCAGTGCATATCGCCGACCAGATAATCTATGCGATCAACCAGCCCAAGGGTGTCTCCATTGGCGACATCACCATCCGTGCGGCGGGTGACCATTACATTTTGTAGGCATCGCGGTGAACTGCCGATTTGGTGCCCTAAACTGCATCAAATCTGGCGGCCCGAGGGGGAGTTTAGCCCGAAAGCGCCCGAAACTGCCCGAAATTGCGTGGGTTTCTGGCACCATTTCCCGGGGCAATATGCCGAGCTAATTTGACGCTTATCGGCGGGGAAAGGCTTGCCGATTGGCCAAAAGGGCTTCATTCAAGTCGACATCAGACACCATACTCGATTTAGGAGGAAAAGCATGAAAACTCGTATCACCGAAATGTTCGGCATTGAGCACCCAATCATTCAGGGTGGCATGCACTTTGTTGGCTTTGCTGAAATGGCTGCGGCAGTATCAAACGCAGGCGGTCTCGGCATCATCACGGCGCTAACACAGCGCACACCGGAAGACTTGGCGAATGAGATCGCGCGTTGCCGCGACATGACGGATAAGCCAATTGGCGTAAACCTAACCTTCCTTCCCGCGGTCAATCAGCCTGACTATCCCGGCTACGTAAAAGCCATCATCGAAGGCGGCGTGAAAGCGGTTGAAACTGCAGGTAACAACCCTGTTCAGGTCCTCCCGATCCTTAAAGAGAACGGCATCAAAGTCATCCACAAATGCACAGCTGTTCGCCACGCATTGAAAGCACAATCCATCGGTTGTGACGCGGTTTCAGTTGACGGCTTTGAGTGTGGTGGTCACCCCGGCGAAGACGATGTGCCGAACATGATCCTGCTGCCACGCGCAGCTGACGAACTAGACATTCCATTCGTATCATCTGGTGGCCAAGCAGACGGACGCAGCCTTGTTGCCTCGCTCGCAATGGGCGCAGAAGGCATGAACATGGGCACACGCTTCATCGCAACGAAAGAAGCTCCCGTGCACCAAAACGTGAAAGACGCGATCGTAGCGGCTAGTGAGCTGGATACACGACTCGTCATGCGCTCATTGCGCAATACAGAGCGCGTGCTGACCAATGTTGCGGTTGAGCGCTTGATCGTAAAAGAGAAAGAGCTCGGCGCTAAACTGAAGTTCGAAGACATCGCCGAAGAAGTTGCCGGCGTTTATCCGCGCATTATGTTGGATGGCGAGATGGATGCGGGTGCATGGAGCTGCGGCATGGTTGCCGGGCTTATCAACGACATCCCGACCTGTAAGGAGCTGATCGACCGCATCATGAGTGAAGCGGACGAGATCATCAATAAGCGCCTAAGCGGCTTCCATAACGCTTAAGCACTCTCGACAGCCTGTGCCCGGCCATCCTCCACTAGGATGCGCTGGGCACGGTCTCCGAAGGCTTCGAACAGGAAGCTTTCAGTCCCGGTAAGCCAAGCTTGCCCTCCCAAATTCATCAACTCATCAAACAAAGCTGCCCGGCGGTCCGCGTCGAGGTGCGCGGCAGCTTCGTCCAGCAGCAATAGCGGCGCAGGGCCGTCTCCATCTGCGCGCAAGGCTGCGGCTGATGCGAGGATAAGACCGATCAATAATGCCTTTTGCTGGCCCGTGGACGCGTCTTTGGCTGGCGCGCTAGTCGGCCTATGGATCACACCTAAATCTGTGCGGTGCGGCCCCTGAATGGCACGGCCAGCGGCCATATCGCGGCGGCGGGCAGTGCGAAGGGTGTCCGACAGTACTTCGAAAATGGATTTGAAATCGTCGCCCTGTATCGCGGCTCGTTCGGCGGGGCCATCTAAGGTCAAATCGGCTTTAGGGAAGTGACCTTCTGGTCGGGTTTCGATCGCGCCCTGAAGAGCCTCCAACACGTTTGCGCGGTTAATGGCTATTTCGGTGCCAGCCTCGGCCATGCGCGCCTCAATAGCGTCTGCCCATGCCGGGTCAACGCTGCCGCGCTCAAGCAGGGCGTTGCGCTCTTTCATGGCTTGCTCATAGCGGCTAGCGGCGCGGCCATGAGACGGAATATGGCTCATCACTTGGCGATCAAAGAAGCGGCGGCGGTCAGAGGCGCTGCCCCGGAAAACGCCGTCCATTGTCGGGGTTAGCCAGACAATGCGGATCAGTTCTGCGAGGTTTGAGGCATTGGCTGATGCGCCATCAATGCGCACGACCCGTTTGGAGGTGGGCTTGGTTTCGAGCGCGACGCCGATCCGCTGCTCATTTGCTAGATTTGCCGCGACGGTCCAGCCGCCGGGTGCATCATTGCGGATCATGTCGGGCAAGGTCGCAGAGCGCAGGCCGCGCCCGGGGCCAAGCTGGCTGACGGCCTCGAGCAGATTGGTTTTGCCAGCGCCATTGGCGCCATACAAACACACATGCCGACCATCCAAGGGCAGGGTCAGTGTTGCGAAATTACGAAAATCCGTCAGTGACAGGCGGGTCAGTGCAGTCATGAAGGGAGCAAGCCCTTCTTGGTTACACGCGCAGCGGCATCAACACATAGCGTGCTGAATCGTCAGAGGGGTCAAGAACGAGCGCTGGGGAGGCCGGGTCGTTGAACATGAACTCTGCTGTGTCGGCCTCAATCTGTCCGGCGATATCCATCAGATACTTCGCGTTGAAGCCGATTTCCATTTCATCATCCGCATAGTCCGCTTCAATCTCCTCATTACCCGCGCCGGTTTCTGCGTGACTAACGGCAAGCGTGACCTTCCCTTTAGATAGAGACAGTTTCACAGACCGTGAGCGTTCAGCCGATACGGTTGCAACCCGGTCAACAGCGGCCTCAAAAGCTTTGTTATTGATCGACATTTTCTTGTCGTTCCCCTTGGGGATAACCCGCGTATAGTCAGGAAAGGTACCGTCGATCAGTTTTGACGTTAGAACGGCACGTCCTGCTTTGATGACGATTTTCGCATCAGACACAGAGATTTCGACATCGCCGTCAGTCGCGTCAACAAGGCGACGAGACTCCGTTACCGCTTTGCGCGGAATGATCACGCCTTCAAGCTTTTCAGCGCCAGCCGGGCAGGGCACTTCAGCCAGCGCTAGGCGGTGGCCATCTGTAGCGACAGCGCGCAATACTGCTTCGTTATCGTCGTTCTCAGCGCCGTGGATATAGACGCCGTTTAGATAATAGCGAGCTTCCTCAGTCGAAATTGCAAATTTGGTCTTGTCGATCAAACGCGCATAATCTGTTGCGGGGAGCGTAAAGGTTGCCGCATCATCATCTGGTGTCATCGTCTGGAAATCTGATGCAGGCAGCGTAGGCAGTTCAAAGTGCGAACGGCCTGAGCGAATGGATAAGCGTTGGTTATCTGGCTGCAATTCCATTTCGATGTCCGCGCCTGCTGGCAGTTTGCGGATCACATCAAACAATGTGCCGGCGGGCGCCGTGATGGCGCCATCTGCTGACACTTTAGCGTCTGCGCAATCAACCGCCTCGATATCAAGGTCTGTTGCCGTCAGGCGCAACTGGCTGCCGCTAGCCTGCATCAAGACGTTTGAGAGGATCGGAATAGTATTGCGACGTTCAACGACGTTTTGCACGTGCGATAGGGCATTTAGAAGATCGCTGCGTTCCATAGTCAGTTTCATTGCCGGTCCATCCATTCTTCTGGCGCTTGGCGCCTACATACGTGTTTATTCTCATAATTGTGTGACAGTCATCGGCCATTCTGCGACGCGCTTCCCCCAACACATAAATCGGCCCGCCCCTGAAAAGAAGCGGGCCGGAAACCCTTAACCATTCGCGCGCAAAAGCCAAGCCATTGAACGCGATTTGTTGGCGAAATACCTGAGTTCTAGCCCGCAGCCTGAAGTTCGAAGATCATTGCACGAACCTTGGCGATATCTTCGCAGAGGCGAGTATCATTGGATATCGACTTGGTGAGCTTGCGATGGGAATACAAAACCGTTGTGTGATCACGCTTCCCGAAGCTGCGCCCGATTTGCGGAAGGGACTTACCAGTCTCTTCACGGCAGAGATACATTGCGATTTGCCGTGGATACACCACAGCGCGGGCTTTGCAGGGACTTTCAAGGTCAGCCTTGGATACGCTGAACACCTTCATCGCGGCGCGCTTGACCAATTCGATAGACGGCTCACGCACAGTGCCTTCAACACGGCGGATAATGCGTTCCAGCATCTCCATGGTTGGCGTCTCTTCGCCAAAGCCCGCTTCAGTGAACAAGCTCCAGACAGCGCCGGTCAACTCACGGCCCGGTCCACGGATCGCGCTATTGATGCGGGCGACCATAATGTCTTCCAAAACGAAGCTCGGGTGAGATTGGTGAATGTGCTCGGCTAGCTCGGTGATGATGCGCTGGCGCATTTCCATTTCAGGTGCGGCCACCTCGACAGCGATAGAACCCGTTAGCTCGCCGCGCATTCTAGGGCTGAAGCCTGTAACGTCACCGGGGGCCTGATCGCCAGCCATGACAACGATACCGCCCTGAGATGTCACCTCACGGATGTTTTGATACAGTTCTGTTTCGGTGCCTTTTTTACCAGCGATGCGGTGCAGGTCGTCGATCAACAAAACATCAGCCGAGCGCAGGCGCTTCTTGAGAGCGCTTGTGTCACGGGCTTTTACGCCATCAGTGTAGGCAGACAGGAACTCCTCAGCGGTCATGTAAATGACTTTGCGGTCTGGATCGCTGAGTTCTGCTTCAGCGATAAGAGCTTGCAGGATATGGGTTTTGCCAACGCCCTGCAGGCCATAGATCAATACGCTGGACGTGCCGACAGGTTGGCCGCGTGCGATACGCAGTGCCATTTGCACGGGGCGTTTATTGGATTCACCTTGAACCAAGGTTTCAAAGGTTTTCGCTGGCGCGCCATTATTGCCGTCGCTTTTCTTGCGGGCCGGTTGGTCGTCAGTGTCAGACGCAACAGGCGCTGCCTCGGCTTGTTGTTTCGCGGCGGCCTCATCTTTGGCCCATGGGTCCTCGATTAGATCGCGCAGCTCAGTAGGGGCCGTTCTCCAGCACACAATGCGCACAGGGCGACGGGCTGGGTCAGCATCTTTCCAGAAACGCTGAATTTGTCTTTTGTGTTCAATCGTCACGCGGTCGAATGATAGTTGATCGCGTGCTGCGATTACGATCGCGCCATCCACTTCTGCGATGAGACGCAAGCCAGAAATCCAGCGCGAAAAATCTACAGCATTAAGCGTCGCCTCAAGGCGCGCGAATACATCTGTCCAGATGTCTTTACCCGGACGAGTTGTTTTTCCCTCGGTCGAAGTCGAAGGGGTGTCGTGTTGAGAGTCAGTCAGCTGAATTCGGTCCATCACCAAACTCCTTTTTTTTGTTATGTTCATCCCTGACCAACGGAACGCTCCTCTCTCTCCCAGTTATATAAAACTGGCCCCGCCAATACTCCGTGCAGAGAGAGGTTTTTGTTGGTGAGTTCAAACTATCTGGATGACGTTTTTCTGACAAGTGTTTCTTTTTTCGTCCGGCTCGGATTGCCCTGTTGACTCTTGGTTTGTCGGATAAAAAAGCGTGACTAATCATGTAATTAGCCTGTGAAAAAAAACTTCACGTGATTACACGCTCACTTTTGTTCACAAATGTTCTGTCAACATTTTGGGAATTAATCACCTGTGTATAACGTAGTGAAAGTGTCACCAAAACACTTCCGATTGTTAAGGATCAGACATACTGCAATGCTCAGGATCGCAGCTCCGCAAATATGCAAAACAGGTGAGTGTTTTTAGAAAGTGATCTCGATTTTACGCATAGGGGGTATGCCCAGTTATGCGCTGCGGGTTTTCAAATTTTGGCAAGCCCAAGCGTGCACCAAATCTCGGCGCAAAGAAAAACCCACCCGGCGTAAACCGAGTGGGTTTTAAAATGTCTTACCCATATTGCGCAGAGCGCAATAGTTGGGTGCTTAGCCCATCGCTTTAACGCTAGCGGAAAGGCGTGATACTTTGCGTGAAGATGTGCTCTTGTGCATCACACCTTTAGTCACAGCGCGCATCAGTTCCGGTTGGACAGCACGTAGTGCTTCCTGCGCGGCAGATTTATCACCAGAGGCAACGGCTTCTTCGACCTTGCGGATAAAGGTACGAACGCGTGAAACACGCGCTTTGTTGACCTCAGTCCGGCGCTCGATCTTGCGAACCATTTTCTTGGCGGAACGTGTATTAGCCATATCTAACTCCTGAAACCCTTATGGAGACCCTCCATAGGGCTGAAGGCGGGGGAATACATAATGGCGGCGAAGGCGTCAACCGTAAGCCTGCCTGCTGGGCATATATTTTCTTAGCGCCCAATCCCTATGTTCAGGGGCGCGTGTCTTTTGTGGGGCTTACCGCCCTCTAAAATGGGGTGTCCGTTTCTCTAAATAGGCCGACATGCCTTCTTCTTGATCGCTGGTCGCGAATAATGTCTGGAACAAGCGTCGTTCGTGCACAAGCCCTTGTGCCATTGGGGTTTCATAGGAGGCGTTGATGGATTCCTTGATCATCATGGCGGCCGTTTTAGGCAGTTCTGCGATATTTCCGGCCAATTCGCGGGCCTCATCTAACAAAGCGTCCCCGGTGACGAGGCGCGAAACGAGCCCTGCGCGCTCTGCTTCGTTTGCATCCATCATGCGACCAGAAAGGCAGAGATCCATTGCTTTAGCTTTGCCGATGAACCGGCCGAGACGTTGTGTGGCGCCCAAAGCAGGCATTGCGCCGCGCCGAATCTGGGGCAGGCCAAACTTGGTTGTGTCGGTTGCCATCAGCACGTCGCACATGAGGGCCAGTTCACAGCCGGCCCCCAAAGCGTAGCCACTCACCGCAGCGATGACCGGTACGCGGGTCTGTTCTAATCGACGCCAGATACGGCCCATGCGATCATTGGCGAAAGTCTCTGGGAACTGGCGTTCGACAAAATCGGTCATGTCCATTCCGATGGAGAATACTTTTTTGCTGCCCGTCAGGATAATACAGCGCGCAAGCTCATCAGGGCTATTAACACCCTCAAAGCGGTCGAGTGCATGTGCCAGTTCTGTAACCAATTCTTCGTTCAGGGCGTTTGAGGCCTCTGCCCGGTGCAGTGTAATGACTGCAACAGCCGTCTCTCGGCTGTATTCGGTTAGTATCGTTGCATATGACATGAAACTTTAAATCCTTCTTGCCGCCTTTTATCAGGCGATCGGAACGCGGATGTGAGCCGCTTTTATTTAGATATGATGAAACGCAACAGAAAATGCCGGGTCTTTAAAAGTGCCCGGTAATGTGTGGAACCAAAACTTACGCCGTCTCTGGTCTACGACCGCCTCAATCTAGCGGACACCTCGCCTATACTCGACTCTAAGGCCGCTTGTCACGCTTTCGGGCTGATCCCACAGGAGATTCACGCCTAGGGTGTGCCATTGCCCGCGGTTCCCCCTATATAGGGTGTTATGAGTGATGACCTGAAGAATGATCCTGAACGTAATCGATTGGCTGGGCGGCTTGCACGCTCTGCGAAGGTGGGCGCTAACCTGTCTGGCGCGGGGCTGACCTTTGCGACCCAATCCCTTTTTGGCGGCGGGCAGGGCGATGAGCGTATCGCTAAGGCGCTGACAGCTGCACTCGGCAAATCCAAGGGCCCGCTGATGAAAGTGGCTCAAATCGTCTCCACAATTCCTGACCTGTTGCCGCCAGAATATGCAGAGCAACTCAAACAGTTACAGGCCGAAGCGCCGTCAATGGGCTGGCCTTTTGTGCGCCGGCGTATGCGCGCTGAACTTGGCGCGGGCTGGGAGGCGCAATTCGGCCAGTTCCAGAAAGAGGCGTCCTTTGCGGCTTCCCTTGGTCAGGTCCACGAAGCGGAGACGCTGGACGGCCAGAAGATCGCCTGCAAACTGCAATACCCAGACATGGCAAGCGCCGTGGAGTCAGACCTCGGCCAGCTGAAAACCCTTATCGGCCTGTTCAAACGCTTCGATGGATCGATTGAACCAGATGAGCTGCTAGTTGAGATTGCTGACCGCTTGCGCGAGGAACTGGATTACCGCCGCGAAGCTAAGAACATGCGCCTGTATGAGTACATGCTGGCCGACAAAGACTATGTGACCGTGCCGCGCCCGCTCGACGAGCTGTCGAGCGACCGCCTGCTCAGCATGACGTGGCTGGATGGTGAGCGCTTGGATGCGTTCGCCGACGCGCCGCAAGAGACCCGAAACAATATCGCCGAGATGCTGTTTTGGACGTGGTGGGGCCCGTTTAACACTCACGCCGTCATTCATGGCGATCCACATTTGGGCAACTATCAGGTGACCGGGCAGGGCACCGGCATCAATCTGCTCGACTTTGGTTGTATCCGCATTTTCCCGCCAACCTTTGTTGAGGGCGTTGTCGATCTCTATCGATCACTGCTGGCCGATGATTTTGACGCCAGCGTCGCCGCCTACGAGAAATGGGGCTTCAAGGATCTATCGCGTGAACTGGTCGAGATTTTGAACGTCTGGGCTGGATTCATCTATGGGCCGCTGCTGGATAACCGGGTGCGCAGCGTCGCCGATGGTGTTTCAGCGGGTGAATATGGCCGTAAGGAAATGTTCGCCGTGCGCAAGGAGCTGAAAGAGAAAGGCCCCATTCGTATTCCGCGAGAGTTCGTTTTCATGGACCGCGCCGCTATCGGCCTCGGCGCTGCCTATTTACGTCTCGGCGCCGAGCTGAACTTCCATCAGCTATTTGAAGAGAGCATTGCGGGCTTTGATGTGGCGGCGGTCTCTGCGCGTCAGGCCAAGGCATTGGCATCTGTCGGGCTGGATGATGCAGCCGCTTAGCGAACGCACTGTCCCGTCGCGCGATCACACTCTATCCGGTCAACGTCGATCAGGTCTCCGAACAAGCGAAACCTGTCTGGGTCATCGGCTTTCAGCGTGATGAAATAGGTCTCACCCATTGTGTGCCAGTCTTCCAAAGGCTGGCGGTCGGTATCAACGCAGATGCGCTTGCTGGCTGTCGGTTGTAAATGGGCTTTGCCAAGATCAGGTTCAGTATCGACCCAATCGCCATTCTGATTATGTAACCGAACTTGATAGGCTATCTTGCGGCCAGATGTGTTCTTTACTGTCACGCAGTTGCGCAGCTCATCAGAGCGATCATCCTCAAGCAAGCGCTGCTGCGTATGCGCCGCCAATTCGCCGCTGGTGCCGCCAGTGTTGAAGTGGCGAGAGCCGACACTGGAATTGACGGCCAAGAAATAAGTCTGCGCCGCGCCCATACAGGTGAGGTGGCGGACTTGCTTGTCTTGCTTGGGATATGAAATCTCGCACGCATCTCGCATATCGAGCAGGAAGTCGGTATCGCAATCATACTGGTTCTTCGCGCCAGAGCGGTAACACGCATCATGCATCTGGCAGGCGGAGAGAAACGGACCATCCGGCACGGCCAGATCGAGCAAATTCTCTCCTCCGCACGCATCCAGCGGATGATGAGCGGCGTTCAGCGCGGCGGCAATCGAGGCCCCATCGCGGCGCGGATCAGCCGTGGCGGGCAGCACAAAGAAAAAGGCAGCAGCGAGCAGGGGCATCCATGATGTGTTCATAGAACAAAGTCTGACACGTAAAATGAGTCAAAGACATGATGGGATGTCAGTTCGATTGAATGTAAGCGCTATTTGCGGCGCGCGGGTGAAAATATAGTGCACGCTCTATCTGCCCATAATGCCGGTCTAATCTGCTTCCTCTGCGGAAAACTGGACAGCAATTTGCGAGTGTGCAAATCAAGGACGCATGACCGATGATTTTACCAAGAGCCAGACTTTCGACGCGCCAGACGGCTATCAATTATTGCCGTGGCATAGGGGTTTTGGCCGTCAGGTCGGCCCCTTGTTTGAACGTAGAGATGAAGACGGCCTCATGCGCGGCTTTCGCGTCGAGGAGCACCATACCAATGGTATGGGCAACGCGCATGGCGGCATGCTTATGACCTTTGCAGACATGGCATGGGGCGGCGCGGTCGAGAATGAAGAAGACACATGGTGGGTGACCGTTCGCTTGCTGGTCGACTTCCTCTCCAGCGCGCCAGTCGGAGCCTTCGTTGAGGGCAAAGGCAAAGTCGTCGGCGAAGTAGACGGCGTCATCACCGTCGAGGGCAAAATCTGGTCCGGTGAAAAGACCCTCCTACGCGGCACCGGCATCTTCAAAATCATCGAACGGCGCGACGGCGCGGGAGATGTCAGTCACGGCGACGGCAATTAGGCGATAAAGGGGCCTTAAAGCCAATTCTTCGAAGATACCTGCGAAGGCAGGTATCCATCTCGGAACGCTGCCTTGTAAGCGAGCGGAAATAGCGGGAGCTAGATCTCAGCCTTAGCTGGGATCATCGTGAGAAGAGGCATTTATTCGCCAGAAATGGATGCTCAAATTCGATCTGAATTGCCCAGCGAAGATCACTCTTCTTGTTCGAAAAGAACGTCAGCCCACTCGCCGAGGCATTCCAGATCCTGCAGGTGCCAGATAAGCATCCGTGTATCCATCGGCCCAAAAGTTGCGCAGGTACCGAAACTGCACAGCGGCTGCATTCCATTGACGATTAAACGGTAATCCCCGTCGTCAAATTTCTCATCTTCCGACAGATTTCGGTTATCAAGAAAACTCCAATGGGGAGCACCTGAACCGTATCGGTCATATATTTTGGCGCCGGTCTTTGTATCTCCAAAACCTACTAAGTAAGCCGAAACGCGGTGCGAACTACCACGGAATTCTTTCCAAACCACATCACCGTGTTCGCAAACCCGATCTTTCACATTATAGCCATTCTTATTCTTTATGATTGAGCCTTGGCAGAGGGTGTAGGTGGTTTCAGATATCTGTAACGAAAACTCGCCACGTGCTCGATAGAATCCCCTGAAGTCGAACGTTCTGGGAGGCCCATCGTCCAGGATTGCCACATCTGATGCTCGACAGACTTTTGGGCCGGGCGGGAGAACGCAGCCAACCACCGAAAACAAGCCGGCCAACAGCGTAACCGCACTCCATTTCTTAGACTTCATTTGGCAAACCCTATTCGACAATAATGCGTCCTCGCTCGATGTTCCGCTGAAGCGCGGCTTCCAGCGGGCGACGAATTTAAATTTTTTATACCAGCTTAGAGTGCGGCTGCCCGGCTCCGCGTCGTATCCATCGGCTGCAGCTCATTCTTCAAGTTGCTAAAGACCTAAGCATAATCCCTCCACGTCAACACATCGTTCCGATAGTCTTTTTTTATCTCTAGTGGTTTCCTGTCAACGGTCAGAGATATCCCTTAGTTCTGGATATGCAGGTTGAAGACGTTAAAAGGGGGCAGCGCAATGATAGGATTGGGCCAAAAGAGCTCTCTTCAAACGGGTTGAATCAAAAACTACGTAGCCCACGTCCCGAAACGCATACATCTCGCCCAAGCCTCCACGCCCCATTGCCTCGAATGGCCCGCTGCGCTAGTGCCAACGCGACACGAAGTAAGGTTTTATCCCATGAGCGACGCGCCCCTAACTGGCAAAGATTTGGCCCGCAAACCCCGCGGTTTCCCTGATAAGCGGGAAGGCATCATCCATGCGCAGGCGCGGCTGGTCGAAACCGTCACGGGCGTTTACCGCAAATGGGGCTTTGAATCGCTGGAAACTGGCGCGTTTGAATATGTCGATGCGCTCGGCAAGTTCCTGCCAGACACTGATCGCCCGAATGAAGGTGTGTTCGCCATTCAGGATGATGACGAGCAGTGGATGGCGCTCCGCTATGATCTTACGGCACCGCTCGCGCGTTTTGTGGCAGAAGCGGGTCAGGGCCTTGGCCGCCCATTCCGCCGCTATGCAGCTGGCCCTGTCTGGCGAAATGAAAAGCCCGGCCCCGGTCGTTTCCGTGAGTTTTGGCAGTGCGATGCCGATACAGTCGGCGCACCCGGCTATCACGCTGACGCTGAGATGATCGCGATGGGCGCAGAGGCCTTGCGCGCAGTGGGCATGGAAACCGGTGAGTTCGTTATCCGCGTCAACACGCGCCGGTTGCTCAATGGCGTGCTCGATGCTGTCGGCGCCAATCAGGGCGAGGTGCGCCTGTCTATCCTGCGCGCGCTGGATAAGCTGGATCGCTTGGGCGCGAGCGGCGTTGCGGATCTGCTCGGCAAAGGCCGCATGGATGAAAGCGGAGACTTCACCAAGGGCGCAGGGCTAGAGATCAAAGATGTCGAAACCGTGCTGGCCTTCGCAACGGCTGGCGCAGACACACGCGCAGAAACGCTGGCCAATCTGGCTAAAGCGGCGGGCAACACCGAAGAAGGCAAAGCTGGCCTCGGCGAGCTGGAAGCTATCGCAGACGCATTGGCGGCCCTCGGTGCGCCAGAGGGCGACGTTGTGATCGACCCGTCAATTGTGCGCGGCCTCGAATATTATACTGGCCCAGTTTATGAGGCTGAGCTGCTCCGCGAAGTTGTTGGCGAAGATGGCAAGAAATACCGTATAGGCTCAATCGGTGGTGGCGGTCGTTATGATGATTTGATTGCGCGCTTTACGGGCGAGACAGTTCCGGCGACAGGTTTCTCCATAGGTATATCCCGGCTTGCGGCGGCACTTCAGATTATGGGCGAGACGCAAAAGCTAGATGGCCCAGTTGTTGTGCTAAATCTGGATCGCGGCAATCCGACGGTCGCGCTACAAATCGCGACTGAGTTGCGCCAAGCCGGCCTGCGCGCTGAGGCCTATATGGGCGGCTCTGGTATGCGTCCGCAGATGAAATATGCAGATCGTCGCAACGCGCCCGCCGTTGTCATGGTCGGCGAGGATGAGTTGGCCAAAGGCACGGTCACCATCAAAGATCTTGAGATGGGCGCGCTGAAAGCCAAGGCGATCAAGTCGAATGAAGAGTATCGCGAAGCTCGACCCGGCCAAGTCGAAGTGCCGCGTGGTGCGATGATCGAAACGGTACGCAAAATCGTAGAGGCGCAGGGATGAGTCAAAATTCGATAATTGAGGCCGCAGCAAGTGTGTTTGCGCGCTTAAATGCGGAGCGGATTGATCCTGCTTATGCGATGGCGTCGGACATTCCGTTGGAGCTGTCAGGCGAGGCTGTGCGTGCAAGACTTTGTGTGTTCACCGATCATCGAGGTGGTGAAAAAGTCATGCGCCCAGATCTCACGCTTCCCGTTGCGGGGCAGGAGGTTGAGCGCCGTTTGAATGGCGATGCGGACGCAAAGAACTACACTTATGCTGCCCGCGCTTTCCGCTTGCCAGCATCTAAGGATGACCTGCTAGAGTTTACCCAAGTCGGCTTCGAACGCTTCGGCGGCGAGTCTACGCCCGGAGCTGATGCAGAGGCGTTCGTGCTCGTTCAGGACGCTGTCGCAGCGTGCGCCGTTGAAACTATCGGCAGCGCGACGGGAGACCTTCGCCTGTTCCCATCAGTTGTCGATGCGCTCGGCCTGTCGTCTCTTATGTCAGACTTGCTAAAGCGTGCTTTCCGCCAAGACGGCGGCGTGAAAAACTTAATCAATAAAGCACCCGCCGCTCCTGATGCAGAAATTTTGGCCGCGCTTGAGTCTGATGATGTGCCTAGCGCGGTGACACGCGTGCTTTCCCAGCGCGGTATTGACCTTATTGGTACGCGCAGCCTCGATGAAATTATTGAGGGCCTCCAAGCCAAGGCGACGGCTGCGGCAACTGGCGGCGTTCCCAAAGCGGCGGCAGACGCATTGCTGGCGCTGCAAAGTATAGACTGCCCGTTGGAAGATGCTCCCTCCGCGTTACAGGCCCTTATTACAGAGCATGGTCTCAGCGGTCTTGATGGCATAATCGGGGCAATTGCTGAGCGAATTGACCTCATGAAACAGGATGTTGCAGGCGAGGTGGCCAAAAGCCGTTTCCGTTCAGGCTATGGGCGTCGCTTCACATATTATGATGGGTTCGTGTTTGAAACCTTCGGTCAAAACTTATCAAGCAATCAGCCTGTAGCGGCTGGCGGGCGCTATGATGGCCTCGTTTCTGACCTGTCTGGCGGCAAAATCAGCGCGAGCGCGATTGGCGGCGTGGTGCGCCCAGACCGTGTTGCCCGTGCATGTGGGGAGGCCTCATCATGACCCGTCTTTCAATCGCTATTCCATCCAAAGGTCGCCTGAAAGCCAATACGGAAGACTGGTTCGCAGAGCTTGGCTTCCCGGTACGCCAAGTCGGCGGGGAGCGCGGCTATCAAGCGGAGATCGGTGGTCTCGGTGATGTTGATATGCGCCTTCTGTCAGCCAGCGAGATCGCCGCAGGCCTCATCGATGGCAGCTTGCACGCTGGCGTCACAGGGGAGGACTTGTTGCACGATACCGCGCCCATGGGTGTGGAAGACTTCCACGTCCTGAAGCGACTGGGTTTTGGCGGCGCAGATGTAATCGTCGCTGTGCCGCAAGCGTGGCTGGATGTTGATACCATGGCCGATCTTGAGGCGGCGGGCGCACGGTTTCGCCAGTCGCATAACCGGCGTATGCGCGTGGCGACCAAGTATCTGCGCCTAACGCGTCGCTTCTTTGCCGCCGAATCGGTGGGCGAGTATCGACTTGTTGAGAGCGCTGGCGCGACCGAAGCAGCGCCTACAACGGGCAGCGCCGACGTTATTGTCGACATCACTTCGACCGGTGCCACGTTGAAGGCTAACGGCTTGAAGATCTTGAAAGATGGCACAATTTTGAAGAGTGAGGCCGCGTTTTCCGTGTCGGCATCGGCTGATTGGAGCGGCGATTCACTGGAATCTATTGCACGGATTGCAGATGCAGCTGGGCTGGATTTGCCGAAACTCTGAAAATAGTTCCGACACATTGTTGACACATGTATGAAACTGTTCCCTTATGAATAGGCAAGTTTCTGGGAGGAAACGCTGCAAACGGTGGAGGGGTGTGAGATCCAATGAGAGCTCATGCCCCTTTGGCCATTTAGCCCAAAATTTGTTTGTGACGAAGCGTGCGTTCGCTATGGCCCTGCATGAGGAAGCCCGGCCGTAACTCTGCAATGTGTCAGGGAGTGGAGGCGTCAGGTTAGCATTGCAGATGACCGAGCTTCTCGATTAACGATATATGATTATCGATTAGCGTCAATAGATATTATCGTTTTTCGCTAACAATAATTGGTGCTGTTTAATCAGCTCAGCGTGACCTTTGCTTTGGAAACACCTCTATTGGAGACATTTCTATCGAAACGCGTCGCCTATGTGTTGACTTCACCGGTCAGGCTAGCCAAGCGTGATCGGATAGTTTTTTCCCCACTAAAGCAGGACAGCAAAATGAGCGATCCACGCGAGCATATCATGCCGGTTTACCGGCCCGCCGAACAGGTTTTCACCCATGGTGAAGGCAACTATCTGATCGCGGAAAATGGTGAGCGATATCTGGATTTCATCGCGGGCATCGCGGTGAATGCTCTGGGTCATGCGCATCCAGCTCTAGTTGATGCCCTGACCGATCAAGCAGGCAAGCTGTGGCACACGTCCAACATGTTCCGCGTTAAGGGCGCTGAAGAGCTGGCAGACAAGATCTGCCGGGACACATTTGCTGATCGGGTGTTCTTCACCAATTCCGGGACTGAGGCAATTGAGTGTGCCATCAAAACAGCGCGCAAATTTCATTGGGCCAACGGCAATGAGGAGCGCGTCGACATCGTCACCCTAACGGGGGCCTTCCACGGTCGTTCCCTCGGCGCGATCAATGCGGGCGGCAACCCGAAATATCTTGAAGGCTTTGGCCCGCGTCTGCCGGGCTTTGTTCACCTCGAATGGGGCGATACTGACGCACTGGACGCGGCGATCGCGAACAAAACGACAGCTGCGATTATGTTCGAGCCTGTTCAGGGTGAAGGCGGCGTGCGCGCTATGCCAGAAGAAGAACTCACCCGCCTGCGTAAACTGTGCGACGAGCATGGTGTGTTGATCATCTATGATGAAGTGCAATGCGGTATTGGCCGGACTGGCAAGCTGTTCGCGTATGAGTGGGCTGAAGACGCCGCGCCGGATATTCTGTGCTCAGCCAAGGGCATCGGTGGCGGCTTTCCGTTCGGCGCTTGCCTCACCACCGAAGCCACCGGCCAGCACATGCAGCCGGGCAGTCATGGTTCTACGTATGGCGGAAACCCGCTGGCCATGGCCGTCGGTAATGCCGTTTGGGATATCATCAGTGATGAGAGCTTCCTCGCTGAAGTGCGCCGCGTCGCGGGCACCTTGGCGCAGGGCTTTAAAAGCTTGGCCGACAGCCATCCCGATAAAGTGGAAGGCGTCACCGGCAAGGGGCTGCTCATTGGTCTTCAGATGAAAGGCGACCCCAAACCATTCCAAGGCATCTGCCGTGATAAGAAGCTACTGGTTGGTGTCGCGGGCAATAACGTCATGCGTGTCGCCCCGCCGCTCATCATCAAAGACGAAGATGTGCGCGCTGCGACCAGTGTTCTTGATGCTGCTCTAAGTGAGTGGACACCGGAATAAAGGAACAGGCTCGCGCAAGAATCAAAAATATGTGCCGGCGAGGGCGCGTGATGGGGAGTGAGAACAGCTTACAAAAACAAAGAATTCTTATTCATCGTTGAAGGCTTTGTTGTGGCGTGAAAAGTCTGTTTTCTTTTTAGGGTGCGCGATCCCCAAAAATGCGCTATGTGCGCGTAAGTAGAAGCGGTTCGTGGGGAGACGTGTGTGGACCATAAAACACCTGAGGCAGATGTGGAGATCACGCCAGATATGGTGCGGCGACTTTTGCGCGTTCAATGTCCCGACAAGGCCGATCTACCAATTCGCTACCTAGGCTCTGGCTGGGATAATATGATGTTCCGTGTGGGGGATGATTGGGTCGTTCGCATGCCGCGCCGAGCGAACGCAATTCCGTACTTTCGAAACGAGCAAAACTGGATAGCGCATTTGGCTGCCGATTTACCGATACCGGTGCCGGTCGTGGTCTATAAAGGTGAGCCGGGCGGTGATTATCCGTGGCCTTGGAGCCTTACGAATTTCATCCCCGGGCGAATTGCGCATGAGATTGAACCTGCGGACGGTGAAGCGGCCCTGATGGCGGAGTTTTTGAGGGCATTGCATCGACCGGCGCCTGATAACGCACCAGAAAATACTGTGCGCGGAGTGCCATTGTGGACCATCGTCGATGATGTCGAGGAACGTATCAGACTGCTTGAGGGAAAGCCTGATGGGGTAACTGGTACCAATCGTTCTGTTTGGAAAGCCGCCCTGTCGATGCCCGCCTCAACCAAGACGGTTTGGCTGCATGGCGATTTACATGCCCGAAACGTTCTTGTTGATGATGCGCGATTTACCGGCGTTATCGATTGGGGCGATATAACATCTGGTGATCCCGCAACGGATTTGGCGAGTGCGTGGATGTTATTTGAAAACCGTCCAGCGCGAGAGGTCATGGTTGCTGCCTATGGGGCTGATGAGGATCTGATTGCCCGCGCCAAAGGATGGGCGTTTGCGATGGCGACGATTTTGCTTCTAACTGGGCTTGAAGATGATCTCACCCACGCAGAGATGGGGCGCAATATATTCCGAAGGCTGAACGAAGACGCTTAGGGGGTGGTTTTTTCCAATCGCCGTATCGTCGCGTCGCTAGCGCCCGGTCCGGGGCGTACGGCCACGTCTTTGGTCGCGACGTAGGTACCAGACGTCGTGTGTAGATCAAACCCGGTGATACGTTCACCGGTTGCCTTGTCATGCAATGTTACAGGCTCATTCTCCCGCCCATATAAATGCTCATTCCCCCAGAGTGACATGGCGTGCATCACAGGCTGTAGTGACAGGCCTTTGGCGGTCAGCCGGTACCCTTGGCGCTCACCTGTCTTGCCAATGTCGAATGTCTCGAACATGCCTTCTTCGACTAGACGGCTGAGCCTATCACTCAACATATTCTTCGAAATGCCTGTGTTTTTCTGAAATTCACCAAAGCGAGATGCGCCATAAAACGCCTCGCGGATGACCATCCACGTCCAATTGTCACCGATAATATTCAGCATCGCCGCGATCGGGCAGGTGTGCGTGTGGCGCTTCGACATGGGCGTCCTCAAAATTCGGTTGCGTTTCGATACCAATTAAATATAGTCTCAAAATGAAACCATAATATGAAGCAAATTGCGCTAATTTTCAATGTGGAAGAATCGGAGAGCCTTATGACTAAGTCATCTTGTCTGGTAATCGGCGCGGGAGACGACACCGGCGCGGCCATTGCGAGGGCCTTTGCGGCCGAGGGAATGACCGTCTGCCTTGCGCGCCGTCCACGCCACGCCGATCAACTCGAAGCGCTCGCCGCCTCCATTCGCTCTGATGGACATGAGGCCGTCGCCACGCCGGTCGATGCGCGTGATGAGGAGGCGATGGCCGCGCTGGTCGAACGTATAGAGACCGAGATAGCCCCCATCGAAGTTGCCGTGTTCAACATTGGCGCAAACGTCAATTTTCCGATCACGGAGACAACGCCGCGCGTCTATCGCAAAGTGTGGGAAATGGCCGCCTTTGCGGGTTTCCTCATGGGGCATGAAGTGTCCAAACGCATGGTGGCGCGCGGGCGAGGCACGATCATTTTCACCGGCGCGACGGCCAGTGTGCGCGGCGGGGCGGGCTACTCTGCCTTTGCGGGCGCCAAACACGCCCTGCGCGCACTCGCCCAAAGCATGGCGCGAGAGCTCGGCCCACAGAACATACACGTCGCTCACACCATCATCGACGGCGCAATCGACTCAAATTTCATTCGCGAAAATGTGCCGGATGTTGACGTAAAACGTGATGAAGACGCCATCCTAAACCCCGATCACATCGCGGAAAGCTACGTCATGCTGCACAAACAAAAGCGCACGGCATGGACGCACGAGTTGGACCTGCGCCCCTGGAAGGAAAAATGGTAATGACACAGACGATTGATTTCATTTTCGATTTTGCGAGTCCCAACGCCTATCTCGCCAACCAAGCGCTCGTACCTGCGGCCGCAAAGGTGGGCGCGCAGATCAATTATATCCCATGTCTCCTTGGCGGCATCTTCAAGGCGACGAACAACCAATCCCCCATGCAGGCCTTTGGCGGCGTGACCGGAAAACTCGATTACCAAATGCTAGAAATGCAGCGCTTCATCGCGCGTCACAAAGTTACTGATTTCAAAATGAACCCGCACTTCCCGATCAACACGCTCATCCTCATGCGTGGGGCGGTTGCGGCGGAGGTGAATGGCGCGCTGCCCGAATACATCGCCGCGGGCCTCAAAGCGATGTGGGAGGATGGCTTAAAGATGGATGACCCTGACGTGTTCGCCGCTACCATGACTGAGGCTGATCTCGACGGCGCAGGCCTGCTCGCGCAAACGCAAGACCCTGACGTGAAAGCAAAGCTCATCGCCAATACAGAGGCCGCCGTCGCGCGCGGTGTGTTCGGCATCCCGACCTTCTTCGTGGGCGAGGACATGTATTTCGGAAAAGACCGCGTCTGGCAGGTGGTCGAGGCAATCGGCGCTTAGCTAGCGAAGGGCGGGCGATTGGGTTATGCCTAATCCATGACTAAAATGACTGTCGCCTGTATTCAAATGCGTTCCGGCACGCAGGTCGCAGCAAATATCGCTGCGGCCAGCGCGCTAATCCGTGAGGCCGCAAAGCAGGGCGCGAGCCTCATCGCCACTCCGGAGATGACCAATCTGCTGGATATTCGCCCCGGCAAGGCTCGCGCGAAAATTAGCACCGAGGCCGACGATGAGAGTCTGCCAGCCTTCACGGCGCTGGCTGAGGAGCTAGGCGTCTGGCTGCTCATCGGCTCGCTCGCCATTGCGTTGGAGGATGATGACCGCTTTGCCAATCGCAGCTATCTTATCTCACCAGACGGGCAGATCACCGCCCGCTATGACAAGATCCACATGTTCGATGTCGAAGTTGGCGACGGCCAATCATACCGCGAAAGCCGCGCCTATCGTCCGGGCACAGAGGCTGTAGTGGCGCAGGCCGGCGATGCAACGCTCGGCCTCTCCATCTGCTACGATCTGCGCTTCCCGCACCTATACAGAAAACTCGCCCAGTCCGGCGCGCAAATCCTCACCGTTCCCGCCGCCTTTACCCGCGTCACAGGGGAGGCCCACTGGCATGTGCTGCTAAGGGCGCGCGCTATTGAGACCGGCAGCTTCGTCATCGCCCCCGCCCAAGGCGGCAAACACGAAGACGGCCGCGAAACCTACGGCCACTCGCTCATCATCTCTCCGTGGGGAGAGATAATCGCCGAGAAAGCCGACACCGAACCGGGCGTCCTGCTGGCGGAGATTGATTTGGGCGAGGTGGGTAAGGCGAGGGCGCGGGTGCCGTCTATTCGGGGTGATCGGGAGTTTTAAGTGTGCCCTCATAGATATGCGCGAGGGCGTTCGGTGATATGTATCTGACGGGATCGGCTTGGCTGTCGTCAATAGAGCGGCGCTTTGCGAAACATGCATTGTCCATGAGTGATGAGGAGGATATTAGAACGTCGTGTGCGTATGAATTTATGATATACGTTATCATCGTGTCGCACTGACGTTTATAGCCTCGCATACTGATTAGTCCGAAATATAGATCGAGCTGTTCGAGGTGTTCGTCTGAAACCTTATGAGAGAAGCCATCAATTCGGCTGAGCTTTTGCTGCTCGATCGTATAGGTGTCGACTTTGTAACCTCGGCATTTTTTCTCGAAAATGGAGCTTTGTTCGAACTTCCCTCTAACTTTTCGGGGATGACTTACTCCAATGTCAGGTGGGCAAACGCCTGAGTGTGCTACTATTTCCACATGCGTGATGGGGACGCTGAGCGCGACATCTCGTGCGCTTGCCGGAAGGGCAACAAGGCTGAAAACAGCGTTAACCATGAGTGTTCGGTGCATTTATCCCTCCATTAAAGACTTAATGATGCGCAGATGAGCCTATACCATTCGCAAAAATAATGCTCCAATTTGGTGTAAATTTTCAATCTATCGGGGTGGTTCCCGATGGGCGGAATCAGCTCTAGCGCCCAAGTCGCCGCCGGAATTCACCATACCCAAAATCGCTGATTTGCTCCACACGGCCATCCTCATGGCGGATGGCGAGGTTGGCGAGGGGGGTGCCGTTGAATGTGTTTGTTTTCACGAAGGAATAGTGCATCTGGTCTGTGAAGATGAGGCGGTCGCCGGGCGCGAGCGGCGTGTCGAAACTATAGTCGCCGATCACATCGCCGGTCATGCAGGTGTTGCCGCCGAGGCGATAGGTGTGGGCTTTCTCGCCCGCGTCGCCTGCGCCGATAACATCTGGCCGGTAGGGCACTTCCAGCACGTCTGGCATATGGGTTGAGGCGCTGGCGTCCAAAATGGCGAGGTCCATTCCGTTCCAATGCGTGGCCAGCACGGAGGCATGCAGCTCGCCAGTGTTGACCACAAGGCCGCCGCCCGGTTCCAGCACAACCTCTACATCGAAGCGCTGCTTGAACGTCTTGATCGCATCAATCAGCATAGAGACATCATAGCCCAGCTTATTGAGGAAATGCCCGCCGCCAAAGTTCACAACGGAAACTTGGCTGATATAGCCCCCGAACCGCTCGCCGACATGCTTGATCAGGCCCGCTGAGCCGTCCGCCATGCTTTCGCACAGGGCGTGCACGTGGAAAATATCGACACCAGACCAGTCCACAGCGTCCAACTTTTCCGCCACTTCGCCAAACCGGCTGCCCGGCGCGCAGGGGTCGTAAAGGTCTCCGCCCAGCGTGGCGTTGGAATAGCCGGGGTTTACGCGCAGGCCAATCTTACATCCCGCGCTGCGCGCAATGGGGCCAAAGCGCTGGAGCTGTTCATTGGAGTTGAAATAGATGTGCTGTGAAATACCCGTCAGCTCACGGATATCATCCTCAGTGTAGGCGGGCGAATAGACATGCACCTCTTTGCCAAAACTCTCATGCCCCATGCACGCCTCGTGCACGCCGCTCGCTGTCGTCCCGTCTAGATAGTCACGCATCACCGGGAAGACGGCAGGCATCGCAAATGCCTTGGTCGCCAGCAGGATTTGGCAATCCGCTTCCTCTCGCACACGTTTCGCCGTCTCCAGATTTTTCCGAAGGCGTGCGAGGTTTAGGATGAAGTATGGGGTAGGAATATCGTTGGGGGGCATATCAGTCAAAAAAATTCAAGGCAGTGTTGATAATGTTTTCGGGTGCATCTTCTTGGACGAGATGCCCGCATTCTGCAATTTCTGAAAGTTCACAATTAGGTAAAAGCTTAGCGAGACGTCGGCCTGTCTCGATCGGGATCCATTCGTCATCACGCCCCCAGAGGAGGCGCACAGGACAGCGCAGCTCGCTCAGTCGTTGTTCAATTTCGTCTGTGTAG